>JABDBL010000011.1 GCA_013288645.1 Candidatus Melainabacteria bacterium
AAAAGTGACGTTATGCCTGATTTTGATAGGGCTATTCCTCCCTTGCGACATTTTATTGATCTGGCTTTTGAAAATCGTTTAGAACTTAAGAGTTTGAACGCACAGTTGCGGGTGAATAGTGCTAATTTACGCACTGCTTATGGCAATATCATTCCTAATCCTACTTTGACTTTTGGCAGGTCGTCTGCTGGAAACGTTTCAGCTGGTCCTAAGCTAACTGCTATATTTTTCACGCTCAATGCCGAAATGCCTGTCACTAATTGGAACCAGGGGAATATTTATACTTATAAAGCTACAGATAAGCAGCTCCATTATCAGATAGGTGCTATCCGTAATCAGATTATTTCTGATGTAACAAGTGCTTACCAGAATCTGGTTGCTCAAAGAGAGAAGATACAGGAATACCAAAATCACGTATTGGCCGATTCATATGAAGTGGCACGATTAGCTAGGCGTAGTTATGAAGTGGGCCAATCGGACATTACTTCAACATTGCAGGCTCAACAAGCTAATGTGCAAATCCGTAGTCAATATCTTGATGCGGTTATGTCATATGCTTCAGCTTTTGCTGACCTGGAATTATCCAGTGGACTTCCGTTACAATAAGCTTAAATGATACTATATGTGGTGCTAAAATCAATAATTACGACGAAAAATCTAACTTTGATTCTAACAACTCAAGGCGCATGGGTACTGTAATTGAGTGGGACTGGAATACCAGCTGCTCTTGATTGCTCGCTTACAAATAAATTGATTTGTTGTTGTGCTGCTGAGGTATTGTGTGAGTTTAGAGCGAGTGGAATAGCTATAGCTGGGGCAAGGTCGACAATGACGTTTCCAGCAGTTAACAAGGCTATTTGGCTATTTGAAATGCCTGATTCAGTTCCAGCAAGAGTTGATTTTGGTAATTTAGCTATTTTGGCAACATAAGCCCGACCAAAAGTAGGAGAAAAAGCAATGGTATTGGCATCGAATTCTATAGATGAATCAGTAGGAATGACCTTGCTAGAATCGCTGGTAATAGTAAATACATAAGCTCTAGGTGAGTTTATATTTTTGATATCGGAAAAAGATAATTTTTGTATTGGACCAGTTTCTGGCTTAAAAGCAAAGGCATTGTCTAAACGCGATCTGATTCTGCCCCGCAATCTGTCACCAGATACAGTATCAATTACATCTATCGCATTTGTTGAACTGAGATTGCTTAACCATTGTCCCTCTATGAAATAAACCAAGCCACGTAAATTGCTGCTTTTGCCCTGGACATCCACCTGTGCTTTTACAAGTGCGCCTGATAGAACCACGCTACGATCGAAAAGCCAATCTGGGACGGCTAAAACATTTACTTCAGTATTTTTAAATTGCACCACAGCTTTAGGTAATAACAAAGAGCCAATCTGTTTTACAGGTACTTCGCCTGTAAAGTTGGCATTCTGATTATCAGAAGGTGCCGAATAAGTAACCGAGTTAGCTACAGCAGCCAAGTCTAAGCAATTAAAAGTTACTAAAACAGTCAATAACGCTGTTGTAATACCGCGGCGCCTAAACGTTGTTTTGTTTCTGGAAATATTTGTTCCTGACATCATATTTGCTTTAAGTACGCTATGATTTAAGCTGATTAGAGCGAGGTAAGATTGCCTCGGGACTATATTGTAGATCAGTTAATTGTAGCATTTAAAATTCTCATGGTCCGTCATCAAAATCTTTTAGTAACCATTGCCATATTATGGCTAGCAGCCATTATCTTGGCCGTTAAGATGCAAATTCATCAAGCAGAAACGCACAAAAATTTAGCTAAGCATATCTTATTTAATGGTCATAATTCTGTTATCACTATTGCCTATGGCCCACATCTCGATAATGAAGCTAATTTGCTTGACTTATGGTTGCCCGAAGAAGCGGAATCAGCGCATAGCAAAGCTTTGTATCCTGTAATTGTATTTATACATGGCGGGGCTTGGGATTCTGGTGACAAGTCGTTTATGCCCTTTCAGCTGCCTTTCAATAATAGAGGATATGCTGTGGCATCTATAAATTATCGTCTGACGCGCGAAGCTCCTTATCCGGCACAAATTGAAGATTGCAAGATTGCTATTAGCTGGTTACGATCCCATGCTAAGGTGTTTAAGCTAGATCCTGATCATATAGCGGTTTGGGGCATCTCGTCAGGCGGGTATTTAGCTGCATTGCTTGGTACTACTTCTGATACCGAAGAACATCAGTGGGAATCCCCCGCAAATATTTCTAGCGCTGTCCAAGCTGTGTGCGATTGGTGTGGACCAACCGATTTAACAACGATAGCTCAGCAAGCAGGAACTAATTATGTGCTTTCGCATTCAATAAGACGATTGTTAGGTGGAACACCAGAAGAAAAGCCCGATATGGCTAAAGAGGCTAGTCCAGTGAGTTATGTCCATAAAGGATGCCCGCCTTTTCTTATAATGCATGGACAAAATGACACAATAGTGCCTGTCGAACAGAGCAAAGAATTGGCATCAAGATTAAAGTCGGTTAGAGCTAATTGTGTTTTAGAACTAATTCCTCATGCCAATCATCATTTTGCTGATGCAACTAATGTGGCTCGTGTTATACAATTTTTTGATCTGGTTTTAAAAAAAAGCGATTAAGTAATTAGCTTTAATCAATATATTCGCGTAAGCGACGGCTGCGGTTGGGATGCCTCAGTTTACGCAGAGCTTTAGCTTCAATTTGTCTTATGCGTTCGCGTGTTACACCGAAGAGCTGTCCTACTTCTTCTAACGTGCGTTGCCGTCCATCGTCTAGTCCAAAGCGCAAACGTAAAACGTTGCATTCTCTTGGTGATAAAGATCGCATAATATCAATGATATCTTCGCGTAATAATTCTTGCGTGACTGAAGTAGATGGTGTTTCAGTGTCTTTGTCCTCAATGAAATCACCCAAACGGCTATCTTGTTCTGTGCCTACAGGCGTTTCTAATGAAATGGGATCCTGAGCAATTTTGATGATATCCCGCAATTTACTCAAAGAGATTTCCATTGCGGCGGCAATTTCCTCTTCGGTAGGCTTGCGGCTTTTATCTTGCGCTAACTTCCTCTGTATCTTTTTTAGTTTGTTGATGGTTTCAACCATGTGCACCGGTATGCGTATAGTTCTGGCTTGGTCAGCAATAGCTCTTGTGATGGCTTGGCGTATCCACCAGGTTGCATAAGTGCTAAATTTATAGCCGCGTTCATGATCAAACTTTTCGGCGGCTCTAATTAAGCCTAAATTGCCTTCTTGGATAAGGTCCAAAAAGAGCATGCCCCTACCGACATATTTTTTGGCAATTGAAACCACTAAGCGTAAATTAGCTTGTACCAATTTTCTTTTCGCCATTGCGCCTTCGGCGCCGCCGCTTTCGATTTTACGAGCTAAGTCTATTTCTTGGTCAGCGGACAAAAGAGAGATTCTGCCAATTTCACGTAAATAAATACGCACTGGATCGTCTGAAGAAGATAATACTTTCGATATTTCTTCTTCAAACTCGGCGGGGTCTGCCTCGACTTTTTCTTCGAATTCGCTGATTATGGCAGGATCAGAGGCTATTAAAGGCAAATCATCCTCTATTTCGCCGTCAGAAGGCGAAAGTAGATCTTCCAAATCCGAGCGCTCACGGTTCTTACCCGCTTCTTCTAAGCGACCAAGCTTGTCAATGAATGTATCTTCTTTATCTCTTTTGGGACTCAAGAACCTTCTCCGCTTGTGCTATTGAGGCTTAGAACGACTTCTTTAAGTTTTTCCTGCACTTGTTCTATTTCTTCCATATTCGTTATAGTTGGCAAGGTCAATCTTTCTAGGCGATTCAATTCTGATATTTTACTCTGTAATAGGTTAGTCTCGTGTGAGTCATTACTAGAACTAAGTCGATTACGTATTGTTTTTGTTAAGGCCAAAATTCGCTCCTTCATAAGTTTTACCCTAGATTGCAGCAATAAGACAGGTACTGAGATTTTTTGTTTCTCAATTTCTTCGGCTTTAAGCACAATTTCGACTAGAGCTGACGATATTTGAGGTTCTGGAGCAAAATAATCTAGTAATTTCCTTTCTAAATCTGTGGTGTCATTAAAACCGTTGCCTAATTCATATATAGTTTTAATGATTTTATTGTGAGAAGTTGTCATCAATTCTTCTGTGGAGAGTGATTTGAAGGCAAGTTCGTAATTTTGTTTGTTAGATAAGAAAGAAGCAATCAACCAGCGTTCGGCGTCGATTAATCCGTCAGCTGGACGAAAACGCTCTTTGGCTGATATTGGTTTGCTCGTATATTGGCTATTTGTACGGTTTGTTTGCTCTTTGCGCTGGCTGCCCACATCTGATGAGAGGCTGTCTTCTTGTATATCGAATTTATTAGCGATTTGGCGAATATATTCACTGCGGGCTACCGCATTGCTTATTCTCGCCAAAATAGGGACAACTTTACGCGCAGTTTCAATCCGACCATCACGCGTTTGATTATTGCAGCTAGCTGTTGCCTGACTCAATTCATATTCGATTAATGGTTGAGAATTTTCTAAAGCCTGCTTAAAAAGCGATGGGCCATCAGGCGAACGTAGACATTCATCAGGATCTTTACCGCCAGGGATGCTTACTACGCGCAAATCTAAACCGATGCCTGCGGCCAATTGTTCTAAAGTCTGTGCACCCTTTTCTGTAGCTTTTATACCCGCACTATCTGCGTCAAAGGCCAAATAGACACGTTTGGAATCAGTATGGCGGACAAGTAATTTACCTTGTTCATTGCTCAAGGCTGTGCCTAAAGTGGCGACAGTATTGGTAAAACCAGATATATGAGCAGTAATTGCATCGAAGTATCCCTCAACAACGATCACTGAGTCTTGAGCTTTAATGGTGTCTTTGGCTAGGGAAAAGGCGAAGAGATGCTCACCCTTCTTATAAATGAGACTTTCAGGCGAATTCAAATACTTGACTTGATCATTACCCAGTGTTCTGCCACCAAAAGCAATGACACGTCCTTGCTCGTCAGTAATAGGAACAATTAAACGATTGCGGAACAGGTCATAATAACCATGCCCTTCTGTTCTACTGCGGGACAGTCCGGCTTCCTCAAGAGTAGCAGCACTTACTTTGTTACTGGTAGACAAGTAATCGGTCAAAGCATCCCAGCTAGCCGGTGCGAGTCCGAGCCTAAATTTTTTTATTGTGCTTTCTTCGACACCACGACTGGCCAGATATTGTCTAGCCGCGGCACCTTGATCCGGGTCCTTGAGCAATTTGCCGTAAAACTCACAAGCTTGTTCGTGGAGTAATAAAAATAAACTGCGTCTTTTATATTCTGTTTTCTCTTGCTCTGTTTCTATCACACTGACGCCAAATTGATGAGCCAATTCTTTTACGGCATCAAGAAAGCCCAGTCCTTTTGTCTTTTGCACAAAAGCAAAAACATCTCCCCCTTCACCACAACCAAAACACTTAAAGATGCCTTTTTCAGGGTTAGCATGAAAGGAGGGTGTTTTTTCTTTATGAAAAGGACAAAGACCTTTATAGTCTTTGCCTATTCTTTTAAGCATTACCACCTGCGATACAACTTCAAGGATATTGGCCTTGTTGCGAACGGCAGAGATAACGTCGTTATTGATCAAAAAAGATATCTCCTTGCTACTATGCTGATGTAGCGGACAAAATTTTGAGAATTGATTTTACTCATAGTACGCTAAAGCCTGGAAAAAGTTCAGCAAGGTCGTCAAGATATATTAAAATTTGGTGGAATATATGGTTTCGCAAAGTGAATTAGAAAGCCTTATAACTGAGGAGCGCAATTCTCGCACAAAGGATTTAGATCTTTTAAATACAGTAGATCTTGTGACTAGAATTCAAGCTGAAGATGCTCAAGTTGTATCGGCTGTGCAAAACGCAATTCCTGCTATAGCTAAAGCTGTGGATTTAATTGTTGGCGGTCTAAGAAAAGACGGCAAACTAATTTATTTTGGTGCTGGCACAAGCGGCAGATTAGGCATTCTGGACGCTTCAGAGTGTCCACCAACTTTTGGCGTCGATTTGGGTTTAGTCTCTGGTTATATTGCGGGCGGTAAAAAAGCTGTATTTCAAACGGTCGAAGGAGCCGAAGATCATGAAGAGTTAGGCGAACAAGACGTGATAGCGGCAAAAATAAAGCAAAACGATATTGTTTGTGGTATCACTGCTAGCGGCAGAACGCCATATGTGATTGGTGCTCTGCGCAAAGCCAGAGCGTGCGGTGCGTATACAATTGGCATTATAAATAACAAAGTAGAAAAGGCAAATATACTCAGTAGTTTGTGTGATGTTACCATTGTTCTAATTACTGGGCCGGAGGCTCTTACAGGTTCAACAAGAATGAAAGCGGGCAGTGCCCAGAAAATGGTTTTAAATTTACTTACTACTTGTTCGATGGTGCGCTTGGGCAAAGTCTACGAAAATTTGATGGTAGATTTGACTCCCACTAATTACAAGCTCAAACAAAGGGCAAGTGCCATTATTTCACTTTTGTGCTCTATTCCTCGTCCAATTGCCGAAGAATCTTTAGCTGCTGCAAAAAATAACGCTAAAACTGCAATATTGATGAATAAGAAAGAAATCGGCATAAGCCAGGCGCAGCGGCTTCTAGCAAAAAACAGAGGCTCTTTGCGATTGTCTTTAGAAGACAACTCGTAAAGACACGTTTTCTAGGCCGATTTGGTTTTTTCGGAAGCCGGAGAAGCAAAATTCAATTTCAGTATTTTTGACCAAAAGCTTGGCACGCTTCGTATTTGAACGTTTTGCGCTGGCAGCACTTGTTTAGTTTGACGAGGAATCTTATAACCACAAGTTGGACAAAGAGGTTTTGTCGCCATCATTCTAAAATTGCACCGCGGGCAAAAATAGTAATGCATATCTCCGCACACACCTTCTTATAATTTAGTCTTAAAACGAGTATAACACTTGCCAGTGGCCGAGAAGACGTTTGCTCACATATTTACCCTACATTTTATCTTCCCGAGCAAGGAATCTCCAATATAGGTCAAGTTAGCAAATCTTTTGACTTTATTGATTGCCCGCTTTATTGTTCCCATTAGCTGGTTATAATCGATGCTATCTTCAATTAGATTATATATAAGGAGACATACATGGGTAATGTATACAAAATGACTGAGCTTGTTGGCACCTCGTCGAAAGGCTTTGATGATGCGGTAAAGGAGGCTGTCGAACGTGCATCTAAAACTATCCGACATATGGGATGGTTTGAGGTTGTTGATCAAAGAGGACTAATTAAAGAAGGACAAGTGGCGGAATTCCAAGTAACACTGAAAGTGGGATTCAAGTTAGAAGATTAGGGAGAAGCCTCCTCGCCATTGCTTGCTCCGCTAACCATACCGTTGCTAGTCAAGATGATTGTAGCAACTAGCGCAGCTACGCTAGTTGCGGTATAAATAAATAACTGAAACTTAGGGGTATCACTTTAACCAATGGACTTACTGTCAATAAACTCAGTGGCCGACAGACTTGGACTTTCTGTACATCAGTTGCGGCGCTGGGAGCTTATGTTCAGTTTAGAAATTAGGCGTGGGCGCGGGCAGCAGCGTCAATATAGGGCTGAAGATGTATCGGTTTTAGAACGTATTAAAGAATTGGTTGAACAAGGCTGGCCAACTTCTCAAATAAGACCTCAGCTTGAGGCTGAAGGATTATTAACACCGAAGCTAATTGGATTACCCTCGCCTGTTGGCGATCAAGAAATTTTAGTGGAATCCGTTGTGGGTTTGCGCAGCTTTGTAGAGCGGAAATTTATTGATCTCTCTCGCCAAATTGAAGAATTGCGCCAATTGTTTATTACTATCAGTCTTAAGCAAGAATTACAGGACGATTTAGATTCTCCTTGGCAACCATTATCTAAAGAGTTAACGAGCGATTCTAGACAAAGTCAAGCTGAAGAGATTGCTATTGGTCCCAATATTGGTTTACCGGCTATTGGTTCACTAATAAATCCACCAATCACCTCTGCCATGGCTTCTTCTAATGCAAATCCTCAAATGAGCAGCTATACGAACGTTCCGACTGTAAGCGCTCCATTAAGCAGTGATTCTGACGACGGTGTTCCCATCGTACCGGAAGTCCTGGCAAATCCAGAAAAGGTAGAAAGCAAAGGACCTGCGGCAACGGCTATGGGTTTGGGAGAAATTACCGATCAAAATTACTTAACTATATTAGGGCGGGCTTTAGATTTAGTGGCTTGGACAGATGAACAAGCGGATAATTACTCAAATAAAAACTTTGGGGTAGCTCACTGGGACGAAATGGGACGGAGCCACGCGGAGCGTCTAATTAACCATTTAGCCGAACTTTATGAAGGCAAAACTGCCTGATATGGCTTATGCCTGAAATTAAAACTACCAACGTATTAACGCGCGATGAGCTAAAAGAAGCTGTAGCTAATTGTCGCAAGCAGAATAAAACTATTGTGGCTACAAATGGTTGTTTCGATATTTTGCATGTTGGACATTTGCACTTGCTAAATCAAGCCAAGGCTTTGGGCGACATATTAATAGTTGGGATTAACAGCGACCAGTCGGTAAGTAAGCTTAAAGGACCCGATCGTCCGGTAGTAAATGAAAATGAACGGGCGCAGATAGTTGCTAATTTAAAGGCAGTTGATTTTGTTTCTATATTCGATGAAGATACAGCTGTGGAATTGCTCAGGCCTTTAAAGCCAGATATTTATGTCAAAGGCGGCGATTACAATTTAAAAAATTTGCCCGAAGCAGAACCGGTGATGTCTTGCGGTGGCAAAGTTAAATTTGTAGAATTAGCCCCACGTAAAAGTAGCACCAGCTTAATTGATAAAATCAAATCGCTTTCTTAGAATTCCAGCAGGTCATTTTTCAAATTTTTATATTTGTCGGTGGCAAATTTTTTGTTAACTGCGCCAAAATCAATGTTGGAACTTTTAGAAGTGGTGACTGTTATAATGGCTTGCCTAATGGGTTTGGAATATCATTAAATATCGATCTGATCCGAAAATGGTCATTTTTGGCATTGTTTAAAGTGAACAATAAATCCTAAGACTCAGGCGGTGTATATTCTTCCCAAGATGGGAGTCCAATCCTTTTGGCTTCACTGGCAAGACGTTGCGACATAAGCCACCCCCCAATTATGCCACAGGCTATCCCTGGACCCAATATTGGATATGACTTCGAAAAAGCCAGTCCTATGATGTATATAACGCAACTGCATACAGAGCCCGCAACAATGGCAATAAGTACAAAGTTAGTGACGAAGTTATTAAACATAAGTGGACGAACTGTTAAACCACAACACCAAAGAAGCCGAGAAAACGGAGGAGCAAATAATGAACGTTTCACGTTCTTATGTTCCATATCTTTTATAAAGCCTGCGATTTTTTTATCCATGTATGAATTTATACCCAATGAGTTAAAGAATAAATCGACCGTCCGATATCGTACGTTATAGTTTAGATTCATCAAACGAGCGCTATTACATAGCATTATTTTTGCTTTGCGAGAGCAAATTAATTCTGCGTTTGGCATCAGTAACGTAGCTCGCTTGTTGGGAGATTTTAATTGCTTGTTCGTATTCTTCCAGGGCTAAGTTTTTATTGTTCATTTTTTGCAGAATGAGTCCCATACGGTAATACGCTTCACCTAATTTATCGTCGTGTTTTACAGCTTCCTTATATTGAGCCAGAGCTTTTTCCAAATCTTTATTGATTTCATAAGCAGTGCCCAAATTGTAATGAGCACTGGCTAAATTGGGATCTAGAGTGATAGCAGTCTGCCAGTTTTTGATTGCCGCGAGCAAATTATTTTTTGCTCGCATAGCTGCGCCGATGCCGTTATAGGTGATTGCGTCCTTAGGACTAAGAGCTAATGCTTTATGGAATTCGACCATGGCTAGGTCGTATTTATGCAGTTGGTTATATATCAATCCAAGATTGCTATAAGCCTCAGCTATTTTTCCATCAGCTTCAATGGCCGCCTTATATTCTGTAATTGCTTCTGTTAGTTTGCCATTTAAATGAGCACGTACAGCGGCATTATAGTGGTCAACAGCCTCATCATCGAATTTCGGCGGGAAATAGTTCTGGCCCCCAACATGTGCTCTTTGTGCTTTTAATTTGACCGCCGCTGACATTTGAGCGTCTCCTTCGCTTTCTGGTTCGCTGCCAGCATTACTTATTGCAGCACTGGTTAAGCTATCAAGCGGATTGGGGGGAACGCTGGCTAACTTTTCTGTTTTTTCAACTTTTTCTTCAGGCTTTGCGGCAACATCTTTTTTATCGACTTTTTCATCATTCGGCTTCTCAGCAACATCTTTTTTATCGGTACTCTCGTCCACTGGCTTAGAGAAGCTAGTTTTGAAATCTGAAGCGAAAGAATTGTCAGCGGTTTTGCTTTCAGTGGAAACTGGTTGACTGGGTGTATTGTCAGCTACCGATATTGGCGGTTTAGGGTTGGCAGCTTCTAGGTTAGCTTTTTCTTTCAACACTTGCTCGACAGATAAGGGAGTAATAACTGGCTCATCACTAGCCTTATTTTCTACTGAGCTAGCTGGAATTTTAGGTAATTCTGAGTTAGTACTTTCGATAGTTTTATTGACACCCATAGCTGCTAATTGATTGTCTTTGCTAGCAGGAGCAACTTCTGGACCGGTAATTTCTGGTTTGAGAGTTGCTACTGCTGAATTAGGGTCAGAGGTCACGGAGGTGTTTGCAGGAACTGGATTTATAGCTGGTGTTAGAAGAATATCTTTTGCAGAAGATGATTCGCTAACACTTGTTGGTGTTGTTACTGCAGCTGTTTCTGTCATTGCAGGCACTGAAGTGGGTGATTTAACAGGTGCAGTAGCAACTGGAATAGCAACCGAACTGTTTGATGCAGCCAGCTCACCACTATTTGGGATGGATTGCGGGGCAGCAACAGGTTGGGCCGCATTTCCCTGCTTAACTGAGGTTGCGGTTTTTTCGTTAGAAGCAGTAGTTGTAATGTCAGTATTAGCAGGAGCGCTTTGTTTGTTAGTTGGTTTATTGTGTCCGAACGGATTGATACTAGCAATTTTGCCTAAATTTTTTCCGGCATTAAGACTGGACGTCCAAGCGTCTTTGATGCTGTTTACTGTTTTTGCTTTGATGCCCTTTTCTGAGTCTGGTGTTGAACTTGCGCTTGCATCTGTTGCACGAATGTCTTTTGGTGCACTTTTGCTGGTGTCAACAACTGGGTTCTTCTCATCAACCGCGCCATTGTTTGAAGCGCTTGGGGTTTTGTTAGTTTCGGAAAGGGTTAAATTGATTACAGCTGATGCTTGATCGATTTTCGCTAAGGATGGTTGTGCTGAAACGTTAGGTGAAACACCGATACGTATCCTTGATTTTGTGCCATCACTTGCAGTGGCGTAGGACAGACTGTTCAATTCTGGATAGAATTTCATTAATTCGTCTAGAACTGCTTTTGCTTTGGGTGTTTTGTCAACAGCGAAAGAGGTTTGGGGAAATTCAAGCACGATATCGTGCTTCTGTCCGGGATAATCTCTTAACTGCGGTTCAACAGGACTTAAGTGCGCGGGATTATCAAATTCAATTACAAGCTGTTTATTTTCATTGACGTAGATATTTCGGATTGCCACAGTATTAACATTGACTGGTTTAGGGCTGACTGTGTTAGAGGCTATTGAACCGTTATTGACGGCACTAGGTGCTGTCGTTAATTGCTCAGCGCTAAGTACGGGTAGCCTCATGGAATAATTAGATATAAGAGAAAGTCCGAGTGCTAAAGGCAATTGCACTTTTAATTTGTTGGAAAATTTCATCATTTTTATATCCTTGCGCTATCTATTCTGTATCTATTAAGTAAGTAAAACGGCTAAACAATCGGGTTTATGGTTTGATGTATAGTGTCGCATCTGAGTTATTAAACAGTAAAGTCTACTGCAGAGCTTTACTTCTTCCTAGCCTAATTTTTTAATTAGTTTTGTTTGACAATATGGGTTTGGATGAGTCCTGTATAAGCTTTTGTACTATTGCTTTAAGTAATTAAATAATTTAGGCGTCTTTTGTTGGTTCTCATATAGAATTTGCTACTCTAAGGGGGTTCCAAGTGGATATATTGGGGGAGTTCCGTAAATTATGCCGGTCATGACTGAATTATCTAAAATCGAAAAAGCTTTGGCTGATAAGGCTGATTATTACTTAAATCACAAAAGTACGACTATTCCCAAAGGAAGTTTGCACTTGCCAGGCCCAGATTATGTGGATCGTATCTATGCTCCTTCAGACCGGTCGCCGCGAGTTTTGGCTAATATAGAGAGAATTATAAATACCGGCCGCTTATCGGGTACTGGTTATGTATCAATTCTGCCTGTAGATCAAGGCATTGAGCACTCAGCAGGGGCATCTTTTGCTAAGAATCCATTGTATTTTGATGGTGAAAATATAGTCAAATTGGCCATCGAAGGCGGTTGTAATGCAGTTGCTTCTACTTTTGGAGTGCTCGGTTCAGTGTCTCGCAAATATGCACACAAAATTCCTTTTATTTGCAAACTCAATCATAATGAGTTTCTGAGCTACCCTAATCATTACGATCAAATTTTATTTGGTACTGTGGATCAAGCATGGGAATTAGGGGCAGCTGCTGTGGGTGCCACTATTTATTTTGGTTCCCAGGAGTCTCGCAGACAAATTCAAGAAATTGCTGTTGCTTTTCACGAAGCACACCAATTAGGTATGGCTACGATTCTCTGGTGCTATTTACGCAATCCTGCTTTTAAACAAGGTGACACCGATTATTCTTTAGCCGCCGACCTTACAGGACAAGCTAATCACTTAGGGGTGACAATTGAAGCAGACATTATCAAGCAAAAAATGCCTGAAAATAATGGTGGCTACAATGCGTTGAAGTTTGGCAAAACTGATGAAAGAGTTTATTCTCAATTGACTAGCGATCATCCTATTGATCTGACACGCTACCAGGTGGCTAATTGCTATATGGGTAGAGCTGGATTGATAAATTCTGGCGGTGCATCATCCGGTGCAAAGGATATGGATGAGGCCATCACTACCGCTGTCATAAATAAAAGAGCTGGTGGTATGGGGCTGATATCTGGACGCAAAGCTTTTCAAAGACCAATGAAAGAAGGTATTGAATTGCTTAATGCCATACAGGACGTATATTTGTGTCCTGAGGTAACAATTGCCTAAACAGGCTTATGCGTTAATCGTAATTCTATTTACGGTATTTTGTGCAGATAAATCGATTGCTGCTCCAGTCCGGATTGACGATTGTAAGATCGGTCAACAGTTAAATTTGCCTATATATGAATGGGTTGATAAGAGCATGCCACGGAAAGGCACTATTGTTGCTGTTCATGGCTTAACTCTTTATGCGGACTGTTGGGACAAGTGTGCCCGCCACTTAGCGGCAAATGGCTTTCGAGTGTTTGCTCTTGACCAAAGAGGTTTTGGACGTTGGAATACAGAAGGAAGTAAATTCGGCGGCGATGACAAAATAGAAATTAGTCAAAGCCAGCAAGATCTCTTGGATTTTGTTATCACCCTGCGCCAGACCCATCCTAATCAAAAGCTCTTTTTATTAGGAGAGAGTCTTGGATCAAATATGGCTTTATTGCTTATCAGTGAACATCCTGAATTAGTAGATGGTGCAATTCTCTCAGCCTTGTGTTATAAAAATCGAGTCCATGCTAAACCCGGACATTGGCTAAAGGATTTTGCTAAAGAAGTAGTTAAACCTAATGCGCCCGTGAACCTAATACCATATTCAGCACCATATCTAACTAATGATCCAATTGTAGCTAAAGCATGTAATGCTGACCCAATGATCGATAGGACAATGACACCAGAAGATCTGGTTAAAATCGATATTCTTAATAACAAAGCTATCTCTGCTGCCAAATCATTGCCAGCTAGTTTTCCCTTGTTGTTTATATCTGGGTTGCAAGATGCCATGTTTAAGTCAGTTGACTTACCTAATTTAATGCTTAAGCTTGGTTCGAAGAATGTTTCGCTTCGTCTAATCAAGGGAAAGGGACATCTATTACTCGAGCATCAAAAAGTCGACCCACAAATTAGTGCAATAATAGATACCTGGCTTTCTAAGCAGCTAAAAGATGGGCGGACTGCTAAGGCTTCTGTACCAAACTAACTAATTACCCAAAAATACAGTCATTTTTTATAAATATGGTTAATGCGTGTTCTCGCTTTTGGATTTGGCAAAGTTAGCCATAACCAGTAATTTTATCTTTCGTCTTGAGCCAAATTAAACTGGCATTAGGACAAAAGCACTTGCGTTCGAGTAGAACCGAACAATTTTGGACCGGGCAATTTAATTTATCTGCTTGTCAGAATCATGTTGGCGGTGGCAAGGAAACTATACCAAACCAGAAATTTTCAACTGTTTTGACAACGTCACAAAACTCAGTAAAATCTACAGGCTTCACTATATAACAATTAGCACCAAGGTCATAAGCAGCTACAATATCTTGCTCTCTTATTGAAGTGGTTAAAACAATAACTGGAATGCGACGAAGATCCTTATCTGCTTTAAGTTCAGCTAGCACCTCTCTACCGTCTTTAACAGGTAAGTTTAAGTCAAGCATAATGATGTCTGGTCGTCGCGCATCAACGTACTTGTCTTGCTTTCGCAAGAAACGCATTGCATGCACACCATCGCCGACAGTATGTATAAAGAAGGGCAATTTAGTATCCGAGAGAGCCTCTTTTGTGAGAAGTACATCTGCTGGATTGTCTTCAATAAGTAAAATTTCTATCGGGCGTTTCTTCCGGTCAATCATTGAATTTATTCTCTGTAGGCAAAGTGAAGTAAAATATTGTGCCCTTACCTATCTCAGATTCTACCCAAATTTTACCATTGTGTCTTTCTACTATTCTTTTACAGATGGTAAGTCCCATTCCGGTACCCGGATATTTATCTATTGTATTAAGACGCTTAAATGGTTGAAAAATGTGGTCATTATATTTTTGCTCGAATCCAATGCCATTGTCGCGCACTGATATTAGCCAATGGTCTTGCTCGTTTTTAGCTTCAATATGTATTTCCGGACTTTTGTCTTTACAGAATTTGATTGCGTTATTAATTAGGTTTTGGAATAATTGTACCAACTGAGTTTTGTTACCTGGTAAAACTGGTAGATCATGATACGTGATTTGTGCTTTGGTCTCTTTAATGTGAACTGCCAGATTCTCTATAGTTATTGCGACAGCCTCTGACAAGTTAGTAGATTGAAAGATTAGACCGTCACTATTAACATGCGAAAGAGAGAGGAGGGCGTTTATGAGATTGCGCATACGAATGGCACCGTCTACAGCTAAGTTAATTAAATCATTGGCATCGTCATCTAATTTGTCTTTATATTTCTTTTCTAGGATTTGTAGACAGCCTGCGACCCCTCTTAATGGTTCCTGCAAGTCATGTGACGCTATATAAGCAAATTGTTGAAGCTCAAGGTTTGAACGTTCCATTTCGGCTAGCGCTATTCGTCTTTGTTCTGCTCTTTTGTGTTCGGTGATATCGCTACTTATTGCTAGAACAGCGACTGGATGTCCTTGCTCATCACATTTTAGTGCTTGTCTACTAGCGGTTACTATCTTTTGTCCATCGGACCTATAATCAGTCAGTTCACCGTTCCAACGTCCTTTTTCAATTAATTCTTTTTGGATTTGCTCTCTGGGGATATCAAACTCGGTTTTCAATAGCGCGTAATAATTATTTTCCAGAGCTTCTTTTTGAGTGTATCCATATACTTCTTCAGCACCAGAATTCCAATAGCGTATTGTTCCTTCCAAATCACGCACCACAATGGCATCATGGCTAAGGTTGAGTAATTCTGCTTGCGCTTGTAGCTCAGTAGTAATTTTACGATCGCGTTTTATTGACTCTTCGAGTTTTCTATTTAATTCCTCCAACTCTTTTGGACCTCTAAGCTCAAGCAATTTTGGTATCAATGGCCATAAAATCAGAGCAGTGGCCAAAGATATTAATGCCGTGCCGGCGTCTATAGATGCTTCGGCCCAATAAAATGGTTGATATAGTGTCCAAATTTTCATTAAATGAGTTGTGCCGCAAGCAATGATGAACATGCCGAAGAGTTGAAATATCCAAGGATAAGGAAGCTCTCTTTTATGGCGGACGAAATACCAAAGAGCAAGAGGAATAGCAAAATATGCGAGTGCAATACCTAAATTGGCTAATATCAGGAATATTAGTAATGCCGGATCCCAATTTAGACAGAATCCGTGAGGCATAAAACTACTATGTCGAATGTGACCGGAATCTTGTGCGTAACAATTAGGGGCTAGGGTAATTATTGATGCAGTGTATATCAATAAGACACAGCTAAATAAATTGCGTTGCATTGTGAGCATTTTTCAATTAATTTTGTGAGAAAAGGTACAGCAGTTAAATTTGCTAGGCTTAAATTATATCTGCTGCTAAGGTAATTAGGGCAAATGTGACAACCCTTTTGCGGCAGCTTGACAATTGTAAAAAATTTACTCTCCACTAGATAATCTCAACTGATACCATTGTTTTATTAGGAGGTGATATGACGCTTAGAAGACTATTCTTTCTATTTTTTGTTCTAGCTATGGCATTTATGGCGGCGTTGGCCTTTGTTAATGATAGACAGGAAAGAGTGCAGCACGCGCTCGTTGCTAGCGAGCAAAGTCGTTTTTTATCGTCTAAATTGGCCCATGGGCTAAAACAGAGTTCAGATCAGTTAACTATTATGGCCAGACTATATGCAATTACTGGCAGACAAGAATATTTGAACTATTTCCATGAGATTTTAGGTATCAGAGAAGGTAAACTTCCTCGTCCTGTTGATTATACAGTTACTTACTGGGATCAGGTTTTAGGAAGCGGACAAAGACCGAGCGCTTATGGTCCTCCTCAAAGTTTTAATTCAATATTGAATAGTCTAAAGCTAACTGCGGAAGAAAGCACTTTATTGGCCGAAGCGGCAAACAGATCCAATGCTTTAGTTTCCTTGGAAGAGCAGTCTTTTAATGCTCGCAAGGGATTATTTAAAGATAGCAAGGGTAATTATTCAGTGCGTGGCAAGCCTGATCTCAGATTATCAGTCAATTTATTGTGCGGGGATGAATATTTGCATGCGAAAGCGGAAATAATGCGTCCTATTCAGAAATTTATGGATATGGTTAATCAGCGTACCGAAAAAGAAAATATAGATCTCGCTCAAAATTATGAATTATGGATTAATGCTGAATTGATACTGGCTGCAGTATCATCTGTTATTGTTCTGATTCTCTTTTTGAAAACCTTTGAATCATTGCTTAAGCCAACTTTTGAGCTGGTTAAACAAGCCCAAAAACTAGAAATGGGCGATTACTCTAGCCGCAATTATCTTAAAGTGAATAACGAGATTGGGACGCTTGCCAAAGTTTTTAATAATATGGCTGGAGCTATCTCAAGCGAAATCCGTCGCCTAAAGGAAACGCAGGATAGTTTGACTTTATATGCAGAGGAACTGCGTAAATTAACTACAGAATTAGAGCAGGCTAAAGAGGCAGCGGTCAGTGCAAATGAATATAAAAGTCGCTTCTTAGCTAATATGAGTCATGAAATTCGTACACCAATGAATGCCATTATTGGATTAACATATTTGCTGCGCCAGACCAAATTAACTGATCGTCAATCTGACTATCTTTATAAATTGGAGACTTCAGGCAAATCATTATTAGCCATAATCAATGATATTTTGGATTATTCAAAAGTTGAAGCCGGCAAATTGCAATTAGAGAATGTTGATTTCAGATTAGATGAATTATTGCATAATTTGGCTGCTATTCTTTCTGTGAATGCTGGTAACAAAGACGTTGAAATATTATTTTCGATAGACAGTGATGTTCCAGCTCAATTGAACGGTGATCCACTGCGCTTGCAACAGATCCTTATGAACCTTGCCGGGAATGCGATTAAATTTACCCAGGAGGGAGAAATTGTACTTGCTGTGCGAGTAAAGGAAAGAAAAAATGACAATATGGAATTAGAATTTGCTGTCAGTGATACTGGTTTAGGAATGACTGAAGAACAAATACGCCATGTCTTTGAGGCGTTCACGCAAGCTGATACGTCAACTACCCGCCGTTTTGGAGGCACTGGTTTAGGTTTGGCTATTAGTCGCAAACTAGTTGGCTTGATGGGGGGGCAAATGACGGTTGAGAGTATGCCTAATAAAGGAAGTGTATTTAAGTTTAACGCTTTTCTATCTGTGCCCAAGCAACCCTTAACAATAGAAAGTACGTCTGTTGCAAATTTACCTGTAAAATTACAAGTTCTTGTAGTCGACGATAATGTTACTGCGAGGGAAATTGTATCTTCAATAGCTTCGTCGTTTGGTTGGATAGTCAATAGTGCCTCCTCCGGGCAAGAGGCGATTCATATGGTAGAAGAATCAATTGCTCGGAACAATCAATATGGACTCATAATTTCAGATTGGAAAATGTTCGATATTGACGGCATAGAAGTTATAAACACTGTTAAAAAATTGGACAAAAGCGGTAAACCTCCTTTAGGTATTTTATTGACATCACATGCACATGATGCTTTAGCACAAGCTGAGAAAGCCGAGGATATCCTGGATGGCTTTTTAACCAAACCACTTACAGCTTCTGATCTTTTAAATGCGGTTGTTAATGCTTATCATAAAACCCCAGTCGTTAAACCAATGCAAAGCGATCACAGATTAGTCAGCCAATTGCAGGGGGCTAGGCTGCTTCTTGTTGAGGACAATCTAGTTAACCAGGAAGTTGGTATAGAAATATTGAAAGCGGCTGGAGCAAACGTAGAGATTGCTAATAATGGGCAAGAAGCCTTGGATAAACTACAGTCCAATGGTACTAAATATGATGCTGTATTGATGGATCTACAAATGCCTGTTATGGACGGATACCAAGCAACGCAAAAAATTAGATTATTGGAAAAATTGAAAATGATACCAGTTATTGCCATGACGGCCGATGTGTTACCTGCTGATCGTGAGCGGGCTTTGGCTGCCGGTATGAATGATTTTATTGGTAAGCCTTTTGCTCTAAACGAGCTATTTAGTACTTTGCGTAAATGGTTACCCAATATAGATCCGAATTTAAAAACTACAAGTGTGGCTATCACAGAAAAAAAAGATATTGAATCAGGGTTGCCGGAATTTTTGGGTGAATTGCACGTAACGGAATCGATTGCCAGATTTAGTGACGTCAAAATCTATTTAACCATAGCTCAGCGCGTGATAGAAACAGAGGGACAAACGGCTCAAAATATTGAACAGGCTTTTGCTTCTCGGGATTATCAAGAAGCAAATCGACTTGCTCATTCTTTAAAAGGAATTGCGAGTTATATAGGTGCTCCAAATCTGACTAATGCAGCAGGGGAACTTGAGGATGCATTGAAAGCATTGGATCTGGAAGCGGTGCCTAGTCTTTTGATCTCGGTTAAAACTCTTTTGCCACAGGTGATAGGAAATCTTACTCAACTGGTAAACTTGAGCAAACATGAATAAGATTCGTTTTTATGATCCTCTAAGAATAGGCATATAAGTAAAGCACGCATGAGTTTAGATAAATATACTCTTTTAATTGCAGAGGATCACGACATTACTAGGCTTGGTTTGCGATTGACTCTAGAAAAAATGCCGGATGTCGAAGTGGTGGGTGAGGCTATTGATGGAGACTCAGTTTTAGTTCAAGTAGAGCAGTTTCAACCTCGTATTATTCTTATGGATGTTAACCTGCCCGGTATAAGTGGCATCCAGGCTACTAAATTAATAAAGAGCAGCCATCCAAATACTGGAATAATCATGTTTACGAGTGATTCGTCAGATGAGACGGTTTTTGCTGCCCTGAGCGCTGGAGCAGATGGCTATTGTTTAAAGAACGTCGCCGCTGATCAATTGCATACAGCTATAGAATCTGTGGCAAAGGGTGCAGCTTGGTTAGATCCAGGTATCGCGCAACGTGTGTTACGTGCTCAAGTGACAGCGAAGCAACAAGAAGAACAAAATCGATTGGCGGTTAACAAAGATCCTATTAGGCAAAACACGTTCCTTGATCAAGACCAACTTCGTCTTTTAGAGCTAATCGAACAAGGTATGAAACTAGATCAAATAGCTGATAAATTTGAGATATCGCAAGCTTCTGTAGAAGAAAAATTAAGAACCATTCTTGCAAGTCTTACACCACAACCCGCTCATGTGTCTGCGAAGCCAGCTTTGGAAAAAAAATTACTGGGGACTGAATCCACTATACAGTCTGGGTCTACGTCCGAACAGCCAGGCCAAATTGTACCAGGCATCGTTCTAGCTGGGAGATTTATGATTGAAGCGGTTTTGGGATCTGGCGGCATGAGCACCGTATATAAGGGCAAAGATTTATCTATAGGAAGAACTGTTGCTATAAAAATGTTACATCAACAAACGTTAAAAGAGGACAAAGAAATACAACGATTTTTGTTAGAAGCAAAAACCGCAAGTGCTATAAGTCATCCAAACATTATTACTATATTTGATTTTGGATTAACTTCAGCGGGACAGCCTTATATTGTTATGGATTATATTGACGGTGTAAGTCTTGATCAATTGATCCAAGAAAAGAAGCTTAATCTCGCTAGGACTTTAGATATTTTTGTTCAAGTCTGTGATGCTATGACTGCTGCTCATAAAAGAGGCATAATCCATCGAGACTTAAAGCCATCAAATATAATGCTTATAAAAGGTGATGAAGACAGAGATGTGGTTAAGCTAGTCGATTTTGGTATGGCGAAATTTATCATTGAAAGTGAAGATTTGAAATTAAGCAAAACTGGTGATCTATTCGGTACGCCACTTTATATGAGTCCAGAGCATTTTCGTAGCGAAAAATTAGATCCTTGCAGCGACATTTATTCTCTTGGCTGTGTTTTATACGAAGCGTTGTCTGGGGCACCACCTTTTAAAGGACTCTCATTATATGAACTAATGAATTCGCATATACATGAAGAGCCATCACGTTTACCTTTTCTTAGACCGGAGATTGCGATACCTCCTGAACTTGAGTCTCTACTTTTTAACATGCTAGCTAAAGATGTAAAAATGCGTCCGCAATCTATGACCGATATTAAATCAGCATTGCTAAAAGTTTTGAAGACTTAGTTAGCTACCATATTCAATTTTATAGATTAAGGAATTGAGAGCTTGCCTTGGTGTCAAGTGGAATAAATAAAATATGGCAAGAGCTGTAAGAATTTAAGATGGCATGATCGACAGAATTGGATGTTAGGGTAAACTGACTTAATGGATTGAGTCGAGGTATCTTTGATGAAAGCCAAAATGAGAAAAGGGCAGAAGCCTCCAGAGCCGGGCGAATATCAATGCCAGAAATGTAATTGTCGATTCAAACCTAATGGGAACAAATTAATTTGTCCCGAGTGTGGCAGCTCTAAGCAAGATGAATTGATCCCGATTTATATGGAAAACGATCCGGAGGAAGAACAAATGTATTCTGAAGCTGATTGGCACGGTGGAGATTAAGGTTTATACTATGCACTTAACAAGTGCCCCGAATTTGACAGATAAAAGCTATGCCACTTGGCTAATGATTAAATTGGTATTTAATTATTCGGACTTACAATCTATATTTTTATATGCTATAAATTTTGCCATTCAGTGTAACCTAGCCGCACTATTAGCGGTCGTACCCATTGAGTCAAGTCAATTAATAGGGAGGACATATTATGTCTAAATATTCGTATGCTGTTTTATTGGGCATTAGCTTATTCACTATCAATGGTGCTTTTGCGGATGAAGCTACTACAACTACTACAAAAACCGATAGTCCTGATTATAGTTCCACAAGGACAGACTCTACTACTATCGAAGATAAACCAAATTATGTGAAAAGCGAATCGACTAAGGCGGAAGTTACTCCTTATGGTCAAGAAGTGACCACAAAAAAATCTTATAAAAAGATACCTAATGTACAAAGAACTACTCGAACAGATACTGAAACCACTGTTAATCATTAAAGCTTATTAGATCAGGAGCTTTTTAATTTGCTCAAGAGAGTCTGCCTATGGCAGGCTCATCTTGGCGTTTACGTAAGATGTGACATCATTAAGGATTAGCTAACTTATCTACGGGTTAAAATAGTGTCACCAAATCTGGTGCCTAAAATATCGGTATTGATTTAGCAACTGTTGTTTTAGAAACTAATGGTGATCCGCACAAAATGGATTTAGAACTATTTTGGCTGCGACAAGCGAGTCAGTTTGGGATTAAATTTGTTATCTCCGATGCTCATTCTCCAAGTGATTTATTAAACCTACATGGCGTGATGTGCAGGGCTAAGAAAAAATGAAATATTAAATGCATTAGCCTACAAAGAGTTTAGAGAACTGATGCGACCACAAGTTAGTCAGAAGTTTTCTTGCGCCTAGATTAATTATCAGATGAACAACGCGGTCGCGTGTTAACATTCGGGTAAAGTTAAGTTAGCTGTCCAATCATAAATACAAGCTAAGTGCGTTACGATGTTTTGCGTAAGGAGTATAACTATGCCTGACACTAAAAAAAGTCCTGTTGAACATGAAAAGAAAGAGCATAAAGGGAGTTGTGATTCAGAAAAGCCTCAAACTTGTGATAAAGAAAAAATGACTGAAGATAAATCACAAAAGCCTCAATCTGACCAAAAAAGCGCCCAGCATGATACGGGGCATAAGCATGGAAGTTGCTCGCACTAATAATTAAGACTAAAAAGAGGGGACAATTGGACCCTCTTCTTTTAAGGGTCCGTATACACTCTAACTAACTTTAGTTTTCAATTTGCTATTTTGCTCAATTGCTCTATGACGAGCGGCAATTAATTCAGAAGAATGTTTACGAGCCCATTGCTCTAATTTTTCCAAAGCTGGTAGTAAGGTGCGTCCCACTTTAGTCAATGAATATTCGACGCGTGGTGGTACTTCTGGATAAACTTTACGACTGACAAGCCCATCTGCTTCTAGTTCACGTAACTGTTGCGTTAATACACGTTGGGTGACGCCTTGTAAAGAGCGCATTAGTTCATTAAAACGCATTGTGCCATCGCATAAGCGGTAAATAATTAATACCTTCCACTTATCAGAAATCATGGCAATTGCTGCCATAATGGGGCACTCAAAACAATCAATATCAAACACAATACTACCTCACTTGGATTTTAATATAACCTTATTAAACTCAATTATGCTCGCAGGTGGGCATTCTTTACCAATAGTATCTAATTGGATAGTATCATACATTAAGGTACCTACTTGTAAAAGTATACTATAGCTTCTAGTATTATGTGTGTAAGACGATAGTGCTTATGAAAGTACCTACGGGAGGTTAATATGGCTGTCGAAACAGTGTCTAAAGAATCAATAAAAGCGGCGGAACATTTTCAAGCTAAGCTTAATTTTGAGAGCAATCCTTATGCTCTTAAAGGAGCTCTAGACAAAGGTGAGAAAGTGCAAATTATTGATTTGCGCACGCCAGAACTCTTTGCTCAAGGGCATGTTCCTGGGGCCATTAATGTGGATTATGAAAAACTGGAACAATATTTACCTAATATTGATGCAAGTACTACGACAGTGGTTTATTGCTACAGTTTGTTATGCAGTTTAGCTACCAAAGCTGCTTTAGTTTTGGCCCAACACGGTTATAAAGTTAAAGAATTAGCCGGTGGCTGGGATTCATGGGTTGAACACGAAATGCCGACTGAAAAGACCAAAGGATCGAGTTGTTCTACCAGCGGACATTCCTGCGCTTAGTTTTTCTTACATAATGCAAATCCATTCAAGCAAGGGCAGTTTAATGTCCTTGCTTCGAATTAATTACCAATCATCATTTCAACTTGGTCGAGAGTTTTTAGCCTTTGTAGTAAAAGCTGCTCAGGTAATTTGCCTTGTCGGCTTAATTTTCGTTGAGTCAGTGTTTCATCGATAAAGTACCAGCTTGTTGCTCCTAATCCAACCACTGATCCAGCCCCTGCTGTAATGGCACCAGCAAAGGTGAGATTATTTGCTGTTCTTATTCTATTTTTATTTCCATAATAAGCTGCTGCACCTAGAATATCTTGTGTCAAATAGGAGCCTGAAATTAATGGTCCGAGAGTAACTGATTGCAAGGCAATTTTATCGTAACGTCTTAAATAGTCCATTTCCGCTCCCAAGTATTCGTCGTATTTTTGATTCCATAGATCGTAAGCAGTTAGTCTAAGTCTAATGTGACCGGCGCCGGTAAGATCAGAATCGGTAGTTTTTACTACTTCTTTATGTAATAGATCTAAGTTATCTGCACTGGCAGTTTCGATATCATAAGCTTTCTGTTGAATTGTTTGATAAATTTTTCTTGCATAATGTTTGTAAAGTAATTTCCGAGCAAAATAGCTAGCAGGCGCACTGAGAATTGAGATACTGTCACCAGTTATGCCCGTTACAATAGATGAACTTGCTAGCTGAACATTTTGGAAGCTTCTGATGGCTAAATACGCTGCTGCTGAAAAAACAGCATTGCTTGCTGTGTTTAAAGTGTAATAGACGTTCTCACTTGCTTGATAGGCTTTTATATCGGCATAAACATGTACAAATTCGTATACGCACCAGTCACGATAATCTTTTAGCAAATCTCCTTCGACCGTATTTATCCTGTAAACAGGACTATCTTTTTCTCGATTTAGAAGCTCATTTCTTTTTGCCAGTAGTTGATCAATTTCTCTTATCTTATTTTTTACGACAGTCAAAGCGCTCTGCGGATCTTCTTTGTGTTTTTTATTTTTCAAAGCAATATAGCCATTTGAACACAGTTCTGCCAGTGAGCTAGCCCCACCGATTATGCTTCCAATGAGTTCGACTGTGTATCCGCTTTTAAGATGATTGCTTGAGATTTTTGCTGGTGTATCTAAATGCTTTCCTGTTTCTTGGAGAGCAACAATATCACCACCTAGAAATAACCCTAGTGAAGCTTGTTGACCAAGAAAATATCTCAATCGTCTTAACTTTGGTTCTCTATTACCAATGATTTCGTAATTTAAACAAAACCGTTCGAGAGCAATTTCTTGTTTCAATATTTCAATAGTCGTTGAGCATACGGTGCTATCCACCACAACGGTGGATTCAGAAGCAAAAGCAGTAACGAAGCTTATGTTGTGAAGAATGGCAATAGATAAAGCTATGCTATAGCTGTTTATACAAGTTCGTTTAATACTCAAAGTGAACATGCAACTAGGGCCGCTGGCTATGATAAACTAAAACTAGCTGAATCGGGTCCCCTGGTTGTGCTTCGTTTACAAGCTTGCAACCAGGAAAATTGAGCCAGCTAATGTTTTCGTTTTCTAATATCGTAAATTTTGATTTATCAATAGCGGACAATTCATCAAAATGAACTTTTGGCATTAAAGCTACAAAGGGGCTAGATGAAGATGTAATTTTGACCAATTTTGCTTGGTCGCACCATGCCGGTATATGTCCACTTTGAAATATTATGTAGTCAATAAGCAAATATTGGCCATATAAATCAGTATGGAAAAATAAGCATGTTTGAGGTGGAAGTTTTTTTATTGGTGCAGCAAAATTCAAGAATGTGTTGTTTTTGGCTTTTACTGGAAGGAAAACAAAAGTGTATATGAGGATACCTATAATAAAGCCGAATGCTATTGTCAGATACAAAGCCGCTAACTTTTTAGTGGAGAAACGGCTCTCTAAGTTGGTTAGAGAATGTGCCGTTATTATAGAGAGAGCTGGATAGACAGATAAACTATAATAGCCCCAGTTGCTACGCGATAAGCTAAAAAACAATGTACTCAAGCCAACCCAGAACATCATTAGTAAAAGGAATTTATTTACCGAAGTGAATTTTTTTTGCACTAAAGTGGAAATGATTAGGCAACACAATGCCGGAATCGCTAAGATCGTCCATGGCAAGAAATTTCCTAGAAGATTAATCAATATGTAAGTTGGCTTATGACCAAAATTGTACGAGCTAGTTCCTCCGATAAAGCGGCCAATATTTCCTTGTAGATATAACCAATTGAAAGCTGACAAGCCATATTCTTTGCAGACAGCCAAATGCCAAGGAATTAGTACTGCGAGAAAAACAATTAAACACAAGAACAAGTCTTTAATTGATAGGTTTGGTTTTTGCCTAAATACAAGCAAACTTATAAGAATGGCACCACCAGGAATCAAAATGGCCACCGGACCTTTTGTCATCCAGCCAAGCGCAAAGGAAAAGGTCATCAAAAAAAGATAAAGCTCTCGCTTTGGAGGATCTTTAAAGATAGCCATATATGCAGAGAAAATCGCAAGGTTGGTAAATAAGCAGAGCAACATATCGGGCATCGCTATCACTGCAAATTCGCAAAATCCTATATTAGTAGTCAGAATAATTGCGCTAAGAAGCGCGGTTTTTTGACCTATGACTTTTTTGATAAATATGGCGGTTATCGCGATGGTTAAAGTAGCTGCCGCAATGGAAACGGCACGTGCGTTGAGAAGAGATACTCCAAACAATTTATAAGAACTGATGACGAGCCAATAAAAGAACGGAGGTTTATCAAAATAAGGAACGTTATAAAGCAGCGGCATGACGTATTGCTTGTTCACAAACATTTCGCGCGCACCTTCTACAAAACAAGATTCTGCTCTGGCAAATCCTTGTAATTGAGCAGCACGCAGAGTTTCAAGCAAAATCGATAAAAGAATCAAGATTGCCAACTGAGCATAAAAAAGCAGGTTCTGGGTGTCTACGTGTTTATTTGCTGCTTGATGACTTATTTGTTCAGCAGATATATTCATGACTATTGAATGAAGAGCACCGGTACAATCGGGCATATAATACTAGCATGTGCTTGTCATCAAGGTGCCAGTCCTTACTCAAGTATTTATTTGAAACTTATTAGCAGAAAACAATGCAGTTTGCTGCTATTTAATGCTTTCTCTTATTTGAATGATTGTTGCTTTTCAGCAGGTAAAGTCTTTGATACCTTGTTAAGAGCGCTGATTATTTCTTCCATTGTCTGATATCTTTGTTTGGCTTCTTTAGCTAAACACTTAAATACAATCTTTTCTATTGCTTGACTAGTCTTTGGCTCAATGCCGATATCACCAAATTTAGTCGGCATTTCTTTTGTGTGCTTAAAAATTGTTACCATCGGAGTTGGTCCTTCTAAAGGTGGTTTTCCCGTTAATACTTCGTACATCAGAATGCCTAAAGAATAAATGTCCGATCTTTGATCAACAGTTCTACCCATGCATTGTTCGGGACTCATATAAAGAGGACTGCCAAAAATGTCGCCGGTCTTTGTAAGCTTTGTTCCAGCTATAGTATTTTCAGTGATAATTTTTGCAATACCGAAATCGATTATTTTTACTGAATACCCCTGGCCTTCTTTATTTGTCAGTACTATATTGCTCGGTTTTAAATCACGATGAATAATATTTCTGGCGTGAGCATAGGCACAGCCGTCTGCTATTTGTTTGAATATAGAAATAGCGTCGTGGATCGATAGTTTTGCTTCGGTATCGATTATATCGGCTAAAGATTTTCCAGCAAGAAATTCCATAATCATGAACGGTTGCCCATTCCACTCTCCAAAGTCACTTACTGAATTTATGTTGCTATGTTCCAGCCTTTTTGCGGCAATTGCTTCTTGTCTAAATCGTTTGAAATTTAGTTCGTCATTAACTAATTCGGGCAATAGTATTTTGCAGGCAACGATTTTATTTAAATTGAAATCATTCGCTCTGTAAACAATGCTTTTGCCGCCTTGACCTATTGGTTCGAGAAGCCCGTATCTATTATTAAGCTTTAAACCACTGGCGTTGTTTATATCCATATATTTAACAAAGCAAAAGAGTATTAATAAATTTCGCACTCATGACAAGTGTTCAAAAGAAGCTGCTATTAACATACCCAAACTTTTGTACTTTATGACAGAAAGATCACTAGCTTGTCATTTTTTTCTTGAGCCAGTCAAATAATTTCGTCTTTTTAGTCTTTTAGAAGGAAAAGAGTGGTATGAAAGCTGTCCTTACTTTGTAATTTTCTAAATGATATTTGATGAAAAAATCTTTTGATAAATGGGTACCACATATGGTGCTAATTATAGCTTTACCATTCTTATTTTCTTACACAACAAGATTGTTTAAGCAGTTATTAAAAAGCGTAAGTAATCCAAACGTCCTGGAGTAATATTTTTCTATCAATAAGAAATCCTAGTATCTCGACCTCGATTCTGTTCTTGTACTTCCTATTTTCTTAAGACTCGGTACCCATACGACAGGTAAAATATCGGAGGGATAATCTATGCCAAATACAGATAATGAAATTCGCGAAGAAACCGGAATTAAAGTTGACGAAAGTAATCGTGGGCCTCGCTCTCGCGGGTTTGCTGCTATGGGTGTGGAACAAAGAAGAGAAATCGCTAGTAAGGGCGGAAAGGCTGCACATGAAAGAGGTACTGCTCATGAATTCACTTCAGAAGAAGCCAGGCGGGCTGGATACAAAGGTGGGCAAGCTCGTCAAAGCCGTTAGTTTACTCTACTAACCATAAGCTAGAGAGATCAAATGTTTTGGAATACTTGATCTTTCTTGATATATAAGGATTAGAGGTGTGTCCGTCAAAAGTAAGAGCTGAAGAATCTGAATAACAATCTTAAAATAAAAGAGAAGTAGTTATAACATTTTAAAGGCGAGGCATTTATGTTTTGTCTTTGGGTTATTATCATTGTTACATCAATAATAAGGATAAAGAGATTTATGCAGCGATCCAAAATTTTAACTTATGCTCTAACACTTGGCCTTTGTTGCGGAAATAACATACAAGCGAATGCCGGTGATGCTACGGATATCGAGGAAACCAAAAGAGTTGATTTGCCCTTCATACATATTGGAGTGAGAAAGCACGTTGACGGACAGAAAGATGTTGATGTGAGAGCGCCTTTTGTGCGCGTGCACAATCCAGCTGGTTCGAACAATGCGCAAGTGAAGGCGCCTTTTACAAAGATCAATCATACGGAAACTTCAAATCAAGCAAAGCCTGGGACCAATACAACCACAGTCTCTAAAACTAAAGTAAAACAAGATACTGTCGTTACCAAAACTAACAAAACCCAATAGGTTCTTAATTGACGGCAAAAAAGAATAGTCAGAGGTTGCTAACAGTACTGCATCCTGACTGCTTGTGACATATAACCCTCTCTTTATAAATAATCAAACTGATTGACCGTATTCACATGGGTCCAGAATTGCGCAAGTGACCGAGTCGCTAGTGTATTATTAGTTTTAATCACCCCGCTCTTCGTCTTAGAACTGAGGCAGGGTAATTGGAGTATATGAATTAAGGAGTATAAGTAAAAATAAAGTGGTACGAATTAGTCGATTAACTTGAAGAACAAACAACTTACCAACTGTATAAAAGAGTACTCCGGAATACTAACACCTAAAAGGACGGAAAGCGGTAGATTTAATTTACACGTAAGAAAACTTTTTACTTCATAGGAAGATTTTATGTTCAAATTGCGAAAATCAAATGAGCGTGGATATACACAACTTAGTTGGTTAGAAAGTTGGCATACATTTTCTTTTGATTCTTATTACGATCCAAAATATGATCATTTTGCCTGTCTTAGAGTCATAAATGAAGATACTGTCGCTCCAAAAGCTGGTTTTGGCACGCATCCACACAAAAACATGGAAATCCTTACCTACGTTTTGCAAGGTGTGCTGGAGCATAAAGACAGTTTGGGCAATGGTTCAATTATTAAACCAGGCGAGTTACAGCGTATGAGTGCAGGGACAGGCATTTTCCATAGCGAATATAATCACTCGCAGGATAATCCGGTGCATTTATTGCAAATTTGGATTATACCTAATCGGCATGGTCTAATTCCTGGCTATGAACAAAAACAATTCGATATTAAATATGGTGCTGGCTGGAAGCTAATTGCTTCTGAGCAAGGGTCCGAGGGCTCACTTAAAATACATCAAGATGCTTTTGTATATACAACTAAATTAGAGTCTGGCGAAAATCTAGCCTATAACGTAGATCGGCAAAGAGCCGTGTGGTTACAAATTGCGGAAGGAAATTTGCTAGTGAATGACAATCAAATGTCAGCAGGGGATGGAGCAGCAATAAGCGAATTAAAATCAATAGAACTAGTAAGTTCCGCAAGTTCGCACATTCTATTATTTGATTTAGCGGCAAAATAGGTGCTAGTAACGTGGGTATACCCTTACAGATAAGTCCTTACAAATAAAGGCAATCATCCACGCATGCAAGAAATGGTTGATGCGGCCGGCAAAGAAAATACTGGTGTATTTGGCGATGCTATGAATAAGAATCGAGTCGGATTAGTTTCGATGCTCTTCTACTGACTAGAGAGATAAGCTCGATCGGTCATTTTCTATACGGCGCATCTTTACTGCGTTAGCGAGGGTGTCGAGTACACGTACGCTTTCTTCCCAGCCTATGCAGCCATCCGTAATACTTTGTCCATAAGTGAGCTCTTTACCTGGTTTTAAATCTTGCCGGCCACCCACTAGATGACTTTCAATCATGACACCAATAATACGTGAGTCACCGTTGCTAATTTGAGAAGCAATTTCAGCACATACAGGAATTTGATTTTCGGCTTTTTTACTGCTATTGGCATGACTAGCATCAATCATTAGATATTGTGCCAGCCTGGCTTTACTTATTTCTTGGCAGGCTGCATTAACACTTTCGGCATCGTAATTGGGGCTTTTGCCACCACGCAAAATAATATGACAATCTTCATTGCCATTTGTAGATACAATTGCTGAATGTCCTTCTCTAGTCACTGATAAAAAATGATGAGGATGAGAAGCAGCTTTAATAGCATCAATGGCAATTTTTATATTACCTTCTGTGCCGTTTTTGAAACCGACCGGACAAGAGAGTCCTGAAGCTAATTCGCGATGAGTTTGTGACTCGGTAGTGCGCGCACCGATTGCACCCCAACTGACTAGATCGGCAATATATTGCGGAGTAATCATATCAAGAAACTCACACGCTGCCGGTATTCCCAGTTCATTAATATCCAAAAGCAATTTGCGGGCAGTTCTTAAACCTTTATTGATTTTGAAGCTACCATCGAGATCGGGATCGTTAATAAGACCTTTCCAACCAATAGTTGTGCGGGGCTTTTCAAAATAAATACGCATGATGATTTCTAAATCACGTTCGTGCTTGTGGCGCTCAACTTGGAGGCGAGAAGCATATTCTTTAGCTGCTTGGGCGTCATGGATTGAACAGGGACCAATAATGACCATTAGGCGATCATCTGCTCCATGGAGAATACGGTGTATGGACTGCCGTGTATTAGTGGTTAACATGGCAGCCTGTTCTGAACAAGGAAATTCATGCAGCAAATCCATGGGAGGCATGAGTTCTTTCATCTCTCGGATTCGCAGGTCAGACGTATTGTAGATTGTATGCATTAGTGTCAATTCATAAAGTATTTGCTATCAGTATTATCAAGTTCTAATTATCAAAATTTACACCGCAGGTCAGTTTGCACTGCTTCCAGTAAAATATCTCTTACTGTTTTATCATTACAACGAAGCTAATACAATTCTTCGGGTCAAGTAGTATCGGTTCGTGAAGGAATTTTGGCTTGATACAGAAACTGACACAGCGACTTCCCGGTGCTGACATAGGACGATGGCTTGCTCCATTGGGACAGGCTATGGTGCTTGCCCTTGGTACTTTTAGCATTGAATCTGTGTCGAATTTTTCATGGGGCGAATACAGAAAGGCTTGTCGTTGGATGGGACCCGGATCATTTCATTTAGTGGCTCTAGCAGCTGTTTTTGTGGCTAGTTCTTTGGTAATTCAGCTTGTGGTTGAATTGAAAAAATATCACGCGCAAGACGTTATCGGTGCAGTAATTTCACTTGGATTATTGCGTGGAATCGGACCGCTGACAGTAGGATTAGCATTGTGCGCCAGAATAGCGGCCTATATTGCTAAAGAAGCAAAACCTTATAAGGCGAATGATTTGAGGCGTGAGTTTTCAAAAAAGTTTGTACTGCCTCGCTTATTAGCGGCTTTAACTGTGGCTTTACCTCTTGCCGCTTATGGTTTACTGATAGGCTTTATTACTTCTGCTCTAGTTTCAGTTGTTATAGGTGGTGGTTCTACAAACTACTTTTTCCAGTCTGCAAGGCAGGCAGTACATGATAAAGATATAGCAGCATATTTCATTAAACTGGCTTTTGCTTTTCCGATAATAGCTGTTTTCGCTGGCTGTGTTTCTGGGCTCGGGCAAACTGACAAAGGCTTTTCAGCAGCAGCTAATGCAGTGACCGCAACATTTATTTGCGGATTTTTCGCTAATTTAGTAATTACGATCGCGTTATTTCTAATCTAGTCAATTTGAATGGGAAAATAAATTGCTAAAAGACGAAGAATTAAGAAACGATGGATCACTGGGAATTTTTACGGCGGTGGCTTTGGTATTGCTGTTCTGGGGCTTTTGTTGGTTTAAGAGCTATTCCCCCCTTGGTGTGCAGCAACATGTTAGAGTTATTTTCCCCAAAACGGCAGGCTTAAATGAAAATGCCGATGTGTTTGCGGACGGCGTAAGAATCGGCTGCGTAGAAAAAATAAATTGGTTACAAGAAGGCAAAGTTCTTGTCGGTTTGCGTATTATTCATCCTAAGATAGTTATTCGTCAGGGAGCGCGTTTTGATATTCTAACTAATGGCTTAGTCGGCGCTAAATATGTTGATGTTACATTGCCCGAATCAATTGATTCGCCACCACTAGATGAATCAATCACTGTAGTCGGCGAGAAACCAGTACTTAACGAAATTGTTATAAGCAAACTTGCGGACGAATTAAGCAAGCTCGATATAGATCGTATTCGTCGAGATTTAACTAATGATAGAAGAATCCTTAAAGGTGCTGTGGATAAATTCTCCATTCTTGCTGATAAAACAATGCCTGTCATGGATCGAGCTTTGCCACTGGAGAGCGAGATAAGTAGTTTAACCGTAAGTTTACGGCGCACTTCTGCGAAACTTGATAGATTGCTTAGCGCTGAGCATATTTCGCCTGAATTAAAAGAAACCCTGAGACAAGCTAATGAAACCGCCCGCAGTGCACAAGCAGCAATTCACGAATTAAATATTACCCTCGGTGATGGTAAACTGCGAGAAGATCTTCTTAGCGCAATGAATCAATTCAATCAGTCAACAGATCATTTGCAAAACTCTATGAAAATGCTAAGAGAATTTAGTGGCGATGAAGAATTACGTGCTGATACAAAACAAATGTTACGAGATGCTCGTATTGCCATGGAAAAACTGGATGAAGTATTTAGCAATCCTACTTTTGGCTCCGATTTAAAAACAACTCTGCAAAAAACCAGAGCTGCAGTGCAAAATATTGATTTGGTAGCCCAGCAGTTGAATCAAATACTAAATAAAAGACACCCGCTTATCCATATGCTTTTTGGCAGACCAGGCTATATAAAAACTGAGTCTAGCGAAATACACGGGACTTTGCCCGATGCTGATTTGTCCAAATAAGGTGGCGAAGCTTTCTGATTTGGATTCATGACCAAATCTAAGCAGACTCAGATCCAGTTTGTTTTGCTTTTGCTAGTCGTCTTTTAGTTATTGTATTAACAGCAATAAATACAATGCCCAATAGTGCACTAACTATTGAGATGATGATTTCAAAGTTTGGCTGTATCCCGATACGATCGCCAGCTAAGTGGACTACAGAAGAAAATAACAATGCATACAATCCATATAACCACCAGCGCATACTTTTATCGTTAACATATTTTTTCCACTGATAACAGGTGAAGAATACGCATCCAAGCAAAATAAACATATGATTATCTGTGAAACAGGCAGAAACATGCTTGCAAGGTAACATGAGTGCAATGCCAATAAGCAAGATACATAGAATAGGGGCGATCACGTTAGCTTTATTCATCAATGCTCCTATATGTTAACTATTTATCTTTATACCCTGAGATATCTATTTATTTGCTAACTGTGTCGAAAATGATGTTTGGAATTGTTTGCACTTAAAAAATTGGGTTGTTATGAAAGCGCTTGCCCGCCAGTTTAGGCAGATTCAGATTATCATAAAAGATCTAAGAGTGCCGAAAACGGTCATTTTCGGATCAGTTGTTACTAGACTGCCTAATCCGCAGAATTGCTCAACATACAGTACGTTTTGATATACTAATTCTCAGGACGTATAGGGTGGATCTGGTTGATGCTTGAGTCAAAAAAATACCTAGCGATAGTTTTAGCTATCTTCATAATTGTGGTCATAGGCTTAGCGTATTATATGGTTCAACATAACGTCTATGTGAATAATTATGTGTACCATACACTATATAAGTTCGACACTGAGATTGAAATGCATCTAGCTAGCGCGGAATTAGCTTTAATGCGTACAACGAATGTGCAGAAACGTGATTTGAATAGCGCTTCTTATAAACTTGCTTGTTCGTATATCAAGAATCGTCAATATGCATTAGCTCTTCCCGTGATCGAACAACTATTAGAAACTGGAGGTAATGGTCCTTATCCAATTACATACGATGAATTGATAGATAGAGCGCACCATGCTTGTCAGTGGACACAAGACGAAAGAGAATTTGAAACGTTTTTACTTAGAATGTACAGCAATGGGGGAGTTCCTTCTTACGGACACAAAAAGATTTTTTCCTCATTGTTAGAATTTTACGAAACTCATCAAAGGATGGGTGACGCTGAACAATTATGCCGGCAAGAGATAGCACGAGGCGCAGTTGGAAGAGGTAACCTTTGTCTAGCTCAAGTTTATGCTGATGAAGGGCAAGTACAAGAAGCAGAAGCAGTTTATAAAGAGCTTCTAAATCGATGGCCAAATAATGCAAATACTAGCACTGTTCTTAAGGACTATCGAAAATTATTGCTAGGAATGGGCAAACGTTCAGAGGCTAATGAAATTACGGAACGTCTAAAAAAGCGTTCGAACTATGGTATATGCGGTGAAAGTCTCTGGTGAATTGGCACGAGCGTCTCATAACGTACATTATTTGTTATTAAATGGAGTCATCAAGCATTCAGCCGCGCTGGATAAGTTGTTTTTCGAGAGTTTGTGGTTGTAGTGCTTTGGCGAGAATGGCTATGCTCAATTCTGGCTTACACGTAGTACCGCAAGTAAAGCAATCCCAAAATACTAGATTTGATTCTGGATAAGTGTGTAAACTGGCATGGCTTTCGGCGAGCACTGTTAGTGCGGTAACTCCTTGAGGCTGAAATTTGTGCGAGCACACTTCTAGCACTGTGGCGCCGGTGGCTATGGAGGCGTCGTAAACAAGAGAACGTAAACTGTCTTCGCAGTCTAGTATATTAGCAGCACAATTTTTGAAAGTAACAAGTAAGTGTTTGCCGCTCGGCGGATATTGAATTTCTTGAGTTGGGACTATCGTTTTAAGTATTTCCATTGACTGATTCTTTAGGCTAATGCTAATTCTGGAGCGGAATTAGTTTGTACGTTTACTTCTTGTACTACTTTTATAAAGGTGTCAGCTAAAGTATCTAAGAAGAAATATTCTTGAGCACCAATAAGTGTTACTGGCTGTCCACCGAATTGACTTTTAAATTGTGAAAAGCGAGCATAGCGATGGTCAGGTGAACGAAAACGATCATAGCCATAAAAATCATAGGTGATGCAACCGGCTTGTTTGGCTAATTTCATAGAGTGCCATTGCAAAGCGTAGCCACCCATTAGGTTACGTTTATTGTCGGCAATGCCACCATATAAATATGTTGCTCTTGTGCCGTATATGATTAAGAGTAGAGTGCCTAGTGTGTCGCCTTCATGTTCGGAGAATAAGAATTTTGCATGATTGCCGGGTAGTAAATTATTGGCTAAATTTTGAAAGTATGATTTTGGTTCTAGAGCGAAATCATCTCGTGTACTTGCTTCTTGCATGACTGTGTAGAAGCGATCTACTACATTAACACTGCTATCTTCGGATACAGTTATTCCGTTACGCTGAGCTAATTTTATGTTATAGCGACCTTTCTCTTTCATTTGTGCTAATAAAGATTCTTCGGATAAGCAAAGATCTATATAAAGAGTTTCGCGCGGTACTAAATCTACTGGGGCTCTGCTGAATTCGCGCAAATAAGAAGGAATAGGTCCTTCAAGGCGGGGTTCTATCCGTAAAGCCATGGCTGGAAATTGGTCATTGTTGGACTGAACAGTGTTCAAGATAAGGGCAAGTAATTCACGGGTTAATGCTTGGTCTGCCCAAGGTAGAACCGGGCCTTCAGGAGCAATGAGAATATTGGTACCGTTTTCTTTTTTTGCTTTGTAGAATAAAGCACCAGCAATTAATTCATCGCTTTTAAAGATTCCTAAATGAAGAGTGTCCAGTCCTTGTTGTTTTTTGGCTTGAGCCCAGTAAAGGCTTTGCATAATGCCGCTAATAGGATTTGTGCTAACCAGTTGTTCCCATTGTTTGCCTAATTCTGAATTTGGATCTAAGTTTGTTAAGGTACGAAGACTAAGAGGGCTCATTGTTTGAGTCCTTATCGCCTGAATCTTCTAAAGACTGAAAATTAGCAAAAGCTATTTTTGCTAAATCTATAGCTAGGGGCGTTTGCAAAATTTCTTTATCCAGAGCAGCAATTTGATTATTAGCTTTTTGAATGGTTAATTGCGTGCGGCGGATAGCTTCAGTTCTTTCTATTTTATGAATACCGAAATTTACTAATACGTCTGGAGAAGACTTATATTCCTGCAATTCTTGTTCGAGAATTTCTTTTTGAGCAAGAATGTCCTTTTGATTTTGCAATAGTCTATTTTTTGTAGCTTCGACATTGCGCTCTAGTATAGATAAATAGGATGATTTGTTTGTATTTATATCATCCGGTAAGAAACCGCTTGTATTAGGTTTACTGAAAGTTTTGGACGGACCTGGTTGCTTGAGAGTTCTAGTGCCAGAAGATCCTGGAGCTTGTTTGATAATAGTTGTTTTCCGATTTGTATAATTAACACCCCGGTTCCAATAAGGTCCATTAACCCAGGCACCATTTACATAGCCACCACGTCTGCCAACATTGTTTCCGCGATTCCCCCGGTTCCCAGCCGCAGCGTTATGATGACCAGCTCCGGCAGCAGGATGTTCTCCTTTGCCGTATACGCTGTCGGGATAAAGAACGTTGCCAACTATTATGACAAGAGTTAGTATGGTAATTACTCTTTGTCCTAAAGCCATAAGTGATAGATGGTCGCCTGCCCATTCTTGCAATTTGTCGCGCAGGAGCTCAAGTTCGGTAACTAATTGTGCGGGCAATTCTTTTGCTCGTTTCAGTAATTTAGCTACTAAGTCTTGTAAGTCAATGCCTTCCAAAAAGGAAGTTGGATTTTGCACGAATTCTTCTATTAATTCAGGCGGACATTGACTCTGCAGTGCGGGCATAAGTTTTAACATATCTTCCAAGAGTAGTTGCGAATCTGCGTCATCGCTAAGGTTCATTTGGGCCAAGGCAGAGCTTAAGCTAGGCGGCAAAATGTTTTTGCCAGTGTCGGATTCAGGAATAGAGTTTATATCAATATTGAATGAAAGCGAACTGAATGTGTTACCAGAGGTGGTGTAGGAACTGGCACTGTTAAAATAATGTATTAAAATACTACTGCCAGCTTGGGCTGGAGCAGATTTTGATTGATAGGCAAATATCTCTTTGGGAAAAACGAAAAGCTCAAGAAGTTGAGCAATGTCTTTGATAAAGTTTCTTGGTTCTACTAAGGATGAAGTGGTCTCAAATTCTTGAGATAGGATAGGTTGCTTGGAAGCAATAAAAAAGCCCCAATCAGCTCCAAAACCTTTAGCAGTAAAAGAAGGTATTTGCACATGGTAAGGACGAACGTGCAAGTTGCCTTTGCTGATGCTATTACACACACTCCAAAATGCCTCAGGAGTAGCAAGAGCTGATACGCCGTTAATGGATAATACGCCACTAGGTGATAAAAGAGAAGAAAGCTTAGCATACCAGTCAATGCTGTGAAAACGGGCTGACTCGGCATCATCAGGCACCGTGAGGTCGCTTATGATCAGATCATAGTGAGGATTTGACTCAAGTGCTTTGTCAATAAAATTCCAGGCATCTTCTATATGTATAGATAGACGGGGATCAGACAAGCTGGATTTATTTATATCGGCGAAATTGTCTCGAGCGTAATTTAAAATCTCAGGATCATAATCTACTAAGTCTACTTTATTGATTTGTTTTGACTTAAAAAGCTCACGAGCAACTAAACCATCTCCGCCACCAATAATTAAAACATTCAACTGTGCCTGAATGCGCTGGCTGGCTAGAGCTAATGCTGGTAGAACTAATCCTTCATGGTAAATATGTTCATCTTTACTGTCGAATTGCAGATCATTATCGATATAAAGTGCAATAGATCCGTCTTCTCCAGGTTCGAGCGAACTAGACATATTTAATCCTCCAGATGTGTCATTAGAACACGTCAATTCTACTGGAGGAGCGCCTTTGAACCAAATGCTTGACTATATTTGCCGCATATCGACAAGCAGCTGTAATAGCCTTCAATGATAAAAAAATAAAAGAAGATTACTATCTAGAATATAGTTTTATGAGCTTGAGGGGTACTTAAAGAGTGTGACGGAGCGGAGGGTTCTAAAATTCTGGCGGTGCGTATATGTTCAGTGTTCTTAAGGTCTCATCACTATTGTTTTTTATCTGATGAGTTTCGCCAGCTGTTATCAGCAACAAGGTGCCTTCATATAACTCGATCGATTCTCCTTCAACAATGGCTTCACCTTCGCCGGCCATGACGTATAGCCATTGATCTGCATGATGTTTGTTATCGGGTCCGCCTTCGCTGTCCCCTGGTTTAATGGCCATTGTAGCCGCTTGTGACTTCTTGGTTTCCGCCAAAACGTTAAAGCCCGGTTTTACTCTCACTTCTACATGTTTCATTCTTTGCTACCTTCTAGCCCATCCGGTCTTGCTCAATTTAATAATATATATTAGTCAGTCCAATTTATCGTCTCATAATTGTTAGTAAAGGCTTCTTGGCCATCCATCTTTACATATCAAGAGATTTTGTAAGGATTGTGTTGGATTATCGTCCATAGTGAAAAAAAATCACTAAAATGTGGAATTAAAATATACAGTAGAAGGGCGTTTTTCCGAGGTCGAAATGTTCGGTAAAGCTATAGGTCCAAAAAATAATAAGTTAGATTTCATATTATTGGACTTACTTAATCTATTTATTGCTCCTTTAGGTGGAGGGGCTGGTGCATATGTAGCCTATTATTTTGCCTCCAGCCATCATTGGAATGCAGGGCAAATAGGTATGCTTTTATCCATTATGGCCATGTGTTTGGCCGGTGCTCAGATTCCAGCCGGGTTAATAATAGACCATTTTCCCAAGAGGAATCAAATAACAGCTTTAGCCTTGGGAGTAATCGCTATTAGCTGGCTCTCAATGTTAATATTTCCGCTACAGCCAGTAGTTCTGGTTTCTCAAGTTTTAATTGGTTTATCGTGTGCTTTTTTTGCTCCAGCGTTGGCATCAATAACCTTAGGTTTAGTTGGTTATGAGGGTTTAGAGCATCGTTTAGGAAGAAACGGCATTTTTTCCCATATTGGCAATATGGTGACGGCTGTGCTGGTGGGGTTGTGTACAGCTTATTTGAGTGGACAAGCTATCATTGGATTATTAATATTCTTTTCGCTCTTGGCGGCTCTTTCGGCATTAGGTATACGCAGACAAGCTCCCATTATTAATAATGCTTCGGCAAAAAGTTTAGCTCAAGATTGTGGGGAGCGCTTTCACCCTTTATTAAAGGGTTTGCAAGGTTTATTTAGCACCCGAGGTTCGCGGATATTTGCCATCGCTGCGCTAATGTATACCTTTGCTAATGCTTCAATGTTGCCACTTATGGTGCAATTAATATCTAAACAAGGGGCAAGTGCAGCAGCGGTTCAACTACCGTCATCACTTTTATTGACCGAATTGGTTATGATCCCTGTTTGTTTCTTAGCTAGCAAGTATGCTCGCTTGGGCAGACGCCCTTTGCTTATTTTGAGTTATCTTTTTCTGGTATTGCGCGGATTAGGTTTCACTTTCATTAAAACGCCTGCCATGATGGTTGCCATGCAAATTTTAGATGGCATGAGTGCTGGTATTTTTGGCTTGGTTGTTACTTTAGTAATCGCTGATTTTTGTCGGCATAATAACCGTTTTAATTCCACATTGGCTGCTTTATATATGGTCCTGACCCTTGCCAATGGCTTAAGCGAGTTTAGCTCAGGAATGCTTGCCAATAATTTTGGTTTCAGCACAGCGTTTGCTATATTAACTGTCATAGCGACTGTTGGGCTTGTGATAATCGTAGCTTTATTACCAGAAACCCGGCAAGCGAGTGAATCTATATTGGCGGAAAGTAAAAATGGGCTATCTGTTGCTGCTACCGAGACTTAATTTGCCTACTAGATGATAGGCGTAGGTCATATTATAGTGCGGATATTTATTGCTATGGGCCTATTGTTGTCCATCGGTCAGACTGTTGTTTATAGCCAGTCGATGGACAAAAACAAGGTGGAGGACGCGATGTCTAAGCCCTTATATTTTAGTGCGCCTGAAACTATTTATCCTTCCCCAGCATGGGTTCTGTCTGCTGCCATGGCGGACGAACAAGAAAACGATACAGCTATATTGTCTCAATTTGACCCTTTGTGGCAAGAAAACTTAGTGAGTGGGAAATTTGAGCAACTTCAATCGATAATTATTCCTGGCGGCATAATTGATGTCGTAAATAACCTAGTTTATCTGGAGAATGGCACAAACGATATTGTTGTACTTGATATAAAGACAGGACAAATAATGAGTCGTATAAATTGTGTTTGTTGTCCTTTAGCTGTTGTTGATAATGATCTGTTGGCTTTGTCTAGAACAAAAGATGATGCGCAATCGAAGTATGACTTGTTAATGCTTGATGGCAATAATCCCCGCAGCAAAGCACGATGGGGAACAATTTCATTACCGGATTGGCTAGCGCTGCCGGCTGATGGCGAGAGACAAAAGTTTATTTTCAATGCCCATTGCTATAACTATGTGCTATCAGTAGCATGGCAAGCTAGTCGCAGACAAATGTTTCCTAATCCACTTTCATTAATAATTCCTGCCATGGCACAGCCTGCGGCTCTCCAGGGTAATTTCAATTGTGATTTAAAAAACCAGACTATTATCAGTCAATCGATGCAAGAAGGCGACGCAGATTTTTTAGGCTATTTAACAGCTAACGAAAATTTGCCTCCTCAGATAGTTTTAGATTCTGACACTATTGCCATTAGAAAGTATAATTATTACTTGTTTTCTCTGATCCGTTCTTATCCTCCAGAGCATAATATTTCCAATGCTGGCGTAGTAGTAAAGCTAGAATTGCGCGTTAAGGACATGCGGACAGGTAAAATATTGTGGTCACATATTTTGCCTGCTACATTCATGCCCTTAGCTATTTAGTTGTAAAATTCTTGTCTAATGCAAAATATAAATTCCTCGGAAGAAAAATCTTCGAACAAATTAGCGCCCAATTTAAGGGCTTTGGATATGTTATGTTTGTTTTTAGCTCCCTTAGCGGGCGGAGCGAGCAATTATATGGCTCTTTTCTTCTCTTCCAGTTTGCATTGGAGTACTAATAAGATTGGCATTCTGCTGGCTATTATGTCCATTGCCATTGGTATAGCTCAAATTCCAGCCGGGGTATTAATAGATAAATCATCGCATTTAAAGCGAATAACTATGATCGCTTTGAGTCTATTAATTTTAGGATGGCTCTCTATTTTAATTTATCCTGTTTTTTATACAGCAATCGTTGCTCAAGTATTGATAGGTGCCACCTGCGCACTATTTATGCCAGCCGTTGCATCTATTACTTTAGGATTAGTAGGTTTCAAAAATTTTGATGTGAGATTGGGACGCAATGGTGTTTTTTCGCATGCCGGGAATTGCTTGACGGCAATGTTTGTTGCTTTTTGCTTAGGTATGTCTGGAAGCTGGTCTGTGTTATTGCTTTTCATAGTCTTTGCTTTTTTTGCGATAATTGCTACTAGTCGAATCGACAGAGACTGTATTGATTATAATTATTTGCACACGCGAACGGCAAACCATACAGGAGTACACCCTCTTTTAGGCGGATTCGCTAGTCTGCTAAAATCAAAAACATCGGTATTTTTTACAATTGCTGCTCTTTTGTATACATTTGCTGATGCTTCGATGCTACCGTTAATGGTGCAGCGCATTGCTAGTATTGACTCTAAGTCTTCGAATGTTCATGTACCTATAGCGCTATTCTTGACTGAAATGGTAATGATTCCTGTATGTTATGCTGCGGGAAAGCGTGCCAAGTTCGGGAGAAAACCGCTTTTAATTATTAGTTATTTGTTTCTGTTGATAAGGGGATTTTCTTTTACTTTTACCAGCGATCCTAATATGTTGGTTGCTTTACAAGTTTTAGATGGTATAAGTGCGGGCATATTTGGCTTGATGCTTACACTTGTTATATCCGATCTGTCAGTGGATACAGGCCGTTTTAATGCCACTCTTACTACTATGGGTATGTTCTTTACTTTAACAAATGGCGTGAGCAATTTGATTTTCGGTTTTGCTACAGGCAAGTTTGGCTATCCAGTAGCATTTTCCACTATGGCTGTCTGTGCCGCTATAGGTGGAATAATAATCTGGACGTTAGTGCCTGAAACCGTGAAAAAAAATTTGATATTAGTTCCGGGCATGGAGGTGTAAAGTGAAAGCAAAAATACGATGGTCTAGATTTTGTCCTGTTCTGTTGATGCTGTTTATGTCTTGCTCAAATGTTTCTGCGGAAAACTCATCGGATGTTTCTCTGAAATCTGGAAATATTTCTACAAACGTGAACAATACCGCCAGCGGTGCCATGCCCACTAAAGTTCTTAAAGGTAAGGTTCAGATCGTTAACCTAGAGTTGCAAGCGTTAGAAGATATAGGTCCCTACGTAAAGGCTATTTTGAAAACAGCTAGTAGTCTATATGATGAAGTGACCTTTCAACCAGTACGAGTATTGACACAACCAACCATGATTGGTGCTGGAACTATTACAAATATTCCTATCGGAACAGAACCTACAGGACCTCCTCGACCTGTAACCAAACAACAGCTCAATTCAGCGATAAATAGTATGAAACCTACCATAGATCTATTGAAAAAGAATGTTGACGAATTTATGAACGGCGAAAAACAGTTGAATTTGCCGAACGATCTAGTGGCGCAATTAGATCCGCAGTTCACACAATGGATAGGATTAGTAAATCGAATTTCTGCCCAGGAAATTGAACTAGTAAGCATTAGCCAAAATCCTCCATACGACAATCTAGAGGTAGCTAAAACTGCGCTCATTATCCAGGACAGTGCTAAGAAGTTAGATAAAGTACGATCATCGATTTACAAAGTAATGCGCAAAGAAAGAAAGAAAATCGCTGCGCACAGAAGTAAAGACAATTGAGCCCAGAAGGCTTTAGGAATGTTTAGGGTTCTCAGCTTTTTTCATTTGCTTCGTCAGAGGTAGGATATGCGCAAATAACTAGATGAATGCCCATCTCTGCAAGAAGCGACAAATCAGTTGGAGTGAATTCCAAAGAGGCCACAAATTGCAGAGAGTCCCCCACAGTAATTCCAACCGAAAGTTCTGTTAACAATTCGGCCCCGCTGAAGCACACAGTGCTATTTCTAAAGGTCGTTAGCTCAGTACGAATAAGCTTAATCAACTCGCCGGGACTCGCCGCATCAGCAATGGTAAAGGAACGACCAGAGGATTGGTAAAAGCTCCCGCGCGGGGCTGAATCGCCCTTCTTCCAAGTCGCTTTAGGGATAAGGTTTAGTGTAGTTTGCAAAGAATCTAATGCCTGATCATTTGTGCTACTAATTTTTAATGTTGCTACATTCATAATGTAAAACCACTCTCCGGATAAATTTTTTGAGGTTTGTAATTTATAGCCTTTTTAGATATTGGTTATTATAGGACAAAATATTCAACATACTGTAAAACCTGTCGCAGAATAATGGTGTTGCGGTAGGTCCTGTTAGTTAGAAAAGGCTTGTTCAAGATCTGTTTTTAGATCTTCAACATTTTCTATGCCGACAGAAAGTCTTATCAATCCATCGGAGATACCGGCTTTCTCTCTTATTTCTTTTGGAATTGAGGCATGAGTCATAATAGCTGGATGTTCAATTAAACTTTCAATAGCACCTAAACTTTCTGCCAAAGTAAAAATCTTGCAGCGCTTGAGCATTGATTCTGCTGCAGATAGTCCACCTTTGAGAATTATAGTAATCATGCCACCATAATTATCTTTCATTTGACGCAGGGCCAGCTCGTGCTGTGGATGACTTTTTAAGCCGGGATAAATTACACGTTCTATTTCTTTTCTTGTTTCTAGCCATACAGCAAGATGTGCTGCATTTTCACAATGTCTCTGCATACGCAATCCAAGAGTCTTCATGCCTCGATGCATAAGGAAACTATCAAAAGCCCCAGCAATACTGCCGACAGCATTTTGAATAAAGCCTATCTTTTTTGCTAATTCTTCATTCGCGGTGACAACAGCTCCACCAATAACATCAGAATGTCCATTAAGATATTTAGTAGCCGAGTGAAGAACAATATCCACGCCAAGTTCTAATGGACGTTGTATCCATGGCGTAGCAAAAGTATTGTCTGCTACAGTTATAATATTATGTTTTCTTGCCTCTCTCGCTATAGCAGCGAGATCAATCAGTTTGAGCAAAGGATTAGTTGGAGTTTCTACCCAGATCATACGTGTTTCAGGACCTATGGTGGGAGCCAAGTTTTTTGGATCTGTTAGATCAACATAAGTAATATTTAGCCCAGCCGACTGTTTGCGCACACGCTCAAACAGTCGGTAGGTACCACCATAAAGATCGTCAACAGAAATAATATGTGATCCACTCTCTAATATTTCAAGAACCGAGCCTGCAGCTGCTAAACCAGAAGAAAAAGCATAACCATATTTACCACCCTCTAGAGCAGCTATCGCTCTTTCAAAAGCAAAACGAGTTGGGTTATGACTGCGTCCATAATCATAACCTTTATGTACACCGGGAGCTTCTTGAGCATAAGTTGATGTGGCATAAATAGGAGTTATTACAGCGCCAGTAGTTGGATCTGGATATTGTCCTTCATGGATAGCACGTGTATTGAATTCAAGCTTATTTTTACTCATGCTTTCTGGGTCCCTTTGCGCAAATAATTTACGAAATCCAGTGGCGTAATGAGTCCTACGAAGTTTCCTTGTTCAACAACTAGTGCTACTTGTCCAGCTTCAAAGATTGGTACTAACTTGTTGATTGACGCAGTTACTTCTAAGGTTACTAATTTATTTATCATAACTGAGCCCACCTCAACATTGAAGCCATTGGGATTACCAACTACTGCGCGCAAAAGATCGGTTTCATCTATAAGTCCAATGATGCGATTGTTTTCAATTACAGGAATTTGAGAAACATCAAACGTTTTCATCTTGCCGTAAACGCGCTCAAGGGTATCTGATGATAGAACTGATACAACTTCGTTTTGTGAATAAGACCGAGAAATAAGATCACGTAAATCATCACTTTTATTTTGATCTAGCAGTCCGTGGTCGTTCAACCAATATTTATTGTAGATTTTTGATAAATATTTGTTGCCACTGTCACAAACAAAAGTGAGCACTCGTTTGGGAATTTTTTGCGCTCGGCAATAGCGCAGGGCAGTCGCTATCAAAGTTCCTGAAGAAGATCCGCAGAAGATACCTTCCTTTAATAAGATGTCGCGAGAGACAGCGATACTTTCTGAATCAGGAATTGAGTAAGCCTCTTTTACAACCGACAAGTCACAATTGTCGGGAATAAAGTCTTCACCGATTCCTTCTACCAACCAAGTTCCTGCTTCATTCATTATTCCCTCATTGAAATAAGGAGCTAGGGTGGAACCTTTTGGATCAGCCAATATCATCTCTACATGGGGTGCTTGGCGTTTAAAGAAATGGCCTAATCCAGTTAATGTACCTCCTGACCCAACTCCACAGACAACAGCATCCAGTTGATGGTCCATCTGAGCCCAAATTTCAGGACCGGTAGACCGTTCATGGGCAAGAGGATTATCGGGGTTCTCAAATTGGTTAACGTAAAATGCGTCTGGTATCTCGGCAGCCATACGCTTAGCTTTATCTACATAGTAATCGGGATGTCCCTTGCCAACATCAGAACGGGTCATTACTATTTCAGCACCCAGCGCCTTGAGATGAGAGATCTTTTCTTGGCTTACGCGGTCAAATATTACTAAGATCAGGCGGTATCCTTTTTGACCGGCTACTAATGCTAAAGCGAGTCCAGTGTTACCAGCAGTGGCTTCAATTAAGGTTCCACCAGGCTTAAGTCGTCCATCTCGCTCTGCTGCTTCGACCATCGATAATGCAATACGATCTTTAATAGAACCACCAGGATTTTGGCTTTCTAATTTCAAAAATAGCTGACATGGTCCAGTATCGATATTACGGACCTGAATAATAGGCGTATTACCGATAAGTTTTAGAACAGACGAGATATTAGATGGTTTATTAGAAGCGGTAGCGGAGTATGTCATTATTTTGTTCTCTAAAGTGCTCCCGAATTGGGAACTGTGTTATTAACCTGAGTCTTGACTGAAGTGCATTTTTCAACACAGTCGGGGCTAGAATAGGTTCAACAACAGCAGCAACACTGGAACATTTTATGATTTTTCTCCGTTAGCAAAGTTCTGATTATACGATTTCATATATTATAGTATCAATAATGTGTAAAGCAATTATCCATGCTGTCGCTCTTTTTGTTTGACGATTTCTATTGAACAGGGAGAGTGACTAGCAACTTTTTCTGCCACGCTGCCTAAAACAACTTTTTGTATTCCCTTGCGTCCGTGAGAACCAAGTACTATCAAGTCAGCGTCCCAGTTTGTTGCTTCTTGAAGAATTGAATCTGTGACTAATCCATCTATAATTTTGCCTGCAACATCGACATGTCCTGTAGACTTCTTAAATTGATTTACTTTTGTTTTGACTAGTTGGTCACAATAATCACGAAACTCTGTATTTGCTTCAGTTAGTGCTGATGCTAATTTTGCTGATAATGCATAACTGTAATCGTAAACTATTGGCTCGACTATCATGATGATTTGGAATTGAGCACCTTTGGGCCAATGTCTTTGTGCAACGGAATCTAATGCCAATGTCGAGCATGGTGAATCGTCGATGGCAATAAGTATTTTCATTGTTTCTCCTCGGTTAATTATTATGAGCACTCTCAAAGACTTACCGGGTTCCGATTGTCAAGCTATATGATATTTAATTGCTAGCTAGTTTACCTGGATTACTTTGTTTCTGCTAATGCCTATCCCAGTGGCTGCTGAGGATACAATTCTAAGTCAAATATTTTATAACCGAGTTTAGTGTTTTGGCAATTTTATATAGTCATCCTTTTGGAGGATGACTATATATTTTTAGTCGAGTAATAATGAAGTAGTGTCAATGAGAGACTGTGCAGCGCAGAGACACTCACTTGGTGGGGAAGAGCTGCCTTCTAACCTTGTAGACGCCGGTTTTACCGGCGTCTTTGTTATTCTCTTATCTATGACTCTAAAGTCAAACCGGCCAAGTTACGTCAGTTTGATCAGGTATGCCATCTTCGAAGGTATCAATATTTAATGACTTTTCTTTTGTTAGAACAGCTGATATTGCCTTTCAAAAGTTATTTGAAAGACATAAAAGTGAATTGACAGCTAACGTAAATACATCAGTGCTTGCTTGAGCACGGATAATAAATGTACCAGAAAAACCGTATTTGTAAAGATGCCCATTTGATTACCGAAGGCGCCCAGGCTATCGATTTAAGGTCCATTGAATAGCGAGCTATGCAGGATAAGCGCAATGAAAAGCAAGAGAAACTTTGACATCTGGCTCTGCTTGTGCGACGATGTTATAGTCCTGAGCTAATAAACGGTGATTGAGAAGCTAGCTGGTTCTGGTTGTTACCGTCAAATTCGCAAATAGCGAGTTTATGAAATCAAAGTAATTCAGGTCAACTTTTAATAACTAGAACCCTAAAATACTCAAGCCGGCTTTTCATAGAAAGCTTGCTTTCACCGTAAAGGATTTGAAATTGACAAAATTTATTAAGCTTGGTTTATCCGAGCCAATTGCCGTTGCTTTAAGAGAGTTTGGATTTACTGAACCAACCGAAATTCAAGAAAAAACCATTCCAATCATATTATCCGGCAAAGACTTGATGGCATCAGCGCAAACTGGGTCTGGCAAGACAGCAGCATTTGCTCTACCAATAATAGAACATTTACAAGCGCCAAGTGGCAGACCTAAGGCACTTGTTTTAGTGCCAACCCGCGAATTAGCTGTGCAAGTTAAAGAGCAAATCGAGCGCTTCGCAAAAAATGGCAGATTACGTTGCGTCACTTTATATGGTGGCACTGGATATGGTCCTCAAATAAAAGCCTTAAAACGAGGTGTAGATATTATTATTGCTACTCCGGGCAGATTGTTCGATTATGTACAACGTAAGTTTGTGGATCTTTCAAAAATTGAAATGTTGGTGCTTGACGAAGCTGATCGTTTAGTGGACATGGGCTTTATGCCTCAAGTCAGGAAAATAGTGCAAGGGTTACCGACTGATCGTCAAACTCTAATGTTTTCAGCCACAATTGATAGTCGTATTGAGCGTATTAGTGCCGAATTTCTTCGTAACCCTGTTATGGTACGGAGCAGCGCTAAACAAATCGAACCAAGTACAATTGACCAGCAGATTTTTCACGTTAAAGAATCTGGTAAGGATGCTCTATTGCTTGAATTAGTGCAAAAGCAAAATATGTCGTCTGTTCTGGTTTTTACAAGAACCAAACGCCGCGCAACCTGGGTAAAAGGTAAATTACGTGCTGCCAATGTATTGGCAGAAGAAATTCATGGCAATATTTCACAGAATCAGCGCGAGCGCACATTGCAAAGATATCGTGATGGTGCTTTCCCCGTGTTAGTAGCGACTGACGTTGCTGCGCGCGGATTGGATATTCCAGCAATAAGTCACGTAATCAATTATGATTTGCCCGATTCTGCGCATGACTATGTTCATCGTATAGGTAGAACTGGTAGAGCAGGACGTTCTGGAGTTGCACTTTCATTTATCGATGAAGGTCAAAGATATTTGATACGTGATATTGAAAAGATAATAGGTCGTGTATTAGATCCAAACGCACCACCGTCTCGTCCAGGAAATGCGCAGACCAGGCGTTTTAGACCGCGCTCACGCAGCAGACGTCGTATCGGATAAATAGGCAAACAATTTATTTGGCAATGTGTCCATTTCATTATCAAATACTTGAGTACTTGTTTTTTCTTTGTACTTGCTTGATTCACTTAAGACGCATTTGTTGCTAGCTGAGTTAGAGTGTTGGCGGTCGTTGAAAAAGAATTTTTTATTGCTGTTGCAAAAATGCTGTGTCCGACAGCTAAAGTGGCGGCAACTAAAAATGCAACAAAGGCTAAGACAGCACCATATTCTGTGATACCTTGTCCTGAATCTTCGTCAAAAAATGTATGGATAAAATAGCTAAACATAGAGATCTCCTTGAATCTTCGTTGGACTGCCCCAGCGTTGATTTAACAATTGATATTGTCTGCAAGTTACGTGGCAATTCTGTGACTGCATGCAAAGATTGGATTAAATAATCTAAGATTCTAAGACTGCTCTATCATCTTCTGTAGTGACAACATTATCCGATAATGGTGTTGCATATAATAACGAATAGAGCTTAGTCTATTTAATTTGATTCGAGTTCCTCCCAGCGTCGGAACAAGCTTTCCACTTTTACTTTGGCTGCCGCGTGTTTTTCGCTGAGGTCTTTTAATTGTGTGTGATTGCTGACAATATGCGGTTGAACCATTTCGCTTTCGATCTGTACAACCAGAGCTTCTGCCTCTTCAACCTTTTTTGCCATTGCCTCTAATTCACGTTTTTCTTTAGTTGATAAGCCCGCGCGTTCTTTCTTCTGCCCAGCAGGTTTGTCCTTATTTTGCTTAGTCTGCTTTTCTGGTGCTACATTATTCCGTTCTGTATTCGATTCTGTTAATTCTTCAAATTGTTCATAGTCAGCGAAATATTCTGTTTTCCCCGCGCCGGTAAGGGCTAAAATTCTCTTTGCTACAGCACTGAGCAACATTCGATCGTGGCTAACTATAATTACAGCACCGGGAAAATCGAGCAAGCTTTCCTCCAATACTTCTAAAGATGGAATATCTAAGTCATTTGTTGGTTCGTCTAAAATTAGAATATCTGCAGGCTGACGCATTAAATTGGCAATTTGAATACGAGCGCGTTCACCCCCGGATAAATAATTAATAGTTAAGTGAAGCTGATCGGTGCGGAAAAGAAATTTCTTAGCCCAGGTGGCTACATGAATATTTCTGCCACGATAAGCCACTGAATCGCTATCAGGGCTGAGGGCTTTTGCCAAAGTTTTGGTCAGATCCAGTTGCTCCCTGTTTTGATCAAACCAAACTATTTTTAAATTCTCGGCCCGCTTTATAGTGCCTTTATCGGGTTCGATTTGTCCCACGATCAATTTTAAAAACGTCGTTTTACCACTGCCATTAGGACCTACAAGACCTAATCTGGATCCTGAGGTAAGCAAGAGATCTAAATTGTTAAACAATTTTTGTTCGCCAAATGATTTGGCTATGCCCTTAATCGAGATTAGTTCTTTTGTCTTTCTGCCAGAGGAATCAAAACCTATATCTATTTGAGCATTTGATAAGGCGTTTCGCTGTTTTACTTCCGCTAGTTCATCAATAAGCTTGCCCGCCTCTCTGATGCGTTCACGCGATTTAGTTTGTCTTGCTCTAGCGCCTTGTTGTAGCCAAGCTACTTCTCTGCGTACTTGACTAGCTAATGCTTGCTGTAAATTTTGCTGAGCAGTTAACTGTTCCTGGCGGGAAAGAAGGAATTTACTGTAATTACCATTAACGCTTAAAAATCCCTGCGGATATGCGGGATTAACCTCAATAATTCGGTTGGTAGTGTTTTCGAGAAATACTCGATCATGGCTGACTAAAACAAAAGGGAAATAACAGGATTTAAGAAATTGTTCAAGCCAAATAACTCCTTGCAAGTCCAGATGATTTGTAGGTTCATCAAGGAAAAGCAGCTCTGGTTGTTTAACTAAAGCGCATGCAAGAGACAATCGCTTACGCCAACCGCCAGACAGTTCTTTGACTTTGCCTTCGGGAAACTGTATTTTGCTCAAGGTCGAATCTATAGAGGCTTCTCTCTCGTGCTCGGAAAATGTGATCTGAGCAGCTGAATCTTTAATTATTTCAACTGCAGTCTTATACTCGTCGAATACATCCTCTTGCCCCATATATACAATGCGCAGCTTCCTGCGGGTCACCACTTCCCCTGCATCTGGGTCAACTAAGCCAGCTAGGATTTTCAGCAAAGTTGACTTACCTGTGCCATTTGGACCTATTAGGCCAATGCGTTGACCATCTTCGATGCCAAAAGATATATCTTTAAACAGCGGACGTGAACTATAACTTTTGCTAATAGATTTGCAGCTGGTTAGGATTCCCATTTATACATCGTGGACAGTATTGTAGAGCAGCAGAGCAAGTTGAGACTAAAATGACTAGCGATTACGTTTTTTCTCTGCTTTAGAAGCCTTCTTTTCTTTCATTGTTTTTGTAGCCTTTTTCTTAACTTCTTTTTTTTGTTTTTGTCCTTTTGCCATAATTTGCTCCTTGTAAAGCTTAGCAGTGCTTTATATACGATCATATCAACGATTCGTGGTTTATATCCAGAGTAATTGTACATCTAACGTTTTAGAATTTAGAGACGATGTTATATTTAAGTATATTATTTCGACTGGTATATTTTTGGTGAAAATCTGGATCGATGCTGACGCTTGTCCTAATGTAGTTAAAGACATCATCATTTCTGCTGCCAATAAGCGAGCAATAGATGTAATCTTTGTGGCAAACAAGCAACTGACTTTGCCAGCTTCTAAACATTTAATCCTAATTCAAGTGGACAGTGGACCAGATGCAGCAGACATTTACATTAAAGAAAATGCAAAAAAGTTTGATTTGGTGATCACGCAAGATATACTTCTTGCTCATTCTTTGGTGGCAGCAGATGTAGTGGCTATAGATCCGCGTGGGAGAAAATATACTGAAAACAATATTGGCCAAGTTGTTGCTACACGCAATCTTATGCAAACTTTAAGAGATAGCGGTGAAATTACTGGCGGACCCAAACAATTTGGCGACAAAGAAAAACGAGCATTTGCTGCTGTGTTTGATCAGGAACTTACTAAACTTCTAAAAAATACTAAGATTACTTGACTTATCAATGTAGTGGCTTATCGTGTTATAGACGCCATTTACTGTAGAATGACTGAACCAATTGCACAATGGAGTTCGATCATGCTGCGTACCCGGCGAGCTGAATTAATGGACGATCCAAATTTAGACCCTCTACTACATAGCGAGGCTTTGCGAGGACTGGCACAATTAAATTTTTTCAGTTTTACAGGCAATGAAATTTGGCAGCAATTAAAAATTTTTTCTGAGCACAACCGATCGCAAGCAATTCGGGTATTAGATTTGGCAACAGGTGGCGGTGATATACCGATAATGCTTGCAAAGCGAGCACGTTGCGCTGGACTAAACTTTGAATTTGTTGGGGCGGATATAAGTCCCACGGCTGTTCGCTTTGCAAATGAGAGAGCAACAAAGGAAAAAGCATCTGTGTCTTTCCTTGAGCTTAACGTCCTAAACCAGAACATTCCGCAAGGCTTTGATGTAATAATGACTTCGCTATTTACGCATCACCTAGATCCAATGCAAGTAATTGATTTATTGGTGAAGATGAGGAGCGCAACTAACCAGCTTGTGCTTGTTAATGACCTAATTCGTGGTGCGTTTTCTTTAACAATTGTTTCATTAGCAACAAAAATTCTAAGCAACTCCAAAATAGTCCATCACGACGGACCTGCTTCTGTCAGAGCCTCTTACACTATAGATGAAATGAGAGATATGGCTAAGCAGTCCGGCCTAGACAACTGCATAATTCACCATTCTTTTCCGTGTCGTATGTTACTTGTATGGAGAAAGTCATATGAATAACCAGACAATTGATGAATTTAGTAAAAAAATGTGGGACTGCATTGTGATTGGAGCGGGACCTGCTGGTGCTATAGCAGCTCGACAAATAGCTAAGGACAATAAAGAAGTGTTGTTAGTTGATAAAGAAATTTTCCCTCGTGTTAAAGTTTGTGGTTGTTGTGTTAATAGTTCGGCCGTTAATGCGTTAGAAACTGCTGGTTTGGCCCACATATTGGAAGAGAATGGTGCCCTTCCATTATGCACTATTCGTCTTTTTAATAAGAAGAAAAATGCTGATTTAGCACTACCAAAAAGTTTTTCTCTGTCCCGGGAAAAATTTGACATGGCACTAATTAATGCTGCCGTTGCTTGTGGTGTTAAATTTTTATCTGGTGCCAATGCCAAAGTTCTATCGTTAGATGTATTGCCGGCGATACAAATACAAAAAGATGAATCTGCGCCTGTTCTACGAACGAAGTTAGTTATAATCGCTGACGGGTTGTCAGGAAAATCGCTTTCTCTCTTGCCGCAATTCGATCCACTAATAAAGGGCCATTCGCGATTTGGTGCCAGCGTGATTTTAGATCGAAGCCCTGATTATATTGAAGTTGGGAAAATCTATATGGCTTGTGGAAACGGTGGCTATGTAGGGATGGTAGTACTCGAAGATGGACGCTTAAATGTGGCTGCTGCGCTTAGCCACAAATTTTCTAGACAGTTTAATGGTCCAGGAGCTGCGGCTGTGCAGTTGTTGACAGATAACGATTTACCCATACCAAAACAATTAGCGAAGACACATTGGACAGGAACGAGTTTACTTACCCGCACTAGACTAAGGGTGGCTGGTCAAAGGTTATTTGTAATTGGGGATGCGTCTGGATATGCGGAGCCATTTACTGGTGAAGGGATCGCTTGGGCTTTATGGTCTGGCTTAAGTGTATCTAGCTTAGCAATCGAAGGTATAAAGAATTGGACTCCGCATTTGATGAAGAAGTGGCATTACCTACAAAACAATTTGGTTTTTTGCCGGACTCGCTGTCAGATTATAGCCTTAATATTGCGCAATAACACACTTAGGAGCTTGCTAGTTAACTTATGTGCTGCACTGCCTATGGTGGTGGATCCCGTAGTTAAGATAATAAGTGGATCAAATATCATCGATCAGCCTTTTAACAGAGGATGGAAATGAGTGTTGCGGTAATTGGATTAGGAACTGCGGTTCCAGCTCACTCGATATCTCAAAACGAATCTTGTGATCATGCCAAAGTATATAGTTGCGCGAACGAGCGCCAGGGCAAGTTAATTGAAGAGCTTTATAGTCGCACTGAAATTGGCAAACGTTCTAGCGTCCTGCTAGCGGCAGAAAAGCAAGAGATTGGTGTTGAATTTTTTCCAATCCCTAGCGATCTTTATGACAAAGGACCAGGTACAGCTGAGCGCATGCGAACCTACAATTTGCACGCGGCTAATTTGTCTGCGCAGGCTTGTAGATTTGCTATGCAAGACTCTGATATAAATATCGATAAGATTAGTCATTTGGTGACGGCTTCCTGTACTGGTTTCTCTGCGCCTGGATTTGATGTGCAGTTGATCGAATCGTTATCGATGAATCGGAATGTTTCTCGTACGCACATAGGATTCATGGGCTGTCACGGTGCAATGAACGCTTTGCGCGTGGCTGAAGGTTATTGTGGGTTAAATAAACAGGCGACAATTCTGTTATGCGCGACTGAAATTTGTTCTGTTCATTTTCAATATGGATTGCAAAGAAATGATCTTATAGCTAATTCGCTTTTTGCTGATGGTTCAGCAGCATTAGTGCTGAATGGCACATCTGAAGGCAAAATTAAATATTTAGGTTCGCTGTCCTACGTTATACCGAATTCTCATGATGCCATCACCTGGCAAATAAGCAATAATGGCTTCGTTATGACGCTTTCTTCGTATGTAAGAGCTCTAATTCAAAGGTATTTACCAGGATTTCTTGTTGGTTGGCTTAAGCAATATTCTTTAACTTTGAAAGATATTGCTAGTTGGGCGGTTCATCCGGGTGGTCCCCGAATAATTAATGCTGTTCAAACATGTTTATCTCTGCCGTCTTCTTCTCTGGAGATCTCCCGTCAAGTGTTAGCAGAGTACGGCAATATGTCATCGCCAACCGTGCTTTTTATACTGCAGCGGTTGCTTCAATCGGGGAATGCTATGCCCTCTGTAATGCTTGGTTTTGGACCAGGACTGACGATAGAAGCTGCTCTTTTTGCTTAAAGTATTAACTTAGCGATTTCTTTTTTGAGACGCAATATAGTCTTTTGTGCTCTATCGGCAACAAAAGGATTAATGTCTTTGGTAAGAAAATCTAAAATGCTTCTGTGGACATGATGATTTTCAGCAATCGCATAGCGTAAATCGGCACTTGCATCTTTAGCTAATTGCATGGAAGTAAAAGCGCTCGTGTTCTCATTATCTGCTACGGCTATGCGCACTTGCAAATTATGATGCATGGAAAGACGATTGAGAACAGAAGCCGTAGTAAAGGCGTTGCTGGCAACGTATTTTGCTCCCATCAGCCCCAAAGTCCTGGTTAAAGTAGCCATAGTTATCACCTATTTGTCTTAAATATGAGTTTCAGACTAGGTAGAAATAACCGTAGCTCTAACAGAGCCTCAAGTAGTGTGTTACGTGTTTTACACCCCATCTATAGGCTGTATTATAAGCTACTATGCTTAACAAAGCTAATTAAACTGATTGAAATGCTATAAACAAGCCTTTAAATATTCGTCAATGGCTAAATCTAAAGCAAAACCTGCCACACTTTACTATCCTTTAGAATGAAGAGAGCAATTTGTCTGCACAGTTTGATAGATATGAGGGAAGAGAACCAACTAAAAAGTATCGCACTATAGACGGTGGCACATTATCTTTTTGAAGGTTTTTAGCATTGAGTGCATAATTTATAGATAATGAATATAGAGAATCTCTGCATAGAAAATTAGATTATCAGACAGATAATTTTCTTCTTGGCTAGGGTATAGAGAGATGACGGGAGTTTCAAAGCTCTCACTTCTAGGTTTTCAGTGGCGTATTTATCAGCTCGAATTATTAAAAACATTCTGCAAGCAACAAATAGTCTGATTTTTTTTAATCAAGAAGTTAGACTTCTATGCAATTTTTATCGAGCAACTTTTTAAGGGAGTGACTTATGAAGAGAAGAGCCAATAAAAACAAATTCTTAGTACTATTGAATTTGTTATTGTTCATTTGTTTTAGCAATGTGTATGTGCCTGCAATGAGCGCAGAAAGTCAGCTAAAAGGTATACGTGGTGCGTTTTTCGATTTTGTCGATGATCCGTGGAAGCATGTAGGGCACGATGAAGAAGCAGCTCGTTTTTATCAAGATGGACTTCTTGTTCTAGATAATGGAATTATCAAGGCTTTCGGTTCTTATTCAGAAATTGCTCCAGAATATCCTGGTATTAAAGTCACCAATATTCCTGGTCGCTTGATTGTTCCCGGATTTGTTGATGGACATGTGCATTTTCCACAAACAAGAGTTCTTGGTGAATTCGGCTTGCAATTGCTTCCTTGGTTGCAAGAATGGATTTTTCCCGAAGAAACGAAATATAAAGATCCAACATATGCTGCTGAAGGAATTAAACACTTCTTTGACAATATGTTAGCTAGTGGCACTACAACCGTACAAGATTTTGGTACTTCTTATCCTAGCGCTATAGAAGCTTACTTTGATGAAGCAAGCAAACGCAACATGCGTGTTATATGCGGTATAGCTGGTATCGACAGAAATGCACCGGCGGATTTCATTATTACTCCAGATCAATTTTATTCTGAGGGTAAACGATTGATACAAAAGTATCATCGTCATGGCAGAAATCTTTATGCCATCACCCCACGCTTCGCTTATGGTGCTTCGCCTGAGTTATTGGCTAAGTGTCAGCAATTGCATAAAGAGTTTCCGGATTGCTGGATAAATACTCATGTATCTGAAAATCCTACCGAAACAAGAGGAGCGGCAGCTGAACACGGATGTCCTGATTATTTAGCCTGTTATGAAAAATATGATCTAGTAGGACCTAAATTTACAGCAGGTCATGGTGTTTGGCTCTCAGACAGTGAAATGGATCGTCTTTCTAAAGCGGGCGCTTCTATTTCGTTTTGTCCTAATTCCAACACTTTCCTCGGTAGCGGTCTTTTCCGTCTAGGAGCAGCTACGGATCCTAATCGTCGTGTTCGTCTCACTTTTGGTAGTGATATGGGCGGCGGAAATAGCTTTTCTATGCTAAATGTATTAGATCAAGCTTACAAAGTAGGCATGTGTAATAACACAATGCTTGATGGCAGTGTCGATCCACGTTGGCACAATGAAGTTGAAGCTGAGCGCAATAAGTTAAATACTTATCGTGCTTTCTATTCACTGACATTAGGTGGCGCACAAGGTCTATATTTAGATGATGTAATAGGCAACTTTACTCCTGGTAAAGAAGCTGATTTTGTTGTTCTAGATTGGAATGGTGGACCGCCTGCTCAAGCTTGGCATCAATCTCTCATTTGCGATAAACCAGCAACAAAAGAACAAGCAGCCCAATTACTGTTTGGTGTAATGGCTGTTGGTGATGATCGCGCAGTTGATGAAACTTGGGTTATGGGACATCGCCTTTATAAACGCGGTCAACTAGCTAGTCTTGCTAATAAAGCAGCAGGAGACGGAAAATAAAAACTAAAAAATAAGATGGTTGAAGTCGGCTTATTTACACTGATTTGTGTGAATAAGCCGACAATTTATAATGACAATTAGCAGTTTAGTAAGGAGTCTTTAATAAGTTATGGTTGATGAAAAGAAGAGTATAAATCGCCGTGCATTTTTATCCAAAGGTATTGTATTGGCCGGATCGTTGTCATTATTCTCGCGAGTGATTAGCGGTCCTGTCTTAGCTCAAACTGCTCATCAAGCTAAGCTAGACCTAAGTTCTTTGCAGGGCAAATTCCAAGGACAATTAATTGCACCCCAAGATCCCCAATTCAATCAAATTGCTTTTGATGGTTTGTGGAATGAGCTTCGTCCTGCCCGCATACCACAATTAATTGCTCGGGTTGTGGATGAAAATGATGTTTCTGCCGTTATTAAATATGCTCGGGCTAATAAACTTAAAGTAAGTGTGCGTGGTGGAGGACATAGTTGGTGTGCGATGTCTAATCGCGATGGTGGCATTCTTATTGATCTTGCTAATCTCAATAAAGTGATTTCAATTGATGCCAATAATTGTAAAGCTATTTTGCAGCCAATTTTGAGCAACAGAGAGGTGCAAGCAGCTTTGAAACCATACGGACTCGCTTATCCCACGGGACATTGTCCTACTGTTAAAGTGAGCGGCTATTTACTTAGTGGAGGTATGTCCTGGAACCAAGGAGCTTGGGGACCGGGTGTTGGCAGTGTAGAAGCAGTGGAATTAGTGACCCCAGAAGGTGAAATCATTACAGCCAGTGCTGATCAAAATCAGGATTATTATTGGGCTGCTCGCGGTGCTGGGCCTGGCATGTTTGCAGTTGTTACACGGTATCACCTTAAATTGTATCCGTTGCCGAAAGCTATCGTAGCCAGTACTTACTACTATCCTTATGAAGACATTTCGGCTGTGTGTGATTGGCTGGGGCCTTTGGCGCGTACGCTGCCAAACAATCTTGAATTGAGTGCGGGCGTTCTCGCTGCACCGCCTGAATTAGCTGAGCAATGTAAATCGAGCAACGGAAAAGTATTTATGGTATCGGCTGTTTTATTTGCTGACAGCCAAGAAGAAATACAGGCTGCTTTAAACCCACTTGATACTTGTCCTATTATTGGCAAGTGCTTATCTAAATCTGTTGCTAAACCAACAAACTTTGAATCCTTGTTTGATGCATCGGGTGCTTTGTGGCCACCAGGGCTACGTTGTAAGGTCGATGCATTATTCTATCGATCTAGCTTAACGGAGACATTTAATGTCATAAAAGATCATTTTCTCAAAGTTACATCGCCAGAAGCCTTAATTTTTATTTCGGTCTTTACTGGCAAAGATGGTTTGGCGCCCTTGCCTGATGCGGCTTTTTCAATGACAGCTAAATTATATGGTGGCCCTTGGACAATGTGGAAGGAGCCTTCAGCTGACGAGGAAAATAAGCAGTGGCATCAACAATGCGTAAAATTATTGCATCCATGTATTAGTGGACACTATATTTCAGAATCGGAAATAGTGGAACATCCAGACTATATCAAGGCTTCATATAAAGAAGCAAACAGAAAACGTTTGGCAGAACTTAGAACAAAATATGATCCAGAAGGGGTGTTCTTCAACTACTCCGAGGGATTGGGCTAAATGCACCATATTTGGTGCTAGATTGTCAGAGTCAAGAGATACTCAATTGGTTTTTGAAAAATAAAGATAATAGTAAATTCAAGAAGAGAATTTACTTTAGATTGAGTTTAGTTTATATCTTTGGGGTATTATAAACCCATTTTTATCATCATTATTCTGCACAATTCTTTTAGTTGTAATTATGTCGCCGACAAGCTGTCAAGATCCATCGATCATAAATTTATTGCAGCGAACATAAATGACTCCACTAATATGCGCGACAATAGCACAAGTTCTCATAATATAAGGAGAGAAACTATGCTTAAAGAAGGTCAAAAATTTCCTCAATTTAAACTCAAGAATCAAGATGGCAAAGATGTCGGCTTGAAAGACTTCACTGGAAAATGGCTCGTAGTTTACTTCTATCCGAAAGATGATACTCCAGGATGCACCATCCAAGGTAAGTCATTCACGGCTACTAAAGAAGAATTTGAAAAGGCAAACATTCAAGTATTAGGCGTTAGTCAAGATGATGTTGCATCTCACAAAGACTTCTGCGACAAGTTTGCTTTCAAAATTGATTTGTTAGCTGATACCGAAAAACATTTGCTCAAAGAAACAGGTATTGGTCAAAGCGAATACAAAGGCAATATGTATTGGGATCGCACAACATTTGTTGTAAATCCGGAAAGCACCATTGTGAAAGTCTATCAAAAGGTAACTCCAGATGGACACGAACAAGTCCTACTAAAGGATATAAAAGGACTGCAAAAAGCAGCTCATCCAGTTCATTAAAGTCCTGAATCAATAGATAGAATTCACTGAGGCATGGTTGCAATACACTTAGAGAGATCGTTAGTAGATGAATCAGCCATTGCCTCAGATCTATTTAGCTCGCCATGGTGAAACGGCTTGGTCAGTTTCCGGACAACATACCGGGCTGACAGATATTCCTCTTACTAAAAATGGAGAGGAAAATGCTAAACGTTTAGGCGAACGGCTTCGAAGTATTACTTTCGAAGCTGTTTATTCTAGTCCTCTGATACGAGCAAAACAGACTTGTGAGCTAGCTGGCTTTGGCTCTGTAGTTCAAATAGATCCAGACTTAGTCGAATGGGATTATGGAAACTATGAAGGACGCACGGTTATAGAAATACATAAAGAACGTCCAGATTGGAATATTTTTCGTGATGGATGCCCGGCAGGAGAATCAATAAGCGATATAAGCATGCGAGCAGATCGGTTAGTTTCTCGTCTGAAGGAAATTGATAAGGGTAATGTGCTTTTATTTTCGCATGGACACATGTTACGCATCCTTGCTGTTCGTTGGTTGGCATTACGTGCTCAAGATGGGCGTTTATTTACTTTGGCTCCGACTTCATTAAGCATCTTGGGTTACGATCATAATTTGAATGAGCCTGCTATTCGTCTTTGGAATCAGACTTGCTGATTATTTCAAACGGGTACACAGCTTCAAGAAATTTTCAGGCAAAGAAAACTGATTAAATATGTGCGATCAGCTACAGATTCATAGAATTTTCACAAAAGGCAAATATAATCGGACACTGCCTCGACTTTAACATCATCTGTATTGCAAATCGGGAGTAGCAATTGATATGCCATTTGACTCGGTTGAAGATGCTGCTGTGTATTTTGTGCTTGAACATTGGGAGCGTGAACATATAACTTGGCAGCAGCGTCCACCTGTGTATTCTTTGTGGACAGACAGTCACTATGAATGGGCAGTTGCGGCTCTAAAAAATAATCCCAGGCTTTTAATATTGCTTACTGCACTGTTTAGTTTGGAATCTTTTGATTATGCAATGTCGGAAGATAATAAACTAAAAGAAAGGTGGCAAACTTTTTGCAGACAAGTCTGCCATGCTAGTCCTGCAGGAATGGAAATATGGCAAGGGTACGTTGAAAGATTTCTAAAAAGCTGGCCTTAATCAAAGCCAGAAAGGAAGCAACGAAACAAATAAGGAGAACTTTCATGGCTAATAAATTACTAATATTGAGCAGCATAATATTCATAGGCTTCGGTGCTGGAGCTAAAGTAGGAGAAGCAAGTGACGGCGAACGGTCGGCAGGTACAGGCATTGCACCTATGGGTGATGCATTTGGAACGGGCGGTCCGTGGCGCAGGTTTCATATCGAGACTATTCCACAATTGGGTTTGCCGCAGGCAAAGAAGCTAATTGAGCTTGAGCTGGAGAGGCGAACAAATAAAAGTCTTGGGACTGATGGTGACTCTGTTAATTTGATCAGTGCTTTAGGACAGTTTGCTGCGTATTCTGGGGACGCAAAGAACGCTATTGATTATCTTTCAAAGTCAACCGCCCAAAGAGAAAAAAATAGTGATACTAAAAGCAGTGCTTATTTTTACGATCTGGCTGGACTGGCAGAAGCGCATTTAGCGGCTGGTGATTACAATGCGGCTATAGAAAAATTCAAGTTGTTAATGCCATTAATGTCGAAAACTAATGGCGAAATGAATGTTTATTGGCTCGACTTAGCGCAAGCATATGCAGATGCGGGGCAAACACAAAAAGCCGAGGAATTATGTGACCAGGTATTAGCAGCAGCATGTATCCAGAAGCCACAGGATCCTGCTTTGGATAGTGAAACGATGTATATTGGAGAATGGTATTTGCAGCGTCACAAGTATGAAAAAGCGGAGCAGCTTTTTCGTAAAATCATTGCTAGTCGCGATTCAGAATGGACAAAAGAGCAGACCGAAATGGACCTTCTCAAATGTTTTATTGAACAGCGAAAAATAAAAGAAGCATCCCTCTTTATGCATAAACGTCCAATCATTATTAAGCTTTATCCGAATAGTAAGATTATTTCTTTCCGCAGCAGTCCTTATCTGGAGGCATTGCCGGGATCTTGCTACCGCATACCGAATACTAAAGTGCCAGGGTTAGAACAATACGGGGCTGGTTTGAAGGCATTGGAATTAAATAACATACAGGAAGCCGAAAGGGATTTTAAAGAGGCGACTAGATTGCCGGATTCTCGCTACAAAGACTTAGCCTTAGTAGGGCTTGCCAAATGTTACCAACTAGAAGGAAACGATGAGGCCATGATAAACTCGCTTGCAGATTCTATGGTGCTTGACAATAATTGGTGATGCACCTTATTGATTTTTAAAAACGATTGGCAATTTCAGTCAATAGTTTGTGGCAGGCTGCAGATCGATAAAAACTGTTTGGTAACTCAATGATCGATATCTTCAAGGGATATAATATCTCTGTCGTGGAGATGGGTATGCCGGAAGATAAAGAACAAACTATTCGCGATTTGTTAGATAAGACTGAAAGCTTTGGCAACAAGACTGCCATACTTACTTTCGGGCAAGAAGATAGTCGCAAATTGAGCTTTGAGGAGCTATTGAAATTAGTGCGTGGCCTTGCTGATGGATTATCAAAAGTCGGGCTAAAGCACCAAGAAACTGTAATGCTATTAGCTGGCAACAGCCGCGAACTGGTTATAGCTTCGCTAGCGGTTATTTATGCTGGTGGAATTTGTGTGCCTGTCGATCTTCAATCGAGTGACGAAGTACTGAATCATATTATCGAAGACAGTGAAGCGAAGCATATTTTTGTTGATGCTAAAGGCTTAGACAAATTGCAGAGATTGCATAGAGACAAACATATGAAAGTCATTCGCCTCGACAATGAAAACGAATCCGACAATTGGCATGAATTATTGTCCAAGAAGATTAACCACGATGATGATCTTAAAGCAGAGGATCAGGCAGTTTTATTTTATACTTCTGGTACAACCGGTTTGCCCAAAGGCGTGCCATTAACACATACAAATATAATTTTTCAGATTTATGCTGAGCAAAAAACTAATCTGTTGCAGCGTACTGATAAAGTGTTGCTTCCCCTGCCACTGTTCCATGTTTATCCTTTTGTTGACGGACTTTTGGGGCCCATCTCGCTGGGGTTGACAGTAATTTTTCCGAAAGCGGTAACAGGACCTGAAATTATTAGAGCCATTAAAGAAGGCAAAGCTACTGTGCTTGTAGCTGTGCCAAGGCTATTGCGTGCTTTGTATGCAGGGATAGAAGTTAAAGCTAGGTCTAATAATATTGATAATACTGCATTTGATGTAGCGAATCAATTATCCAACTTCATGAATATCTTGGGAATAAATATTGGTAAAAAGCTTTTTGGCAAAGTACATAAACGATTTCCTACTTTAAGATTATTAGCTTGTGGTGGCGCTCTTCTAGAACCGGATTTAGCAAAAAAATTAATGGCTCTTGGTTGGCAGGTGGCGGTCGGTTACGGGTTAACTGAAACTGCTCCTTTGCTTACCTTCCGTCTGCCCGGCAATAGAGATTTAAAAGGCGTGGGTAAGCCAGTTGATGGTGTTCAAATACGTATACAGAAAGTGAAAGACTTCGATAAGCATGATGATGCTGATGGGAGTGAAGGGGGTGATACAAAAGACAAATCAGATAACCAAAGCAAAGAAACGCACAAGACGAATAATAAAGTATCTGACGAAAGGGAAGAAAACGAACAACCTGAGATTCAAGCAAAAGGTAAGAGTGTTTTTTCTGGTTATCGAAATTTACCGGAAAAGACAAAGGAAACTTTTACTGAGGATGGTTGGTTTAAGACCGGTGACACTGGTTACATGTTCTTAGGTAATTTGCATGTAACAGGACGAATCTCTACTACTCTTAAAAGTGAAGGTGGCAAGAAGATTCAGCCAGAAGAAATTGAGAAAGCATATGAAAAGGATGCTTCTATTCGTGAAATAAGCATTCTTCAAAGTAAAAATAAGCTGGTGGCGCTAGTGGTGCCTAATATTACCGCTATTGGTCATAGCGATGCTCACACTAAAATTGAAGAAGTAATTAAGAAAGTCTCTGAATCACTGCCTTCATATTACCGACCAAGCGATTTTGCTATCAGTAAGGATCCGTTGCCGCGTACTAATTTGGGAAAGATTCGCCGTCACGAATTAGCGGCAATTTATGAAAAAGCTAAGTTAGCCGCAAAAAGTAATGGTGCTGGTAAAGGTAAACATAAAGAGGAGATGTCTGCTGAAGATAAATCTCTGTTGGAAGAACCTATTGCTAAGGCTGCTTGGGAATGGCTTCAAGAAAAATTCCCCGATGCGGAAATAACACTCACTAAAAGCCCTCAACTTGATTTGAATGTTGATTCGCTTGAGTGGCTCAACCTGACCTTGGAAATGCAAGGGCGTTTAGGTGTTGAACTAAACGAAGAAGCAATTGCTCGAATAGACACCGTACGTGATTTAATCAAAGAAATTGTTGAAGCCTCTCGTTCTGGCCGTCATGCTGTGTCTCCTTTCGAGAACCCCGAAAGTGTTCTTGATGATGATCAAAAGGAGTGGCTTAAACCATTGAATCCTTTTATGTTGTCATTGGCCCAGCTGCTCTATTGGGCCAATTTTGCAATTATGCATTGGTGTTTTAGAGTCTCTGCTATCGGTTTGGAAAAAATACCTAAAGGACCGGTTGTTTTTACTCCTAATCATTCAAGTTATTTAGATGCTTTTGCTCTTTCAGCAGTATTAAGTGTTGAAAGATTGCACAAAACTCAATGGGCAGGATGGGCAGGCATAGCTCTAGCCAACCCATTCAATGCATTTATTTACAGATTATCTCAAGCAATTCCTATTGAAGCCACGCGATCACTGGTTTCTAGTTTGGCTCTAGCTGCTGCTGTTCTAAAAAAACATAGGAGTTTAGTTTGGTTCCCTGAAGGCGAGATGACTTCAACAGGGAAATTGTTGCCTTTTAAATCTGGTATAGGAATGCTATTGGAGCACTTCCCGGTTAAAGTTGTTCCTGTTCGTATAGTTGGAACTTATGAAGCTCTGCCGCACGGAGCATTGTTCCCGCGCTTCGACAAAATTACTGTAGTTTTTGGTGATCCAGTTTTGCCGGAAGAATTATTGAAAGAAGGCACTGGGAATACCGATGCTGAAAAAATAGCAAACGCCCTGCATGATACGGTTAAGGCATTGAACGCTAAAAATAAAAGAGAGAGTATAAAAAGGTAAATTATTTAGCAGAAGAGCTTGAAGTCTTGCTCTTTATAAGTGTTTTCAAACGAGGTAATGCTTCTGTTGCAGCGGCTTCTCCTGCTGAAATGGTATCTTTAATAATTTGTGGATCTTTAGTTATTGCTGGCGTATCACCAATACTTGGATAGATTACTAGATTAGCTTCCTGCCAGCGATGCTTGTCAATTTCTACTTCCATTATGTCGGTGATTCGTGCTGTCAGTCCTCTCAATGAACGGAATTCTCGCTTGTTCACTTTTCTTATTGGTGTGTCAGCTGGCACGGCGACAATTAAATCTGCTCCGGTTAGCTGGGCGCAATTGGTTGGCAAATTTGCTTTAATGCCACCATCAATGAATATCGTATTGTCAATAGTGACTGGGCGAACCAATACTGGTACTGCACTGCTAGCCACTATGGCTTTGCATAGATCGCCGTTTGTGATCATGCAAGTGTTACCACTTTCTAAATCTGTTGCAATTGCCGCAAAGGGTATTTTTAAATTCGCGAACTCACTTGGTAATTTTTTGCGCAAGAATTTCTCAAGGTCGGAACCATTTGTCAAACCGGCATATATCTTTCCAAAATGAATCAGTTTGACCAGTGGCAAGGTAATTACACGGAAGGTTAAATTTGGGTTCATCGCACCTTGCAATTTGCCATCGATAGCAAGTTCTTCAATGTCAGCTAACGGTACCTCGGCGGCATAGAGGGCTCCAATAATGGCTCCAGCGCTTGTTCCGACAATGTAATGTATCGGAATATGGTTTCTTTCAAACACTTTCAATACGCCAATTTCAGCTAGTGCCTTACAGCCGCCCCCACCCAGCACTAAAGTTATTTTTGGCAGCTTGCTATCAGCGGGACAAGCATTGTCCATTGGAGAAGGAGTTACCTCAATTTTCTCGTTAGAATCTGGGCTTGGCGTTTTGGCTTTAACTGCGCTGTTCAAGCTTACAAGGAGTGCAAACAAGATAATAAACTTAAATTTCATTGAGGGCTATCCAATTAATTTTACTAACTCATTTCTTTTAACTTTCTTAGTGGCAGTTTTAGGTAAATCAATATCCATCACAATTATTTTTGTTGGACGCTTATAGGATGCCAATTGTTCACTGAGTGATTGAATCTCATTTGTTAACGCTTTTTCCATTTGTGCTTGATCTAAGAATTCCTTCTTGAAAGAATCGCTTGGCACCACTACAGCACAAACTTCTTCAGTTCCTTCTTTTGAACCAGATTTAGCAGTTAAGCTTAAAACACACAGCTCTTTTAAATGTGGGCTAGCAGCTAAAACACCTTCCACTTCCTCAGGATGGACTTTTTTGCCACCACCAAGAACAATTAAATTTTTGATTCGTCCAGTTATGTATAGATAACCGTCTTTATCTATCTTCCCTAAATCACCAGTGTGAAACCATTGGTCTTTGTCTATAGCTTCAGTTGTCAGATCATCTCGTTTGAAATAACCTTTCATCACGTGAGGTCCGCGGGTTAAAATTTCTCCTTCTTGCTCCCCGCTGCCATTAGTTTCAATTTTTACTTCAACTCCGGGGATAGCTTGCCCAACCGAGCCCAAGCGATTATCGGAAGGAGTATTAGATGTAATAACTGGACTGGTTTCAGTTAATCCATAACCTTGTAAAATTGAAATGCCAACTAAGTCAAAAAATTCGGCAGTAGAAAATTCTAAAGGGGCCCCACCTGAGATAAGTAACTTCAACTTGTTGCCCAGACTTTCATGTAATGGGGCAAACAGCAATCGTCGAAATTGTTGATTTTTAATTAGCTTACCGAGAGTGGTGGCACCTTGCCACCATATATTTTTCAGAGTGCCGCCTTTGGAAATTTCGCGCTCAATACCATTTTTCAAAGTTCGGTAAAACAAAGGAACGGCAATCATGCCAGTGATACGTTTCTCTTTCATCAGAGCAATGATATCTTTGGGATAAAGGCTATGACAATAATAAATAGTGCCACCAGCATGTAAAACTCCTAAAAATCCCTGAGTTAGCTCTAGGAGGTGGTTAAGAGGCAATATCGATAAAAATCTATCACCTTCTTCTGGATTAACTAATTGATCAAATTGACTAGCTTGAAAAACTAAATTGCCAATTGTATTCATTACACCTTTCGGGCTGCCGGTTGTTCCTGAAGTGTAGATAAGGACAGCTACTTCTTCTAAAGAGCGTTCTCTAGAGGGCAATATTTTTGAAGTGATCAGAGTTTGAATCGATTGATAGGCGGGATTTTGTTGGTCGTGATCAATCAAAAAGCATTTGGTGCTGCTATTTAGAGACTCCTTGACTTCCTCGAAAACTTTAATTAAATGACTAGATATAAAGATTACTTTTGGGCAACAGTCTAGGAGCAATGATTTTAATTCATTACTTGTTAGCTTTACATCTAAGGGTACAATGGTGGCACCAGATCGCATTGTGCCGAAAAAACAAACTGCAAATTCTGGTCGTGACTCCGACAAAATGGCGATACGGTCGCCGTATTCAATTCCTGCTTCGATAAGATAAGAAGAAAGCTTAATAGCCTGGCGTGAGAGTTCTGCATAGCTAAGTTCATACCAACCATTTTTTGTTTTCATGCTAACAGCTGGCCTGGCGGAAAATACATCTGACTTGGCCTGGAGTAAGGATAAAAGACTTGTTTCTCTTTCTTTATCAGAATCGTAGCGACGATAAAGCGAAGCTCTCATAAAACTAACCATATCTTCCAACTCGCGAGTAGTTTCGCCAAGAGTAGAATCGACCATAGAGAGTGGTATGCCAAAGTGTAGGGCTATTTTATGCAAATGCGGTAAAACACTATTATATGGCCATGCTTCGTAGCCACCATATATTGCAAAAGGAATGATGGGACATCCACTCTCTTTGTGCAGTTTTGAAACACCGCTTCTAAAGTGAGCTAGATTACCATCAACCGAAAGAACTCCTTCAGGAAATATGCAAATATTTTCGCCGTTTGCAAGGCATGCAAGAGCATTGTCTAGTGCTCTAGGTCCTTTACCCGGACGGACTGGAATACCACCTAAAGCAACTATTATTGGACCGAGTATGGGCCATTTGGTTACCCACTCAGCGGTTAGAAAACGTACGCGGCGGTTGCAAGCAGAGCCAAGAGCTAATGTATCTAACCAGCCTGTATGATTACCGGCAAGTATGACTGGACCTTTATGATCTCGAACATAGTGCAAACCATCGTATTCAAGCGAGAAGAAAACTCGCATGAATATTCGAATAAAAAATCGCAGCACGAAATAGACTAGCGTCGAAAAACCAGATGTCTTCGATGAGTTTAGAGATTGTTCCACGTTACTACTGCTCATTTATTAGGTGGGGAAGTTTAGTTGGAGTTATTAGCTGATATCTTGAAATAAGATCTTACTAGTTATGGCTGACTATCGTAAGCAGAGCGAACAGTTAATCAAATAGTCAAGGGATGATCTTGGCTATTTTGATTGCAGCATGATTATTGCTTCAAGAATTGTTGTGTCGGTTTGAATCGCTTGCAAATATGTGTGACTAGGCCCTATAACTATATTTCTAGAGAAAGCCTTTTTACTCTTAGAGCGACTTAATTAGGTTTCAAGTAATTGGAGCTAAACATGCGCATAAAAATGCAGGCTAGATACATTTTTTATGGGAGCAGCTATAACTGTCCAAAGCTGGACAGACTTATTGCTTTGATCGCCCGCGGCATTTTTATTTCTATGTCTTGGCAGGCTACAGCTACCTAACCAACATGGTGAGATGGGTATATCTATGAATCCATTAGTAAATAGCAATTGATTTTTGGAGCGGAAATGAAGATAACAGCAATGAAAGACAGTGACTCTCATCCTCTTCTTGTTAAACTCTTCTTCTGCTATTTAACTGTTTTAATGCTTTGCATTTCAGGTGTTCGGGCGTCTGAAAAACTTTGGCAAACCTTGCTTACTGAAGGTGATGTTGACATTCAGCAACAGAAACTTGTTCAAGCCGAAGATTGTTTCAGACGTGCTTTAAAAGAGATTCAGCAAGAACCACATAGTAATAATGATACGGTCAAATGTTTAGAGAGATTGGCTTCCACTCTTGAATTAGAAAACAAGACCAACGATGCTGTGCCTCTTTATAATAAATCGCTCCACATACTGGAGCGCACTTATGGAAAAGAAAGCGCGAAAGTGGTGCCAACACTTTTTGCCTTGGGTTCAATTTTTGAATCGGAGGGCGATCCTAAAATAGCCATGAAGTACTACCTCAGGGCTGTGGCTATAAACGAAAAACATTATGGTCCTTTCAGCCCTGCAGTGGCTGAAAGCTTACATCATTTAGGACATGCAACCTTTGGTGCTGGTCAAACTGAGCAAGCAGAAAAACACTATAAATCATCTCTGTCCATCCTTATGCAACAGCCAAGCTTGTCTTCTAGTAAACAGTTAGAGAGCCTTTTAAATGACTATAGTGATTTGCTGAAAAAAAATGATAATTCCAATAAGAATTTAATTTCCGATTTTCAGAAAGAAGTATTGAAAGATCGTTTAGGATTCCCTGTTCCTACTACTGCTATTCCTCCTTCAGCTTGGCAAAAGCAGATGACAGCTTCATCTGAAAAATCGTACGCAGACCAAAACAATGAAGAACAAAAAGTATTGCTGCGCGGCTTTAAACAACCATTTAGCAATTCTACTTTAGCGCCGGCATATAAAACTATGTCTGATGATTTATATAGCCAGCATTCTTACAGGCAAGGAGAAGATTATTACGAGTGCATGATCGCAATAGATATAAAAGCGCTTGGACCCTATCATCCTTCTGTCGCTGATGATCTGACTGGACTGGCTTTATTCTATATATCAAAGCAAAGATATTCTGAGGCGGAACCTCTGCTTAGACGAGCACTGTCCATATATGAGAGTGTTTATGGTAGCGATAATATGCTTGTTACGCGCACACGTTCGTCACTTGCTAATGTTCTTAACAAACTTGGGCAAACGCAGCAAGCAATGGCTCTATACGGGCAAGCCTTTAACAAAGGGCATATAGCTATGGACCCAAATAATCTGGAAACGGCCCGCATGCTCAATGAATTGGCTTTTCTCTATTATAGTCAAGGGAAATTGGAAGATGCGCGCACTGTTTATCAATGGGCCTTGGCTAGTACCAAAGGAGCAGTGGGGGAACAAAATATTTTAGTCGCTGCTTGTCTTACAGATTATTCAAATGTATTGCGTAGTTTAGGACTCATTGCTGAAGCTAATGAAGTGTCAGAGAAAGTTCAAGAAATCGAATTTGCCCAGCCCGTTATAAATGGAGTGGAAGAGTGGCGTGAAGAGTGGCGTCATGCTTATTAAATTGATGGATAGGAATTCTTCTTTGACTTTTTCAATAATTATTTTGGTAACGGCTTTGTACTTAACTCAAACTGCATACGCTGAGGAACATACAGAAGACGAAAATCGTTATGGCAGTTCTGAGTTTAATGGGTCATCGTTTGGTGATACGAGCTTCAGGAAGACAGATTACAAAGAACTACGTTCTACAAATCCGGCGGCTGCCCAATTAGTAAGAGAAAATACTGAGCCAAAAGAGGGTAGTAGATTGCTGCAAAAGCATCCAGAAAATCGTGGAGTTTCGGATGCAGGCAGCAGTGCTGATAAAGGCCCTATCAAAAATCCAAGCGGATATGTAATTAGTGAAGAACGCAGCGCTCCGGTAAGAGACCTTCCGGGTGACTGGGTGCCTAACAAATTAGACCCTACTTGTAATGGTGGTTTTGAGGTGGCGCCGGATAATGGTTCACCGGTACCATATCGTTTAAATGGGCATGTGGACATACAGAGAGGCAGGCCTTGAAAATTCTGGGGTCTACTTTGCCAATTGGTATGACAGTGATTATCTGTTTGATGAATAGCTTACACTGTCAATGGGCGTTTGCGGTTGGACGAGAGACAAATGTTCCGGATATTCAATTCCAACCAATATTTGCACCTAAGTCAGTGACAATTGGTGAAGCAGTAAATATAGCTTTGCGAAATTTTCCTACTATAAATAACAAGCTATATAAATTGCACGCTGCAAAAGCCAATGTAACATTAGCTAAGACGCAATACCTTCCTAATTTAAATTTAGATATTCAAGAATCCGGTGTCTCAGCAAACCGGATTGCAAGTGTTGTTATGAATAATGTATCCGGTTTTGATACTGTTCCAGTAGATTCTGGTCCGCCATCCACGCACTCGAGCTTGAATCCGATTGTAAATGATTTGGCGGGTGCCAATTTAAACTGGCTTATAGTTGATTTTGGACTTAGACATGCTAACGACCAATTTGCTTACGCTGATGCCAGAGCAGCAAGAGCTGATTTAAATCTGACAAAACTTGACGTTGCTTTTGACGCTGCGGATGCATTTTTAACAGCTGTGGCAACGAAACAGGTGATACGTTCAGCTCAAGCGAGTTTGGATCATATGGAGGCAGCTAATTTACGTGCCAAAACACTGGTTTCCAAAGGTTTAAGACCAGGCGTTGATGCTGCTGATTGGGATTTTGAAGTTTCGCGCACTAAAATTGTGCTTATTAAAGCAGAAAGAGAAAAAAGACTTGCTCTTGTTGATCTGGCGGAAAAAATGGGCATGGCTAAATCCGATATTGATGTGGTCTCACAGCCGCTTATATGTTCTCCTGTTGAAGACCAAAGTCAACCGTTTGGTCAATTTGATCTTAATTCTCATCCATATGCCTTATTAAAAACCGCAGAGATTGCCAGATGGCAAGCGAAAGTAAAACTCTTAGATGTAGCGTATCGTCCGCACTTGTGGCTTAATTCGGGAGTGTGGGGTAGAGGAAGTGGAGAAAATAGTGTAAATCCGCTACGTGCGGTGGCTGGTGGGGCTTTGCCTCAAGTGTTCAACTACATGATTGGAGCATCGTTTAGTTTCCCGGTTATGGAAATTTTTCCGCTTAGAGCCCAGAAAAAAATGGCATACAGCAATGAAATGGCAGCAATGGCTGATTATGACTTGGCCATCCAAATATTAGAACGTAAAGATGCCAGAGCGCGAATATTATTGTCCGAAGCACGCCGGGTAGCTAAGGAAACACCAGTATTGGTGGAGGCTGCGAAGGTTCGTGAAATAAAAGCGTTGAAGCGTTATAGTGCTGGACTGACCAATATGGTCACAGTAGCAGAGGCGGAAAAGGCTCTCGCCCAAGCGGAAGTCGAAGATGCCCTGGCTCAGCTTGAGGTTTGGCGATCAATTCTCGCTTTATCTTACGTTCAAGGGGACCTCAAATCTTTCCTTGGACTGGTAGCTATCGCTGAAAGAAATACTGGTAATGCCACCAATTAATATATAGAAAGCAAATTTAGAAGCGAGGGGAAAAAAATACAATGTGGTTAATTGCAACAGCGATGAAGCGCCCGATTACGGTTTTTGCTGCTGTGTTGAGCATTATATTGATGTCTATACTTGCTCTAAACAGCATGAAGCAAGACATTTTCCCCGATTTGAAAATCCCGGCTATTTATGTTATTCAAGGTTATGGTGGCATGTCTCCCGAGCAGATGGAAGGCTATATAACTTCAACTTATGAACTCTTTTTTCTTTATGTGCCTGGGATTGAACATATGGAGTCTCAATCCATTCAGAATGTTGCGCTAATCAAAGTTTTTTTTCAGCCTGATACTGATATGGCAAGTGCGATGGCTGCTGTTGTAGCTATGTCCAACCGTGCTACTAGTTTAATGCCGCATGGTACCTATAATCCTTTTGTGCTTAGATTCGATGCTGGGAGTTTGCCAGTTGGGCAACTTGTATTGTCATCAAACACTAAACCTGTGCGAGAGCTAGAAGACCTTGCGTATGTGCGTATTCGCCCTTTGCTCGCCACTATACCCGGTGCAGAAGCACCGCCGCCTTTTGGTGGAAATATCAGAAGTATTGTTATCAATGTGAATGCTGATAAGCTACGGCAATATAATATTTCGGGTGACGAGATAATACAGACCTTGGTTAGCGGTAATAGAGTACTGCCAGCAGGCAATGTTAGAACGGGTAACTATTTGCGTATTTCTCCTTTCAATACAGATCTTCCCGATATACATCAGCTGGATTATCTACCGATACGAACTGGTCACGGCCCACAGATATTTATTAAAGATATAGGTAGTGTTGAAGATTCGGAAGATATTCTTGCTGGTTATGCACTTTTCCAGGGACGACGAACTGTATATATACCAGCAGTTAAGCGTGCCGATGCGTCAACTGTTTCGGTCGTAGATGCTCTTAGAGATGCTTTATCTAAGATGCAGGCGGTGTTGCCCCCGGATGTAAAAATAAGTTATGAATTTGATCAATCTAAATTTGTCAGAGACGCCATTAATGATGTATTCCATGAAGGATTGTTAGGTACGTTGCTGCCGGCTTTGATGATCTTATTGTTTTTACGAGATATAAGAAGCACCTTAATCGTCGTAGTAACTATACCCTGTTCGTTGTTATCGGCAATTGTGGCTTTAAAAATAACTGGACAAACTATAAATATTCAAACTTTGAGTGGATTGGCCTTAGCAATCGGTATTTTGGTTGACGAAGCTACGGTTACTGTCGAAAATATTCACAGTCATTTGTCGCGGGGAGCACAATTAAATCGAGCTATTTATGATGCCTGTGTGGAAACAATGGTACCGCGTTTACTGGCTATGCTTTCTGTAGTTTCTGTATTCATACCGTCGTTTTTTATGGTAGGAATTACTAGAGAGTTGTTTACTCCATTATCGCTAGCTGTTGGCTTTGCTATGATAGCTTCTACAATTCTAGCATCTACACTGGTGCCAGTAATCTCGGTATTGTTGCTAAAGCGCCATGGATCGCCCACTGCCAACGAAAAACCTGGATTGCTAGATCGACTGAAGCAACACCTTGAGGATTTATTGAAAAAACTAGCTCCTGCGCGCGTACTTGTTGTTCTAATATATCTTGTCGTCGCTGGAATTTTAATAGCTCTTCTATATAAGTCAATTGGTCGTGGATTATTTCCAGATTCCGGTAGTAGTGAATTTCGCATAAGAATCAGTGCGCCCACCGGTACGCGAGTGGAAGTATTGGAGCAAAAGGTATTAAAAGTAATTGACGAAATAAAGCAAGAGGTAGGTCCGGGAAATCTGGAAAAGACTTTGGGTTATGCCGGGCAGCAACCACCAATGTTTCCAATCAGCTCAGCTTTCTTATGGACTAGTGGTCCACATCAGGCGGTGCTGGACGTTCAACTTCGTGAAGGTGCTGGAATTGATATGCCTAAGCTTAAAGACCGCCTACGGCAAAGGTTTATTAATGCAATTCCTGATACAAAGGTTTCATTTGAGCCAGGAGATTTAGTCAGCCAAATTATGAATCTAGGCTCGCCTACACCTATTAAAGTGCAAATAATGGGACACAATTTAATTGCTGACAAATTGTTTGCTATGAAAATACTTAAAGAGATGAGTAAAATAAAGTCTTTGCGTGATTTACAATGGGGGCAACCATTAGACTATCCTGCTTGCCATATAAAGATTGATCGCGAATTAGCTGGACAACTTGGTCTTACTCCTGAAGAAATAGGTATGTCTTTGCAGCCAGCTGTTTTCTCTAGTAGATTTGTCAATCTTAGCCTCTGGCGGGACAAAGATAGTGGTTTTTCTTATCAGGTGCAAGTACAGGTACCTCAAGACCAAATTAAATCTAAAGAAGACATCGAAAATTTTCCGGCTATGAGCAATGTCCGCAAAGAACAAATGCATACCTTGGAAGGAGAGGAAGAGGAAAATCCTATTGTTGATAGATACTATCCAGGAAATCATACCGAAAGACTACAGCATCCACTAATATCTGATGTGGCTCAAGTAGATTATGGTGTCACTTATGGTGAATTTGATCGCTACAACATGATGAGAATGGTGTCTTTGACAGCCAATATAGCCGGTAATGATCTAGGCAGTGTTGGTGATGCTGTGAGGGCGGCAGTTAAACGTGCTGGCATACCACCTAGAGGTGTATTTGTAGACATCAAGGGACAAATACCTATATTAAAAGACACTTTCGATCATTTGCTTATGGGATTGGCTTTGGCTGTGGTAGTAATAACTCTGATGCTCTTGGCTTACTTTCAAGCAGGCAGGGTAGTGCTAATTGTTATGTCAACCACCCCAGCAATTCTTTTGGGAGTGCTGGCCATGCTGCTTCTGACAGGCACTACGCTAAATGTGCAATCATTTATGGGGGCGATTATGTCGATTGGTGTTGGAATTGCCAATGCTATTTTGCTGGTTGTATTTGCAGAAAACAATCGTCGCGATGGAATGAATGCCGAAGAAGCAGCAATACAAGGTGCGCAGAGTAGAATGCGCCCAATTTTAATGACTTCTATTGCTATGATTACAGGGATGATTCCCATGGCAGTCAGCGGTGGACAAAGCGCATCACTAGGGCGAGCGGTAATCGGAGGGCTTAGTATGTCCACTTTATCAGTATTAACATTATTGCCTTTGGTATTTATTATTGTTCAGAAAGATGCGCCGGTGCGCTCACCGTCGGTATATCCAGGAGATCTTGGCTATTAGGGATAAGGACTAGTCAAAATATGAAAATTGCATCGCTGCTATCTAAAAGCAAGATTCTGATCGCTATCATTATTGGTTCAATAGTGGTGATCGCTGCTAGTTTCTTTGTCTGGAAATCATTTTTTGAGCAAAGAGCAGTAGAAGAGCCTTCTCCACCAGCTGAAGTGGCAGTTGTAAGGGTAATCTCCAAAACTCTCTTTCGTGAAGATCAATTACCTGGTGAAATTGAAGCCTATCAAGATGTGCTTATTTATCCAAAGGTCCCAGGTTTTGTGAAATGGATTGGGATAGACCGAGGATCAGTGGTAAAAGAAGGGCAGCTTATGGTGAGGATGTATGCGCCTGAATATCTATCGCGTAGAAATGATGCTTTAGCACAATTGGCCGCTGCTAAAGCAGCTGTTGCTGCTGAGGCATCAAAACTACAAGATGTGCAGGCTGATTTAAAAAGACGTCAGGCTAATTTATTGGCTGATCAGTCAACCTATGAACGCGTAGCAGCAGCTTCTTTAGTACCTGGTGTAATAGCCGATAATGATGTAGTGCAGTGGGCCCAAACTGTCGAAGTTGATCGCCAGGACGTAAATGCGCTGATCAAGCGGGTGAATGCAAAAGCCCATGAAGTGGAATTGCGCAAAGAAGAGTGTAATGCGAAAGAGAAGTCCTTTGATAATTTTGCTGATTTTGCTTCCTACTTAGAATTACCGGCTCCCTTTAATGGTTATGTGACCGAGCGTAAAATGCATGTGGGTAGCTTTGTAGGTCCAGACGGTACTGGCGCCTATCCGCCCATATGTCGCATTAAGCAGTTGGATTTATTACGAATTGTAGTTCCTGTTCCAGAAAGAGACACTGCCGGTGTCATCGTTGGTTCGGAAGTAAAATTCTCTGTTTCGACATTTCCTGCTGAGAAGTTTGTAGGTACAGTAGCTAGAATAAGCAATACCCTAGACAAGGCTACTAGGACTATGCCGGTAGAATTGAACTATTTCAATCCTAAATATAAAATTTTGCCGGGCATGTTTTGCAAAGTTTATTGGCCTACTCGGCGTCGCGAATCATCTTTGTTTGTGCCTATTTCGGCAGTGGTTACAACACCGTTGGACACATTTGTTTGCGAAGTGAAAGATGATGTTGTTGAGTGGGTATCAGTAACTAAAGGGCAGATTATGGAAGGAATGGTTGAAGTATTCGGAAAAATTCAGGCAGGAGACTTGGTTGCTAAGCAAGCTAGCGAAGAATTGCAAAATGAATCGCGGGTCAAACCTTTACTCTCTAAAAACTAAAGCAAGATAAGATTCGGGCCTAACCTTTAAGGCTATCTGCTGTATTCTTGTTTCCATTTATAATAAAATCAGTCGAATGTGAAAATGAGTGCGGTGCAGTATGCTT
>JABDBL010000012.1 GCA_013288645.1 Candidatus Melainabacteria bacterium
ACTACAGCATGTCCGTGTCCATAGTGTGGTCGGTCCATCGGTAACGTTCAGGATGCCGTGATATCACAATGCATCGCTGACTCCGACAGACCGACCACTATATCGTTCAACCACATGAGAGCAGCACAAGTCCACCAGCTAAACATGTCACCATAATCGACACCGAAAATCGGCTGCCAATCCTGGCATATTTAAGCATTATCATCAGACCGGACTTAACCACCCATATGACTTATGGATTTTTGGTAGTTGTTCTGGTCTTGGGATATTGCCTACTGGCTTTCTTTCACTGCTCTCACGTGGAGGTTTTATAACGATACCCAACTTTGCCAAATTTGAGGAAGCAAAGTCAAGCTTTTTTATCTGCCTTTGGCAATTATAAAATGCTGCAAATGCCCATACATTGCCGCTTACCGACCATACTGAATAAATCCGCCAATTTATTTTGTTTGAATTTTATCAAAACATTTAAGTATCAACAATAAGTATCATCGATGGCACTCCATCAGCCTTTCGGGCAAGAATCGATTATAAATAATTTACACATGCCTTAAAACCCAAGTATTAATGCCAATTTCACTTACCATTACCAAAGCAAATATTAAAAAACTTCCTTGACAGCTTGTCCAAGTTAATGATTAGCTACCCGCGTGACACCACAATGTCACAGCTTGGTATTAGTGTTAAAGGCGGATCAAATTCAGTCAGTCAATTTTCTTTCGCATTTCGTTCATATCGAAAATTTTAATCCCTATCGATGGCAAGAAATAAAACAGAAATGAGCAAATGCCCAGGAAGCACAAAGACAAAATAAAGACGACACCCAGATAACGTATAGGTCGCATAAACTAAATGGACAATAAATCCTGGACAGATAAAAAACAAAAGTTTTTAGAAAAATATGGCGGCGAGAACCGCAATATCATCGTGGGCATCAAAAGAGGACTCACGCACAATAAGCTTACCAGCATTAAAACAGCCGTTAGTCATTTGCACAGCCAACCTAGTAAGGCACCGCTTGTAGCAGCTTACTTGAATAATTTAATTGGTCATAAGTCGCTTATATTTCGCTGGTTTCCCAGCGCCGGCGATCAATCAGGCAAAATGCTAATTAGAAACGAATCAATCGGGCTCATTGTTAACGCTGAACCCAATGCAGCACTGCAAGCCATTGTTATGACTGCAAAAAATAATGCCCCTTATTGCCCATTAGCACCAGAAGCCGCATTATCGCAGTTATCTGCACATATGACACCGTCAATATAACGCCGTTATTTAAACATTTCATCCGCCGTCCGTCCCATGCTCGTTTATCGTCGCACGATGCTCATCCGCTGCTAATCAATGCTCAATCACGCCTTCGCCCGGCACTGATACTTAGCACCAATACTTAAGTATCAGCACCAAGTATCAACGATTGAATTATGAATCAATCAGTCCTGACTTACCATGAAGAATTCCAATTTGTGCCACAAGCTGTGGCACAAATTCCCTGGGGGCACAATATGGCCATTCTGGAGAATGAATTTTTACCTTTCGGCTGTGGTTGATGGCTTGAATTTAATTTATTTGGGCATATAATTATACGGTAAGCTTAATATTGTAATCATATGGGTAAGAACTATGAACCTCCCAGACTCAAATCCATTAACATCAGAACAGGTCAGCTTGGATGTTCGCCAAGTCGCTAACAAAAGATTCAGCATGTCTGTGCCGGAATTTATTCGTGCCGTTGATACTGGAACACTTTGTTCTAATGATTATGCAGTGAGAGAATTACTGGCATGGATAGAAGTTTTGCCTGATACTGATCCGGCGTTTAGCGAAATCAACAAACAGTGTCTAGCTTCAGCGACGTAAGGAGCATAGCTAATAAGGTCTTTGCGGACAATGGTGGCAATCCGCTAGACTTTGTTAATTTGCTTCAGAAACTACTTTCTCTTACGGTGCTAAAACCCGGGGAAATAATTGATCACGATCTAAATCCAAAAAAAGGTCTAGGTATTTTTGGTAGTAGGCTTGGGCAGACTGCGTTGCGACTTAACAATGATTTCTACTTGAAGTTTTTTATGTATTTTCGATATGGCAGGAATGATCCTTTAACGATAATACGATCTTCATTTCAGTACCAAATAGATGATGGCCGGTCTTTCACAGATCGGTTCGTGTTCCGCTGTGACTACGATGTTAATCCGCAGGATGAAGAACATCCTATAGCCCATCTGCAAATTAACGGCTTATTGAACGAGCAGATTACCCAAAAGAAATTAGAAGACATAAGATTCCCACTATATCGACCATCTATAGAATCTTTATTGATATTGTTAATTGATGGATTTGGGCTAAAATCAAACGATGCAACAGGTGAATGGCGTAAAATATTGCTACATAGCGAAGATTGCTTTCGCATGTACCAGGCAAAGAAATTGGTAAAATTCAGCCCAAAATAAAAAGACCCGTCTAAACCCGAGGGTGAATATAAGCATTAGCGCTTAAGCAGACATATTCAAATCTAGCGCCGGCAATGAAATGCCGTAGCGGTTGATGGTGCTTGCGCTGATATAATTGCCGCATCTTGCTGCCAGCTCTTTTTTATTAAAATGATTAGTGGATCTTGTAAGCCAGCAGCGTCTCAATAATTCAGCCGATACAACCAATTGTGCTTGCCAGCCGATGCGCCTGATTACGCAAGCCATACCAGAAATTGATAAGCGATCACTGTCTTTTGTTAGCCAAAGAGCAGAATTTGTCTGAGCCCCGGCTAATTTGGCTCTCTCAATCAGCCATTGTTGCAAAGCCAATACAGTCACTTTATTTAAGGGAACCTTGGCACCATTGCTTAGTTTGATATGAGCAAAAGTATCATTAGCACCAAAATCATCAACAGCAAAAAAAGATGGTGCCGACGTATCCGAAGCAGCATTTATCAAAACATCCGCTACATCTAAACGTGCACAATCGCCGATGCGCAAGCCGGTATAAAAAAGCACTAAAGCCAGAGCTTTGTCTCGTACCCAATCTTGTTCTTGTGCAGAACAAAGAAATTTTCTTTGTTCTTCTGCTGTCAATATTTTAGTAGACTTGTTATAACAATGCTCTCGTTTGAGCTGTGTTTCTTTTAAGCCCAAAAAGTGCGAAAAGCTATTGAGAGCATTAACATTGGCATTGATTGATTTTATTCCACCCTTTGCCTCTTTGAGAAAAATCAAATACATAGACATGGCTTCATTCATGCAGTCTAGATTATTCAAAGGCTGATCATCCAAGTTTGCATATTCTATGAATAAAAGAAATTGTTTAACGCGAGAATGGTAAACCCTTTGAGTATTGGCTGTGATAGCCTGTTTTCCTAGCCATTCTTTATATGAGGCAAGATGAATATTGCTGGGGGTGATGGTTGTGCGAATTGTGACTGGGAATCTCATAAATAGTCTTGTCTCTTGCTGAATTTTGTTTCTTGCTAAATCTCGTTTCTTACTGAGTTTTGTCTCTGGCTAAGTCTTGTCTCTTGCCGAATCTTGTCTCTTGCTAAGTCTTATCTCTGGCTAAGTCTTGTTTCTCACTCGGTCTTGTCTCTCGCTAAATCTTATCTCTCACCAGCTAAAACTAAGCTACCTGTGCAGCTAGTTCGTTTTCTTCTTCCAATTGTTTAATTTGAGCAATCAAATTATTCACAGATCGCACTTCGTCCATATGTCCTTTAACGCACAGTGACCAAGAAAGATCAATCAATGCCCCCAGCAATATATTGGGGTCTGTGTCTTGCGCAAGTAAATAAAAGCGCTCGGTGTCCTCAAAACATTTTTGAAATTCACCCAATTGCGCTTGCAGTACATTAACTTCAGCTAGCTTGGCCATTAGGCAGGCAGCTTGAAATGTATTTTTGCCTTGCCAAAGCTCATGGCGTTGCATCGCCTTTTCATACCATTGTTTGGCTGAGTCATAAAGCCCTTCATTTAAATAAGTATCAGCAGTATGAATCAACAACTCAATTAATTGTGATTCTTTGCCAGACTGTCCCTCTAATTGGTCCATAGCTGCACGAAACATCTGTCGCGCCATTTGGAAATTACCTTTTCTGCTCGCTTCCAATCCTATATCAATACAGGAAGGCACTGATTTTTGCTCATTCTCTAATTTGGCTTCAGCAGTAAGCATAGGGTTATTCCTCTAATAATATTGGTGGTGAATAATTGATATTGAATATTGGGCTCAAAAATTTATTTATAGGTGCGAATACATTTGCGTGTTGATTGTCGCCCGTAACTTTTGCTTAATAATAAGCTTGACAACTAACACTCATCAAGTGGGAGAATTACGTAGTTTTATAATACTACTGATAAACATTTGCTCATTTTAATGTGCTGAGCTTCCTCTAATGAGTGCTGATTTTGAGCGCTACTGAGAGCAGTATTTAACACTTGTAATTTCGGGCTAGAAGCACGGCGGCTTATCGAATTGCTACTAAACAAATTACTCAATGTATTGAGTAATTTTACTCAATGCGTTGAGCAAAATCGAGCAATCACCGGAAGCAAGCGTGATTCGGACGATAGTTAGCGCAGGCCTTAAAACTCCAGACCATAAGCTATAATATAAATACGACCATAATCAGATAACCATAGTCGAATTTAAAGCGCATAATAATGCAGATTGAAAGCACCATGCTACCTGGTGTTCTGCATGCCGATCCTGCCGATCGCCTTATCATTGCCACAGCAAGAATAAAAAAATACAGCCTGGTCACCCGCGACGAAAAAATTCAAAAATACAGCCAACAAGGTCATCTGACAGTAGTTAAAGCCTAAATTTTCTTACAGGTGCAAAGATCAAAGAGCAGGGCAAGGGCAAAGCCATTGTCTATGCTGGCTTTTTTTATTGGGGGTTAGGTCACGGTCAGTACAAACACCGGCATGGGCGGCTTTCGATGCAAAGGATTATTTTTAACTTGTGCTCGCGACTGGTGTATAGTACCATATACCATATGAGAAACCGGGCAAGAAGTATCGATGATAGAAAAGTGGGTTTGCCTGATGGTTCTGTTCTAGAGATACATGTTTGGCAACTGCCGGCAGCAACAGCAGAACGACCTCATGGTATTAAGTATCGGCTTCAATACTGTTTACCAGATGGAACAACCCTAATCCGGTATGACAATAAACGAGGCAAAGGTGACCATAAACACATAAGAGAACAGGAATTTCCTTATAGATTTACGACCAAAGAGCAACTTTTGAAAGACTTTCAGGCAGATGTAATTAAACATGGGGGCAAGCTATGACTAAGAAAAAGCGACGTATTCATATCACAATAAAGTCTACTGCTATGGTTTTTGATGAGGTTTTGAAAAACTGGGGCCGAGCAGAGAAGGGTTTGCCTGTTGATTATGCTGAGGCTGAGTTGAGTTTTACTGATGGTGCCACCATGCTTAGCACTTTGTCTGAAAAGCGCATGGAGTTGCTTATGTTTTTGTATAAACATGGGGCTATGAACATCAAAAAATTGGCACAGAAGCTTAAGCGCGACTACAGTAATGTTCATGGAGATGTTCAGTTGCTATTACGATTCGGGCTGCTGAAGAAAGATGAATCCAGCCAAATATTCGTACCTTGGGATGAGCTGGCAATAGAGTTTCCTTTAGCTGCTTAAACTAAAGCGTGATCTTGTGAGGTGGGGGAAGAGGTGTTTATCTCACGGTTTAAAATCCCAGCAACAAGAAATCAAGAACTCCTGGCGGTTAACGGTACTCAAATTGTTATGTTTTTTCTTCGTCGAGCAATTTATTAGCGTTAGCTATTAAGTCCGACAAGGCGAGTTTATAACCCAAGCGATTAATTTTAGTCATCCCGATCGAAAAACAAATTAATGGGTTCGGTACGAAGAAGCGAAACCCTCTTATAAGTATCACTAGCAATGTCTTGTGCTAATTGTAAAGCGGGCAATTTAATGTTCTATAAGGGTATAAAGAAGTTCTCACTAAGTCCCCTATTTACCTAATAAAGAGTTGTTGTCAAGCAACTGTATGGCGTTTTAAGTAGTGTTGTTATGTCCGGCAGGGGACTTGATTGGACAGCAAGAAATTTGCCAAGGTTAGATATTGTCCCAAAGCCCCGAACATAGCAGGAGCAACAGAAACCCCCAAAAACAAAAGACACGGAAGTTTTCTTTGAGCGCGCGTAGCGCAAGCCAGTGTTCGGGGCCGCGGGATGATACGTTGAATGAAGGTTTTTCGTCAAGACCGCGTCGATGATAAAGGCATGTCGCCAAATCATCGACGCAGGTGTTACTTATTTTGCTCGGGAGGGCAAAATGCAAACGGATCCAAGAAGAAACTTCAAGGTCGGGTCGTTCGAGAACACTGGCTTGATAGTGGCGATAGCCACCAGCATGTTTATGGCGGGCGTCGTACATGCCGCCATCTTCAACGAGAGCGCTAGATATGCGCTCCTCCGCGCCGTAGTCGGGATGGTGCTGTCAGTGCCTGTAGTGCTCATTTTGAGCGTCATAATTCAGGCGCTCCTCGACCAAAAAGTGAAAGGGTTCGGGTTTTTCAAAGGGGGTTTGGTCGAGTATGTCGCCCTAATAGCGGCGCTCATTGGGTTAACGTTTGTGGGGTCTTGCATTGCTCTGGGCGGCCCCAACAGCCCGATTGTTAAAGGCCTCTTCAGCTACCGCGCCGTACTGGTGGGGATTGTTGTCGTAGCCCTGACACTCCTCGTGAGTTTCGCAATCATCTTTGCCCGGTCGTTCCGCGACGGGACAAAAAACTTTGATTAGGAGGGCGGACAGACGCTACAAGAGCGGGCGGGTCGCCGCTATGCTCTAACAACACAACTGCAGCGATGAGTTTTTTCGTCAAGCCCGCGCCGGTGGTAAAGACATTTTGCCAAATCATCGACGCGGGCGTCTTTTTTTTCTTTTTCCTTGGCCCTAAATAAGTGGCCAGTAACAAATGCAATGCGCTAAATTTTATGGCCGTAAATAGCCACTTGAGCTTTGACAGTCTAATCAACATATCGTGGTGGATTATCCACCACGATATGCAAATCACCTGGAGCACCAATCGGGCAAAGGCATTTTATTTCCGCACCAGCTCAGGGCATGAGGTTAACATAATATTAGAAGCGCGGGGCAAAATTGTTGGCATTGAGTGTAAAGCATCTTCATCAGTGGGTGCCCATGATTTTGAAGGCTCTGTTTAAGGTTGGAAATCAACCATCCTCTGGTTGGAATCCAACCACTTAATGGTTGATTTCCAACTAGTCAGTGGTTATAATACAACCATGCTATATCCTCGAAATCTCAAATCATTATTGCTCGAAGCAATTGAAGATACCCCAGTGGTTCTGGTTAACGGGGCCAGACAAACGGGCAAAAGTACGTTGGTAGAAAGGCTTTATAATGTTCCGGAAACAAATTATATAAGCTTTGACGAAGTGGCTAACCTGTCTGCTGCGAAATTGTCCCCACAAGATTTTATTGATAATTTACCGGATAAAGTTATATTGGATGAAATCCAGCATGTGCCGGAGCTTTTTATTTCTATTAAACGTTCTGTAGATTTAAATCGTAAACCCGGCCGCTTTATTCTTACAGGCTCAGCCAATGTTTTAACCTTACCAAGATTATCCGACTCTTTGGCTGGGCGAATGGAAATACATACTATCTGGCCTCTTTCTCAAGGAGAAATAAACGGGGTCAAAGAAGGCTTTATCGATACCATATTTGGTGGCAATCAGATCAAATTTAAATTTAAATCAAAACTATCTGATACGGACCTAATCAATATATTACTGCGCGGTGGCTATCCCGGTGCCGTGACAAAGGCGAACGCACAAAGGCGCACAACCTGGTTTGAGGGTTATTTGACCACAGTTCTTCAGCGTGATGTGCAAGATCTGAGCAATATTGAAGGCTTAATTGCTATGCCTAATCTACTTGCTTTGTTAGCCACCCGCTCCGGTGGTCTTTTAAATTTTGCCGACTTGAGCAGGACGCTTGGCTTGCCGGCGAGCACTTTAAAGAGATATCTTGCTTTATTGCAGACAATTTTTCTTATAGTGTGCCTGCCTGGATGGTATCAAAATCTCGGCAAGCGGCTCATCAAATCCCCCAAGGTATATATAAGCGACACAGGGTTGCTTTGTCATTTGCTTCAAATAAGTTCGCCGGCTGCTTTTAAGGACAGAACCGTTCTAGGCCATGTTCTAGAAAATTTTGTGCTTATGGAATTAATGAAACAATGTACCTGGAGCAATGTTAAACCCCAGTTGTTTCATTATCGCTCAGAAGGCGGTCAGGAAATAGATATTATTTTAGAAGCACGAGATAAGCGTTTGGTTGGTATTGAAGTTAAGGCAACATCTTCTTTGAATAAGCAAAGTTTCAAAAGCTTAGCGCTTTTGCGTGATCAAGTAGGAGACAGCTTTCAATGTGGCATTGTTCTTTATACTGGCACAAACACTATTGGTTTTGGCGAACGTTTATTTGCTGTACCCATTTCCGCCTTATGGGAAACTGCCTCTGAGCCGGCAATGTCTCTTGCTTAGCATGCCATCCATCTTTCTCAAATCTCGCTAATCTCGGCTCTGTCTGCGATTCGCTAAAATATCATCGAGTTCTCAAGACGGGAGTTTCGATGATATCTCGACAGCAATCACTCCAAATCAGTAGGTGCCAATGATTTTAAAGGATTACAGTTATTAAAAGAGCTTGCCGGCCGCCGATTTCATCGCGGTATCATCCTCTATACAAGGGCAGAAACAGTAAACTTTGCAGAAAACCTCCAAGTCTTGCCCGTATTAGCTTTATGGCAAACCTCACGCACGGCCGCCCTGTCACTGAGTGTAAATACCCTTGCTTGAAAATTTTGCCTTGAGCTAGTGCTAAAGATAACAAAAATACTATAAAAAAGGAAAACGGCAAATGCCGGGCGTAGCCGATAGATTTGCCGTCTGTGTATACCAAACTTCTTCACGGTTGAAAGGTGCGGGCGGCCGATACCTGAAGTTGTCGGCCGCCGCTATGGGTTTCGACGAATCAAATCAGGGCGGTAGAAGCGGACTGCCGCCCTGTTATCGTTACGCAGCCAGAGGATAGACAATGATCTTAGCGCCTGGGTAACGCTGCCTCAAAGCTTGCAGCCCAGCCTCCGTGATCCCCGGGCTGGCACCGAGCTGAATGAGCTCGAGGGCAGGCGCCGTCAGCGTCAGTGCCAGCAGCCCCGCGTCCGTGATTGCTGCGGTATCCCAGAGATGGAGCTCCCGGAGGGCAGTAAGCCAAGTCAGTGCCGGCATCCCCGCATCCGTGACACCGGTACGGATGAGGTAAAGGCTTTTGAGTGCGGTAAGAGGGCTCAGTGCCTCCAGCCCCTCATCAGTGGTCCCGGTCCCACTGAGATCGAGGTGTTCGAGGGCAGTAAGCGCCCTTAGTGCCAGCAGCCCCGCATTGGTGATCCTGGTATTGCTGAGGTTGAGGCGCTGGAGCTTTCTGAAGTGCGCCAGTGTCGCCAGCCCCGCGTCCGTGATTGCAGTACGCGCTAGGCGGATGCCCTGGAGGGCAGTGAGAGGACTCAGTGTCGCCAGCCCCGCGTCCGTAATTGCAGTACACGCCAAGCAGATGCCCTGGAGGGCAGTAAGCGCCCTCAGTGTCAGCAGTCCCGCATCCGTGATCCTGGTCTGGTCGAGGAGGAGGTGCTGGAGCTCAGTTAAGAGTGCCAGTTCGGCCATCCCCACATCGGTGACGGCAGTGCCGTGGAGGTCGAGGACCTGGAGTCCTCTAAACCGCCGCAGTGCCGGCAATCCGACATCCGTCACCTTCGTGTCGAGGAGATAGATGGCCCGGAGGTCATTTGGCAAATCCGATGCCAGTTGGGCCAGTTCAACATCCGTTATCCCGGTTCCGGCGAAGTTGATCGAGCCGTCTTCTTTGAGCAAGGCAGCTGAAGCTTTCATTTTTTTTCCTAATCGCTGGGGTTGAGCTGCTCGTTTACTGTGTCACAGGATGGACAATCACCCTATTGCGAGCAGCTAGTAGAAACGTTTGAACACCAACTCACTGGTCAAGCCAACCGAGCTACGAAGCAGAAGCAGTCATTTCCCCCTTAATGTCTTGATGCCTAAAACCACCCCGTACCACCGAGCGATGGTTCCACAGAGGGTTTTTGGAGAGGCAATACTTTGTTTTGGGGTTTCCTCATCATGAGGTCGAAGGTTTGAGCACCTTACCCTAACACAAGTCCTGGGAGCAAAATCAGTCCTGACACTTAAATGCAACAACATTGCGAAATGCACAGACACCTTGGCAAGCGGCTTTTTACTCCGAAAAGGCTGTGAATATGAGAAAAATTTGACTTACTCAGCAATATTAAACCACTTCTTTACAATTAGCCCAGCCATCCAAAAGAGCTCTTAGCCAGAAGCCAAGATATCTGCATTACGTCCATAATGAGGTTACCGGTACTGTCTAAAATTTCGCGCCAAAAGGCACATAATTTTTCCCGCCATAAAGAACAGCTCCACAAAAGATCCAGGAACGATGAACCGATATTGAGCTATTAACCGGAATGCAGAATTTCGGTTTTTATGGTGGAGGCATTCTTTTCTAGCAATTTTTGCAATGCCGGATACTTAGTTAATTTCGGATCTTCTTTAATTATTTCAATAGCTGCATGTCTGGCATCAGTGAGAATAGCCGTGTCTTGCGTTAGGTCGGTTAACACTAAATCCGGCAAACCACTTTGTCTAAAACCTAAAAATTCTCCCGGTCCTCTAATCGCTAAATCTTTTTCTGCCACCACAAAGCCGTCATTCGTTTGCGTCAATACTACTAGTCTATCCCGCGTCGATTGCGTGCGGCTATCGGTGACCAAAAAGCAATAAGATTGATCAGCCCCGCGCCCTACCCGCCCGCGCAATTGATGCAATTGTGCCAAGCCGAATCTATCGGCATTTTCAATTACCATTACACAGGCATTGGGCACATCCACGCCCACTTCAATTACTGTAGTGGATACTAAAATATCGTATTTATGCGCCCTAAAGTCATTCATTACTTCTTCTTTTTTTTGCGGCCTTAATTTGCCATGCATTAAGCCAATGCGTAAATCAGGAAATACTTTTTCTTTTAATTTTTCGTATTCTACAGTGGCGGCCCGTGCTGACAATGTTTCAGACTCTTCGATTAAAGGGAAAACGATATAAATTTGCCTGTCCGCTTGCACTTGCTCTTTGATAAAGCTGAATAATTGTTTTTTCTCGCCAGCTGCCATTAATTTTGTCAAAATAGGTTTTCTGCCCGGCGGCAATTCATCAATTTCAGATAAATCTAAATCCCCATGAATGGTAAGCGCCAATGTTCTAGGAATTGGGGTAGCAGTCATAGTCAAAAGCTCAGGCGATAAGCTTTTAGCTTTGAGACGCGCTCGCTGCTTCACCCCAAAGCGATGTTGTTCATCGATTATTATCAAACCCAATTTTTTAAATTCAACATCATCTTCCAGCAGAGCATGTGTGCCGACGATCAAATGCGCGTCTCCTGAAGATACTAATTGACGGGCTTCTCTGCGCTCTTTTGCCCCATGTTTACCCAAAAGCATTGTAGATTTTAGTCCTAAAGGCTCAATAAATCTTTGGCATTGATTATAATGTTGCTCGGCCAGAATTTCTGTTGGCGCCATCATCGCCACCTGAAAGCCATTGTCTATAGCTATTAATGCAGACAGCAAAGCCACTACTGTTTTACCTGAGCCAACGTCTCCTTGCACAAGCCGATGCATTGGTTTATTAGAAGCCAGATCGCGGGCGATTTCTTTAAATACCCGCTCTTGAGCTGCCGTTAATTGAAAAGGTAAACTCTGTCTTAGTCTTTCAACTAAATCATTCTTACTTGTGTCCAAACTCAGTGCTTTTTCTTCTTGTTCAAATGCATGGCGTCTTTTAGCTAAAGTCAATTGCAAGGCAAAGAGTTCATCGAAGACCAATCTGTGTCTGGCTTCTATAAACTCTTCCATAGCTTCTGGAAAATGGATTTTCTTCAAAGCCATTTTTTCTTCAATTAAGCTATATTTTTCTTTTACCGCTAACGGCAATATATCTTCTATACGCTGCCCGTATTTTTCTAAAGCATTATGAATAATAAGGCGCAAGTGTCTTAAACTCACACCTTCGGTAAGTGGATATACAGGCACTAAACGCCCGGTGTTTAAAGTTCTCAGGCTTTCTTTTTCTTCTTGCGACAAATAACGATTTTCTTCATCATCAATGAAGCCCAATAGTTCTAATTCGCAATTTTTTAAAGTATAACGATTATAATGCTTGTCGCGTTCTACTATGCCAGAAGCCATTACCTGACAGCCTTTAGGATATTGGTCTTTATAGCGATCGAGCAAAAACTTATTTGACTTACCGCCAATAAAACGGGTTATAGCAATGCTGCCTGTACCATCGGTAATAACAACTGTCAGTATTGAAATTTTACTTTTTGGCGACTGAAAAGCGCTTACTGACTTAATAACGCCAATAATAGTAACTTCTTGCTCTGGTCTAAGCGAGCTAATTTTGACCTTATCACTAAAATCAATGTGCCGCCGCGGGTAGTGGCGCAATAAATCTTCTACCGTGTTTATGCCAATGGCAGACAGCATCGTTTTATAGCGCGGTCCAACCCCTTTTACATATTGTACATCAATCTGACTAAGCCCTGAGCCATCTAAATGGGCCGGCAATGCTTGCTTTTTGCCTGCCCCCGCCAGCGTATGATTGCCGCTGGCATTCTCTTTTATAGAGACTATATTTTTAAAACTCCCTTTGTTGTTTGCCGGTTTTTGTGCCGAATTAATTTGGCTGATGTTGGATTTCTCAACCGCTGAGCCGCTTTGCGAGCCCATCTCCGGCTTATCTGCCGAATCAGTATATTGCGCTAATGCAGGACTGAAGGCAGCACTTTTCTTTTCTAAAAGATGTTCTACCCTCAATAGAATTGAAATGCGGCTGGCTACGTCCGTTGTGGCATAAGAACGAAAAAGCCCACGTATTGTTACCCATATTGGTTCATGTGGATGTGCTTGAGATAACTGAGCTGCGGTCTTGCGCATAAAGCCAGAAAAAGTATGATGTTTGCCCTGAAAGTCAGCATAGCGAGCCTTCCTTTCAATAAAAATAGCTTTCTTCATCAAAGAAGAAAGGTGTCCTTCATCTGGTTTAGCTTTTGTTGATGTGTAAGAAGCCAAATTAATTACTCAACAGTAAAATTCCTAGCCTTAGCTTTACTGAGAGTGTAACTGTTAATCAAATGTTTTAACAGCTCACATTTCTACAAATTAATGAGTCTTCCGTTAGCGTCCTGAAAATTCACGAAATGGATTAACCTGCTTTTCTTTGCATAAATCGAGAAAGACTTTTAGTGACTTGCGTCCTTCCCTAACTAGCTCATCAATATTTTTAGCATAAAAGTCAGCGCCGCCAGCTAAACCCAGAAATTCTCCTCGGAGCATCCCAAGCTCTGGATCTAGAGAAACAACGACTTTATGTTCATCTATCTCAATCACATTCTCCATGCTTTTACTCCGTGGCTCCCTGTGCTCTTTTCTATTAATAATATCCCCTGCGCAAACGCCGGTATATTGCAGAGAAGATTACTGGGCTTTCAGTAAAACCTTTAAAAATTTTGCCGGTGTGATGATTTTTATGCCTTCATATTCTCCAAGACTTAATAAATCAGGATCCCCGCTGACGATAAAGTCTACCTTGGCAATATTGGCACAGATAAGATACATGTCGTCATTGGGATCTCTAGAAATTGTTGAGTATACTGATGGGAGCTGAATAGCTGTAGCCTTATCTTTAATCAACCTAATGAGACGTTCTCGTTTGTGTGGCTGAATTTTTTTAAGAAACTTTGGTCTTGCGGTAACTTCTTTTAATTCTGCGAGGAGTGGTTCTGCGAAGAAGAGTTGGTAACGATTTTCTTTTAGTTTTTGCTGTATCTCGCGTGGCTTGCCAGGATTCAGGAGTGCTGCGATCCAGACATTGGCATCAACGATTACTTTGAGCACGCTTTATCCTTTGCTCTGACCGATGTTTCTTAAATTCTGCATATATTTCTTTTTCAGAAAGAGAGGGTAAGTCTTTATTATCCTCTGCTACGTCAGCAACCAGCTGATCCCATTCGGCTCCCCATACTTTAGCAGTTAGCTTCTCTTGCAATTTTTTCTGTTGAACCGGAGTAAACTTGTCGATCAGGATAAAAACTTGATCGAAGGTAATTTTTTCATTTGATTTTTGCATAGCCATAGCGCCAATGTGACCCTCGTACGAATAATTCAAATATACTGCAACACAAGCCAGTTTGGATGAATTAATTAATTAAAAAGCTTATTGCAGCCGGTTCAAAATCAATTTACTGATTGCTTTTAGCGTGGCAAAAACGCCCAACCCTTCTGAAGCTATGGCTTCAAAACTAGGCACAGCGCGTATATTTAATTCCTTTTCTAAGCGTTCGACAGGCATGGCTGTAGCTAAGTCGCGCTTGTTATATTGTAAAACCCATGGAATGTTATCAAGGGTCAAATTATATTCGGACAAGTTTTCAATCATATTTTGCAAAGAGTCTACATTGTCTTTTGAGCGGGTAACATCTGAGTCAGCCACAAAAATAATGCCGTCAACACCATTCAAAATTAGCTTACGGCTGGCGTTATACTCAACCTGACCGGGAACCGTATAAAGCGAAAATCTGGTTTTAAATCCTTGCACTTCGCCTAAATCTAAGGGCAAAAAGTCAAAGAATAAAGTTCTTTCTGTTTCAGTGGCTAAGCTAATTAACTCGCCGCGCGTAGTTGGTGCTAATTGGCTGTGAATGTATTTTAGATTGGTTGTTTTGCCACCAAGGCCAGTGCCGTAGTAAACAATTTTGCAATTGATTTCCCTTGCTGCGTAGTTAACTAGTGCCATTCCAGCCCTTTTGACTCCAAATAATTTTTAGCCAGCCAGCTCTCTGCCATTTCAATATACCAACAAAAACTACGCTCTTTCGCAAGCAAATACTATTCTCTTTTTAACACAGTTTTTATTTTTTCGGAATAGTAACATCGAGTAAAGTTCTCGAAACAGACTACCACGATGAAGACCTAATGGCGACCTAATTTAGAGCAAACGTTTCAATTTCAATTGCCAATTGTGTCCTTTGCGATAGAGCTTAGCCATATCAGCTCTTTTCATGCTATTATTTAATTCCCGGTATATTTCACTCTCAATCATTTGAGTCTGTAACGTATATAGACGTGAGCGGCTTAACCGGTCGAACTTTTTTGTCAGCATTTTGATCGAATCAAAATAGTTATCGGATATCAGCAAAAATAAAAGTAGGAATTTATGGCTAAGCGTTGTGATGTATGTGGTAAGGGTCCCATGACTGGGCGTAATTATTCTTTTTTGCGTTCGCACTACAATCCGCAAAATAAAAGACGCTTTATGCCAAATTTGCAATCAGTAAAAGCGCTCATAAACAGAACCGTTAAGCGCATTAAGGCATGCACCTCTTGTATTAAAGCAGGCAAAATCCATCGCGCCGTTTAATGGCTTGCCGCCATTTAGTTTTTCAAAGCAGTGCATTTGTCTTCCATTCAAAAACCATACTCCTGATAACAAATAGCACCTAGCGCTAGCCGTGCATAGTTGTTAAGCGCGCATTTAATAATGTCATAAAGTCCAAATAAGCAGAATTTATACCGGGTTTTTCTGGTCTCGACTACAGCGTGCTCCCGGGTTGTAAATACTATGCTTGTCTCGCTGTTTAGTTTGAGATTTTACAGAACTGCGCATAAATCTTGCTTCTGTAAGTCTAAAAATGTCAAGCTAGCTTGATCGTTCGCCTTTTCTCAATCTAAGGACCAAAAACCGCCCCCACGCCGCCCCCAGCCGCCATCAGACTATATTTCGTGCAGAAGCAGAAATAGGGGTGCTGCCTGTGCTTCGTGTTGGTTGAAATTCCTCTTCTCGTACTTCACAAGGAGAAAGTCGATGAGTGCTTCAGATGCAAGCCAGTCGAACTTCAAAGAGCAAGTGAGAGAAACGCTCGAGGCAATTCTGGAGGATACCGGTGGCATTGTGCTCGGGGTATCTGCCAGATTCACTGCGCGTGCCCAATCCCCGGAGGCATTCCCAATTTGGCAGTCCGGAATGGACAACTTGATGAGGCAAGCAGCTTCTCAATTCGCTGCCCATCAAAACAGGCTCTTGTCGCTTCTTAATCCCAAGGCAACGCCAGCTATCGAGGCAATGTTCGATAGCGTCGATCAATTGCGCCGGGCGGGCATCGCCTTGGTACATGACGCTGGCCGGTTTGAGGCGACCACTGAGCAAGTTGACACATTATGGTCGGCGTACATCGACGTAGCGTTTTGGTGCAAGGGCCAATTCGGACGGCCCATGCCCAAAGGGATTTACGAGCTCTTTCTAACCACCCTGGAACCGGCGGGACGGGCTCGAGACGAGCTCCTTGCCGCCAATAGACCGAATGGTAAGAGGCTGAGCGATGAAGCGCTCAGAAAGATCGTGCCTATGATCAAGCCGCTCACGCACGCTACGCTGACAATCCTCGCCAGGACGGACGCCCTGCACAATTACCTGCGCCAATTGGGGGTCATTTATCTGGATGACCAACAATAGGCATGGCGGCTGGCTGAGCGGCAGTAACGTTACAAAACATCCAAGACGGTTAGGACCGCTAGAACGGCAATAGCGGTCCTAACAGAACTCAACATCAGGAGCAAGATATGTCCGGAAACTACAGACGTGGATCGGCGGGTTATTTTGGGGACAATGGCAGATTCGGTGCCAACGGAAGGTCTGGGGATTCCGCAGGGGGTCAAGATCACTTCGCGAATTGTATGGGAACAGCTCTCCGGCGCATCGGTGATACTTTCGAAGCAATCAGTGGCATCTTCGATGCTAACATTACCCTTGAGGTTTCCGCTGCTAAGGGTATTGTGGGCGTCATGGTGGAAACTAACGGCTACATCATGCTACTGTCTAATGGGCTCAGGACTGAGAATCAGTCTCAAGCTCAGGACTTGCTTAGACTGACTCACCTGTGGCGCGAGATTAACGAACTCGTCTGCAGTGTTAACGAATTCGAGCTCACAAATGAGCAGTGCGAAAGCATGGCAATTGTTTACAGGCTGCTAGCCGATCGTGCCCGCACTGGTCTTGCAGAGAAGGGCCTTGAGGCCGTAAGCACGGCAATCAAGGCTCTTGAGCTCAAGGCTGAAGTTCGCGATATCCTTTTGCGCCTTCACACCAGGCCAGTTGCCGACGTCTCAGGCGAACAAAATCCCGAGCCAGTTATTCTTGAGGAGGTTAATGCCCTCACTGGCTTCACTATTGGGTTTAATACTCAGTTGCAAAAACTGCAGGGCTATACCCGATCCTCGTAAGGAGAGATAATTATGAGCTCAGCTTCGCACAGCCTGGCAGAAGATCTCATTCCGTCGATGAAGGACGTTCTGGTTTTGGCTGGGAGTGTTGCCCTGGGCGTCTCCACCAAGTTTGCTCCTGCGGAGACGCCATTTTCAAATGAAATGGCCAATGCTTTCAGACTGAACTATTGGATGTTCTCTCTGGACGAAATAGCCGAAGAAGCAGACAAACAATTCGGCGTCCACCTTCAGTATATCCGTCTGCTCAGTGGCTCTTGCGCTCATTCAGCCATTGAAGCAATGATCGAGACGGTTGATGAGCTGAGAAATGACAGCCGGCTCCTCCACCTGGCGGCCAAAGCCTTCCAGCCTAGTCAGGACAAGCTTCCTCAATTGTTCGACGCATACCGAAAGCTTGCCTCCTATGCTCATATGTTCGGCTTGACTGCTGCACCAGTGGGACTTTACGACCAACTGGCCAAAGTTCTCGAACCGCACAGTCCAGCCCGCGACAGATTGATTGCCATCAATAGCGGACGCAGCCATCGTCCGGATAAGACGGAGCTTGCTCGGCTGGTGGCGCAATTGCAACCGATGACCAAGGCCAGTCTGTCTATGCTCTCCAATATGGACTCTCTTCACTTCTGCCTAAGCCAGGTGGGGGTGACGCCTCCAGCGGAAACGCTCTACTGACTGCCTGAGTCCACTGATCCTCAAACCACACAAGAACGAAAGACAACTGAAGCGCTTGCCAGCGGCTTCGGGGTCTTTCGTTTTTTGCAATCTTTTTGTTTCTTTGTTGGCACCATCAGTAGTGCCATAACAATCTTTTTAGTTTTAATATTTGCCTGCTAAATCTAAAAGCCTTTCTTTGCCAACATAATAAAACTGATTGCAAAAATGGCAGCGCCCTTCTGCTTGCCCTTCTTTTTCTGCCATAGATACTAAATCGTTTCTTTCTAATACTTTCAAGGCTTCAAAGAAACGTTCATCTGAGCATTTGCATTGGAAAGATACTGGATGCTCTGGCATCACTGTCTGTAGCGTAAACCCTTCTAAAATACGCCCTAATATCTGCTCTAGGCTCATACCGCGCCGCATCAAAAAAGTAAAAGTACCAAAGGTACTTACATTGTTTTCAATTTGGCAAATAGTTTCTTCTGTATGATCTGGCAGCAATTGCACAATCAGCCCACCGGCTGCCTCTACACCCCGAGAATTTAAATGTGTGCCGATAATAACCAAAGAACCTGTTTTATTAGAATTAACCAAATATTGATTAATATCTTCGCCAATTTCTCCGGTGGCAAGCTCCACTGTAGAAGTATGCGAAAGTCCAAAACCCTGATCAATAGTCACATGTAGATATCCGGTGTGCCCAACTGCTTCGCCTACATCAAAGTTACCTAAACTGTTAAGCGGTAATTCTACTTGCGGATTTTCCAGATAACCTCTTACAGTCCCTTTAGGCGAAGCATCAACAAATAATTTACCTAAAGGACCATTGCCATGAAACTTGAGTGCTACTTGACCTTGTCTGGCTAATAGTGGCGCCAGCAATATTCCACCGGTCAAAGCTCTACCTAAGGCAGCGGTAGCTGTAAAAGATAAATTGTGTTTGTGCCTGGCGTCAGCAACTAAGTGCGTTGTCGAAGCTATGATTGCTCTGATTGAGCCGTCGGTGGATATTGCTTTTAATATGCCGTCTTCCATAAGCACTCCACTTAACCACTCTGCACGATCAAACCAGGCTCAGTGACAACATTATAGCTGTTAAATGAAATGCACGAAAGATCCGGCTTGGGAAGATTAATTTTTGGTACAGATAGTCTATGATGGATAGCCTAGCTATTTCCTAAATATCTTTACAAAAAATATGAATGAAGCTTTTATGTTTGCCATAGCCAGCTCGTTTTTTCTCGGGCTAAGACATGGCTTTGATTGGGATCACTTAGCGGCCATTATGGATATTGTCGGAACAAAAAGCAGCCAGAGTATTCAATCACATTTGTCATTACGCCAAGCACAAAGTGCAACCATTGCTCTAGCAGCTATTTACGCTTTAGGGCATGCTGCAATTGTAATCTTTCTGGGTGTCGCCGCTTTAAATTTCGCCATGATTTTGCCTGCATGGCTCGATCCAATCATGGAGCGCATCGTTGGCCTTAGTCTTGTAATCTTAGGCTTGTGGGTTTTTTATTCATTGTGGCGGTATTTGCAGAATAGAGAAAAATTCTATCTGGTCAGTCGCTGGATGCTCATTTTTGCCGCTCTAAAATATTTTGCTAATTGGCTGGCTAACAAATGTTTCAAGCAGAACAAAACGCCCTCTTTAACTATAGATAAATATGGGCCCTTAGCTGCTTTTTTCATAGGTATATTGCACGGTATTGGTGCAGAAACAGGTACACAAATACTGCTTATTACAGCCGTAGGCGCTGCCGCGCATGCTGCCGGAATTTCTATGCTATTTGCTTTTACAGCTGGTCTGCTAATTTCTAATCTGTTGCTAGCTGTGATGGGCTCTTGCGGCTTTATATATACACAGAATCTCGTTCCTGCTTTTGTAGCATCCAGTGCTTTAGCAGCTGCATTTAGTCTCGTTGTGGGCACGTTCTTTATAACTGGCCAAGTTGATAATTTGCCAGACTTACAAATAATTTTTTCTGCTGCTAAGAAAAAGATCTCTTATCATCATGCCAATATCCAAACAGACGTGAGAATAGCTCTTGATTATCTAAATGTGACACATTAGAAGTCATTAGATCTATGTATGCGACATGGCTCTAAAATTGTTATCAGCAGAAAAAAATAGCAGCAAATATTTATGCCTTTTGTTGCGCCGAGGAATTTATTTTGGCTTTGCATGGAAATACAAAAGAGATTTTAAAAAATCGTTTGGCGCGCGCCTTGGGGCATTTAAATGCTGTCCATAAAATGGTTGATGACGAAAAATATTGCATAGATGTGCTCAATCAATTAAAGGCTGTGCAAGCAGCTCTTGATAAAACGGCACAGCTAATGCTTAAACAGCATCTAGAAACTTGCGTAGTTGAAGCTGTCAAAGCCAATGACTCAGCCAGAGTAATGGATGAAGTCTGGCAATTGCTGCGCAAAGGTTCTTACCTGGATAATGAAACAGAAATTCTGGCATCGATTACTACCGACAAGCCTAAGTGCTGTGGCTAGTGAGCTTGGTGAGCGCTTCAAGCGCGGAATTGTGCTTTGTACCGGCGATCAAACAGTATCTTTCGGCGAGCGTCTCTGGGCGGTGCCCATATCAGCGCTTTGGCAAGCGGATTGATTTCAGATAATTGGCGTAGCGACTTGCAATCATTTGTATAAAATGCTATCATTGAGTGCATCATAAGGAAGTGCAATCATGGCATCTATTACCGTAAGAAACTTACCGGACGAAACACACAGGGCTTTGCGGGTGCGGGCTGCTCAGAACGGACGCAGCACAGAAGCAGAAATCCGGGAAATCCTAGAAGCGACAGTCAGACCGAATAAGCGGCTGAAACTTGGCTCTGCTCTTGCCGCCCTCGGCGATAAATACGCTTTGAACCTGGACATTATTAGAGACCCACAACCTAGTCGTATAGAGACTTTTAAATGATTATCGTTGATACCAACATTATTTCTGAAACCGTAAAACCTGGTAGGAGCTCAGTAGTAGTGAACTGGATTGATGCGCAAATAATCGAAACACTTTATTTCACTGCAACAAGCTTATCCGAACTTAGGCTAGGCATTGAAAGTTTGCCGGCAGGCAAGCGGAAGGAAGCACTCAGAGTTGATGTTAACGCGCTGATAGCAAACTTTTTTGCCTCGCGGATATTGCCTTTTGACAGGGAAGCAGCTCTAGCCTATGGTGGGCTGGTGGCAGCCGCTCGGGCTGTGGGTCGTGCTGTATCTGTCACCGACGGACAAATTGGCGCTATTGCTAGCGTGCACGGCTTCACTATTGCCACCCGCGATACTGCACCTTTTATCGCTCTTGGGGTGCCCACTATAAATCCATGGGGCGGGCTATGAATGTGGGTGAATTGCCCGGCTTGTGGCTCAAGCCTCTGGATTTTTAAAAAATTTCTTTACGATCTTTCTTTTTCCGTGCAAAACCCGGTAAATTTCAATTCCTTTGGGAATTGGACGAAAAAAGATCAGATAATCTCCTTCTCTCACAGTTCTCAAGGTTGGTAAGAGATCGTCGCGTTTGCGTCCAGCCCTTGGATGGTTGCTTAACGAGCTGCAACGATGATACAAGCGTTCAATGGTAGATTATCTTTAGCAATGTAAGCATGAATTTCTTCCAAGTCAGCAAGCGCTGTGGGGGCAAAAATCCAGTGGTTCACTTAGTACTTTTTCTAACCAATTCGTTGTGGCGTGCCCGCAAACGCTGGAAAACTTGTTCGCCAGGAATACCCTCTCCTCGTTCAATTTGTTTGACGCCGACCATAATTTCGCGTCTTAATTCCTCTAACTGCATTGCTTGCACTAACTTTTCTTGTTCTTTAGGCGCAAGCTGACTAGCTAGTTTTAAAACTTGATTGAAGGATGTTTTGTCTGGTTTACGTTTAGGCAGAGCCATGGTAAATAACCTCTTATGCATAATTTAAGTGTACCTGCTAATTATTAGTTTTGGTAGAGGACAAATAATTTAAATCCCACAAAAACGCAGACAAGTAAGTATTTGCTGCAGGGCGGTATAACGTTGCCACATCGTTGATGAGAAGGTTTTAGTATCGCTGATGAGTATCATGGATGCTGTCCTCAGATAATTATGACGTACCAATTTCAAAAAGCCACTTGCGTGAACTGCGCTACTGGTGATACTTGCATTTAATATGTCAAGAGTATGCGGTTATTACGAAGTTGAGATTTAATTTATAGCGTGGCAGAAAGCAAAAAAGAGGCGTTATCAAGCAATGCCAGGGCTTTTGAGCCATTGAGGTATTTAAGTGCTATGCGGGTTGCCGGATTTGATTTTGCTCATAGAAATTTGGCAAGGTTAGGTATCGTTTCATCCCATCTCATTTGAGATCAGCCTATTTCCCTACTGTCAAAGGACTGAGCACCACAAAAGCTTATACAAACACCTGTCGCGCGACCGGTAGCTTAGGTGCTGGGTGAACGAAATGGTCTGAGAAGGACCTGGTCAATTCCATAGCTGCCAACAAGCCCCATCACGACAATAACGTTAAAGCGGGCTTTGAAAGCTAAAAGCGAGGCGCACTATGGTCAGACTAGGATACTTCCCGGATTACGTGAACGTGGCCGAAACCAGGCATTTGTTGTTCAACGATGACTGGCGATGGCTGATGATCGATGTGTACGTTGGACAAGGAAAATTTTTTTAAGAGGATCGAACGGTGAACATCGTCTTGATCGGTTACGACCTGTTGTCCAGCGTTCCGGACGGCACGGTTATCAGTCGCCAGCAGATCGATCACGCGGCTGCCTACAACTTCTTTTATAACGCCAGTGCCAGGGTGCACTTCTTCGTCAACCGGCACCGAGACAGACTCGTCGCCTTGTTCGAGGGCGATCATAGAGTCAAGGTGCCGCAGAATGGCTTTCGGCGTCCCAATTTCGTCCTCGGACGTAACGACGTGGTGCTCGTCATTACGTCCGCCGCCCAGACGAAGGCAGAGGCGGAGGAAGACGAGCGTGCAGCGAGAGAGGGCTTGGAGTATTACATTTGCAAGCTGGCTCAAACGGCGCCGCGGAGGGGCGACGATGAGTTCCGCCCGGCGCGCCATTCTGGCCACTAGCGGGCGAAATAGCTAAAACCCGGCAGCGCGAGTGTCGCGCGCTGCTTGGGATGCGGGTTCGAATCCCGTGCAACAATAACTACAACGATTACCGGTTGAGCTCTCCGGGGCCGGTTGCGCAGGTTAGCATGATGCAACCCTGTGCAGCAAAAAGCTCCTCCACAACTTGTGCGGTTGCGGAGTCAGTGATTTTCTTTTTTCAAGACAAAGACCACTCCATCCTAGGAGATTTCCAATGAGCGACTTCAATTTTGCACTGAACACGGCTAGCGTAGAGGTGCCCCGCACCGACGCTGGGCTGGATGGTGTGCTGACCGCCTTGTTGGTGGCCGTCAAGGACATCGAGCAGATTCTTGCGAGCAAGACAAGCCTTGATCTCGGATCTAAGGAGTTGGAGATCTTGATCGGGGGTTTTAATGCCACCGATAAGAAAGAGTTCGCCGGGGCTTGGGTGACGCAAGGCGCCCATGCCGTGATCGATACTGCGGAGATAAGCTGCCGGACCTGGGTGACGTCTGTCACCCCCGCCGACCGCCCCAAGCTATTTGCCCGTCTGGGTGAAGTTGGCGCTTTAAGGCGAGGACTGCCATATACCGCCGCGGAGTCCAACCGGTTTCTAATGGCTGCCACGGGGCAGACTGGCAAGGTGAATGTCTTCAAGAAATATTGACAATCCCACGGAAAGGAGGCACGCGTCTTGCGTGCCTTCACGGTATCGGACTTCAGAGAACGACAATTAACTGAAAGGAGCGATTCGTGAGCACGGGCATTGATTGGAACACAGGCGCCAACAACGACGACACGGTCGTCGTTGAGGTCCATTGGACGGAGGACCTCTGGGCAGACCCAGAGGCCGCTCCGTGGCGACTGAAAAAGGTGATTGGCGGGATAGCCAACAGGCGGGGTCCCGTCAAACTTAAATGTCTAAGCCAGAGCTTCCTCCTGGAACTCTGGCGAGAACTGTCCAAGAAGTGGCACAACCACGCGTACCCCTGCATCGCTGTGTTCGACCCGACGTCGGGGTATTTTGTGGTGTCCTATGCACGTACCGCCGCCTACGCGAAGGGCAATGTGCTGCATTAGTGATACTTCTTGCCACGAATGCCGACCACATTCGCGGCGGGAGTCGCCCAGGCGATGATTCGTTCATCGTTTCTGGGCGACTTCCCTTTTTGTGTTGCACTTTTATTTTCTTTTGCCATGCAATGGCAAATTTTCCGCCACGCTGTGGCAAATTTTCACATTCAAAGTAAAAGCCACAAGCACAATAAGTGCGGTTGATATTGATATCCCCGTATGCACTTTCCTTGAAAGCCTCTGGAGCAGCAATTGCATGATTGCAAATTATGTGTTTATAGCGTTACTTGCGCTTGTAGCGTTTATATGATATGATCTCGTCAGCACAAAATAGGAGGTCTATTCGATGCTCGCCGCCACAACAATTGTTCCAGAATATGAACAATCCCAGGCTGTCTCCGGAATAGCTAATAAACTAGTTATTGAATCCGAATTAAAACGTCCATTTTTAGTTTGGACTGATGGTACTAAACTTGAGTTACCAGAATCACTTATGCAAATATTATCACTTACTGCCCAAGCACTTGTGCGCAAGCAAGGTGTTACGGTGGTTGTGCGCAGCGAATGGTTAACCACCAAAGAAGCTGCCGATATGATTGGTTGTTCTCGCCAACATGTAGTAGAGCTGATCGAAGCAAATAAGCTGAAGGCCACAAAAATAGGAACACATCGGCGCATTAAGCTGGCAGACTTGATGAGTTTTATTAATGTTCAGGATCAGGAGCGCGATAAAGCTATGGCCAATTTAATTGCTCACACAGAGGAATTTGGCGGTTACGATAAGCCTACTGTATCCACGTAAGGTTCAATTTTCATGCCCTTTTCAGCCATATATGATGCATGCGTTCTGTACCCATTTGAAGTACGAGACATTCTAATGGTGGCTGCCAGAACGCGGTCTTTTGCCATATATTAGACTGACGCTATTCTAGATGAATGTGCGCGCAACTTAATTTCTGACGGCGGTGACTATGGCACTTGCGCGACATGTAAAAATCTTTAAAAATGGTAAGAACCAGGCGGTTAGGATCCCGCGTCAGTTTGAGCTTCCTGGTGAAGATGCCATAATGCGCAAAGAAGGCAAACGCTTAATCATTGAGCCCGCTGCGCCCAAATCTTTGCTTGAGATTCTAGCAACCTTGCCTGCGCTCGATGATGATTTTCCGCCCATTAACGAATTGGAGCTGAGTGCCGTCGAGATTTGATGCGCTATTTGCTTGACAAATCGATGATCTTCCTCGGGAGAATTGGCTGCGCTGAAACTATCTGGGCGACTTCCCTTTTTGTGTTGCATTTTTATTTTATTTTGCCATGCAATGGCAAATTTTCTGCCACGCGATGGCAAATTTTCATATATAATTTATACAAAACTTCAGCGTACAATGCAGGCTAAAAATCTTATGCTTATCAACAGACACATCAAAAAACAATTGCTTTCCGCTCTCAAAGCCTCTCCGGTTGTATTGCTAACAGGTGCTCGTCAGGTTGGCAAATCCACTCTGGTCAAAGAAATTGTTGCCAAAGAATCTGGTGCCCGCTATATAACATTTGATGAGCCTTCTGTTTTATTAGCAGCTAAAAAAGATCCCTCAGGCTTTTTGGAAGGATTGGCAAATATTCGTACCCTTGTATTAGACGAAGTGCAACGAGTGCCGGAGCTTTACTTACCGCTCAAGCTATCCGTTGACGAAAACAGACGTGCGGGTCGCTTCATCCTTACCGGCTCTACCAGTGCTTTATTCTTACCCAAACTTGCCGATGCTATGGTTGGACGTATGGCAATACATTCGCTGTTTCCTTTTTCTCAAGGAGAATTGGAAGGAAAGACAGAAGTTTTTATAGACTGGTGTTTTAGTAACAAGGGCTTGCCGGAAGACCGTTTGTCTGCATTAGTGAGCAAATCTGAAATAGCCTCGCGCATGAGCACAGGCGGATTTCCTGCCGTAGTGAGCGGAGCCAAACACAGCAACTCCGCGGACTGGTTTGAATCTTATATACAAACAATTTTAAGTCGTGATATTAAAGACTTGGCAAATGTTGACCGTCTGCTTGAGTTTCCTAGCTTGCTTTCATTGTTAGCAGCTAGAATTGGTACTTTGACAAACCTGTCCGAAATTAGCAGAACAACAAGCATACCGCTTAATTCATTAAAACGTTACCTGGCGCTTCTGCAAGCTGTTTTCATTTATCAACCAATACCGCCCTGGCATGCCAATTTCGGCAAGCGTTTGGTTAAATCGTCTAAATCTTGCTTGTTAGACACCGGGCTTGTCTGCCATTTGCTACAGATAGAAAATAATGTTTCCCATTCCCCTTATTATGGTCATTTGCTGGAAACTTTTGTGATCAATGAGCTGCGCAAACAAATAAGTTGGAATAATACCCGCTGCCATATATACCACTGGCGAACTCATGAAGGCGATGAAGTAGACGCAGTATTGGAAGCCAGCAACGGAAAAATAGTGGCATTAGAAGTAAAAGCAGCAAGCACCATAAGTGCCGCTGATATTAGCGGGTTATCCCGCTTTGCCCAATTAGTTGGTGACCAATTTCACAGGGGTATTCTGCTTTATCAAGGACAAAAAGTAATTCCTTTGGCAAAGAACATTTTTGCCTTGCCCGTTTCGGCCCTGTGGAGAATTAGTCAGCCGTCAAAATGAGCAGATGGCGATATCAATAAAAAAATGCCCTAATGAGGCGCGTACAAGGGAATTTATTCCGCCTAAATAATGATAAAAAGGGAAAAAAAGGCGGCTGATATTTAAAAAGTAATAATAATAGTGCTTTAATAAATTTTGTGCCTTTGCTTTGTTTCCAGCCACCCTCGCTGGTAATGAATGAGGCTGCAAGCTGCTATAGCTAAAAATGTTGAGCAATTTCATTTAAATAAGCGTTTAATTCCATGTTGTGGGCCTGAGCTAAAGCAGTAAGCGTGCCTACACTGGGGCGAGCGCCTTCGTTTTCTATCCGTCGTAATTGTCGATCAGAAATAACGGCAATATCTTTTTTCTCCAAGCCACACTTTTGGCGCACAATACCAATTGCCTGTCCAAACCTTTTGTTATGGATAATCTTTTGTAAATCACATTGTTGGCGCCACTTATCGTCCGTTGCATAGCGGATGGCGTCTAGATCTAGATGTACATCAGCCTGCGGCCAATGAATATAGCTGCCACTTTCACTAAGTTTAAGCTTCAGTCGTTCTTTTTTTTGCATGCGAACAAGCGCCGGTATTTCGCTGAAAGAAACTTCAAAACACTCAAGAGCGCAATTAACAACTAATAAAGAATCATCAGTAGTGCTTGCTCTGGCAATTAGATCATGCTGGGCTCCTGAGCGCCAGGCATTGATAATTCTGCGCGGTGTTTGCCAATCTTCATTGGCATGAATTAAAATGTTGCGTGCCATGCGCAAGTCGGCTCTGGATAACATTTGTGGCAGCCATTCAGGTGGAATATTTTCACGGACAAAAAGAGCACGCAAAAGCTTTATATCATTGGCTCTTTTAATGATGTTTGCAATATGCGATAAACCTGTAGCAGAGACGGCTATAAATAAGTTTTGGCTGTGTGCGACCTCCCCAGCGCTAAATTGTGTATGTATTTTGAAATGCCCTGCTGCTGGTATCGACAATTTAGATCTTGTCTCAGGTTCTGGAGCAAATAAAACCATTCTTTTGAATGCAGCCGTCATGTGATGTCTCCAATATTTACCTTTTCTTGCCATTCTATTAAGAGCTCTGCTCTATGTTCAACCACTTTGTCCAATAATAATTTTCTCTGTTTTCTGCTTATACCTTGGAAATTTTTAGGCGGGTATTTAGGCTGTTTATATTCGTAATGCAGCCCCCTTTCTTTTGAAGAGCTATCTATGAAAACCCGAATATGCCAACCGGCGGATTCCACATGAATATGAGGGGGAATATGATCGGATGAATTGAAATATATGTCCAGTCCACTAATAGAAAAGGTAGAAACTATAGGCAATCAGGTATTCTCCCTAAATTTTATCACTAAATGGACATCTAAGCCAGCGGTTTTGAACAGCAATTTGTCCTACTGACGAGGAAAGGCTGACAGATAGTCTATGTAACTTTTGTGGCACAGCCGTGACACAGGGCAAGTACTCTGCAACAAAACATCGGCGCAAAGTATTCGGAAGAAGAGATTAGTCATGGAGTTTAAGCACACATTGGCGTAACAAGAAAATGGACTAATTGTATTGGACAGCATCGGCAGAAAAGTGGGGATACTGCTTTATTCAACAATTACCTCACCTTGGTCATTAATAGTTACAGGCTTTATAGTGCTTAGAGAAATGTTTGGATGATAGCGAGCATGTCTGTGCTCCCCAATTCTTACCAAAGCCCCTTTTTTAATCATATCTACTAAATCGCGTGTTGCTGTTGCGGGAGATGCTCCGGTAATTTTGATATAGTTACCGGCGCTCAGTCCGCCCTTGAAACCCTGTGGTCCTTCCCGAAAGACACGCAAGAGGGCTTTTTGCTGCCTATCATTTAGCTGACCGTTTAATCGATCTAATAATTTTGTCTTTTCTATAAGGAATTCGGTAAGGGCAAGGGTGTGTTGTTGTGCCTCAAGACTAATGCCAGCGAACCAGGACAACCAATTAGTAATGTCCATACTCTTACTAGCCGCTTCAAGCGCCTTATAATAATCCTTGCGCCTGGCTAGTATGGTGGATGCTAGAGCTATAAGTGTAGGCTGTCCAAGGCTTTGGGCTAAAGACTTTTCAGCAAGCGCGCGGCCAATTCTTCCGTTACCATCTTCAAATGGGTGAATACTCTCAAAATACAGATGCGCTATACCTGCTCTTGTAAGCGCAGGTAAAAATTCCTCACCAGCAGATCCTGTTTGGTTGAACCAAGCTATAAAACGCTTCATCTCGTATGATAATCGTGAAGACGGCGGTGCTTCAAAATGCACTTTGGGTGTATCAATCTTTCCCGAAATCACTTGCATCGGTTCCTTGCCGGTACGATAACATGCGATATCTTTGAGATCGCGTTGTCCGCTCATCACCATCTTATGCCAGGCAAACAAAGTCTTTTCGGTCAGAGGTTGGGCGAATGTATGGTAAAGATTGACCATCATTTCGGCAATTCCTTGCTCTTCGGGGCGCGCCCTTTGTTTATTTGTTGTCAGGCCGAATTGCCTTAGGACAGAAGACTGCACGCTGGCACGATCTAAGATTTCGCCTTCAATCTCTGAGGTCTTCAATGCCTCGTTACTTATTGTCTCAACAGTAAGCTGATTGCATTCATTGCTTCCCAGATGCTTAATTGCCCCAATAAATAAACCGCCAGAAAGAAGGAAACGACGTTCCGCAGCTACGAGTCGATTGCTATTCCAGACAAAGTTTGGCCAATCGTGATGCTGCCAATTCCAAAGCATGAGTGATAGCCTCCCTTTCAATCACTCATATAATAGCATATTTATGAGCGATAGAACTCATTGCTATCGCTCACGGTATTTCATTCTGCTGTTTTTTCATTTTTAAGGAGAAAATAAAAAAATTGCTAAATTTTCCCGTGCGTGCTGCTTCTTGTCCTTCCCGTTGGTTGACATTAAATCGGATTGCCAAGCATCACTCGCGGCAAGCCGTTTACATCTTTTCTGCTTTGCAAATTTTGCCAGCCATTATTTTTGAATATTGCTAAGACCGCTTGTTCTTGCTCGTCGCCAATTTCAAATGCGCCAAATAAGCTTATTTCGGCTTCGCCTTCTTTTGCTTTTTTATAATGCCTGGGCAAAACGCGCGCAAAATCGCGATAAAAATCTAAGCCGTCTTCTCCGGCAAATAAAGCTTCTTTGGGCTCATAAAATATTTCCGGTTCTAATTGTTTTCTGCGTTGTGCCACATTTTCTTTTTGTCCTTTATTACTTTCTAATGCAGACGAGCAGTTCAAGCCAGATGAAACATAGGGCGGATTAGAAACTATCACATCAAAATCATTGGGCAAAACGTTGCGCCAATCGCCATGCACCAGAGTCAATCTTTCATGCACATCATGCCGACGCGCATTTCCTAGTGCAGTAGTAATCGCCACTTGCGATGTGTCACAAGCCCAAACTCTGCAATTAGACAAACGCTTAAGCAGGCTTATGGCAATAATGCCGCTGCCCACGCCGATTTCAGCAATGTTCAATTTAAGCGCTGCCTCGGCTTCGAGGCTACATTGGCGCAACTTATGCGCCAATGCATACGCGCGTATCCTTAATCGCTCCGCAGCGTACGCCTCACCGGCGCACTTGCTTCGCTCAGTTCTTTCGCTTTTATTAGGCGCTGCCTCGGCTTCGTCCCTCGCCTTTTCCACCCATTCAACAACAGCCTCTATCAGAGTTTCAGTATCTGTGCGCGGTATGAGCACCCCGGGTACTACTCTATACATAAGCCCGGCAAATTCAATTTCACCTAAACAATAGGCTAGCGGTCTTCTTTCACGGCGCAAGTTGATAATGCGCGTAATTTCTTGTTGCCACTTTTCCGGAAATTGATCAATATCTTTTATTACTTGCTCAGCTTGTTTAATGCCGCTTATATGCTCAATAATAACCCGCGCTTCTGTCTGGCACTCTTGCTCTTCTAAACCAATCTCCTTAAGCTGCCAATAAATTTCGCGGCGCTTAGATGCGAAAATATGTTTATTGATGGCTGGATTAATCTCTGTCATTGAACTTAGATGTCTCTATATATTAAGACTTTAAGGCCGATTCAATATCGGTCTTGGAGAAATCATTGCCCTTAAATAGTAGTGGTAATCCTGTTGTCTTTGACAGAGCATAAGCAAAACAATCACCAAAATTTAAACCGGCTTTATGACGCCGTTTGCCATATTGGCGAAACGCTTGCCTGGCGATATGTGCCTGCTCAATATCCACAGCTACCAGTCCAATTGCCGCTGTAGCCAATAAGAGATCGAAATCACGTAGTCCATCATAGCCGCGGCTACTTTCAATTACTAGAGATGCCTCAACAAACGTTGCTGTAGACATAAGACAGGCGCCTGCGCTCTCCTCAATGGCTTTGTTAAATGCCTGGCGTTCTGGCTCATCGCTCAAGATTGCGATGATGGCCGAGGTATCAATAATCACCGGGGCAGCCCGCTCTCGTCATAGAGCATTTCTTCCGGGCTTTGTTTATTCAAAATAGGCAAGCCGGCACAATGCTTTGCAATCTCGTTAAGTCTTTCTGCTAAATAGCGCTTGCCCCGTTGTCGTTTCATGCGCTCAAGACGATCCTGCAATGCTCTTGTTACAGCTTCAGTCTTACTTTCTCCTGTAAGCTCAGCAAGGGTTGCTGCCAGTTTTTCAGTTTGATCATTTCTAATGTTTAAAGCCATTTTCACCACATGTTGAATATTTTCTACAATGATACAATCATATCAAGTTTTTATTATTCAGTCAAAAAATATTCCCTGTATCAGTGAACAGGCCATTAATTCGGCTGTCCGGGAGTTTGACAGATAGAGCGTCAAAATTGGGATTAATTGACGATCTTAAAACAAATAAGCAACCTGTCGCTCTAGACACATGCACCTTTAATAAACCAAATTGCCTTATTTTGAGCGATTACCAATTACACTCAAATGTCGAAGCCTGTCTATTAGAGCGGGCAAACTAATAGCTGTAAGTTCTTTGCTGAGTGGAAAGCACTCTGAGCCCGGGTAAACAATAAAACTCTCTGTGGGTTGCAAATCCTGGCAAGCATAGTGAAAGCCTCGTTCTGGCTTAGGAGCGAGGTTGCGCTTAATCTCAATTGCCCATAGATTATCTGGAGGTACAGATAGCACCAGATCAATTTCCACTCCAGAAGCAGTCCGATAAAATCCACTATCAGCTCCAAAAGGTAGATGGGTTAGCAAATTTTCGATAACAAAACCTTCAAAACTAGCGCCAGCAACAGGGTGCCCTAGTAAAGCATCGAAAGTAACGATATTAAGCAAAGCATGTAAAAGCCCGCTATCTCGAACGTAAATTTTTGGCGAACGGATGAGCCGTTTACCAGCATTAGTCATCCAAGGGCTCAAGCGGCGCACTAAAAGCAAATCTACCAATAAATCTAAATAACGACCCACAGTCACGCCGGATATTCCCAGCGCACCAGCCAAACGCGCTGCATTGAGTGGTTGACCTTGGTTATGGGCAAGCATGGTCCAAAAGCGTCGCAGTGTTTCTGCTGGCACACGCGGGCCAAACAAAGGCACGTCTCGCTCTAGATATGTGCGGATGAAGTCCTGACGCCAGGAAATGCTGTCAATTTCATTTTTAGCCAAATAACTATTAGGAAAACCACCGCGAAGCAAAAGCTTATTCTGAGCTGCTGATGTTTGTGAGATTTCAGTTGTAGCCAATGGTCCCAGCTCTATATAAGCGATTCTTCCGGCAAGACTTTCAGAGCTTTGTTTAAGCAAATCCAAAGATGCAGAACCTAGAATTAAAAAACGTCCTGTCTGCCTACCTTGTCTGCGATTTTCATCAATTACTCCTCGCAATGTTCTAAACAAATCTGGCACACGCTGAATCTCATCAAGAACGATTAATTTATCGGGATAGTTGTTGAAGAGGGCAATCGGGTCGGATAGCTTTGCTTTATCGATTGGAGACTCAAGATCCAGATATAAAGAAGGGCGTTCGGCAGCAATTGCTTTTGCTAATGTAGTTTTTCCTACCTGACGTGGACCAAGCAGTGCAACAGCAGGTTGCCGATCAAGGCCAGCGCTAACTTTTTGCTGTATTTCCCGAATTATCATAACCTTGTAATTCTAACATTCTATGTAAGATTTGCAAGGCTTAAATGTTGCAAAGGGAAGCCCATACAAAGACAACTTAAGCAGAAAATCATTACTCATTTGAACCGACTTCCGGCTTTGGCTTTGCTTGGCCCTCGGCAGGTGGCACCGGATATCAGCAGCAAGTATCAACAGTGGTACATCTGGCTTTCTGACGGCCCGATCATAAGCTTTTTAAATTTTGGTAGCCAAGATTATGCTACTTGTTTTGATACTATGGATAGTGACTATTGATATTCAAAATCTTTGCCAAAATGGGCTACAAATTGGCGCCAAAAACATCAATATAGCAGCCGAAAATGCCCATCCGTAGCCAACTATCAACTTTCTATTCTTTTTGTATTTAAATTTGCTTTGCCCTCGAAAAATTTGCCACTATTAGGTACGTTTTTGTACAACCCCAGCCATTGAGATGCATCCCGCCGAAAGGCTATATTCAGTAGATTAGAACAGCGCGCAAAACAACACATTATTGTGGCTGATCGAATTCAACTGAAAGAACTTGCCAATTCAAGCGGAGTGGAATTGCGGCGGCTGTAGAGCTCGGGTGTGCATAACGCCCTTATGGGCTCGGGAGCAAATTCGCCTGACATGATGTTGCAGGTGCCGGTGCCCACTAGTGTTCCAACCAGCTCGACGGCGGTTCCGTCTCCGGCTAGCAGCGCCGCTGTTTCCAAGGACGCCGGCGCTAAGTAAGCGCTGAGCGTTCCCCCTGTGCCAGCGCCAAAACCGGCTCCGCTCCGGTTCTTGGCGCTGACTAGGCTTACCAGTAATTCCGACTGTTGCCGGCTCTTTGTCCTGGCGCGGTCAATTGAGTTTCAGATTACTTCTTCGAGAGGAAAAAATGTACAAGCGAATTCTATCCGTGTTCCTTCTGTCGGTTGCACTCACCGCCTCTGGCTGCAGCAATGCAGACATCAGCGGCGTCAAGGCCTGGGGTGCCAAGCACCACGTGAAACAGTACAGTGGTGGCGTTCTCATTGGCGAGTGGGACTCAACTGGTAAGATCGAGAATGAGACCCACTCCGACGGTTACTACTTCGAGGACGTCAAGACGAAAAAGATCGTGCGCATCAGCGGCGACGTGCAAATCACTATCGCCGACTAAACGTTGCTAGAGAACGGGTTATCACGGCATCCGGGCAGCGGGCTAACACCCGCTCTCGGTGCCTTTTTACTGGGTCTGCTACCTACTAGCGGTGGACACGGCATTTCGCTAGGTCACCGCACTTCCATAGCATTTGAGTGGTTCATGAAAAAGTTTACCGATCTCAAACCCGCTGTTTTAAAGCGCGTTCGTTCGCGTACGATTACTTACGTAACCAAGCATCGTTCGCGTATAATCATCCATGACCTTGATGAACGGGCAATGGAGGATCTTAGGAGTTTTGATCTCATGCTCCGCGAACTTGCCGGAGACCCGCCGTCCGATTGGATGGACGACCAGTCAGTATTCGATGCGCTGCTGCGTCGCTTCGGTGATCTCAATTCTCTCGCCAATCGGTTATCCGACTGGGAGGGCGCCATGGATTCCCGAGACCAATTTCTCAAATTGGCGATTGTGACATCAGGGTTCTCGTTGGCCCTTAATAGGGCCATGAGGAGAAAGAAAAACTTCCGGAGTTAAAACGTGCTTCGCTTGATCAAGCCGCGGTGGTTACCGGTGCGTCATCGGACGACCGCCGCGGGCAAACTTACAGTCCTCGAAGGAGAGGGACATCCTCTCCAGTTTTTCTTTTTTTACTATCTTTTGCTGCATTTTGCCGCCAAAATATGATGGGTTGCCCCTGATGCCGTCCGCTTGTCCTGATTTACAAATAAAAAAGCCTACAAAAAAGGAAATCGCTCAAAAACAGCGACTCAGCGCTACCTGAGTCATTGTTTAAGAGCGATTTCCTTGGGCTTTGTTTTATCCGGGCAGCCCACCGGGAATGTTGTAGCGTATTTTACCTTGGAGCCTATGGTCGTTCAGGCGGGGTCGGGCTCCTTAAGCTTCCGTTTGGGTACCCCATTTTTGGTGTAATGGTACAGATCAGGGAGCATGGTCCCTGCGACCCGCCCGTGGATCCGCTCCTCCAAAATGGCGAACGGCCACTTGGGATCTTGCCTGAGAAGTACGGCCAGCCCAGCCATGGCGTTGTTCTGATCCACCACGACACGCCGTCCTTTGGCGGCGTAGGTGAGGATGGTCAGCAGCACCTTCTTTTTGGGTTTCTTGCCGTACTGACGGTGTTTGCCCATCTGACGGGCACGATTGGCCGCGCGGCGGGCTCGACGCTCACTGATCAGGTTTGGATTCTTGGCGGCGGCAACCACACGGACGGGCTTGGCGCCTCTCCAGTCCCAGCCGGCCTGTGCCCGATTCTTTCCCTGGTTCCGTTCGGGTAAGTACTGCCAACAGTGGTCGTAAAACTTCAGTTCGGCAGGGTCGGTGATCATGAATTGTCGCACCGTGGCGCCCTCTCGCCTCAGCGCGTCTTGGTTAAGCTCACAGCGGATCTCGAAACCCTCAATCACGTCCAGTCTGGAACCGTTGATCTCGATCGCCGACTTTTTCATCGGATTTTCCGTTAAGAAAGGTGCCGTATCGGCAAGCGTTTACGCCGCGCCAGCCGATTTGGTTTTGGGAAATCAATGCCACTCGAACGAAACAGAGCGATGCGCCCACGGGGAAACATCGCCGACCATCATCTATCCAGCGGAAAAAACTACGGCAGCTGCCGTAGTTTTATTTCTCCGCTTAAGTTTGCTTTTGCTGTTTTGGCCCGAGTTTTTCCTCACCACCAAAAATGGTTCAATGAGGTTTTATCCAGGCGTGCATTCCTTTGCTTAGTTGGTTAAATCCATGTGACTAGACAGAGATAACCTACACTGTCAAATTTTCAGACTACATGCAAGCATGACACGAAAACACGACATCCTTCAAAACGCAAGCAGAGCTTGACAATGCCCTAATGTATTGATCTGAGCTGCGTGAATCCACCATAAGTAAGCAATATTAAATAAGCACTTAACAACTATATATAGCCTCGCTACCTAAGCAATGCTTACAGCGATATACCACAGCATGAACACTTGCCAACACTTGCTAGCGCAAGCAGGGCATAGTTGTAAAGTATTATTTTAATATTGTCATGCGGAATAATAAATACTAATTATCAGGACCAATAAATGCGGATTATTAAGCAGAGACCGTATTTGACCCGCATGTCTTGTTTGGATGTCATGATTGATTTGCTGAAAAATTTTTGACTAAAGTATAGGTATCGTTCAACCCCGTTTATTCACTAAGCACCATACCCGAACAGCCCCATCACTATAGTCCGATGCAATATCCTGTGGCACCCAGCCGCGAAACGAACATCGGACTCGCTTTGGTCATTGGAGACCATGGGGGTTTGGGAAGAAAGCTTTGCCGGAAAAACGGAGAAAAGGAGGACGATATGACGACCGCTATACGGCAGCGGCACATGAAGATCAGCAACGGGAATGGCACTTTCTCTGCCGGGGCTCCGCAACATTTCCCGTTCAGTCAGTCAGGCTGGTGGGTCCAGGCCAGTGAAACCCAACTGGACCTGGCCGACGGGGATGCGGAAAAGATGGCACTGCGCATCTCGGAGACCTGCGAGGTCCATATCGGGATTGGCACTATCACCGACGCCGAAGCATTCGCCGATGGGGAATTCGGCGGACTGCAAGCATCAGACGTCACCGGCTACTGGGGACAGCGGGGAGAGGTGGTCTATGCCATCTATATTGGCACCATCTTACCCCAAGAGGATCTTGCCTGGCTGCTGCACCGGGGCTCGCCCGCTTGATCTGTGCATTGGAAAATGCCCGACGATGCGCAGCACCGTGCCATCGGGAGCGAGTTTAACCCAAGTCATCCCTTGAAAGGAGAACCATGAAAATAAGGCATAAATGGTCGGCCGACTGACCATCGACGCCCAGTCGTAAACTGGTGCTACAACATTTAGTCCCGCGAACTCCCAGGACGCTCTGGCAATGGATGACCAGGAAAATCGGCAGGTTAGATGACGGCCGGTTAGGAGTTTCGAAAGTGGTTTCTGTTCGAATCCCAACCAGGGAATGCGCCGATTGTTATCGGCGCTGGCCGTTTCATCGCTATTGCGGACTAAACGCACAGGGAGACAGTCCCGTCCTGCCGAGGTGGTGCCTAACACCTTGGGTCCGTCAGGAAAAGTCTCGAAAGGAGACAAAAATGGCGCGCTCGCTCAATGTTCCGGCGGCTACTCGCTTCGCGTTCGCCAAGGCCAACAAGTATCTGAAGAAGGGCATCCCGATGACTATCCACCCGCCTCGAGTGGTCGAGCAGATCGACAGGGGCTCCAGACGGGTCGTGGTGGGCGGTCGCTATCGCGACTCAGAGGTGCGCCTCACCATCATCGAAACCAAAATCGGCAAGTTCTGGAAGCGGCGACTGGCGCGAGTGGAGGGCGAGATCACGGTGCACCCGTTGATCAGGTCGTCACTTGTCTGGACATTCTTCGCGGTGCTCTTGGCCCGGCATCGCTTCCGTGGGCTGCCGCTGGATACGGAGATCTGGCGGGAGGGCCGAGAGAAGGTGCTCTTCGCCTTCGACGTGACCAAGGATGGACCTCGCCCGGCCCGTCCCAAGATCAAGAAGCTGAAAACGGTCGACGGGAAGGTGTGCCTCATACAATGGGCCATCAGCACGCAGACGATCAGAATCGCGGACGGGGAATTCCCGCAGTGTTCGTGTCGGTTGTTCGATCCTTGCAAGGCGCGCTATATCCGATTCAAGGAAGATGTGGACACTCGTCAGCACCGCGATGACCAGATCTACGTCGCCTCGGTCAGCGGCTACGACAACGGGTATCTCAATCTCGCCACCGGCTTCCTCAAACGAAATGGGGACAATGATTTCGACGATGACGATTTCGACGGTCTCTGATCTCGACGTGAGTGGCTCGCCCAGGTCCGCGTCGCTGACACTGGTAACGTACCAGCGCGACGCCGATAAGCTCGAGAGCCCTAGTCCAAGCGGAGAAGATGGCATCGTAACGACCTACGATGCCATCTTGATGCTGATCATCTAATCCCCCACCGGGCTCTGGAACCCTGGCGGCACCGCGTTGCGCGGGCCGCTGGGTCAAATTCGGCAACTCAACACGGGTAGTCGGAATCGGAACCGACTATGTCAACGGGCGAGGCTCTCATAAGTGCATCGTCTGGCTCAACACCAGCGAGTGAAATCCCTCGTGACGAACCACGGCCAATCTGGCGGGCAGCGCCCCGGCATTTTGGCCGCTTTTCGTCTTTATAGCGAGTTTCTCTTTTTACTTTTCACCCGACTCTGATGTTTTCTTTCTGTTGGAAAGCGTAGATTAGTTTTCCGTTGTCTTTTTATTTTTAGCCAGGAATATCTATTAAACCGGCAACATTATGCCGTATCTTTTCACCGTCGCTGCGCTTAGGTATTCACCAAATCTGGTGGCTAATTCACCCCTGCCACCACTGTTGCTTGCATTAGACAACCAGGTGCGTCTTAATACTTCGGCTGATACGTCAATATGCGCCTGCCAACCTATTCTTTTAAGAACAAATGTTATGCCCGAAATAGACAGGCGCTCGCCATCCTTTGTTAACCAAAGGGCTTTTTCTGTTGTTTTCGCTATAAATTTCTCGCGTTCTTTCAACCATTGTTTAAGAGCAATTGTAGCCTGACTATGCAAAGGAATTTTGGTTACGAAACCAGGCATTCTGTCGTCTAAACAAAGGTAAGCAATGCTGTTTTCTTCGCTTGTGTTATTGTCATCATTGGCTGAGTGATCAACAATCAAGAAGTCTGTCATATTTAGTCGGGCACAATCACCAATCCTTAAACCGGTATAGAAAAGCACCAGGGCAAGCGCTCTGTCTCTGGCTAATTCTTGCCGTCTGACCGAAAGCATAAAATCACTTTGCTCTTTTGCACTCAGTACTTTTAATGCTCTGTAATAACAGCGCTCCCTTTTGAGCTGTGCTGCTTTCAGACCTAAAAATTGGCAAAAGTTATTTAAAGCGTTGACATTAGCGTTAATTGATCGCGCTTGTCCTTTGGAGTGTTTGAGAAAATTTAAATATAGTGCCATTGTCTCATCAGTGGCGCTTAAATTATTGAGCGGATTTTCGCTTAAATTTGCATATTCGCGAAAAAGAAGAAAATGTTTTATGCGCGAATAATACGCTCGCTGCGTATTCTCTGAAACAGACTGCCGTGCCAACCACTCTTTATAAGACTGCAGATAAATATTATAAGCAGCGCTGGACGGATAAACGGTTACTGGAAATCTCATATAGCACCTCGTCTATTGATCGTTGGCATCTTTTGATGCAAATAATGCCATTAATTTTTCTTCGTTCTCTAATTTTTTGATCTGATGAATCAAGCTATTAACAATTTGTGCTTCGTTCAAGTGCTTTTGCACGCATAATACCCACGATAGGTCAATGAGCGAGTCAAGCAAAATAGACGTGTCTGCTTCTTGTGAAAGCAAATAAACTCGCTCAACGATTTCGAAGCATTTTTTAAACTCGGCCATATCTTCTTGCAGAACGTTAAGCTGGGCCAGTCTAATCATTAAGCAGGCATATTGCAGGACGTTGTGCTTTGGCAAAAGCTCGCTGTTTTGAAGCGCTTTGGTATACCATTGTTTTGCTAAATCATAACGCCCTTCATTTATATAGGTATCCGCAATATTTACTATCAAGGTCACTAGCTGAGCTGGTCTGTTTGCACATTCTTCTAGTTGTTTAATAGCGGCGCGAAACATCTGCCGTGCTTTTTGAAAATCCCCCTTTTTACTGGCTTGTAATCCTATTTCTATACACGATGGCACTTTGTAAGCAACTGCTTTTGTTTCAAGAGTTGCTGCAATCTCTTCAAGCTCCTTGCCTGGGAGCTCAAAAGCATGTTCGGCCGTCATTCGGTTTTCCTTTTCTTAAATCCTGCTGCAAAGTTAATCGACTATAAACTCGGCTTTATGCCTCAGCAGAGCAAATGCGTATATTTTATGGACCCTGTGACTGCGGGTCGTTTCAGTGTATTGGGGTCTGCTAGTGACCGGTTGAAGTGCCAACATATTTATAGTATTGCATTTAGTATCACCTGTCGAGTTGAATATTTTTTAGCTCTCAGATACTCAATTGTCTTGTTCGTAATACTCTACCATTGCCCTCTTCTTTATTAAGGAGGCTGCTTGTGATCTGTTCAATTTAGGATTCGCTAAAATAGTATTGCATCTGATACCACTTTGTCGAGTTCATTATTTTTTAGCTTTTATTTTTGGCAGTCTGATAATTTTGCTTCTTGACTAGTTGCCTTTGTGCAGTCTCTGTCTTGATTTGAAAGATAAAATACCTTCTCATTAATAATAACGATGTCACGAATTAGCTACTTTTCAAACAGCTTCATGCATCGCAAGTAGATAACAAGTGGTAACTAACAGAACGCCAATTATTAACGGTAAGCTTTGTTTTGGCATATTGCCGCATGTTTGATTCACTTTTAAAACTTCTCCGGTAAACATTTTATGCCTAACTTTTTTGCCGCTGTACGCAGACTTTTATCAAGAGAACCCAAAGGGAGTCCTTGCCGTAAACCTAATTCTAAATAAGCCGCATCATAAACCGAAAGCTTATGAGCGTGCGCTAAAGTTGATGTTTCATTCCAGGCTTGCTGATGCGCTTCTTGGTCAATATTAATGGGAAGCTTTTGCAGCAGTACCATTTGCTGATGACGCTCAGCACTGTCGAGTCTGCCAGCACGTTCTGCCATTAATAAAACATTATTCACTTCCCATATCCACAAAGAGGGCACCAAGCGCGCCGTGAGCAGTGCCCTTCAAATGGTTGCATGATGAACACGCCGGCAATTTGTTATACTGCTGGCTGAACTTTATTTCTACTTTTGCGTATATATAAAAATGAGTAGATAAGGAGGTTATTTATATGAGTTTGACTCTTAAATCTTTACAGACAGAGATGCGCAGTTCGTTTGCTGAAATGTCGCTTCGTATTGATAATCTTAACGAAAGGACTGATCATATCTTGCTCAGACTCGATGTTCATATTAAAGAAACAGATTTTCGCTTTCGCAAGATTGATCAGCGCTTCGATGAAATTGATCGAAGATTTGATAAACTCACAGACGATATCGTCGCTTCTTTCTCGTCTTATTCTTCTAATATAGAAAAAATGCTCAGTAATCACGAAAATCGTATTACGATTTTGGAGAAGAGGCATTGATTGTCTATAATCTCTAAAGCGGGCGTCGCAACCAATAACCCCTGGAATTAATTACCATCCATGCTTTCTTTTAGTTTGCGCTCATTGTCATCCATGATGCTGGCTTCAATTAATTTATCCAGGTCGCCCTCTAAAATTTGCTGCAAAGAAAAATTCATATTTAGTCTGTGATCGGTAACCCGATTGTCTTTGAAATTGTAAGTGCGTATTTTTTCAGAGCGATCACCTGTACCCACTTGAGATTTGCGCTCATCATAAATAGCTTTTTGCTGTGCTTGCATTTCACGATCGTATAATTTTGCCCGTAAAATTTGTTTAGCTCTTTCTTTATTTTGCAATTGACTGCGTTCTTCTGAGCAAGCTACGAATAATCCTGATGGCTTGTGCACTATGCGCACTGCTGTTTCTACTTTATTGACGTTTTGTCCACCGGCGCCACCTGAGCGCATTGTGGTTATTTCTAAATCTTTTTCGTTCAATTGAATATCTATTTCGTCTACTTCAGGCATAACAGCTACTGTTGCTAGTGAAGTATGCACCCGTCCAGAAGCTTCTGTGGCTGGCACTCGTTGTACGCGATGCCCACCCGATTCATATTTAAATCTGGCATAAGCGCCATCGCCTTTTAGAGAAACAATTACTTCTTTATAGCCGCCCACTTCGCCAGGACTATTGCTTACAATTTGGGCAGTCCAGCCGTGGCTATCAGCGTATCTTAAATACATGCGTAGCAGATCGCCAGCAAAAAGCGAAGCCTCGTCGCCCCCGGCAGCACCTCTGATTTCAACCATAACGTCTTTATCGTCATTTGGATCTTTGGGCAAAAGCAAAATTTTAAGTTGTTCACTTAATTGAATATCGCGCTTTTGCAAGCCAGTCAGTTCTTCTTCCACCAATTCGCGCATTTCTTTATCAGTTTCTTCACGCAGCATTTTTTGTGTGCCTGCGATTTGCTCTTGCACAGATTGCCAGTCATGATAAGTATTAACGGTTTGTTCTAAGCTATGACGAGTCTTAGCTGTTTGTCTAAAAACGGCTTGGTCAGCCAAAACTTCTGGCTGCGAAAGCTTCTCCGTTAGCTCATTGTAACGGCGTTCGATTTCTTGCAGTTTTTCTTTAAAGTGATATATGGGTGACATAACAGAAATAAAAATAAAGTCTAAAGAAATTCAACTCTGGCAATGAAACTAATTGCTAGAGAGTGAGGGATTCTACCATAGCAGTTTTTATAATTTCCATCGATCCGTGAAATCTCTGATCAAAGGCACGGATGCAACACGTGATATCAAAGCATAAAATTCTGTGTAAATGCTGAGTAAAGCACTTAGAGGAACGTTTGCCTCAGCTAAATTCTGTTAGTACATTGCGCCAACTCCGCCAGCGTTAAAGTTGCGTTAGCTAATTTTCTACAACTTATTATAATTGATTAACCGTTTTTATATTAACAAGCGCTAAATACCCAGTCCGGCGCTTGATTTCACCCATAGTAATTTGCCAAGCTTTGGTATCGCTATCACTCCAACAAAAAATCCCAGCATTTAACCGTTAAAATCGGAAGCTAGGAGCGGTCCCCTGCCCGGACTCGGGAGTGTCAGGATAACCCACTGCATTCCCGGGCTTCTGTGCTTTTTGTGAGATATTTTTGCTCTTATTCCTTTGTAAAAAAAGAACCAATTCTTAATTGCCTGTCGAGTAAATATGTGTAACAATGTTATACATGACAGTCACATATGACGATGACAATCTGGCTAAACATAAAGTAAGCCACGACGAAGTAGATGAAGTTATGGACGCTGACTTAAGAGTGGATGTTGAATTATTGCCAAGTCGCCGAGGAAATCAACGAATAATGTTAATAGCTTTCACCTTGCAAGGACGCCTGCTAGAAGCCGGTATTGAATTTTTTCCTGAACGTGATCATGTCTTTCACGCTGACGATGCCAGCAAGCAATATAAAGCCGAATTTGAGCGGAGCATAAAACAATGAATAAAAAGAAATCTCACTTATCATCAGAAAATCAGAAACGGCTTGATAATCTGAAAGCCGAAGCGCATGAGCGCATATTAAAAAGAGAATTTGTCCAGTTTCGTGTTGATGCGCCAATGATGAATCTACTTTTGAAAGTGGCTAGTCATAAGCGGCAGCCCTTGGGTGTGATGCTGCGTGAATGGGTAGAGCACCAATTAGCAAAGGAAGCCAAATTACTGCCGGTGCCCTCGGTAGATCTGCCCGGTGGCCAAGCTATTAATGAAAAGTCTCCACAAAAAGAGATTGAGAAGGTTGTGCTTGATTATCAAAGCGGCCGCATAAAATTAAGCGACAAAGAATACCGAGCGCTTATGGACTGGCTATTAGATCACCACCTGGCAGCAAAGTATGCGCGCCTAGCTTAACATCAACTTTGCAGCCCAAAAGTTTTTCAAGGTCAATTAGCTGCCAGCTCGACTGATACTTGTTGCTTGCCTGCCAGTGCGTACGAATTGTTCCGAAGTAAATGAGGCTCCGCCGCTCAGGGATTCTTTGCGCTATTAAGTGTTCGATTTATGCTCTTAGAATGAAGCATCTATATCTTCTATTTTAACTGGCTTTCGCTGAGAGGATGCGCTGCGAGTATCCGACAGTGTTCTTCTATAGAGGCAATAAAACGACCTGCATTAGCAGGGCTATCTTTGGCTATGAAAGTACCAATTTCAGCAAGGTCGTTTTCAGCATGTTCAGTGATTAGGAGGCGAGGCACAGGTTTTATACGCCAGGAAACCGTGATTTAAGCCGAGTAAACACTTCGTCCAACTCACTTACCCTACCTGCTGTGACATCGTCTAGCCCTTCTTGCAAATCTTTTTTCAACGCTGCCAATTTCTCAGCTTCCGTTTGCACGGGGGCAACAGTGACGGAAAACATCGTAATTAGCAACATCGGTCAGACGGAGTTTGCCATCTTCTGCGGGCATTTTCAACTGGTGACAATTTGTCACCGTTTCACTGCCTTCCTTGCCCAGTCTCTCTTTCAGCTTGTTCCAATATTTTCTAGCAGTTTGAAAATCAGACTGTTGAGTCAGCGCCTGTATAATATCCACTACCGAGAAAAACCAAGTTTCAGTTTTTTCATCATAGTGCCGACGTATTTTATGTTGTTCAAAAATGGCCAGATCCTGTGTCATATCTACTCCCGGTTAAACTAAAATTCCGAGTTCATCCAGTATTTATTTCCACGCTTTCTGGCAAACGATTGTCTTCGCTACCAACATCTCGTATGTCCCGCTTCGGACCGCATTGTCTAATAATAACTTACTAGATAAAAGGCTGGGTCAATTAGTTTCATCATGCCGACAAACTTTGAAAATATTTAATGGTGTCTCTCGCTAAAAGGAGCTGCTCAAAAAAGGGGGGATCTTTGGATCAAGCGAGCATCAAAAGCCTCACAGGCTAAGCTTCTCGGAGTGATTGGCGGAGAGGGAGGGATTCGAACCCTCGCTGCGCTTTTGGCGCAGACAGTCTTTCCAGGACTGCACGTTAGACCACTCCGACACCTCTCCAACTACCCCAGCTCCAACTACCACAGCTCCAACTACCTCAGCTCCAATTTATCGAGTCCCAAACTGCTAAGGTCTTATAATGTCATGCTCCAAGGAACGAAGTCTCGACTATAAGCTTTGATTGTGAGCTCCAACTCCCACAGACTCCATTACCAGTCTTGCTAAGAGAACAGAAAGAGAATTATAGCCACTATTGTGGCCAAAATAGAAACACCAGCAAAAAGAAAAAAACAAAAATATAGCTAAGAACAAAAAGAAGATAAAAATGAAAGCGGGTCAGGAAAACGGCATAGCCGTTTTCCTGACCCGCGCCAACGTCAGTCGATGAGAGCCACCCGCCAGCCGAAGGCGGCCGCCAGGTGTTCCCAGATGTTGAGCCTGGACTTGGGCAGGGGTTCGCCGTTCATGCCAGAGAACTCCGATTCGGCCGCCCCGCCCGTGTCCCTGCCGTTGAAGGTGTATCTGTTGCCGACGATGCGGCCTTCGATCTTGGCGCCGTAGATCAGATGCTCGACCACCACCGCGTCGCCCTTGCCAGGATCGCCGAACTGCGTGCGCTTAAGAATGGGCGAATCAGGTGTCGGCCAAAACGTCACCGTCTGATGCTCGGGAGCAGACCTGCCGTTGGCAGCGGCATAGCGCTCCACCATCTGGTATGGCGCCGAACGCCACGGTCTGCGGCCGTCTAGCACCAGGCAGCGCAGAGCGACGCTCAGACCTGGCCCCACGCCGCCCGTATAGGGCAGGATGGGATCACCCCCCTCCTCCTCCTTCTGGCTCGGGTGCGGCACGCCGTGGAAAACGGCAATCTGCGACCCTCTCCTCGGGAGCGTGGCGAAGTCCCTGTCGATGGTGCCGCACACCACGCCGATGCCGGACAGCAAGGGAGGCTGGTCGAGGTTGCCAGGATTGTATGCGTCCCATTGCAGGACGTAGTTGGCCGCCTCGCCGCCGAAGGTGACGACGTAGAGCTTGGTGATGCCGCGGGACCGCATCCATCTGACCACGTCGCTGAAATACTCATTGTCCCTGGGACGGGTATTGAACCCGGTCAGGATACATCCCTCAGGCACGAGGACAGCCAGATGGAAGGCATAGAGCCGCGCGGCCTCGAAGACGCCGTCGACCTGAGCACCATTGGCGCCTGTGGTCGTGGCGTCCACGAAGATCAAGCCTTCCCCGCTCTCCAACGACGTTGGGGGATCCCAGGCGAAGACCTTCCGCCCGGCGGACCCCACGTCCTTCATCCTAGATCCCTTGTAATGCTCGAGCATCCATGCGAAGCTCTTCGGACCCTTCGTTTTCATTTGTACCTCATTGAAAGACTGTCCGATAGCTGTCCCAGGTTAGGGACTCATGCAGTCGGACCGATTGAACGTTGAATTAATGATCGGGGTAGACCGTGCGCAAAGCTTCTTCGCGCCGGTCAGACAAGGCAGCTGGGTAACTTGTTCGCGCCTCCTTCCAGTTTTGATATGGTGAGGATCTACGGCACACGAAGCATCGATTCCAGGCTAGAGTTTCTACGATTCCCGGAGGAAGATTTGCAGAGTGCTCTAGTTTAAATACTGGTTTTTGCTTCGCTGTTGCTTCTTATACATGTGCTTGGGGGGTGAATCTATCTTGATGCTTCCGGAAAGATAAAATCAAGAGTAGCCAAGCAGCTCAAGCGCCTGAAAGTGGCATTTATTAGCAACATCTTGACTACTTATTCATATTAAATGGATACTTCATAGTTATGCATAGCTAGCGCAGCGCTGCATAGCTATGCATAACTATCTTTTTCGTTTGCTTATAGCAAAAAAAAGTGAGGCTAATGAGCAGCAGCAGCTAAATTGTGCTTTACACGGTCTGCTCCAGCTTTAATAATAGCTAGGAATTCCTCGGCATTTAAACTAGCTCCGCCCACCAGCGAGCCGTCAATATGCTCTTGTTTCAACTGTTCAGCTATATTGCTTGCTTTTACACTGCCGCCGTAAAGGATTGGCATATCGGCAGCATCAAATTTATGGCCATTGCCTGAATAGCGCGCGTATAAAGAGGCTACAGTTTTACGTATCACACTGCAAACTCTATTAGCTTCTTTTGCTTCACAGGTTTTGCCGGTCCCAATTGCCCAGACAGGCTCATAAGCAATGGTGACTTGCGAAAATTGAGCTGGGTCAATATCTGTTAAACCAGCACCAACTTGACGTCCGACAACAGCGTCGGTCAATTCATTTTCACGCTCGTCAATCATTTCACCGACGCATAAAATTGGCTTTAAACCATGAGCTAGTGCAGCCTTCAGTCTTAAATTAGTAGTGGCATTAGTTTCACCAAAGAGATGACGTCGTTCAGAATGTCCAATAAGTACGTAATTTGTTTTCAAGTCTAAAAGCATTAAAGGCGAAATTTCACCTGTGAAGGCGCCTTCATTGCGCCAATCCATATTTTGAGCGCCTAATTTTACTCCCGTACCTTTTAGGAGAGGACCAACAGTCGCCAGACTTGTATAAGCAGGACACAAAATAATTTCTGGCAAATTTTTAGCATTTGCAGATAAGCTTTTAACACCAGCCAAAATCTGTTCAGTAAGAGCGGCGGCTTCTTTACTGGTTTTATTCATTTTCCAATTGCCGGCAATTATGACCTGGCGATGAGCAGTCTTCACGATGTCACTCCTTGATAACAAACACGTCTAAATACAGCTAATTTCTATTGAGCATATATTCTATAGAACCTGACCGTCTAAATTAGCATATTTGACCTTAACTCAGAATGCTAAACTGCAATCTTCAATCAAAATAAATGCTTATTGATCTCTCTAAAAGACGCTTCTAATTCTTCTAATTTTTCTACTTTTATACCGGCTTCTTTCAACTTACGTTCGCCCTGGCAATTAACAAATATTGGTGGCTCAGCCGCGGCATAAAATACTTGGGCAATACCATTTTCTATTAGTAATGCAGCGCAGTCTTTTCCCCCCGACTTACGTATGCTGCAAGGTTCAAGCGAAGAATAAATAGTTGCTCCGTATATCTTTAGCTTCGCCTCTCTGGCTTTTTTAATTGCGGCAGCTTCAGCGTGCCACCCATCGCCAAACTCAAGAGTAAAGCCAGTTGAAAGCAAGCGGCGTTTATTGTCTACAAGCACTGCTCCTACGCGAAAACAATTTGGTCTAGCCGGGGCACTTTTCGATACTTCAATGGCGTGCCGCATAAAGTCGAGATCTATAGCATCAGCCATTTCTTGTCCTATTATTTTCCAGCGTAGCTATCGTTGACAATGTCTAGTACTGCCGTATTGCCGAGATTGCGCACCGCTGCGATACGTAATCTATTTTTCTCATTATTTTTGAACATCGCGTCATCCAGAAATGAGGGTGCCTCGCTGTTGCCAACAAAAAATGGAGCAATGGCCAAACGTAAACGATGAAATACACCCTCTGATAAAAACATGGTTAAAACGGATGTACCACCTTCTACAAAAAGCGATTTAATACCATATTTCTCTAAAGTGGCAACGATATTGGTTGCGTTCATATCTTTCACCATTATCGTTTTTGCCGCATAGGCGAGCTGTTTGTTGATACTAATGGTGCTATGCATAGGGCAAAGTATAATTTTTTCTCCATTTCCCCTGGCAAAAAATTCCGAATTCGCATCTAGATTGCCGCTGCGGGTAATTGTAACTTTAATTGGCTCAGGGGGCTGCCCACGTAATTCTCTTAGCGTAATTAGGTCGGGCAGGTGACATGATAAAGATGGATTATCGCGGCGTATTGTGTTGGCCCCGACTAATATCGCATCGCATAAAGCGCGGGACGCATACATATCTTGCAAGTCTTCGTCGCTGGATAAGCGCAGGCGACTAGCTGATTGGACACCGTCTATATGTCCATCTAATGACATTGCTGCCGATATTTGGATAAATTTCATTGTTCTAGAATTAGCCCGCCAAAATTGATATAGCCGTTGAAAGAGTATCACTGATTCTAAATATTCCCAAAAATGAACAATTAGCCAGCAAAGTGCGCGCGAGTTATTAGGCAAAGATTCTTAAATCAAAGTCGCCATTTTAGCCAGTTTTGCGAAATTAAATTATGTGCTCTAAAATCCAATTTTTGATACAATGAACAAGATTTTAAAGCAGGTGTATAAGGCGAGTCGAATGCTTGACAATACGACTTGTCTTAATTTATAGTACCGAAAAATTCTTAGATTAATTCGGACGCTTTTGAGATTATAACTCGTTATTTTGGGTACGCTTGCGAAATTCAAAATCGCATTTTAAAAATCAATTTGTTGATAAAACTAAAGCAAAATTTTGCAAGCAAATCGGAACACAATTCGAATGCTTGACAATACGACTTTTCGTCCATATGACGGCAAAATTCTTATCTTAAATCATAGCACTTTTGTGATTTAAAATTATTACTTTGGGTATCGCTTTGCGAATTTAAATACCGCTTTAAAAGTTAGCTAGGCTAACATCGTCTTCTCTGATTTATAATCTCAAAGACCCAATTGAGAGAAACCAGGAGCGTATCGAGTCATGAATACCCCATTGACCGCTAATCGGGTTATTAAGCCTAAAGAAAGACTACCTGAATGGGTGCGCCGTTCAGTCTTGAATACAGAAGATAATCGCCAAGTACGTAGCATTTTAAAAGAACAGCGCTTAAACACTATTTGTGAAAGTGGTCGCTGTCCCAATAAAGGTGAATGCTGGGCAGCAGGTACAGCCACTTTCATGCTCATGGGTGAACTGTGTACTCGCACATGTAGATTTTGTGCTGTCAATAAAGGTTTACCAGGACCTTTAGACCCAGAAGAACCACACCGCGTAGTAAGAGCTTGTGCAGAAATGAACCTAAGGCATGTAGTCTTAACATCGGTAAATCGTGATGACTTGCCAGACCAAGGTGCAACACATTTTGCTACAACTATTTTAGCTTTGCAGCAGGCTATTCCTAACATTACTGTAGAGGTGCTCACCCCTGATTTTCAAGGACGTATAGATTGCTTGGAAATTGTTCTAGCCGCTCAGCCAGCTATTTTTAATCATAATCTTGAAACTGTGCCGCGCCTTTACAAACAAGTAAGACCAGGCTCTAAATACAAGCGTTCTTTAGCAGTTTTAGCTAATGCTAAACGCTTGGCGCCCGGAATACCCACTAAATCTGGCATCATGTTAGGGCTCAGTGAGCAACAAGAAGAAATAGAAGAAGTCTTGCATGATTTGCGCGCTCATAATTGTGACATCCTCACTCTTGGACAATATTTAAGACCAAGCTTAGATCAATTACCAGTAGATCGATATATACCTTTAGACGAATTCGAACATTGGGCGCAAGTCGCTAAACATCTAGGTTTTGCTCGAGTGCATTCCGGCCCGCTTGTACGTAGCTCGTATCATGCAGCAGAATTTGCTGATCCAGTATTAACGCAGTAAATTTTATAGAATAGGGCTAAAATAGACAGTGAGACCGCGAAATATGTGTGTCTGGAAGGTGAAAAAAGGCAGGTTCAATTAGTGGAATTAGTTATGGCAGACGATAAAATAAACGATGCCGATCAAAATAAAAACGATAGTGACACTGTAACAAATGACATTCTTACCGAAGCAAAGAAACTATTAGCCGAGGGAAAAATCGAAGACAGTCTGAAGCTTGTAAAAAGCTATTGGTTGGAAAACCCTGATGACAGTGAAGCTGCTGACTTATTTTCAGAGTTAATGAAAGAAAGTGGACGCTCCGAATTGTCCAAACGTCTACATACTTTAGCCGAACAATTACCATTAGTATCCCATCCGACAGGGTCTGGAACGCTGTCGGTTACTGAGTCAGAAGATGACGAGGAAGAGGATGACGAGGAAGAAGCTGATGATTTAGATGATGAAGAAAAAGCACCAAGCGAGATAGCCCACCATCCCCCCGGAGGTAAAGAATTTTTTGAAGCTGGCTTTAGTTTAATTGATGCCCGTCAGCACGAATTAGCCGCTATGCTATTGAATAGAGCTGCTCGCATTGCTCCTCAAGAGCCAACCGTAAATTATGAATTAGGCTTTGCTCTTATGTCTATGAAACGCTTTGAGCAAGCAATTCCGCACTTAGAGCAAGCGCTCGATCAAGGGGCAGATTTCGACACTTTGTTGAATCTATTGGTCTGCTATACATTAACTAGACAGCTAGATAAAGCTCATGGCATGCTTGCTAAAATGAATAGCCTTTCACTTGATGCCGAACAAAAAAAGGAAGTTTCGCACCGTCTTTCTGTATTAAAGCGTTTGGAAAGTTTGCGCAGCAAAGCTAAGCTAAATACTCGCGATTGGCTCTTTGCCTTATATGGCAGCGTTTTGCTTAGACCGTCAACATCAGAAGATAAAACAAAAGAAGACCCGCACAGCATAGGGCAAATGCTAGCTGTAATGAAGGGGGTTTTGGATGGGCTGTCAGCTACTCCCGAAGCGGTTGAATTTTATGGACCGCAAAGCCATCCCTTAGCGCAATCATTGGCAGAGTTTTTAGAAATTCCTATTACAGGTTATAAGGGGCCAGAACAGCCTGTCCAAGCTCTTTTAGTCATGACCTGGGCTTCCGACATTATTGGCCCGCATAAGTCTTTTGTCACTAAAGAAAAAAACCGCAGCATCTTTAGCTACGGTCTTACCTGGGATGAAGCACTACCTGTGGTGCCAGAAATAGTAGGCACTTTGGCGTATGAAGAGCTTATGCCATGGAATGAAAATAAAGCAAACGGTTCTGCCAGTCCTAATCTTCAGGTTGCTGGCTCTAGTCAGAGAAACTTTACCCCTCAAATAGAGAAGTCTTATAAAGCCATTCTGGCAGATGCGCGCGATTTAGAATCTGATCCCAGAACTATAAAATTTGTGCAAGAGGCTTTGGACTATTACGATAATAAAAAGCAGCAACTTATGCTCTGCAATCCTGATGCCTTTGCCTTCCGTCCTGAATATACTGCCGAAGTTGTTGATTAGAAAAAGCACTGAAAAAGGCAAAGAATCCGAAAATGGCAGGGACTTAGTCCACTAGTTTTATATGAAATTGCTCTTTATTCAACAGACTAAAAGTAGTTAATAAATATCGTGACAGCTAGCGAAGCTCGGCTAACAATGGATTATTCCGACTTTTCAAACAGTGATGTATTACCCATATCTAATATAAAGCCAGAGCTAGCGCTAGTGTTAGTAGTTGTAAAGCACTCTTTTAATTTATTGCCGGGCACGCTTATTACGAAATTTAACTATAAATTCCCAATATCAAATAGCCCGCTAGCCATAGAAGCCTAGAGAAATCAGGCATTATACAAGCACGCGCCCCTTTCAATGGGAACTTGCTTTAACCATAGCAAATTTGGCAGGCTAAGATATCCATGAAATTTAATTTCCACGGAAGGAAATAACCCAGAACAAACAAGCCATTCATAATGCAATGCATATTACTGCCAATAGGATGGGCAGGCTTGACTTAACTGGGTTTGAATCGGATCTCACCGCCATGTGCGGATAGAGATAGATGCACGCAAGCCCCTGCCGCGCGTTGCGGTAGGACGAAAATTGAGATGTTTCTTTTCGCAGGAGACGTATATGACGTATAGGGGGTTCGTGACAGGATTTCTCAAGGACAAGGAGCGTTGCCAGACGATCAATGACTCCTTGCTGCATGTGGCAAATTTTCTCGCCCTGCAAATGCCGACTCCCAAGGTGAGACCGAAAGAGCCCACTAGAAGGGATCGCTGGATAGGCGAGTTTCTAACCGCCTATCACGGCTTGCCCGAACTGGGCGCAGCCCAACTGGACGCCTTCTTCCTCTGGGTTGTCCACTATGTGCTCGAGACGCTTAAGTTGCCGGATGGCCCTGACAAGCAAGCCTTCGACATAGTCACCGGGGTCCTAACCTATAACACCGATGGCTCGGCTGAGAGAGGACAGATTTCTTCCATCTTGGACTCCAAAGGTGAGGGCCCGGGCTGGATTGCGCACAGGATCTGCGCTCGTCGTGACCCTCAGAGCGCCCGTCTGGCGGTGCTTGCTGCGGCCAATTTCGTCAGCCAGCCAGCGGGTGAAGCTCGCCGCGCCGAACTGCAAACGCGCCGGGCTGGAGTGGTGACACGCCAAGGGCAATCAGCTATTGTTGAGCAGGTCAAGCAGGCTCGCCAACGCGCGCGCAGCGAATTCTTCCATCTCTGCATGATTCGGCTGGTGGAAATCGCAAAGCCACGGTAACAGTAATAGCATGCCCCCGAGGTGGTGGATTTTCACCGCCTCAGGGGGTTTGAGAAGGCGTCTATCTAGAGCAGCGCGCGTTGCGCTGTTCACCTATGGGCAGCGCAGCCTTAGAAGGAGGTGGGCCCCATGATAGAAGAGATAGTAGGATGGCTGCAAGCATTGCTTAGTGTGATCGGGGCTTTGCTGGGTGACCCGGTCGGGTTAATCAGCACCGTAGCCTCAGGTTTGGGACTCGCCATCGTGTTTCGGTGCCTTTGCCGCCGCAAAGGCGATCCCTCACCCACAGTCAATGCAGCCAGTGATAGGGAGCATGAGCAGCACTAAGACCATAATTTTTACCCTGAAAGGAAAAACCGATGGATGGGAGGGCTGAACAGGATCAGTTTAACGACGAGTGTGAAGCGCTGGGTCTCGATCCCGCGCAGACCACGTCGGATGACCTCAAGAGAGAGAAGGCGCTTCGAGCCTCTCGAGCACGGAGAGAATGCGCTTGGGCAAAACGCCAGGCAGAAGAGGAAGGGGCTCAGCACAAAAGTCCACCTCCCTCAAGCAAATGACACCGCCCATATTTTGAATGAGCGATGGTTCCCACGACCGAGTACAGTCCTTCGGTTGAGAAACTGCGGGTTCGAATCCCGCTGGGGACTTCGCCGATAACTGGTCGGCGTAAGGTTAGTAGATTCCTGTCCGCAATTCCCGCGGCTTGGCCATTGTTAACAGAAGGTTCACGGAGAGGCAAGTTCCGTCTTGTCCCTCCGTCACTTCTTCACTTTTTTGCGCTTTTTTGTCTGCCACTGACCTTGACCCAATCTTGCCCCTTTTGGCTTTTAGAATTTCATCACTGAGCTCTCTATTAATCAAATTCCTAAAATCGTGCTATAGTGTATCAGTGCTATAGGAATATTGTGGATTATGTTAGAACAAAATATTTCGGTTAAAGTTATTGGTTCAAACGGACAAATCTCTCTCGGGAAACAATTTGCCGGGCAACAAGTTCTGGTTGAACAACAAGAAGAAGGTGTCTGGTTAATTCGCACTGCCGAAGTAATTCCGCGCAACGAACTTTGGTTGCATAAGCCAATAGCCGGCCGAGATCTTATAAATGCTATGAATTGGGCAAAGAAAAATCCACCTTCCTTTTCCGATCCCATTGATTTAATTAAAAAACTGGAAAATGTCCAGAAGAACAAACGAAAGCCTAGTTCAGCTCGATCTAAATAATCCTGTGTTCCAGGAAAACTGGTTGAGTCTGGAAAAATCTGAAAGAGAGCGTGTTACCAATACCCTTTCCAAAATTCGGCAGCTCACTTGGGAGCAACTATATAAGGACAGCGGATTGAAATGGGAGAAGATTAGTAGTGTTAAACCAGCATTGGGTATAGACGCTATTTACTCATTGCGCATTACACAAGCCCGCCGGGCTACTGCTTATCGAGAAGGCTCATTTATCAGATTCCTAACCATTGCTTCGGATCATGATGCCACCTATGGCAAAAAATGATCAAACCAAAAATGATCAAACGAGGAACGCTTAGGCTGCTAATTCCCCGGTGAGGAACATTTTGCAATAGCGTTCAGCGTTTGCTTTTAAATCATTCTCTGCTAATTCACGCGCTGCCCGTGTAGGCAATGCAATAGAAATTATTTTGCAGCCACCAAATCTATCGTACAGCTTTAGATTACTAGAAGTGGCATTAACATCCCATTCTGCAACCTTTATCCTCTTGTTACCTTCTCTTAATTCTAGTTTGATACGCACGCTGTCTTTGCCTGAGCCTAAATCGCTTTGGCTGATTATTCGTTTTTCCATTGTGGCAAGAGCCTTATTGACTGTTTCTTCGTCTTTAATGTTTATATCTAAGTTAGCAATTGGGCTAACCAAACTCATATTCTTTACTGATGATTCGGCCAATTCATCATCATCTTCTTCTTCGTATTCTTCATAGGTAGCGCTCTTTGGTATTTGCAGCAATTGCCCTTCTTTAAGTTGTGCTATCGGATTACCTGTCTTATCAACACGCACACTTAAGCCATTGAGCAAAGCAATATCAGCCCACATATTTTCGTCACGCACATCAATGTGACTAGCTGCAATTGATTTAAGTGTGTCTCCTGCTCTGCAGGTGTAGGCAGAGAAATCTCTATTAGCAATCTTATTGCCTTGAGCATATAAAACTAGGGCACTCATTTCTTTTAAAACGTGTATTTTGTATCTCAAAATTTCGGAGCGATGGGGTAACAATATTTGATTTGTCTCTGGCTTAATTGCGCCAATCTCTTCTAGGCTTTCATTGCCCTTGAGAGGTTTAATATTCTTTGTGTGAACATTTATTGTATAAAGCAAAGGAGCAAGTCTTGGGTCTTTGAGTACGAAGCGAGCAATATTTTCTAGAGTATCATCTGCTCTAATTGCGCAAGGCTGTCGTTTTTGCTTACCAAATAGATCTGTAAACAAATCAGCCCACATTCTCCTTGCCGTCAGATCATCAACTTTTTGGTTTTTAAGATCATTGATCAGCACCGTTATATTTTCTATAATGCTCAGTCCAATATTGGCCGATTTTTTAGGTGCATTAACAACGGCACTGTTTTGTGACCGCCTGGTTTCAATTACTGGTCTGTCGATATAATCATCATCGTCGTCTAAATCATTATTTTCTACAGAATCATAATCTATTTCTGGACGCCCGGTTGCATCATCATCCGCTTGGTCCCCTTTCTTAGTGTCGATTATGTGCACAGTGGGCAAAGCCGTCACCAATGACTTAATGTCTGTAGCGTTAGGATCGTGTGTACCGGGCACTGGATTGGTGGTGGTACCTGTGGTGCCAGTGCCAGTGGTGCCTGTGGTTGTTGTACCTGTTGTTGTACCGGGCGTTGTTGTGCCAGCGGTTCCCGTTTGACCAGTAGTTGTAGCCCCGGCCGTTGCTGTGATTATTATTCCTGTATTAGTAACATTGCCGGTTTGTGGAACAGGCAATGTTATTTCAGTGCTGCCGTCAATTATGCTTCCACCTTTTGTTGTTACTACTAGTGGCATGCCTATGCCAGCGCTACCGGTGCCTTCAGTAGGACCGGTTGAGCCCCTCTTGCCACTCTGTCCAGGCACCAATCCTTCTGTTAGTGCCGATGCGCCGGAACCTTTTACAATTGCTTTGCCTGTTTCATCTAGTTTACTAATAGAGGCAGCTTGCCCTTGTTGTAGCAGTCCTTGTAGGGCTTGTGCAATACCTTGCGAAGTTGTTGCATTGGACACCATTTGTCCTTCTTTTATACTTTGCCCATTAATACCAAGATTGGCTGTGGCAGAGTTAGCCGCAGCAAGATTAGTTGTAGAAGGATTGTAAATGGCACCAGATTCTTTCACAGAGAGTAGTCCAATATTGTCGGCAATTGATTTGCCTGTTGCATCCACAATTTGCATACCAGGAGGATAACCAATCGCGTTAGGTGATAATGGCGATGAACCTGCTACTAGTCCCAAATTATTTTCTCTAGATAAATCTCTAGATAAACTGGTATTCTTCTGCATTGCATCTATCATTTGATTTGCCGACAGAAGATTATTAGCAGCAATATTGGGGTTTGATGCATCCGCCAATTGTGCAACGGTGAGTGGTGTTGTTACATCTGCGCCAGGCGTTCCAAATGCGACACCGCGAGCAGTTTTTGTTGTAGCTGTTTCTTCTGCAAGCAATTGCGCGCCTGAAGGTGTTCCCTCAGTCACTGCACCCACAGCATGCCTACTTAATGGTGCCGCATCAGTTGCTGGGACCGATGCTTGTCTATTTAATTGTGCCACCTCACTTGGTGCTACGGCTGGATTGCCTGTCGAAGCTATCTTTTCAGGAGCAGGAGTGGACTGTCTTTTGTCTGTTTCGACTAAGTGAACGTCGCCGCTTTGTGATCCAGAAACACCGGGCTTATTTGTTTGGGCGTATTGTTCCGGGGCTGGATGTTGAGATATTTGTGTTTGCTCTGCTGCCACCTTAGTTTCAGGCGATTGAATATCTCGGGTAGCTGACGCCGGAGCCGTATCTCTGTTAACCTGCGCAACAGGATTATTGCTTCGGAAATCCGCGAGAGGCTTTTGATCAGGAGGGATTGAAGCAAGTTTGGTTTCAGGTAATTTAGTATCTTGGATGGCTGGTGTAGAGGAATCCTTATTAACCTGCGCGCCGGGTGTAGCGGTGGCAGAGTGGGCGCGACGTTGTTCATTAGGAGGAGCAGAAGCAAGTTTGGTTTCAGGTAAATTAGTATCTTGGATGGCTGGTGTAGAGGAATCCTTATTAACCTGCGCGTCGGGTATAGCGGCGGCGGAGTGGGCGCGACGTTGTTCATTAGGAGGAGCAGAAGCAAGTTTGGTTTCAGGTAAATTAGTATCTTGGATGGCTGGTGTAGAGGAATCCTTATTAACCTGCGCGTCGGGTATAGCGGCGGCGGAGTGGGCGCGACGTTGTTCATTAGGAGGAGCAGAAGCAAGTTTGGTTTCAGGTAAATTAGTATCTTGGATGGCTGGTGTAGAGGAATCCTTATTAACCTGCGCGCCGGGTGTAGCGGTGGCAGAGTGGGCGCGACGTTGTTCATCAGGAGGAGCAGAAGCAAGTTTGGTTTCAGGTAGTTTAGTATCTTGGGTGGCTTGTATAGAGGAATCTTTGTTAACCTGCGCGCCGGGTGTAGCGGTGGCGGACGGGGCGCGACGTTGTTCATCAGGAGGAGCAGAAGCAAGTTTGGTTTCAGGTAAATTAGTATCTTGGATGGCTGGTGTAGAGGAATCCTTATTAACCTGCGCGCCGGGTGTAGCGGTGGCAGAGTGGGCGCGACGTTGTTCATCAGGAGGAGCAGAAGCAAGTTTGGTTTCAGGTAGTTTAGTATCTTGGGTGGCTTGTATAGAGGAATCTTTGTTAACCTGCGCGCCGGGTGTAGCGGTGGCGGACGGGGCGCGACGTTGTTCATCAGGAGGAGCAGAAGCTAGTTTGGTTTCAGGTAATTTAGTATCTTGAGCTGGGGAAGAGAGAGTCCCATCCTTCTTGACTGGCGTGTCTGGTGTATTGGTGGTGGAAGGAGCGACGGGTTGTGAATCAGAGGCAACGGTAGCGATTTTGTCCTTGGGCAATTGAGGATCTTGGGTGGAGGTAGAGATTTTGTCCTTGGGCAATTGAGGATCTTGGGTGGAGGTAGAGATTTTGTCCTCAGGCAGTTGAAGATCTCGAGCAGTGGTAGGGATTTTATCTTCGGGCAATTGAGGATCTTGGGTAGCAGTAGAGATCTTGTCCTCAGGCAATCGAGGATCTCGAACGGAGGTAGAGATTTTGCCCTCAGGCAATTGAGGATCTCGGTCGGCGGTAGAGACTTTGTCCTCAGATAATTTGCGATCTTGTGAAGACGAAGTTTCCGTTTCGTCTGCGGAATTCGAGATATCGTCTTTCTCTGCAAAGATGTCGGTAGATTCTGAACCGTTCTCCGAAGTCCCGCCATCAACTGATGAAAGATTTACGCCAGCTTCGTTGTACTCGTCCGAGGGCAACGAGTTTGTTTCTCCAGTTGCGTCAGCCATAAAAGGATCGCTTTCATCTGAATTAGCTAATCCAGAGAGACTTATACCAGGTAGGTATTGTTTGTACTCGTTGTACAAGCCATTGCATGATTCTGCCATTTGATTAGCCTGCTGAGGGCTAAATCCCATACATTGAAACAAGGCGCGCTCAGCAAACAAAGCTGCGTCGCTATTTGGTTGAGGTGTTGGAGTGCTTACGTCACTGCCCGCTGAGGGCACTAATGAGGGATCTTCTCCCGGCATATATTACGAATCCTAGATAATATGCGCACAGCAAATTACCGAACAGCTTCAAAAGCAGTTCGAGCTGAGCGGCTTATGTGAATGACCCGGCTTTAAACTATGGTTTCTATGTATTCAGAATTAGGCTAACTTAATATCTTTTTGCCCGTTTTTATAAATAAATCTAACTATTCATATATTAATTTGACATTTTCGAAACACTTGCTCCAGAAATTTTCGGCTAGAAAACCTAACTAAATCAGAAATCAATTTACTTCTAGTAAAAATTATCGGGAGCTAATATTCGCCTATTTTAGCTAAGTTGTCAAGCTTAAGTGTCTGGGGGTACTTATGCTAACCTCGCTAACCGTTAACAGTAAAATTAATGTGTATTTGTTGTAGGTTTAATTTAGTAAGTATCTGATGCTTTTTAGTATGAAATCGTTCAAACGTGCAGTGGGACAATGATGCATTCCAGTGTCAGAACCCAAGCGCTTGTTTTATACAACCCTAATAAAACGTCACAAATGACTTGATTTAGCCTACTGACTTCGTCTTAAATAAACTGTCATCGCATCTAGATTTTTATGATAGGTTCCTCCTCCCCCGAAAGCTTGCGCTCGCCTAATTTCTAAAAAGCATAACGTTCCCAACGTTATGATGAAACCAGCTTGCGCAATTTCGATATAGCGTTCGTGAGTTGCACCTCAGAGTCTCTTTCCCAAACCGAGTCACGATGACCAAACCCCCGAATCGGAGTCTCAGTCCATGCGTTCATGCTACCAGAGCCTTGTCTCGCTCGCCGCTCTCGTCCTCCTGGCGCTGCTCCCTGCTGCCGATGCGATTGCGCAACAGACCGCCACCAAAGCCAAAACCGACAAGCCGACAACCACCGTCAACCAGGATTCCTCCCTGACCATTCTTTACTCGAAGTACGCAAGTTGCACGGAAGATATTAGCCCCACCACGGTGCCCCTCGCTCAGGCGGCCATTGACGTGTCCACCATTGGAGTTACCATCTCGGAACTCTGGACACCCAACGGCTACACGGACCTTCAGCGCCTCGTCGGCAGACGCGATGCTGATGACAAGCTCCGCGACAAGGCAATCATCGTCGCTCGCCGCTTCCGCGGTGAAGACGGAAAGGCCGACATTTGGCCGCTGGACCCCGCGCAGAAGTTCCGGATCATCGAAGGGGTCAGGAACGAAACGACCGGCGATATCCAACCACCGACCCCAGAGCAAGTTCGGAAAGAGGTGCTCGCGTATCTGGAGGCTACGAATACGCCCCCGCCCGGATCGGTGGCGTGGGTAAAAGCTGAAGCCGAGCGTCGCGAGATGCTCGCCCAGTCGGCCTCGAAGCCCAACAACGTGAAAGTTACCACGAACAAGTGAGATAGGAGATAGGTGCCGCCGACACCTATCTCCCCGGAAAGACCAATACCCCCTGTGTCGCTCCGCCAGGGGATCCATTGGTCTTTCCGTCCTTTTTTTTGCACACATTCACAGTGAACAACGGAAACAGGAGGCAACGCTCTGCCTCCTGCAGAGGATCGGTGTCCCTGAAGTTCAAGCAGGGTACATCGATCCTCTGTGTTTGAAACCTTTGCCTCTTCTTTTTTTCTTTTTGCGATTTATTTCCATTCAACCCATCTATCAAATGTAGGGGTAAGCTTGGCCAGCACTTCATCCATAATTGCTACTGGAACAGTCTCAAGCTTCTGTGTCCCAAAGATATCAAAATCAAGGCTGCGCGGCTGATCGCAGCAAGTAACCCCAATAGTTTTAAGCGGTTAGACCGGTTATACTTTGTAACAGTCGACCTACTTCTTGAGCATTTTTGAGCAGTATGTTCTTGAAATAAACCTCGATTGATTGGGGAGATAGAAGTCGATCGTTTAAAGACAAAGCGACTGAACCACCTCTTCTTATGCCAGAATTACTGCGTAATATAAGCTTGCGCAAGTACGCATTGCCATTGCTATCGGTACCAAACATAGAATACATCCATGCTGGTTGTTTATCTAGTGCATAATCCAGCGACGCAGCTAGACTTCCTCTTTCACCCTCTAATAATGGCATGCAGATGGTATTCTCTTGTAGGTTCTGGGGCAGGGCTTTTAGAAAAATTATTGCCAAGGCTTTAACGCCAGGTGTCCATTGAAATGAGCCCGCATTCTTATAAGCGCCAGAGTTTTTTCCGCGGACGGACATAATCTTAATAGTGCTGGGATGTCCTGTGAACATAGTTCGTTCCAGTTCGCAAGAGCCTGCCCACGATTTTTGGAACCAAAGAATTAATTCGGTCATAAGCTTAGTGTGATCTTTGGGATTGATATTCAGATATAACCTTACGATTTCATTCAAAGCGATCTACTTTGAATTTAAAGTTGACTATAATTTGGGATATTTATTTTGTCAGCTCTTCGATGTTCAAGGCAGGATTCATGGAAGGATTCAAAAATTGGTTTTTAGAGAAATATGAAAGCCGACTATTCAAAAATCGCCCACACGTATGATGCAGCCCATCCTGCTTCTCAGATGGCAATAGAAAGAGTACTGAGCTTTCTGGAGGCTAAGGTAGGGCGCAATCCAAAATTGAAGTTTCTTGATTTAGGCTGCGGTACGGGACGATTTGCCATACCAATCGCTAAAAAATTTAATTACTGCATCACCGGAGCGGACAAATCGGCTGCTATGCTTGACAAGGCAAGATCTAAAGATGGCGCCGAAAAGGTAACCTGGGATTTGCAAAATGCAACTGCTCTTTCTTATGAGGACAATCAGTTTGATGTTGTATTTATGAGCCATCTGCTCCACCATTTTGATCAACCTGAGCTGGTTATAAAAGAATGTCATCGTGTGTTGGTGTCAGGTGGATTGCTTCTTAATCGTTATGGAGCTATAGAAGACGTTCTTGAAGATCCCGAACACAAGTTCTTCCCAGAAATAAGAGATATAGATCGCAAGCGTACCCCTACAAAAAAGCAGATGAAGGACTGGTTTAAGCAAACTGGTTTTGAGGCAATTAGCTCGCAGAGCCTTGAGCAACGAACATTTGCTTGCACTGGTGAGCGAGTGGCCGCAATAGAGAAGCGCTACATATCAGCACTGTGGCTCATTAGTGATCCCGCCTTTTCTAAAGGCTTGCAAGATCTAAAAAAATACATCTCTTTAAACCCTGATGACAAATGGTTATCGATATGCAAAATTACATTTACGCACGGAGTAAAATAACTTGTAAGTAAGCAGCAGTTTGAGCGGCCTCTTAATAATGTAAAAACCCCACTTATTAGCAAAATATTATGGTGTCAAAGTTGCACTTTTCTCTTTCCCATCTAATATATTATCAAAATCGCAAATTGAGGAAGAGGCGTGTCGGAACTCATTCTCTGGTTTTCTAGGTCTCCAGAACATATAGAACTTGAGCGCACGGTTTATGTCGATCATTACGGCGCAGAAACTGTAGCCATTAGAGGCAAGAATAGTGGTGCTTATAAGGGTGCAGGGGTTTTTCAGTGGACCCCTGGAGTACGAGCTCTTACTGTGGTGTTTGTTGAAGCGTTGGTTCGCCATCTAAAACAGATTTCTACATTTTTACCGCTGCTAGAAGGCGAGAAAGGTAGCCTAGCATTTTCTTTACACTATGCCTTAGCAAAACAGCCCGCCTGGTTATTTGAAATGTTTGGAAGCGATGAAGATGGAAATGCCAACCTGCGGAAAATTCTTTTTCGCAGCAGCCTTGGCACCAACAAAGTCGCAGTCTCACTAAATGAAGAGGCATTGTCAGCAAGTTCAGTGAAGGTTTACATAGACCGTACTGAACTTAGGAGCGTGGAGGCGCTTGAACGTTTGCTATATGAATTATTAGGAGACGAAGCATCTGAAGCACAAAAGGATATTCCTCGTGCATGGGTTTTACTACGTTCCAAACATTCATCCAGTTCGCAAAAACATGATTCACAGCCAGCAGCCAAATCTATTTTTGAGCCGGACAATATCTATCTTTTTGAGCAATTGCAGTACCCATCTAGCTCCACAGCAGATCGCCTAAGATGGGATCAGTTAGATGATCAACGACCCTCGTCCATCTTTGGTCGAGTCGTGCAAGCTAAGCATCTGTTTGAAGAGTTAACTTACCAAACTTGTGATGACCAGACGCGCAGTCAATTTGAGCAGTGGCTTGCCACCATGCAGCCGTATCCAGATGCCGAATGGGGAATTGATACCGAAAGAGAAGGTCGACTCGTTCCAGGTTTTATAAGTTCGCTAAAAGGTCATAATAGGCAATTTACTCCCAATGGTTTCCATCGTACTTTTATTTGGCGCGATCGTTTAACTAAAGAATTAGTAGCAACTTTAACTCTAGGCAGAGACGATCGCGGCGTGAGTGAAAGCAATCAACTCGATCGTGATGGAACAATCCTTGGAATAAATGTTCGTTGGGATTTAAGAAACCGTGGGATAGGACATTATTTAGTTGCTTGCATAAACAAGCATATTATAGATTTCGTTAAACGCGATGGCAAATCGCGGTTAATCCATACTTCTAATTACAATTTCGGTGGTGTTCCTTGGCCGATGCTAAAAAAGATTGGCTACGAGAAAATTGCTTCGCTAGGTCCAGTTCAAACTGACTTTGGATTTATTCCAATTTGGTCGAAGACCTATTTAGCCTGAGCCTGAAAATGGACATTTACTTACAGGACTTGGTAAGCAAGCATGAGTGCTTTAGACTCCTTTGCTGAATTCTAAGTAGAGAGCTTTGCTGGTCGCGCAGCTTAACTAACTGTAAAAATCTCGTCTTCAATGCACCAATACCAGTGGTTCCGAACCCAATAGGCAGATATCGTTATGGGCAAAACGTAACTATAATCAGGGTAATGAACGGAAGATCAGAGAATTTTTTTTGTTTTTTATTTTTATACCTAGTTTCATAGAGAAACTGAAAAAGCTGATGTAGGGCTTGATTCAATTGTTTTATTTTTTGTTGAATAAATTACATTTGGCAGTAAAGCTATCTTTTAAGAACCGGAGAAACGATACTTCTAGTCATCCTAAGTAATTCAATCATCTAATTAATTCAAAAATTGGCGTTGTAAAATAAGTATTACGACGATATGATTGTCAATATTTAGCCGACTTTGCAAAATGCTCCTTGCTCCAAAAACTATTGAGACCTATCGATTGATTCTGCGTTGCCCAACGCTGGCTGATGCTGGTGCTATATTCGCCAGCTATGCTCAAGATGAGCAGGTGACTCGATATTTAAGCTGGGTTCGCCATTCAAGTATCCGAGACACAGTTGGATATTTAAAACGATGCGCAGACGTGTGGGCGAATGCAACAGCCTTTCCATGGGTTATCACCAAGAAGGAAGACAAACAGCTCATAGGAATGATCGAGCTATTAATCTGCGAATATCGGGCCGAATTAGCTTACGTCCTAGCAAAACCTTATTGGAAAAACGGTTACATGTCAGAGGCGGCTCAAGCGGTCATTGAATGGGCGCAAAGCCAGCCTTCTATATATCGCATTTGGGCAGTATGTGATGTCTCGGTCCTCGCGCAAACGGCATTTCCCATCATTCCAGATGCGGCGATGACCGTTTTTGCCGCTCTCGGTTACTCGGATGAGCTGCCACGTTGGCCTACGGGCGAAGCCAGGGACATTCTCTTACAATTGCCCGCTGGTCAGCGCATCATGCAGCCACCGATTCTCTTCCGGAAGGTCGAGGATGCTGAAATCGTCAACTGGACGGAACAGTTCGGTGGAGCAACGCAGGAGTAATGCAACGCCTCGGCATTAACCTCAAACAGAAGGGGACCAAGAAAATGGACATCGACATCGCTGGACTTCGACGTCTGACCGGTGAAGCTCGAGCTGCCCGACAATCCAGGGCAAGGCAGCCCCCAGAAGGATTCTGGCATGATGCAAGATCCCAGTCGCTGGCCATCCTCGATCGCGTTGTCGCCATGGCACAGATCGCGACCAAAAGCGGCGAATCGGAGGTTGCTCTCATGCGACGCCATTCTCGTGAAAGCGTCCGCACAACCGACTTGCCTCGACTTCCTACCCGCTCGTCCTGAGGGCCTCGGCGGACCCCACCGCCTCGGTGAAATCGAACCAGAGAGATAGGAGATCGCTGGAACCGCCGAGCTCCCATCCCGGACGGAATTGACCAATGACCCTTGTTCCCACCAGGGGATCCATTGGTCTTTCCGTTCTTTTTGGCACATATTTACAGTGAACAACAGAAACGGAAGGTTCTTTTTTCATCATTCAAGAACAAATACCAACTTGTAAGGGTTCTTCAACTTTTCTGCCATTCGGGACACTTTTAGTCTGTTTTGAAACATAATGAGTAGAATAAACTAATAATGGTACAACATGATAAACTAGTAATGCGCCAGCGCAATAAACTAATTATTCACCAAGCGAATTTATGCCGTCTCCACAAGAAAAACTAACCGCTTCATTGGTAGTCTTGCAACAGCTGCAAAATTAAGGGAAAATAGCCATTCGTAGCACCGACCTCTCAAGGGCAAACCGGCAGCGCCTTTTGAAGAATGGCTTTTTACAAGAAGTAATGAAGGGCTGGTACATTCCTGCCAGACCAGATCAACTCACAGGTGAGAGTACTGCCTGGTTTGCTTCATTCTGGTCTTTTTGCTCAAATTATCTTCAGCAGCGATTTGACAATGATTGGTGTCTTTCACCTGAGCAGTCAATAAGCCTCAAAGTTGGAAGTAGAACCGTACCGCGGCAGCTCATCGTTCGGTCTTCTGTTGGGAAGAATAACATAACACCATTACCACAGAATACTTCTATTTTGGATGTTCGAACGCCGCCACCGCTGCCGGTGGATATAGATCACCATGATGGACTGAATATCTTCAAATTGCCACTGGCTCTGATTAGCTGTGCCCCAACTTTCTTTCGTCAAAATCCTACTGAAGCGCGTGCCGCACTGTCCACTATCCAAAGCGGGTCGGATATATTAGGCCGCCTTCTTGAGAGTGGACAGCCGATTGTAGCAGGACGACTAGCCGGTGCTTTTCGCAATATTAGGAAGAGAAAAAATAGCAGACGATATAATCAAGACCATGAAAGTAGCTGGTTATGATTGTCGCGAGGAAGATCCTTTCGCAGATCCAACACCAATCCTTTTAAATCCCAATGGCAATTGGCTACTAGCATGCAAAATCACATTTACCCATGGGATGAAATAAACCGTAATAGCATTCTGCTTCTGTGGTGGCATAATAAAACCAATTGCTCACTTTTCCCGTAAGAGCAATAAAAAATTTTCCCTTGTGCCCTACTTCTTTTTAAACTAATTTGTAAAATCGCTCTAACTCTTCTGCTGTCCGAGCTGCTTTTAGTCTGTCTTGAAACGTGGAGAGTTCTTTTGGTGACTTAAGCTGAGAAATAACTGGCAAAAATTTCCGTCCTTCCTTGCCAAATTTGAACTCCAAATTAAGCTTAAGGCTGTGCAACAAGGGCTTCCTCATTTGTTCAATCCCTTGTTCAATCCCTTTCTTGAACCCCCTTTCGATGCCTATCCTCTCGATGCTGGTGACATATTGCATATTTAATTTCTCCTCGTAATCATGCAGCTCTTGCTTAAATTGCAGGTCTAATTCTTGCGGCAAAGTCATTACCCAATCGATGAAGCAGAATAGGTTAATGATGGTTTCTTTCTGATATCCTCTTTCATATAAATGCCTGGTAATGGTCAGCTTGGTTGCAAATCGATGAGTGGGATTATTTCGAGTTTCCTGAGCGGCCAAATGAGCTGTCACTACTATGGCAAAGGGATTTTGAATACTTTCTAAAGTTGACAATTTTTGTCTATAATCTATTAATTTTACCATAAGGAATTCGAACGATAATCGGCAATTCCATAGTTCGTTATTGAATTGCATTGGTCGCCAATCAGGGCTTTCATCGCCTAATATAGCCAAAGAAACTATTTTCTTTCTGTAGCGATCGTAAATGCGATAATAATAAACAAACATGCGCTCGGCAAAAGTAGCCTCTTGTTGGTTTTGAATCTCAACATGAATGAGCACCCAAGCTACTTCGTTTTGATTAGTCCAGACTTTAAACAGTTTGTCAGCTAAGCGTGAACCTAGCTTGGCCCCACGCACGGACTTTTGGAATTCTTTGTCCAGCGATTCAAACCCGCGCTTCCAATTGATTTCTTTGTAAGCCTGAGGAAAGAAGAAGCTAATGAAATCTTCAAAGTAAAGATCCAAGATATTTTTCCAAGGGCTGTCAAACTCAAGATATAATTTTTTCATAGAGTTACAAATTAAAGAAATAAAACGTACTATATCTGGATAAGACGTATTTCTCAGGGAAAAGGTTCAATTCGGATAACCATTTTGCGATAAGATAAACCCGCAGCAATTTAGCAACAATAGCAACAGCAATAGAAGTACAGGAAAAACAGCCAACAAATGACAAGCAAAGCCACAACAGCTAAGCAACAAGGCGGATCGAAAGATTCCCCTACCAAAACTCAGCAGATCATATTAACTGGCGACCGTCCTACAGGACCATTACATCTGGGACATTATGTTGGTTCATTGCGCCAGCGAGTGGCTTTACAAAAAGAGTATAAGACTTTTGTCATGATGGCCGATGCGCAGGCGCTGACTGACAATGCCAATAACCCTGACAAAATCCGTCAGAACATTTTGGAAGTTGCCCTCGATTATCTGGCTGTTGGTATCGATCCCAAACACACAACCATCTTCATTCAGTCACTCGTCACGGAACTAGCTGAGCTGACAATGTATTATCTCAATCTAGTTACTATTGCGCGTGTTCAACGCAATCCTACTGTCAAAGACGAAATCAAACAACGCGGCTATTCAGGGGAAAGTGTGCCAACTGGATTTGTTTGCTATCCCATTAGTCAAGCCGCAGACATCACTGCTTTCAAAGCCAACCTAGTGCCAGTGGGCAGCGACCAAGTGCCTATGATTGAACTGGCTGTTGAAATTGTGCGCACTTTTAATCGCACATATAATTGCGACGTACTTGTTGAACCAAAAGCAGGGCTGTCCGACATCACTAGATTACCAGGCACCGACGGCGGTGGCAAAATGAGTAAATCGCTGGGTAACGCTATTTCGCTTGGTGATAGTACTGATGTTGTCCAGAAAAAAATAAAGGGTATGTACACAGATCCTAATCATTTGCGGGTGGAAGATCCCGGCACTGTCGAAGGTAATCCTGTCTTTGCTTATTTAGATGCTTTCGATAAAGATAAAAAAGAATTGCAGACGCTAAAGGAACATTACCGTCGCGGCGGACTTGGTGATACTGTGGTTAAAAAACGCCTGACCGAAGTGCTTTTGGCTGAACTAGATCCTATTCGCGCTCGTCGCGAAGAGTTTGCCAAAGATCCTGCCCAAGTAATGCGCATTATTGAAGAGGGCACAAAAGTTGCTCGGGCCGCCGCAGCTCAAACTCTTAAAGAAGTGCGCCAAGCCATGCGCATTGATTATTTTGAGAGCAGATGACGCCTCTGTTAGCCGTGATACTCGTTTTTGACCTTGTATTAAGGCTTCCGAGAAGCGGAACACCAAATGGTGATTTTTACTGATCGCAGATCACTCTTTACCGATCACAGATCACTCTTTACTGATCACAGATCACTCATACCTGAGCCAAGAGATCACTCAGGTAAGGGACGGACTATTCTTTCCTTGAGCTTATGATTGAGATAGACAGTTTGGTGTGGAAATAAAATTGTGGAGGCTTGCACGACTATGTTGCGTAATAAAGGGCTACTTGCTATTCTAGCTTTTACTTTATCTGTGAGCCCTGCGTGGTCAAAATCTCTCTATTCCGGATTCCTTACTGAATCGGGCTACCTGAGCCTGAGCTCATATTATATAAAGGTATTATTGTTTTATTCACCGCTACTTATTGTGCTTGATATTATCTTTAGCGTAGTGATAATTTATTGGTTCAAAAAAGTGATTAAACACGGAGCAAGGCAATAGATTGTCGCTCCAATTCCTAACCTTTAATTGGTAGAAATTGGCAGATTAGTATTTTTACGATTGCCAAAACCCAACCTCAGGTATATTGTAATGCTGAAGAGAAGGTTAGGAGGCTATCCCAATTGGACTTTTGGACAATTATACTGATAGTCGCCGGATTTAGCGGCATAATGGGTTGGTTCTTTACCATTCCTCTTATCAACTGTATGCTCATGTACTGCAACTGGCGAGAAGGAATTGAATTCGATTGGGCTAGTGAAATAGGCTTTGCCATTGCTGGTCCTCTAGCCTGGTTCTTCGCCTTCTTTGAAATTATTGTGCTTTATTGCAAATAAATGCGTCACCAAGCCGTTTAAGACTCTGCTAGAAGCTTACTATTAACTTATTTTTGCTCTTTAACTAGAACCCAGGACCGGAAGGTGGCGGAGGTGTGGCGCTTTTAGTGTTTTGATTTGCTTGTTGTTCTGCTGCAGCTTTACGCGCTTCTTCCTCTTCTTGCTGTTCATTAAGCGCTCCTTGCTCAGCTTTAGCTTGTTCGATAAGCAACATCTTACGGCCCTTATATCCTGCCAACTCAACTATATCTGCCTGCCCCAACCGTTTAGCCATGTCATAAACTTCCTTGCATTCATTGACATTTCTTATTTGATAAACCGCTCTACGTAAAATTTTGCGGTCTAAGTCGGGCTGTTCAAGTGGCTCAATGGCAGCGATTAAACGGCATAATACATGTGCATTGTTTTCTTGATCCATAGCATCTTTAATTGCTTTGCGCGTCAGATCTTCCATAGCCATAAGCTTTGCTTGCTTAGCAAAATCTATTTTGTCTTCTGTACTATTTTCTTGTGTATAAAGCTTATCCATAGCAATATGAGCTATATCGTTCATAGTCATAGATTGCGCTTTGTGAGCCAATTGCAGTAAATCTTCTTTGCTTTCTGCTTTGGTAATCAGAGAATCGACAGCTTCTTTAGTTATTTCATAAAGCTGACATTGACGCGCACAACTAATAATTTGAAAGTATTCATCTTGTGTTTTAGCAATGTGCAATGCTTTATTTAAACAATTGCGGCGCGCAGGTATGAGAATACTGCCAGAATTCTCAGTACTTTTTACCAGCGCAATACACTGGTCTACACTTACTGCTTGGTCAATAGCTGTTTGATAAGCACCTTGTGCTTTATCTGCCTTGTTAGATTTAGCGTAACTATTGCCTTTTCTGGCTGCTGATTGCTGCGGCTTTGTCAGCGGTGAATTATCATTTGAGCTGCTGGCATAAAGGGGATAAGCAGTATTTGCTAGCAATAAAAAAGATACGATCGCTGTGATTAAAGTTCTATCCTGATAATAAGTATTTTTATTCACTTTATTCTATTTCCGTTTTTTATACTGCATCTGCTTAGGCTAAGACGAGATCTTGCTTAACTTAGAGATTTTATGATTTTAAAGCATAGGTAAGAAGCATCGTTCACGCGAGCTACGCTATGCTTAATTGATCTTAATTTTTGTAGGAAAACGCTAGGAGATTTATCAGGGAGGGCTAAGACAGCTAAATTAGTTATAAGACTATTGCTTCACTCCTTGATTTTGTATTTGGCGAAGTGTGAGATTAAAGATAAGTTTAGCCCCACTAGGTCAAGTCAATTTTTTGATCCTTAAGGCAAAAAAAATAACGACAAAAAACCGCGGCAATACCAACTCTGGTTAGATCAAATAAAACATAAGCATGAAATACTTCCATTGGCTTTTTAGGCTGGAGAAGGCAGGTCATAGTTTTTTACTAAAGGATTTAATACTTTAATCGAACTATCGAGAGCATCTTGCAAACTTTCAAAATCATCAGCAACAAATTCATCATCTAAATGTATGGATAAACTACCCTCATATCCATAAAGCTTCAGCGCCTCTATCAGCTGTGTCCAATCAACCGAACCTTTGCCAGGTATGCGATAACGCCACCACAATGGACCATACATGCCGCTATCAGACAGCATCGTGCGGCTTATTTCGATATCATGTGCTTCTATGTGATCAATACCAGAAACGATACCAGATAATAATTTCAAATAATCTATACCCAGCCAAACACAATCAGCTGGAGAAAAGCTAAGACTAAGACCAGGACAAGCAGCAATGAGATCGCGCCAATCTTGCGGCTCCATGGCTAACCAGTGTTTGAGAGATTTATTTCTATTTTCCTTGGCTGTGGCTAAACGCAAAAGCAAGCTAATGTCTTCGCTTTTTAGCTCGTCCTGCCAGGCATTAATTTGCTTTTCAGCTTCAGGCATCCAGTTGCTGTTACTACCTGGTTGCAGAGAGACGCTAAGTTTAGAGCAACCAATTATTTTGGCAACTGTAACCATTTTAGTAAGCATTTTTGAAAAATTTTTGTCAGCTTGCTTATCTTTGCTTGAGCTTTTATCAGCAAAGCTAACGCAGTGATCAATATTGAGACAGGCAAAAGATACATTGTTTTCCAAGCTCAATTGTCTTATTTGTTTGAGAAAGTCTAATTCTTTAACACTAAAGCCCGTTGACTTCGAGCCATTTGAAGAATCGGCGTTTTTGTTAGAACGAACAGAAAATGGCGCAAATGAATATTCGATTGCACTAATACCTTTACTGGTTGCTAAATGAATAGCCCCGTCCAATCCGGTACCAAATCTGGTGGCATCAAAACATAACTGCATTATTTACTTTGCCTTTCTTGCCTAATCATGCCACTCATATTATTACATTTTTAAATAGTCGCGGCGTAATAGTGGGTCGCCTATTTTGTTTAAATCCATGCGCATTATTTGACGAATTTGAAAATCGCCTCTGCGCTTAAATGATATCGTTACCATGGTATTTGGTTGCCCAACAATCATATTGTAAACTTCGTTCTTGTTGAGTCCTGCAGTTGGTATACCATCTACCGCTAAAATGATGTCTCTCGGACGCATGCCCACCTCAGCAGCTGGAGTGCCGGGGAAGACTTCATAAATTATCGGTGTGCGACCAAAAGCCATGACAAATTTTACCCCGATAATGCCCAAGCCCATTTCATCAGGAACATTGCTCCTGCTTAGTCTGCCTCTAAACCCACCCTTTTGAGCCCGGCCATCTATCTGTCCTTGTCGTGCACTGCCGTCTAATTGGCCAGTACCACTTCCCTCTGTGCCGGATGCTTTGCCTTTGAGGATTTCTTGATGTTGTACAGAACCTTTTAAAGGACTGCGCCTGGATTTATCTAGTTTGGGCAAATCTGATTTTAATTCTGGGACTGTATCGGTCTGTTCAACTTGCTGTTGAACTTGTTGCAGTTCTTGGGCTCGGTTAAGTTCATCTTGAAAATTGAACGCTGCAACCGGTGAAATGGGGTCGGCGCACCCCAGAAAAAGCATTATTAAGACTAGGGTGATTGACCTTTTCATAGACTCTATAATTTTGCCATTTTTCGCCAAATTAATGCAAAAACATCTGCCATAGAAGTATTATTCCACGCCAATAATTAAAATACTGTCAAGGGCTCCAGAAAGAAAGGATATAAATCCTGAAATCCATCAAGGTATTATCCCTAAAACAAAACGATGTTTTTGTGATAAATAGTTGTCCTAATCGACAGATGATACCAAATATGGTGCAAAAAGACAAAAAGAGAACCAGGATAGTATTCAGTTTGACGCCGCTAGGTGCCGTCATGCCTGATTACCGTCCTGGTCTCTCGGTCTTAGGGTTGAGACTGCTGGAGACCCCGCCGGGACTCGATCTCTCTGTCGGTTCAGCTCTTGCGTGACTAATTTCCCTTCAAACGAGCGAGCGGCTCGCCGAAGATCTTGAACGTCAGCACGCCCGGACGGTTCTTTGAAGGCGGCGGCGGAGTCCAGTCAGCCTCGAAGCCCTCGACTTTGCTCCCTGTCCGCAATCCTGCCCGTTCCCACACCCTTTTGAGCCAGCGCTCGGCGTAGTCCTGCTGGGCCTCGGCGTACCAGTTACTGGGCGGTCGCAGCGTACCCGAGATGACAGTGATGGCGATCCGCGGCTCTGTCCGGGTATGCGCCGGCGCGTTCGGTCCTTCGTAATGGACCTTCTTCTGGTAGACCCTCACGCGAAGCACGATCGTAAGACCGGGCCAGTGCATCTTTATCGACCGCCAGTCAGGTTTATTGACCACGTCGTCCATGCGTATGTTGCCGGGCAGAGAGAGATCCCTTCTGAGCAGCCGGCGCAATTTACGATGTGCCAGCACTTCCTCGGGGGCGATGCTGACTTCTTGCCTGACGGGCCTGTTCTTAGCGCGTCCGTTCTCCCCGGTGCGATGATCGCCGTTCTCAACCGCGGATTTGTACCTCCAGGCGTGGCGTTTCCTACGGTATGCCATGTTGCGGACTCCTCGATTTGAGGTATTTCCTGGCAGACTCCAAAGTAATGGCTTACCTTGGCAGGACTGGGATATTCCCAAAGGTTTAGCTGCTTAGCCGTTTGGTGTGTCGGCACACGCTCGACCATCGTGGTAGAGCAAATACAGCCAGTGGTTTTGAAGCCAAGTCGATAAAAGCCGACTGTCCCAAGCGGACCTGTCCGTCGTTTTGCAATGCGCTGAATTTTGGGCTGTTGAGGGTTCCGGGTCGAATAGGGGAAAAAGGGAAAAAACACATCTTAAATCTGTCATTGCTGTCTTAACCAGATCAATGACTTCTATCTATTGTGATCAGCAGATTTACAGTTGTCCTCTTATCTAAAGCCCTCCTTATATAGAAGAGCAATTCAAGCCTTTGCTTATATCGACTTGTGCTTCGCTCTGTTTAAGTCTCTCTGTTTCTATTATCCTTCTAAATTAAATCTTCCTTTACAATTGGCGGCGTTCACGCGAGAGAGGGACAGGTGTTCCAAGTTCCAACTATCTTGCGTAAGAAATCAGTGATGCCAATGGGATATCTTTAAAGCAAAACATTTGGCAATAATGGCAGGCAGTCAAAGGAGAGTTTTTAGTGGCTAAGGTAACGGTGGTGGGCGCCGGTTTCGTGGGAGCAACAGTAGCGCAATATATCTGCGGGCAAGATATCGCAGACGTAGTGGTTCTCGATGTAATTGAGGGTCTGCCGCAAGGCAAGGCATTAGACTTGTTTGAAGCGTCGCCATTGCTGGGCAATGACCGCAAAATTTCGGGCACTCAAGAATACGCAGACACAAAAAATTCTCAAATTGTGGTGATCACAGCCGGTATTGCTCGCAAGCCAGGCATGTCAAGAGATGATTTGTTGAAAACTAACGCTAATATAGTGCGCGCCGTTTGTAAAGAAACGCATAAACATTCGCCGGACGCAATTTTCATTGTTGTTACCAATCCTTTAGATGTAATGGCTTATTTGGCCAAACAAACAACCGGCTTGCCAGCTAATCGCGTGATAGGCATGGCTGGTGTGCTTGATAGCGCCCGTTTCCAATCATTTATTGCTGAAGAATTGAATATTTCAAGCGAAGATGTTAAGTCTATGGTGCTTGGCGGTCATGGTGATTTAATGGTGCCATTGCCCAGATTTACTTCCGTTAATGGCATTCCTTTAAATGAGCTTTTATCCGCTGAGAGAATTGAAGCTCTAGCGCAGCGCACACGTGATGGTGGAGCAGAAATAGTTGCTCTACTCAAGTCTGGCAGTGCTTTCTATGCGCCTGGTGTTTCAGCAGCTTTAATGGTCGAATCTATTTTGCGTGACAAGCGTCGTCTTTTGCCTTGCTCAGTCTACACTCAAGGAGAATATGGTTTGAGTGATCTTTATATTGGGCTACCAATCATTTTAGGTAAGCAAGGTGTTGAAAAAATAATAGAGCTAAAACTGACTAAAGATGAATTGGCTCAACTTAGAAAGTCCGCCGCTTCCATCAAAGAAAATATAGATGCTATGAATAAGCTTTTAGTCACCGCTTAATTTCATAACCCGGCTATAAAGCTGCAATCAGTGAAAATCACGAAACGGGAATAACAAAAAATGAAAACTAATAAGTATGTAATCTCTAGTAAATTTAGCAAATTGTTTTTGGCTATGACACTAATAGTAGTACCATTTGTATCGGCACCAGCTAAGGCTTTAGAATCTGGCATAGCCTCTCTAGCAGTACCAAAAGGGGATTTTTGCCCACCAGTAGAATTAGGTTGCTGTTGAGATGAATTTTGGGGCGACTTAGCCTTTGTATCATCACTTTGTGAGGGGTTCTTTTTTGTGTCTGTATCGGCTTTTTGGA
>JABDBL010000013.1 GCA_013288645.1 Candidatus Melainabacteria bacterium
TGAAACCTCAATCGGGAAGAATAGAATTTATTAGCAACAAAACAGTCTCGGACAAAAGTAAATTACAACAGCAAATTGGTTATATTTTCCAAGATGATGCTCTTCTTCCATGGCGAACTGTTGAATCTAATCTAATGCTAGTTACAGAAATAGTTGAAGGAATAACGAAAGATACAGTGAAAGAGCTTATTAATCGTTACTTGCATACTTTCCATTTAGAGAAAGAAATTCTAAAGCAATATCCTGTGCAACTTTCTGGTGGCATGAGACAACGTATAAGCATAATGCAGGCACTAATGTTTGACCCACGCATACTACTACTTGATGAACCTTTTTCGGCCTTAGACTTTTTTACTAAGTTACGCTTAGAAAACGAAGTCTACCAACTAATAAAAGAACAAAATAAAGCAGCAATTTTAATTACTCATGATATCGATGAGGCCATAGCTATCTCCGACAGGGTGATTATTATGTCGGCTGGTGGAAAACTTAGCAACGAATTTAAAATTGATTTTGGGCAAAGTAATCGTTCGCCTGAGGAAGTGCGGGGAACCAGTGAGTTCGCGCAATACTATCATTCAATATGGTCTCAATTACGCACAGCAATAGAAAGTTAAACATGGAAAACACTTTGCCGATTGGAAAGACAAAATTAAGCGAAAGCATTCTCTATCTCTTGCCATTGCTCGCTTTAATTTTAGTTTGGTCTTTATTTACTGAGAGAAATCCGCAAGCACAATTTATTTTCTCTTCGCCCAGTCAGGTGTTTACTGCATTTATCAAATTATTGAACAGTGGTGAATTATTTCGCAATAGCGGGATCACCATATTTGAGGCTTTAAGTGGTTTTTGCTTGGGCACTATATGTGGTGCTTTAATCGGACTCTCTTTATGGTATTCTCAGCTCGTAGCAAAAATTGCTAAGCCATACATTACTGCTTTAGCTACTATCCCTATTTTTGCTTTAGCTCCAATCATTATAGTTTGGTTTGGCATAGGCTTGTGGTCTAAAATAATGCTTGCTTTTATTTCCACTGTTTCGGTAGCTATAGTACAAAGCTATCAAGGAGCGATGTCTGTCGAGCCTAGATTTCTGCGTTTCATGCAGGTTGTAGGTGCCACGCGAAATCAAATATTTAGCATCATAGTTGTACCGTCCTCTGTAATTTGGGTGATAAATGCGGCAAAGTTAAACATTGGTCTTGCCCTGCTGGGAGCTTTTATCGGTGAATTCATATCATCTGAGCAGGGTCTCGGTTATATGATTGTCAAAGCATCCGGTTTGTATGATATGGCCACAGTCATTGTGGGCATAATTATGCTTATCATCATTGCCCTGACTTTTACAATTGTCGTGGAACGTTTTGAAAAATTGATTCTCAAATGGAAATAATGTCCAAATCACCAGTGCTTACGGATGGTCTTATTGGTTTTGTTTAGTTTGCGCTTCTGATTCCAACACGTCAGCTTGTTGCGAACGATTTGTTTTGCGCAACAGAGCGGGATAGTATTTGTAGACGCTTAAATAATCGGGATTGGTTTCGCCCAGAGTCTTTTTAAGTACAACCAGACTTTGCACCATAAGAGGCTCACACTTGTCATATTTTTCTAACTGAAAATATAGAAGTGATAAATTGAACATAGTAATAGCGTGATCCTGATCATCAGGCGACATGCTTTTTTCTTCAATGGCCAATGCTTTCACATAAAGTGGCTCTGCTTCTTGTAACTCCCCTTGAAGACGATAAGCTTGGGCCATATTGTCCAGTGTAAGAGCGACGAGCGGATCATTGTCCGGTAACAATTTTTCCTCAAAAGACAGCGCCTCTTTATAGAGTGGTATTGCTTGATCATATTTACGTTGATTAGCGTATAAAAGTCCAAAATTGTTCAGACAATGTGGTCGACCCTTTTGATTAGCCTGAGGATTCTTATCCCAATACGCTAAAGCCGCCTTAAACAGCTGCTCAGCCTCTCCGTATCGACCTGATGTACTAAGTAGCTGAGCCTGACAGCTCATGTCATCACCCGAATTACCCTTTGGCTGTACACTAAATCTATTTTGAACAGAACCAGGATCTGGGCCATTTCCTTGAGCAAAGAGTGGACAGCTCGTATTTCCTAAAAAGATTACTATGATTATTAATAACGATTTCGATTGCGTCATACTAACTAATACCACTCTTTTATTTCTATCTATCAGAGTCGCTGATACTAGCAAATTTTACATCACTAATATAGGCAATTTTGTGCGTGATTGCTGAGAATCGGATCTTGACAATCGAGTCATAATAAGTGTACAAAATGAGGATAATGTTTATGGTTATTCAAAGGCTAAATAAGAAAGTGAATCTGCACAAGAAAATCCTGGGAAAATCCGAGGCAAGAGAACAGTTTTTACCGCTTATCGACGCAGTAGCAGAAGGAGCCGCGCCAATAAGTATATCTGATCATGGTAAACCTGTGGCTGTGCTTTTAAGTAAACAGGATTATGATTGGATGGTAGCAAGAATGCGAATTAAGTCTAAAACACAAATTAAATCACAACCTAAAAATTCTTTACAAGGATCTATCATTCTTCTAGGTGATTTGGAAGAAGGCAGTAGAGAAATAGTTAAAATGATCCAGAAATCTATTGAAAAAACTGGGCGTGAACTATGATATCGACTTGGAAGTATTTGGTTGATATTACGCATCCATGGAAACGCCAACTATATGTAAAAGGGCGCAAACTGCCAGCTTCTACTGTCTGGATCGGAATGTTAGTAAATAAACTTACTCGTGAACAAGCAGCAGATAACTGGGATATCCCGATTGAAGTAATAGACGAGATTATTTTGTATTGTGAAAATAATAAAGAACTTTTGGAAAGGGAAGCCGCTGAAGAAAAACGTCGTCTAGAAGAGAAGGGGATTAATATTGAGCATCCTAATCTCACAGAAATATCATAATTAAATGCTTTAATTTACTCAACGTCTCTTTTTATCCTAAGAAATAACCTTAAAAGCTATTGAACAGTTAAGCAAAATATTATCGTGGATTGTGTCGAGGTATATGTCTTATGTCGGCCGAATTTCAGGATGCAGAACGGAAAGATCAGCAAATTCCAAGTAATAAAAATACTGAACCCTTTGATATAGAAGATCTATTTACCGATTTCGGTAAAGTCAAAGCCAACGGAGCAGAATTACCGGCTGTATTTGCTAAATTAGGAATTAACGAAAAGGGCAATATTTTCCAACAGACTAAGGATAAGGATGCTCTGCTAGCTAGACAAAAGCCCTATGCAGTAGAACTAAGTTCTACCAGGAAGGCTCTTGCAGCAGTGGATGTCGAAGGTAAGTTAGGTGCTGAGAAGCGATGGGACTGGACAACAGTTTCGGCAAACTTAGAAAATCCGGGAGCACAAAAGATCACTGTCAGCAGTACAACTCGTCCTGACGTTCTTGTAGCCCGTAAAGGAGATAAAACTTTCATTCTGAATAAGGAACAACCTCATTTAGATACCATGATTACAGATAGCGGACAGCCAGCACCAGCGAAAATTAACTGGGAAGAAGGGGCGCGTGAGGAGAGGAAGGACCAGTTATTAACTGCGACGATTAGTCTTAGACAACAAGCTATGCAAGCGTGTCATGATAAAAAAATTCCTATAGCAGAGGATTTCATGAAAAGCTACCAATCCGTGCTTAAGATTGGAAATTCAGAGGGCGTATTCGATAATGCATTTTATGCAGAAAACTTAGGAAGTATAGGACAATTATATATACAAGAATTAGGCAACCCAAACAAGGGATTGACACTACAAGAGCAATCATTGGCAATACTAGAAAAAGAAGGCGGCATGTCTAACATAAAGACTATGGAAGCGCGAGCACTGTTAATGCGTAATTACGCTTCTCATGGCAGAATGGCAGACGCGCAACAATTTGAGCGTAAACAGCGCGAAGCTATGCCTGCTTTTGACCAGTCATCAGACGCGCTTTCGTACTGGGGAGTGACATTGCGAAATACACTAATAACCCAACTCGAAGCTACTGGACAAAAGGATGAGGCAGAAAAAATTCGCGACCGCGCCTATAAGCTTGCGACGGTGGGTAGGTCAGTAACATCCGATAACGGTGAGAATATCGGGCTGAAAAATCAACGCAATTCTTTATTGGATCATTATGTTTCTAATAATCAATTGGATAAAGTTAAGACATTAATCAATGATCAAATAAAAGATCTTAGGAAAGAGGACAGAATTAGGCCGGCTTTAAGAGAGTCAGTGGCAGAAGAACGTGACAAAATTATCAATATTTTGGACAAACTGGGCGATAAAGATAAACTGATTGAAGTCTTGGACGACAAACTCGTAAGTCTGAATACAGGTATCACAAGTCAAAACGGCAGAGAACAATCGAAGCTTGATTATGAACGCCTCGAGTTAGCCAAACAATACCTGAAAGTGGGTGGCACCAGCAAAGCGCTTAGTATAGCAAAAGATCTTATTCAATCGATGGAAAAGCGCCATAGCAGTCCTGAAACTGATGCATATAAACGTATTCAAGATAGAATATCATTGGCTTCATCTCTTTCAGATTTAAGCCAAACATCTGAAATGCAAAAATTTCAACAGGAAACGATACAAAAATATAATGCCTACGAGAAGTCTGATGAAGGAAAGAGATACAATGGAGCCGCCCTTGCCAGTATTCGCCGGACATTAATAGAGCATCTAATGGAATCTAAAAATTATAAAGACGCCGAACCACTCTTAGAGTCAGAGCTCAAGTATTTAGCGCGTAAAGATAACGACGAAAAGTTTCGCATCGGTGATACCAGAGGCAAGTATATAAAAGCACTTTTAGCTAATGGTAGATACGAAAAAGCGATGGAAGTATTACAGCCAATATTCTAGTAATTATCATTGCTTAACAAGTATTGTCAAAAGTTTTTTTTGCCAGCATTCAAGCATTTTTTGCTGCTGGTCGTAATTTTTCATCCATGATTGCACCAAGCAGTAATGCTGAACCTATTACTATAAATTCTAATTCTGATGGTACACCCCACATATTGGTTAAATTGGGCAATATCCACATAATAGCAGTGCCTATAGTAATTCCAATTACAGTGCCTTCTCCGCCGCGTAAACTACAGCCGCCCAAAACTGCACCGGCAATAGCATAAAGTTCTAAGAAAAAACCATCGGATGAAGGAGTGACTGCGTTATTTTTCATCAAAAATAAAATACCGAAAAATGCCGCGAGAGTTGAACATAAAACATATGAAAGTATTTTATATTTGTCAGTGGCAATACCGGAATATTTAGCGGCCTTTTCATTACCACCAATCGCATATAAATAGCGTCCGTAAACACTAAAATGTAAAAATATAGCAGCTATTATCGCCAAAATAATATAGATCACTAAAAAACGGGGCAGACCAAAAATATCACCCTCATAGAGAAAATGTCGCAGTTCAATACATTGGTTACCTATGCCTTTAGACATATTGCCCGAAATGGTTCTGGCCACTCCGCGATAAATAAACAAACCACAAAGAGTGACCATAAAAGGTGGTAAATTCATTTTTGTTATCAATAAGCCATGGATTAAACCAATTACTGCCCCGCCACCGAGCACCAGCGGTAATGCAAGCATAGGGTCAAGTCCAAAACTTTTATCAGTGAGTAAAATAGCGCAAGCTGTGGCGCTAAGTACAACTACAGAACCAATGGATAGGTCTATGCCGCCAGTGATAATAACTAAAGCAGCGCCAAGACTTATGACGCCATATTGTCCAATACGCTCAGCTAAATTGTAATTATTTAAAGCAAAACCTTGGGATGGCACAGCAATTGCAAGCGCTATATAAAGAACAACTAGAAAAACAATTAAACCAGTTAATTTTTTCATGCAGCAACAAGTCCCCCAGTAGCCAATTTCATTATAGATTCCTCCGAAATATCCTTGCCTTCCAGTTCACCAGCTAATGAAGCATGATGCATGACCAATACCCTATCGCTTACATGTAAAATTTCTTCTAAGTCACTTGAAATCATAAGAATGCCAATACCGTCTTTTGCTAGTTCGTCCATTAGTGCATAAATTTCTGCTTTAGCTCCCACGTCAATTCCTTGCGTCGGTTCATCAAAAATAATTACGCGGGGTTTGCGACATAGCCATTTAGCTAAAACAACCTTTTGTTGATTGCCACCACTGAGAAAACCCACTTGTTGATTAAGGCTTGGTGTTTTTATAGTCAGTTTTTCACACATATCTTGGACCAATGAATCACCACCACGCAGTGGTATTATCCCTAAATGGCCAATATTATTCAGAGATGCTAGCAGAATATTATCTTTGACGCTGGCTGGTAGAACTAAGCCATGCAAACGTCTATCCTCCGGAACAAGAAAAATACCTGCTCTTATGGCATCAGCTGGAGAACTAATGGAAATATTTTCACCTTTAAGAAAAACTTCTCCTGTTAACATTGGTCTTAAGCCTGTAATTGTTTCGGCAAGTTCAGTGCGTCCAGAACCAGCTAGTCCAGACATACCGACAATTTCTCCTGGGCGAATATCAAAGGTAATCGGCTTTTGATTTTCTAAATAGCGCAATGCTTCAACGCGTAATAACGGCTCGGCTGTTTTTTGAACACGATGAGCGTGTTGAAAGAATTGCTTTAATTCTCTACCTACCATTAAGCGCACCATCGCCTCATGTTTAATTTCACTCTTTTGCAGTTCGCCAGAATTTAAGCCATCGCGCAGGACCAGAACGCGATCTGCGATTTCTTCAATCTCTTTTAGACGATGAGAAATGTATAAAACAGTCACATCTTTTTCTTTCAAGGCTTTTATAATGCCAAACAATCGCTTACTCTCGTCCAAAGATAAACTAGCAGTAGGTTCGTCCATAATCAAAATACGGAATTGAAAGGAAAGAGCACGAGCAATTTCAACTAATTGTTTTTGCCCTACTGATAGTTCACTAACTAAAGCATGTGGCGAACAATTCAGACCAAGCTCTTGCATAATTTGATTTGCCAGATCATAGATTTTATTATCAATTAATCTTAAAATGCCACCACGTCTTGGCTCTTGCCCTAGAAAAATATTTGCTGCTACATTAAGGTTTTCCGCTAAGTGCAGCTCCTGGTGAATTAAAGCAATACCCAGTTTTTGTGCTTGAGGAATACTGGCAATGTTAACCGTTTGTCCATCAAGCAATATCTCACCACTATCAGGGTTTATTACACCGCCCAATATTTTCATCAAAGTTGATTTACCAGCACCGTTTTCACCAACAACCGCCAGTATTTCTCCCTTATTGACGTTCAGATCAACATTGTTCAATGCTTGTAGACCTGGAAAAGATTTACAAATTTTTTTAGCTTCTAAGAAATGAGACATACTAGCCCTTCTTGTGTTTTAAGTCAGTAGCAAAGGTATCAACATCCATATCAAACAATCCACCGTCATCGGTCTTTTTAATCACACGCGGAGCAACAAAATAATGAGAACCGTCTGAAAGCTTTTCTAGTTCAATATTTTTTGGCATATCATCAGGCAAATTGCCGTTTGTTTTTATACAATGATCAAGAATATGCACAGATTCATAACCAAACACGTAAGGATTCTGTACGACCGAGGCATGCACAACCCCATCTTTAATGCCTTGCAATGTCATTTCTTCTTCGTCAAAACCAACCAGCTTAATTTGATTCTCTCTCTTTTCTCTCCGTACGCCCGCAATCATAGCTGGAACATTATAACCCCACAAGCCAACTAGACAATTCACTTCTGGATGTTTGATTAGCGTATCGAGTACGTTAGCGTAACATTTTTCCTTATCAGCATTATCTGTTTTTGTATCTATTAGAGTATATTTTCCTAAAGCAACTGGATAAGGATCGCTAGCTAATTTATGCGCTTGGTCACCTTTGCTTTGCGTTAATGGCAATCCAGCTATAGCAGCAATTACACCTTGACGCCGCTCTCTAGCATTTGACACATCCAACTTTCCCACAAAGATAACTATTTTGCCACCGTCAGGTATAGCTTCGCGAATCAGTTTTCCCACCCGCCAACCAGCACTCACGTTATCGGTGCCGATGTAACATTTACGCCGGCTCCCCTCTCCGAGATCACCGTCTTGGGTTATGAAATGAACCCGTTCAGGAATAATGCGATTAAGAACAGATGTTTGATTTGCACTATCAACCACGCTTATGGCAATACCTTGAATGCCTCTGGCAACTAGATCTTCAATGATTCGATGTTGTTCTGCTGCCGTCATCAAAGCGGGCATACGAAAATCGACATCGGCGTTAAAGTCCTTTGCCGCTGCCTTGGCCCCTTTACCAGCAATAGTCCAAAAATCAACTGCGCAATTAGTAATGACAGCAATTTTAGGTTTATTATTTTGGTGCAGTCGAACATAAAGCGATACCATTAGAGGTATCATGGCACCAACCATCAAAAGAAAAGACGTAAAGGTTCTGGTCGAATTCTGTGACAAACCAAATTTCACCCATTAGGGATTCTTCTACGATTGCATTAACATAACACATCAAGGTAATTATTGTCTAACGATATCGAGCACTAGGATGGGGGACTGAAAGATACTTCTGCGTAATTTTCGTAAAAGCTGTTGGTTTCAACAAACAACTAACTTAAATTGAACAGCAAATATAATGGTTCATTAGTTTTTATTTAATTCCTCTTAGGCTAAAATATAGGAACGGTCACATCCATAGCAAAATGAAATGCTTAAACGTCAAAGAATTTTACTGCAACTATTAGCCGATTCTGGTGGAACACTGAATCGAACTAGGTTATTTAAACTAGCTTTCTTATTATCCCGACTGGGAAAAGCTAATTGCTTAGAAAATTTCTATGAGTTTCTTCCCTACCTTTACGGACCTTACTCATTCACGCTCAATCACGAACTCGATAATCTAGCATGCTCTGGTATGGTGAACTTTAACGACGATGGCAAAATTACACTAAGCGCGAAGGGTGGTGAAGCGGCAAATAGCTTGAACGAACCCGGGCTTTCTGACGATCGCAAACTAATAAGAAACGAGTATGGAAAATTGGGCCAGCAATCGTTAATACAAACGGTTTATAAGCAATATCCGTGGTTCACGGTCAAGAGTTCGAAAGCATTAGCCAAAAACGCCACACAGATAAATTGTCGCTGTACAAATTACACCATTGGGTATCAAGCCTATCAGGTTGACGGTTTACTAAATTTTTTATTGAAGCAAGGCATCCCGGCAGCTTATAGATACGAGACGTAATCCGGTTTCACGGCGATACGGTTTCCATAGAGGAACACTTGTAAAACTATGCCAAAAAGTGGGTATTACCTATGTTCACATTCCTGAACTTGGCATCCCTTCTAGTTGGAGACAAGATTTAACATCTGAAGAATCTTTCAAGACTTTGTTCAAGCGATACGATTCAGAAATACTGGACAAGCACACGTGTCTTCTTACAGAATTAGCGAAACAGATCGCTAAAGAGCCGTCTGCCCTAATGTGTCAGGAACGTGACCATACGCACTGCCATCGAAGTAGATTGGCAGACCGTCTGTCACGATTAAATGGTTTATCTGTACTTGAGCTCAATAATCTATATGACAGAACAATTTGAAGCAACAAGAGTACTTATAACTGTTATGACCTATCCTCACCCAAGTAAACGGTACAAGGAAATCGTGTGTACCGCTGGCATTACGGACAAAAGCGAGTGGGTTAGGCTGTATCCAATAGATTATCGATATCGCCCACATAATCAACAATTTCGTAAATATCAGTGGTTTGAAGTCGGGCTATTGCCGAGGGTTGATCCTCAACTAAAATTATTCTAGCTAGATGCCTAGCCGATCAATCAAGTTAAAAGATAGCAAAATCCTTGATGTAATGTCAAAAACCCTTGATGTGCGAAAAAACCCCTTTATAATTGCAAAGAGTAGCAAACTAGAGTAAATAAATGTCGGTTCTTATTTTCATAATCGCATTTGCAGCCACACTCTTTGGATCTGCAAGTGGCAGTAGTTCGTCAATTATCGCCATCCCTTGTTGGCTAGGTTTAGGATTTCCGCTACCGACAGCCGTTGCTTGCGACAAAGTTAGTGCTACATTTTGGACGGCATTAGCTTCACGCAATTATTTAAGTGGCAAACAGATAGATTTTGCTTTATTGGCAGGACTTTCCGTATTCGGCATTATTGGCGCAATATTAGGCGCGCATGTGACTAGCTCCCTCAACAGCTACGTAACGAAACCAATTGTTGGATTGCTTATTCTTGCAGCAATTTTACTTAGTTGGCTTAAAAAGGGATTTGGAGTCTCATCCAGTAACCCATTGCTAAGCAAATCAGTATGTAGTGCGCTTGGATTGCCCTTAGGATTCTATGAAGGCTTTTTTGGTTCTGGTAATAGTATTTTTACCTCTCTTACTTTATGTAAAACACGCGGATTTGATTTAATCACTGCACTAGGCCATTATTATTTTCTTGCTTTTATTTGGTGTATGTGTGCCGCCACTTCGTATTCTTTGAAGGGATTTTTCAGCTGGTGGTTGACTGTTCCGGCTGTATTGGGTTCAATTGCAGGCGGACAAATTGGTTCTACGCTCGGAAAACGTATGGGAGTACAAACAGTAAAAAAACTTTTTACTGTGGTTGGAATAATTTTTGGACTTAAGTTACTGGCAGGGATCTAATTGATCATTTTCCGACTAAAAAAGACGAAAGGAGGACAAGAGTATTGTCCTCCTTCGTTTTAACTAAGATTATCGCAAATCTTAGTCTGCATTAACCACAGCAACCTGCACCAGATTTAGCAGTGCAATGAGTTCCTGAGCAACAAGCACAGCAATGACCGGGCTGAGTTTTTTCAGTCTTGCAACAACTTTCTTTTGTGACAGTGCTGCAATGCTTCGCAGATTGTTTTTCTACTTGGGTAGACTTATCACCAGTTTGGGCAAAGCTGGAATAAGTATTGAACAATCCCAGAACAGAGAGAACAGTTAATGAAACAAGTAATTTATTCATGATTTTTCTCCTTAAGAAAACAAATTACGACCATCCGTTTGCAAACACGCTAACAGATCAAAAGCTATAATTTGCTGGCGGGTCAGATCAAAAGTGCACGTTTTCTTAAATAGAGCTCGTTGGAGGCCAGATGCAGCGGTCTGCGTCCGTCTATGAACATATGAATTCTGGCTTGCTTATTATCAGCAAAAATGCGCGATGTCGATGATTGCAGATCAATATTTGTTGTTTTAATCTGCACCTGAACGACCTTATTGGGCAATTTATGAATTGGCACTGGTATGCAGCAAGCACAGTCATTTTGAATGGTTGCTTCTATACTATTGTCAATCTCTGCACAGCAGCAATTGCCTTTAACTTCTAAAGCATTAGCAGAGGATACAACCGCTGAGCTTGTGACAAGAAGCGCTATTAATATGCTGGTAAAAAAGCGAATCATATACATACCAATCTTCGTACCTTATTACTAACATATTGCCCCCGTTCAGTAAGTCTGTCAATTGCCCTAAATTTTTTAAGTTTGCACATTTTTCGGGCTACCGTGATGTAGATTAAAAGAAAAGTTAGTGGACGAGATTTAGGTATTAGTTCAATACCGGATATTTGATAATATTTTAGTTCCGTCAAGCTCAGCAGGCGAAACCATTTAAGCGTCTTTTTGTTAGTAAATTTAGCAATTCTTTAGCTTAAAAGCTGAAAAATAGGGCATTCCTAAACTGAAAATATTAATGACCAAAAACTGTATTTTACGGAGACGATAAAAAATTTTAATAGATTAAAAAGCGTATTAATTTAGTTCATTGCATCACAATTGACTTAACCGCATACAAAAATCTCACAAAAAGACATTATACTCTCGAAAGCAATGCATAATGGAGAGAAATTCACTATGGCTGACCAACAAGCGCCTAAAAACGACGAGATTAAGGAAGCATCTAGAACATCCGAACCAAATACCGGTACTAATATTATTACGCAATTAGAAGAGATATGTGGACCTTTAGCCAGTGCTAAGGTCGATTCATCAAAAATCAGTGAACAAAGGCCAGCTGGATCTGAGGAAAAACCAGGATTAAAAGAAAAAGAACTGCTGTCTGCATTACTCACAACTGGACTGATTACTTCTGGTGATTTAAATGACGATCCTAAAGCCTCTTCTAAAGCAGATGCTGACGATTTAGTTGACGAACCTAAAGCCTCTGCTAAAGAAGGTGCTGATGAAAAAAGCTATAAACCAACAGCCGAAGAACTTGATAATGCATTGAAATCTGATAATCCTGCAAAAGCATTAGCAAAAATTGCTGACCGTTTAGTAGCTGAAGTTAAACCAAAACCAGGGCAAGGTTTGAACATTCCAGGTGAAGGTTTGAACGATACAAAATTCCGCGCTGCCCTTGAAGAACATATAAAAAGATCAGAACTCATAACAAGAGGAGGAGGACTTGCCGCCGCAATGGAATTTGCTAATGCAACTGGTCCAAAGTATATAGTGGGCTCCAATTCAAATCCTATGGACGGCTCAGTCAATATGCAATTTTTCGTACAGAAAGAAAAGGTAGCCCTTGAAGTTAATGCAAATGGAGATATGGCTCCTGGCCCGCGAATTGCCAACGATTTAAAAATTGCTAATCCACGAGCCGCATTAGCAGAAGACTGGGCAAAAAGAATTACTGTTGCCGCTAAAAGTACTGGTCCAGAAAAAGGTTTGAATGATCCTGCAATCAGAAAACAGATTGAGGACTTCGTAGAAAAGAATTATCTAAACGGAGCATCACCAGACTATTTTGGCCTGCAAAAGCAATTGCTAGATAAAATTAGCCCAGATTATCGTGCAGAGCTGATGGTCGGTGAATCTGAGCATGAAAGAGTTAATCTTAGATTTTCAAAAGTCGGACAAGATGGGGGTTCTGATATGACAATCCGTCCATTCTCGTCACAAGCTGAATTAGCAGCAGAACTAGCAAAGCAATTCGAAGCGAGTTCGTGGCGAGACCAAGCTAGCATGGCTAGACCAATAGGTAGCCTATACAGAGCGTTTCAGGGCCAAATAAAGGAAGCCAAAACGCCCGCAGAAGCGGACTATCGTTGCAGAGCTTTGGTAGCTAAAATTAACGAAGCTAATGAGACCGGACGCTTGAAGTTACCTCGAGATTTTAAGTTCTCTAAAGAAGTCGAATATGAACCAAGGATAAAAGTAAAGTTCGATGATTTAAAACTATAAAAAGGCGTCTGCGAAGAGACTCTGACGATCCAAAAGTTATAGCGATAAATTCGGCATTGGGGCATCTAGATTGTTCTATAATTCTTGATTCACAAATAGTAGTGAAATTAGAAAATCCACTGCTATTTTAAACGCAGCCCTAATGCAATAACTGGGTAAATAATCAATAGCAAAGCAAGCATGACTAATCGAATAAGGTCAGCAGCTTAGTGGCTAACTGGCTTTTTCGGCACGCTTTGGTGCTTTTTATCAGCTTTGGCTGGAACAGGACCAGCTGCTGGTTTGGGACCTTCAATACCAAAAAATTTAAGTAATACTGCCTTAGCTATCGGAGCGCAAGTCGACCCCCCATGTCCTCCGTGTTCAACAAAGGCACTGATAGCTATACGAGGTTTATCGGCAGGAGCATAACAGGCAAACCAGGCATGAGTTTTGCTACCAACTGGCGGTGCTTCAGCTGAGCCGGTTTTGCCCGCCACTTCGATACCATTGCCAAGTTTGGTGGCGCCACCTGTACCACTAGCGACTACGGCTTTCAAACCAGCTAATACAACATCAAGATATTCTTTGTGAGTCTTAACTTTTTCTGGTTTGGGTGACGGTATTTGTCTATCACCAATTTTAATAACAAAATGCAAGTTCGGTATCTGTCCACGCATACCTAAGCCACCGAATATGCGTGCTGCTTGGGCCGGAGTAACTTGCACATATGTTTGTCCAATAGCCATATGCAAAGTATTGCCTGGGTACCATTTTTCATGGCAGACGCGCAATTTCCATGCAGAGTCTGGCACTAAACCTACACCTTCATGACGCAACTCAACGCCAGTGGGTCGTCCTGCTCCGAATTTAACTCCCCACTCTTTAATCTGCTCAGGCGTTAGTTTTAACCCCATTTGATAAAAAGCAGAATCGCGAGACCAGGCAAGACACTTAACTAAATCGTATAGACCAGTAGCTTTAGTCCAATCACCAAAGAAAAAGCCACCAAGACTAACACCACCCGAAACATGTATTTTAGTGTCCGGTTTCACCACTTTACTCTCTAAAGCAGCTAATAATGTAATAGCTTTCCAGATAGATCCCGGTGGAAAACCAGAAAGAGCACGATTAAATAAGGGGTGATCTGGAGCATTAATGCGCTTCCAAGCATCTTTGTTAATGCGCTTAGTAAAAATATTTGGATCAAAGCTTGGACGTGAAACCATTGCTAGTATTTCGCCAGTGCGCGGATCGATTGCCACAACAGCACCGGAGCGGTCTCCCAAAGCTTCATATGCGGCTTTCTGCAGGTCTAAATCGAGTGAGGTGATGAGTGACTTACCAGCAACTGGATCTCGAGTAATTTCGGGTTTAGAAGTTTCGGCAGAAATAGATTGACCACTAGCATTAACTTTGACCCTTTGTTCGCCATCAATGCCACGTAACTGTACATCATAGATGCGCTCAATACCATCTTGACCAATTACGTCCCCCATGTGACGTTCGGGTCTTGTTTCTAGCTGCCCTTGGGTAATTTCGCCACAATAGCCAATAGCATGAGCAGTAAGATCACCTTGCACATAATTTCTACTTATATCTGGCAAAATATCTATACCGGGTAAAAATATTTTTTGCTCGTAAAAACGGCTTACTGTACCAACATCTATGTCTCGTTCAACAACGACTGGCAAAACGGAATTCGAGGCTTTGGCCTTCAATAGGATGTTGAAAAGTTTTGGTGCTGGAACGTCAATTACACGAGCTAGTTTTTCTGCTAAGACGTCACATTGCTCCAATTCATTTGGAATTGCTATTAAAGATAGAGTTTGCTTATTAGTAGCAAGTAGATTGCCATGGCGATCATAGATAATTCCTCGTGGTGCGCGCAAAAATGTCACCCGAGTGCTGTTAGATACCGCCTTATTCAAGTAGTAGTGATTTTGAATAATTTGCAGCCATACGAGACGCGTCACCAAAATAGCTGTAGATAAAAGTATAAGAAAACGAAAATATTTTGCTTTCTGGATAGCCAGATTTATAGTTTTTTTTTGTGCTCTGGTCTTCATGATTTAACTATCGCTTCGTGTTCTAAACCAAAGTCATACCAGGCCTTGAGTGGTACAAAAATAAAAGGAGCAATGAGAGCATTTAAAACAGCCTCCGGTATCGCTATTTGCACAAAACAACTAAATACCTCGGCTCGTCCCAATATAGCGAGTTGACAGGCCGTTATAAATTCTGCCAATACTGTACCCAAAAGAACCAAGACTATGCAGTAAAAGGATGCATGCTGGATTTTCCTAAGAGGGAAATAGCCTGCTATCCAGCCAATAAGTGGATAAGAAAGCAAAAAAACAGGCAGGATAGAAGCATAAAGGGCTGCAAATACGCCTCCCACTGCCGCACCACGGACGCTACCAGACATTGCTTGGTGTAAAGCAATATTTGTTACGGATCTTACTTTGATATCGTCCGAACTTAATGGTTTAATTGAAGAAGTATAAATAGAAGACCAAATAATTATGAAAGTCAAAGGCAAATTACAAAATAAATTATGCAAAGACAATTTAGTTAAGACATCGCTTTGCAAAACCCAAATGAAATAAATAACAGAAAAAGCTAAACTTAATTCCCAAAGGTAACGGCGAGTTTTAATGGATAACCAGAACATAAAGAACCTCTGCAAACTTAGAAATTAAGCGTCATTATTCCTCAAGTGGTGGCAACACTAGTACCTCACTCAAATCGTAACAATTTTCCGCGAATTTGACCTCTATTTGAGTACTGGTCGCATTGTTGTCACGTCTGACGCCTATCACAGTACCTACTGGATGATTTTCGGGAAAAGTACCTCCTTTACCAAGACAGACAACTTTGTCACCAATTTCTACATTTGCGTTGATTGGCACAAAGTCTATAATGGCAGCATTCTGATGATGTCCAGAAAGAATACCTGTAATACCTAGACGTGGAATGAGCACACCTAGTTTTTGATCTGGATCAGTGACCAAACGTATGACACTAGCATGATCAGATACACTAGTTACTCGTCCGACAACACCAACACCTGTAATTACAGCAGCACCCTTAGAAATATGATCGAATGTGCCCCGGTCAATAATTATCTGCTCAAACCAGTTATCTGGGTTACGGCTCACAACTTCGGCTGCTACAACTCGTCTATCAGAGTGGGTTTTTAAATCGAGCATCTGTCGTAATTTATTCGTGTCTTTTGCTTGCTGGCGCAATTTTATGAGCTCAAGCTCTCGCTCTGCTAATTTGGTTTCTAAATCTTTAATACGGTCAGCTGAGGCTAAGAGCTTTTGTACAGTATTCCGTGTGGAAAGTATTTGGGTTGTGCTTTTAGTAAAGCAACCAGAGACAGCAGCATTGACATTTAAAATCAAACCACTAGCTGGACCAATTAAATACATTAATACAATTGCGAAAAATATTATCTCGGCAATTGTTGCCCGATCGAAGGCAAAAGAATTTTGCTTTTGCTCAGCCATTCTTATCCAAAATTTAGTTCGTCAGAGCTGAACGTTCTAATACTCGGCGATAAGCAGGATCAGAAAGGAGTCTACCTGTTCCGATTGCTACACATGAGAGAGGATCTTCAGCAACGAATACCGGCACCTCAGTTTCATTAGAAATGAGTTCATCTAATCCTTGTAAAAGAGCTCCACCGCCTGTTAAGAAGATGCCCCTATTAAAAATATCTGCCGCTAAATCCGGCGGTGTGCGTTCCAGAGTATTTTGCACAGCATCAACTATAAAGGCTAGCGGCTCACTTAACGCTTCTCTAATTTCGCCACGACTAATAGTTACTGTCCGCGGTAGTCCGTTTAGCAAATTCAAACCACGCACATCATAGCGATCGTTTTCTGTTGTTTGATAAGCGGAGCCAAGACGAAACTTAATTTCTTCTGCGGTTCTTTCACCTATGGCCAAACTATGTACCTTTTTTAAATAACGAATAATAGCCTCGTTCAGCTCATCGCCTGCCACTCGAATAGAAGAGTTGACTACGATGCCAGACAAACTTATTACAGCTACTTCTGTTGTTCCACCACCGATATCAACTACCATAGAGCCGGTAGGTTCAGTGACTGGCATGTTTGCTCCAATCGCAGCAGCCATAGGTTCTTCAGGAGTATAAACTTGACTAGCGCCGGCATTGCGAGCAGCTTGTCTTACAGCTTGCTTTTCCACATCTGTAATACCGGAAGGCACACCAATAGCGATTTCTGGGCTAAGTCCAAAGCCATGGTTACCTGCGACTCTTTCTATAAAAGTTTTGAGCATTATTTCGGCATATTTAAATTCGGCAATAACACCATCGCGTAATGGACGCAATGCTTTTACTCCTTGGGGAGTACGTCCAATCATTGCTCTTGCTTCTTCGCCGGCTGCTAATAAAGTATTCGTATTATTGTCGATAGCCACAACGGAAGGTTCGCGAAGAACAATCCCTTCTCCGTCAATATAAATAAGTGTATTTGCAGTACCTAAATCGATACCTATACATTTGCGAAAATATCCTTTTGCCCAGTTAAACAAGATTTTCTTTGCCCCTAAATGTTGCTAATCAGTCGCAAGCCTTAAAGCATAAGCTAAGTGGCTCTTATCAAGCTAAGTTTAACACGGCTCAGTGCGGTTTTATGCATTCAGCAAGCAGAACAGTTTTACAAAGCAGTTAACGAATGGTACTGACTTCCCTTACATCTCGGTTAACATTGGTGTCTACAGCCTGATTAAAGTCAGGATTATAGGAGGATTGAATGGTTTTTGCCGTGTTGACTACGTAACTGCGTCCTTTCCAATTCACTTGACTGCCGCTAACTACGAGATAAGCGGCATGAAAATAAAGAGCACTCACTGCAAGACTGCCAAAGGGAAATAAGAAAAAGTTGCGCCAATCAACACCCGCATGGTGTTGAGACGTTTTTTCAAACCAAAAAGCTATAAGAAGAAATTGCACTGCTACCAGCGCTAATAAACTTAGTGTCAGGCTGTCAGTGTGACCGGTAAAGATCTTTTGGCAAACCAGCAGCAATTGAACAAACGGAAATAAGGCTACCGAATTGATCATGAATAAAATGATTAGCAGATTAGGAATACGACTGTCTATTAACGAATAAAGATTTTTAGTCCAACCCTGCCAAAGAGTGTTTAGATCTGTATACATCCGAACACTGTACAGGGACCTACCATCCGCGACCTCAATTTTATAAGCCTTGTCTTTAAATACTTGAGCTAACGCATGATCTTCAACGATTTCATTACGCACACTTTGATGGCCACCTACTGCAAAATAGGGAGCACGTCGACAAATAATGTATTGTCCATATGCATATGCCCGATGACATTCTGGATCGTTGACTTGGTGAAATGGATCCCCTAGTAAGAAAGAGCTCAATAAGATTGGCATAATTAGCTTTTCAGGAAAACTGCCTAATTCCTGTGTCGGCAAAAAAGAGACCATATCGGCTTGCTGCTTAACCGCATAATGGACTGAATCAGCAAGAGCATTAGGTTTGTGATAGGTATCAGCATCGGTAAAAACAAACCATTCACCAGTGGCGTAATTCACAGCATGGGCCAAAGCATTGCACTTTCCAATCCAGCCGCTGGGTAAATCCTTTCCGTGAACAAATTTAATACGATTTTTTTCATCGGCATCAACATAAGACTGAATTATCCGGGCCGTATTATCAGTCGAGCGATCATCAATAACAATAATTTCGAAATTTGGATAATCTTGGGCCAATAAAGAGGCTATACAACGACCGATCTTGCTTTCTTCGTTACGCGCCGGCACAAGAATAGAAATGAAAGGAAGTTCGCTCCCAGACGAGTTTGCGCTCGCCACTGGACGCAAAAGTGCATAGAATGCATAGGTGAGGGCAAAGAAACCTGCAATGAGCAAAGTATTGCTTAATACCCAACTAAATAAAATCACTGTGCCGCACCGTAACTATAAAAACCTTTACCAGTTTTGCATCCTAAATGCCCTGCATTCACTAATTGCCGCATGAGGGGACAGGGACGATATTTTGGATCACCAAATCCGCTGTGCAAAGTTTCCATGATACTCAAGCAAATGTCAAGACCGATAAAATCCGCCAAAGCCAATGGTCCCATCGGGTGGTTATAACCTAGCGTCATACCTTGGTCAATTTCTTCGGGTGTGGACAACCCCTCCATTAAAGCAAATGCGGCCTCATTAAGCAAAACCATACCTAAGCGCGAAGTAACAAAGCCAGGAAAATCTTTAGATCTTATTACGGTCTTGCCAAGAACCTTACCAAAGTCTGCCACATATTTAATGGTCTGTTCGCTAGTATCTACGGCTGGAATTATTTCGAGCAATTTCATAATATGAGCGGGCGAAAAGAAATGCATACCAATAAATTTTTTAGAACGTTTGGTTGCTGCAGCCAATGCAGTAATAGAAAGGGAAGAGGTATTGGATGCAAAAATAGTCGTCTGGGCAAATTTTTTATCCAAAATGCTAAATAGTTCCTTTTTTATTGTTAGATTTTCAGCTATAGCTTCAATAACCAAGTCACAGTCTGGCAATTTGTCAAGATTATCGATAGTAGTCAAGCTATTTCTTGCCCTTTGCAAATCATCTTTTTTTATCAGACTTTTTTCCAAAGCGGTGTTACCAAATTTTGTGAAGGTTGCTTGCGCCTTCTTTAAGGCATCTGGATATTTATCGTATAAGCAAACCTTAGCCTCACTTTTAGTTGTAATCAAATAAGCAATGGCGCTACCCATAAAGCCTGCGCCAGCAATAAAAACTGATGAAACAAAAGATTTAGTCATGAATGAGAAGTTTAGCGCACTTATTGGCAGCTACTTGAATCGATTTATTAATGATGATTGAGATATTGCTAGAGTCGCCAGACTATCTAGAAATATAGACAAATAAAATTTTTCTATCCAAACAAAGTATTATATGTTCGCAATAAGAGGAGTTATTTGTGCCCAACAATAGCTTGAGAATCGGAACTGGTTTCGATATCCATCGTTTAGTAAAAGGCAAACGCCTGATTTTAGGTGGGGTGCACATACCTCACGATTTAGGATTACATGGCACATCTGATGGCGATGCTTTAATTCATGCACTCATCGATGCCCTGCTAGGAGCCACTTGCTTGGGTGACATTGGCAAATCATTTCCAGTTGATGATCCTAAATACGAAAATGCTGACAGTACAAAATTGCTTGCTCAAGTAATAGAACAAGTTAAAAAAGAAAACTGGTCAATAATCAATATTGATTCAGTGGTGGTGTGCGAACAGCCAAGACTTTCACCATGGTATAGCCAGATGAGAGATAATCTAGCTCAAATACTAGAAATACCAAAAGACACTATAAGTATTAAAGCTAAAACTTGTGAAAAACTTGGTGATATCGGCAGTGGTGCAGCTATTGCAGTGCAAGTTGTTGCTCTTATGGAGAGAGTGTAATGATCACTCGTTCGCAATGCCATAAAAAGTTTTCGATTCGCATTCTCGTTCAAGTTATAGAATATAAGAGTCTCTATTGTAATATTCTATGATTTTCGTAATGTTATTATGGCCAAATCTCCTTCTAACCGTGTGAATATTTAAAATCATGAAAAAATATTTTCTGCCTATTTTCAGTGCTTTGGTTGTTGCTTTTCCCGCCGCGTTTGCAGCTCAGTCAAAATGGGAGCAGGACATGAAAGAAGGACAAGAAGCTTTTCACCAAGGAGAACTTGGTAAGGCAGAAAATGCATTTTTGTCTGCCATTACAGAAGCTAAAAAGTCCGGGAAAAATGATCTAAGGGCGGCAAAAAGTTTGAGCAGCCTGGCTGCGGCTTATAATAACGATGAAAAATTGGCTGATGCCGAGAATACATTTAAGCAGGCGCTTTCGATCAGAGAACAAATATTGAAACCTGGGCATCCTGATCTGTGGAAAAATCTTATCGATCTTTCTGAGGTGTACGAACTAGAAGGCAAATTTAGTGATGCTGAAGCTTCATTAAAACATGCCCTGGCTATTCGACAACAGGCGGTGGGACCAAATCATCCTGATATTGCTGATAACTTATGTGATCTCGCCGCATTTTATGAAGACGACTTTAGTAAGAAAAAACAATCAGATTATAATCAAGCTGAAATTTTGTACAAACGCGCTCTTACTATTAGAGAAAAAAGATGCGGTGCAAACAGCCTGCTTGTTGCCAATACTCTTGACGAGATGACAGATTTATATGATAAATGGGTTAAATATGCTGAAGCCGAACAATTGTGTAGACGAGCTTTTTCTATCCATGAAAATATGCATAAATTTAAAGGTATTGAAAATAAATTTGATTACTTACATAAATTTGATTACATACAAAATAAACTTGATTACTTACATAAATTAGCCGATCTTTGTGATAAACAAGGCAAATACAATGAGGCGGAGAAGTTTTATAAACAGGCCATTGTGATAGCCGAAAAAACTTGGGGGAAAGACAACGCTGGGATCGATCCATATCTAAATTATTTCAGTGATTTTCTGCGGACAAGGAAGCGCGACAGTGAAGCTGAGAAAGTGGAATCACGCATGATTCTCCTAGAATCACATAGCGGTGCTGGCCCGTGACTTGGCTATTCGATATCCTAACCCAGCCCTGCTTTCTTTCCCCTAGGAGGAATTATACCTTGCATGTGAGGATTAAATGTTTCAGGTGGTTCACCTCGCTCTATTGATTCAATCATCTGCAATAGTAATGAAGCTCAAGATTCCTCCTTTTCAAACTCCGTTCATGCGATCAATGTTGGAGTGATACCGTGATAAAATTTACTCTAACAATATTCTCAGTTCATCGGCCGTTTTGCAAATACAAACTTCAGGATAGTCATTTGGCCGATCCGTTAAGCATTTGTCTGATGGTGCAATTGCTATTGTTTTTCAGTTACCGGCAGCATTACCCAGTTTCCTGCACAGAGTAGCTCAAACAGGAAATTAGTTAGTTTAGGCGAATGTCGATAAACGGCGACCATGCAACTAGTTTCCAGATTGTGGGCAAAAAGATCGGCTGAGCCACCATCATTAAAATTCAAATCAAAACAGCCATGATCATCCGGTCCTTTAGCTCCTGCTGTGCTCACAACCTTCAGGACAGCTTTTACTTCGTCTGCACTTAGCGGATCACTGATAAGACTTGGTTCAGGAAAAAGATATCAAAACTCATGCAGACTCGCAAAAATATTGATGACGGCGCTCGTAAAGAAGAAACGTAGATTGTATGATGGGTTCTTAGATGAGTTAAGTTTTAGTAGCGCGGTGAACTACGACTACCCTCAAAAGTTTAAATGTTTTAGCTAAAGCATATAAACTATCGTTGAAAAGTTATCTAAATAAAGTAGCTGAATATGTCTGACTAATTTGAAGACCTGGAGAGGGCGAAGCAATAAAGTAACAGTGGCAAAAATTGATATTATATGTTACTTTTCAATAGATATTTGGGGAGGGGGGACAAATAATGATTCAATGGAGCCGATTACTAAAACTTTGTTTGGTCATTGTTCTGCTTTGGGTCACTGCTGATGCTATTGCTGTATTTGCCTGCGGCTCTCTTGCACCAGCAAGATTTACTAATACTATTGGCTTTGTATCGGAATTAGAGAAGGATGGTAAGCGTATACATCTTCTCGGTTACCAAAACACAGCCCAAAATAAAATCTATGGTGGCAATGCTTTATTTTTGCCCATTCCTGCTATTCCCGGTACGATGTCCGAAAAAAATATTGTCGATACGTCTGATATCTCGTATTTTATGGATGAGATGCAGAGAACAGTGACAAAGCCACTGATTTCTCCTTCTGTGTGCAGTGGCATTGTATTTCTTGCTCTTCTAGCTCTATGGTTCTTCTTTCCAATCCCCGGATCAAATTTCTTGAAGAAGATGATAAGCACCACATTCATCACTACCCTTGTAGTGGGACTATGTATATTAGTTGGCATTGGAGTTGGACTTTTTGGGGAGTTAATTCATGGGCAAATGGCTTCTACTCCAACTCAAGTAACTACCAATACCAATGCTGATACCAAGCCTAATCTTCCTTTGCGGCAAAGTGCTTCCAATACTACTGTTGCCCCACAGGGACAAGAAGCCACTTATGTCACGGGTGTAAATACAGCCGGAACGATCCGGGTAAATAATTTGGCCAATCTTGCTGCAATCCTAAATGCTATTACTAGCACCACTTTAATAGGTGGCATACTCACAGGTATCGTTTTAATAGTGCGTGGCTTTACCAAAAAAAATTTCAAAGCTAGCTTTATGGGAACAGACATTCCTGGTATACAAATTTTAGCTGGCATACAGCTCATTCTTGTGGCATTCGTTTTTCCAATAATCATAAACTGGTTGATTGCTTCGGCTTACGATGCTCCTTTATTTGGTGATCCTGGAGAGGCTGTTGTCTTCAATAGCGGCATTTACACAATTGTACTTGCCTCGGATGTGTCGCAAATACATGTTGCTCTTAATAAAGTTCCAGAGAACAAACGTCCGGCTTTGAACCGCGAATTTTTTAATGCTTATAGCAAGTGGTATAAGGGCTGGACATTTGCTCTTTGTTGCTTTGATAATCAAGATGCGTTAAGGGCTACTCCCATGCTCTGGTGGTACGAGCCTAAATATCCTGACCTTATGTTTTTCCCGGCACTGGACGCGCATACTGGCAAACCACCAGATCTCGATGCCCAAGTTGAGGTAGATCACTGCCTGGTGGTGGCAAGTGATAAAGTAGAGTCTTTTCAAGATCTAATTCACATGGTAATTTCGCCCTGGCGCGATTTTCAATTCATTACAAACCGAAGCGCAGAGAAACAAACGTATATTCCGCAGCGCATCATGGGACACTTTTATAAGGAGGTCATGTCCCAAGGCGATTTTCTTTTCCGCATAAAGGATGTAAGAAAAGGAATCTTTGAGCCAAAGAGAGCATTGCCACCAGGCGTAAGCAGTCCTCAATCTATTTGGAATTGTTCGGACAAAGGCTAATATATTGTCGAAACACATGTTTTTGCAACATAGCCATATAGAGAAACATGAAAAAGTATCATCTGCGAGAACCAGCAAGAATCCTCTTCCATCTGGATCATGGGTATACTAAAATATCTCTGGAAAGAACGGAGGGAAAAGGTCTTGCTTATGGGGGTGCTGAATGGGACATCCCGACTGCAAGCATTCCTCCGTATCTGCGAAAAATCGGTGCTCGGTTCATCATTATTACCGATACCATAACTCCTGAAGAAAATGATTCTGTCGAAGATATACGAAAAGAGCAGCTGATTCGTGTAGAAAACGGTTTCTGTGTCCGAGTGATAAATACATTTACATTGATTGGACGTGGCTTAATAGTAGTTGTCAGTCCGTGGGGAATTGACCGGTACCCCGCGTTAGGTGAAATTGGTAGCGCGAAAACGAATAAAGTTCGAGTGGAAATTCATCGTCCAGATGGTACTAGTTTAAGATTGTACGGATCGTTAGAAGGTATTTCTCCAAATGTATTTGGTTCCGCTACCATAAACTTGGGCGATATCGATCAGAAGGAAGTACCAATAGGATCGCAGATTTGGTCTTGCGAAGAATCTAAAGACTGACATTAAAGGATAAGTTACGATAACACTATGGATAACACGGGGAACAATACAATATTTGCCAGTTTACTTTTGGTAATCTGTACGACGATGGGCTTTGCTGATCCGACACATGAAAAGGCATCTCCCCAAGATATACAATTGAGCCGGGTCAGTATAGGGCTCGGCGCTGTGGAATCTATTAGTCTCCCGCTGGACTGGAAATTAGATCGTGTGCCAAACAGCACCAGCACAGATCAATATTTTCATGAAGTGAAAACAGGCGCATTTAAAGACTGTAACGCGGCACTGGGTGTTTACACTCCGCACAAATGTAATCCAGAAACCATTAGACACCTAGAGTTGGGAAATTAGCAGCTGCATATGCGGAAAAGCAGTAAACAGAAGTGGCAAAGGCAATTGCAAATAAATAGACTCTTGACATTCATCAGTAAGGCTGGTAAGCTTTTTGACTAGCTTGAAGTCATTTACCAAGACTTTCAATTACTAATTACTAGACAAGGTAATGATGCTGATAATGGGGCAAGCCTCTAGGGATGTCTGCGGATTAGCCACTGCTATCGGTGGCACCTTACCATGGAGATCAATATTATGATTTATTTGTTGAGGAGCAGTCCGCATCAGATATTTGCAGACATCCTAATATTTCTATGTGTTGTAGCCTTTTCTGTGATTATGCTCATTCCAGCCAAAGCGCAAGATCTACAAAATACCTCTATTTGTCCGCAAAACCCTGGATCTATCTACCTGGGTACCGATGAAGTCCGAGATAACAAACTGGCTAAACTTGAAACAGTTTTAAACATAATTGCAGGTGTTTTGGAAATTGCAGTTCTTATTGGTGGTGCGATTTTGATTATGCGTTCAATAGTCTTAGCAGATTCACTTTTCGTAATTCCTATATTTAAACGGAAGCTCGGCAGACGCAGTCAGTTTATTTCTGGATGTGCACTAATTGCAATGGGATTGAATATTCCTGCAACTACTAATTGGCTTATTGTGTTCTTACGTGATGCGAACATCACGTCTTAAAGCTGTCGATTGAGTAATTTACAGCTAAGATTTGGATGCGGACTGATTATAATGGGGATTGCTATACTTGGAATTGTTAATTGGCTTCTTATGTAGCGCGTGGTGCATGTTATATTGGTGAATGATGAATTTGAGAACTAAGTTCAACAATTATCCAGAAAGGCGCCAATGAGAAAAATTCGTTTGTTACTGGTGATATTTTTGGCGCTAACTGCTCAGTGCGGTCCTGTGTTCTCAGAATCAAGGGACAGCTTCTTCTCACCTAGACCTATGCATTATAGTGGTGAAACCACTACATTAGTGATTGATACCGACATGAGCAAAATGCGCCATGATGGTCCAGACAACGGACATACAAGCATTTCTTTGTTGTCTAAAAACGGCGCTGTTTTATTCCAACGCAAATTAGATGATAATTTTAAGTGTCTTGGCTATAGTCGCGCCCAGCATGCTTACGTTTTACAGACAGTAGGCGAAACGGGAATATCGTTAAAAGTCGAAGCATTTGAATATCTACCTGAAGATAAGCCAGCTATAGTTTACTCAAAGAGTTTTACTCCCTCATTTGTTGCAGCAATGGAGGCAGTAGTACCCAGCCCAGATTTGAGATTTATTGTTTTCGTGGGTCGAGAGGAACTGAATAAGGACTATGTTTGTGATACAGTCTATCAAGAGTCATTGATATGGCGCTTATACGTTTTGGACACAAAGTCAGATACAATTCGCTGTCTTGGCAAGGCACCAAATCCGCCACCACTTTCAAAATGGTACCTTGAAGAGGCAACAGATAGCTTCAATCCTTGCGACCAATGGCAATGGGGATTTGATGGTCCCATGCTGGAACAAAACATCTGCCAGTTTATATCACCAAATGTGTTAAAAGTGAGTTACGGTAGAGATACCTGTAGACATCGGTCAAAAAAACGTCTCATTCGTAGGTGGACCCTATAATGAATTTCCAGATTAAGTTCAACATTGGATGCCATAATGACTAGGCTGCCCTAGCATAAGATGTAATTAAAAGCACAACGCTACAATCAATACGATATACAACCTTGATACTAACTCACATTTTGGACTGAAGTCAATGTATAGGAAAACGATCACAGTCTCACTTATTGCTCTGGCGCTGTTCCTTTTGCTCAAAGTATTGTGGGTATCCGTACTCTATGTTGGCGGTGATCAGCTGCTCGATGGGGACGCCAAAGAAGATCTTTTACACAGGCGAGCCTTTTTAAGAGGGGCGATTACCATTCGCCACGAGGAGCGACCAAGTAGCCAGAGCCTGCTGCCATCACGATTTCAAGGAGAGTGGGCACTGCTCAGTTGCTCCATGTACTCAATGGCTCTATGTAATCTCGCATTTCTGTATCCAGATTTGCGTGGGGAGCTAGCGCAGGAAATCCAAGCGCTTATTGGAAGAGTTCTCCAGAAATCCTATCGGCAATTTGATATAGATGCCTGGCACGAAGATCCGCTTGATTCGCTATTATCAGAGAATGGCCACGTCTGGTATCTGGGACACCTAAACTTAATGCTCACCTGTTATCGACTGGCGGGGGGTGATACTAGATATGATACTTTAACCCACCGCATTAGCGAAGCTCTAGCTCGCCGCATAAATCTAGATGCTGCCATGATTGCTCAAACTTATCCGGGCGAGAGATATATTCCTGATAATTCAGTCGTGCTTGCATCACTAAAGAATCATGACATTGCATTTGGCACACAATACCACCAGCTCATAAGCAAGTGGAGACTGTCTGCAGAAGAAAAATTGATTCGCAACGATACAGGAACACTTGTGTTTGCAATATCGCCAGGAGCAAAATTGAGATCCCAAAGCCGCAGTTCTGGAGTGGCTTTTAGTTTGCTTTATCTCTTTCATGCCGATCCAGAGTTTTGCGGACAACAATATAGTAAACTCAAGCGCGCATTTGGCGCATGGTTCTTACCAGCGGTTGGAAGGTTTCCCGGCGCTGGTGCTCTAAAAGAAAACCCTGATGGTTCATGGAAAGGTGATATTGATTCAGGACCGGTAATATTTGGTTTTAGCCCTGCGGGTACTGGTTTTGGTGTTGGCTGCACTAGAGCGGCCGGCGACAGCGCCTTCCTTTCACAGATGTTGGTCACAGCAGAGATAGTCGGCTGTTCGATCGACTGGAATGGACAACGCCACTATCTCCTTGCTCCTCTTGTTGGTGAGGCGATTATGTTGGCGTCGAAAACCGCTACACCTTGGGATGGAAGATTTGTTCGTAACTGAGCGAGTATTTAAATGGCAATTCTTCTTGATCCAAGCGATATGGATCTGTGTGCATATCGAGCCTCTAGTTATGATCGACAGGGACAGAAGGCTCTAGCGCAAAAGGACTGGCAAAAATATCACGAATTGGACGTTCAAAGAAAAGCTAAACTTTCAAAATAATGCCTGGGTTCTCCGATATGGCATAAGATCTTTAAACTCAGAACATCTGACAAACTCAACTTGACAGGGGTTTTTGTGCAGATTACACTTGCGGCAGATGGATTTTGGGAAGATTCAAAGCATGAGAAAAATTCGAATCTGGCAGGCTCTAGCCGTGTCTGGCATAATGACACTACAGCCGTCTTTTGCAGCGCCATATACTAATATGGAAGATCTGGTAAAAGAATATGAGACACTTGAACAAGAGATCCCGTTACTATTTGATCAAGAAACATCTCAAGTCAAAGCTGGAAATAAATTGCAAGCCCTCGCTAGTTTACGGCGTGCCAGTGTATTGATTGCGCAGATAGCAGTGGACTTAACATCAGGTGTCTGCTCGGGGAATCCGGCACCAGCGATACGCAAATTGCATCTTGAGGCAGCTAAGCGATTTGTGCAGCTAGAGGCTAATGACGACGCGGAGCGCGAGTTCAAGGCAGGCATAGACGTGCCACAGTCATTTGGAGACACAACTGGACTTCCAGAAGTCCAACAAGCCTATAGCGATTTTCTGCGTAAAATAGGAAAAGTAGAGCTATCTAATGCCGCAGTTGACTCTAAATCTAGTACTGGGCTGAAAATAAAAAATAGTCGTTCTAAAATAGACCTTAATTTTGCGATAGCTAGAGTTTGTTTTGAGAAAAAGGACTATAAAGAAGCATTCAGGCTCTATGAAGAGAACCGGCAGGCTTTGCAAAAGTTATTTGGTCCAAATGATTTAAGCCTGGCTCATTGTGATGCAAGCATGTCACTCATTCGCTATGCTGAAGGACAAAATGCTGAAGGACTTTTGCTTTATCAGAAAGCAATGAGTTTAGCGAGGAAAGTATTATTGGTTGGGGCAAAGAATCATTTACTCAACACGATTAAACAAGATTATTGCACATCAGTGCGTGTCATTGAGCTAAACAATGAGGCTGCTCTGGCGATAAATAAAGGAAATTTATTGCCGGCAATTGCAGACCTTAAAAAAGCATTAGCCATAGACCCTTGCTACGAGCTAGCAAGAGAAAATCTGGCCATTGCTTATAACAATTATGGTCTAAGCTTGGCTCCTAAGTGCGATCTTGCCTTAAAACAATTTGAGAAGTCGCTGTTTTATGACAGAGGAAGTAGTACAGTTTCAGATAATTTAGACGGATGCTTCAAAATGATTAGTAAAAATCCGCAATCAGCTAAAGATCGTATAGTATTGGCTGAACAGGCATTGAAAGAAAATGAACCTGAAAGAGCCATTTCTGAATATAGTGAAGCAATTAGAATTGATCCATCATGCATGTCGGCCAAGCAAGCATATTATGTGCCAAGCCTGTTGAGTCTTGCTCGGTATTATGCAAGTAAAGGTGATAATGATCAGGCAGGTTCTCTTGTAAAACAATCTCTAGAAAATTTGCACCAGCAAGCAGCAAACGAGCGGAATATTACTTTTACGTTATTAAAACATTGTTCTCAATTTGTTCCAGATAATATTTTAACAAAAGAAGAATTAAAACAACTCAGAGCTTCTCGCAGACATCACATTAAGAGATATTGCTTGCAAGCAGCTGAACTTGCTGCCAATGGAAAAACTGTGGAGGCAGAAGATAGTTACAAAAAAATGTTGACCAAGTATGATGAATTAAGGGAGGAAGATTGTGATCGATCTATAGCATCATGCTTGTTTATAGCCAGCTTATTTTTTGATGATCATGATAAATATCAAGACTCACTTCCAATGCTAACAAATGCCCTGGAAAATTATTTGCAATTTGGTTGGACCAATCCTGATTATTCAAAGTATATGGCTAATATGCAAACCCGCATCAAATCCCTCTGGATGCCCCCTCAAGGACCAGTTAGTAAACGTACAATAGTTGATTATCAACTTTATAGAGATGGACAAATAGGTAATTTGAAACTTAAGCATTCTAGTGGCAATGCACTCCTTGATCGAGCAGGGCTAGATGCAGTGGAAAAATCGAGTCCATTTCCCATCCTACCAGTAGGCTCAGAGTCTCCGGTAGATATTGAATTCACTTTTAATTACCATGTGTACAAATAAATTGCTATAAGAGAATAGCAACGCATATGTTGCATTCAAATGGGAATTGAACATTGGTACCTAAAGGCAAATTTGGTAATTGTTAGTTAGTACTACCAACCATTTAAATGTTTGAGGTCAGACCAATATTGGCTTGTGGACAGCTGTTTTTTGAAGTCTTTGACAAATTGTGCTTTTGTGATCAGCTTATGGTTCGAGTCATCCTGATACGAACCGGTTTTGCCATTTGGCCATACCTTATCCAGATATTTCCAGGCAAGATTGCCATTACCAGAATAGATAAGTTGAATCATATTTGACCAAATAGTAGATTTTAAGGGAGATAAATTTATCTGCCCTTCGGAAGATAAGCTTTCTATTTTTGTTTGTTTTACTAAGCTCGCAATGTATTGCTCATCCGGAGGCGGGCTTTTCATCAGATCTTCTGCCAGTACAAATTTGTCTTTTTCAAGTCGCAGGATTATTGTAGCTTGTGGGGAGTCGCAATAAGCAGCATGCCAGTAAGCAAATACATTATCATTTCCTACAGCTGCACAATAGCCATTTCCGTAAAAGTCAACAAAATAATAATTGCCAGAACCCGCATTATTCGAAGAATTTAACTCGGCAATTTTTTTAAATTCATTACCTAATGCAAACAATTTATAGTCAGCAGGCGGATGAGCCCCTTCTGGATGATGTCCAATTATCAACATTGGTGGCAAAGATTTATCCATTCTTATTGCTGGAGTTTTTGCAGGTTTTAACTGTGAATAATCCCAGTATGCAAGCTTTCCGGCTGTTGCTATTTTCTTTACACCTGCAAATGGTATCACTAACCAGTATGAGTTGTTTTGATTTACTTTAGCGCTAAATACTGGTTTATTCTCTTGTTTATTTCCTTGCAAAATTTGTAAGCCGTCAGCTATTGGTCTATATTGGTAGTCGTTAAAGTCCCACTGTCTTTGATTATATATGCGTGTATAATCATTCAATAATGTCCATCTGAAGTTAGTATAATCTTCAATTTTATCTCCATCCTGTATGGTTTCGTTCTTCCATGCTGTAACGAAATCATCTTTTGCTTTTTGCTGCTGTCCTAATTCTTCATAGGCAATGCCGCGATTATAATAAAAATCGACTTCTCCTGGATCAAGACTTATGGCTTTATTTAAATTTTCTATCGCTCTATCATATTGCTTGAGCACCAAATATTCGACCGCACGATTTCCATAGGGCTCAGCAAAAAGAGCCTTATATTTTTCATTCATTCGCGGGTCAAGACTCACCGCTAATTGAAAATCGTCAATTGCCTTCTGGTGTAACTTCGTATACTCGTAAGCAATGCCCCGCAGGCGATAATATTCGGCATTTTTAGAATCAATTTTTATTGCCGTGCTATAGTCAGCTATTGCCTTATTGTAATCTTTAGCTGCCTTACCGTATCTTTCTAAAGCAGTGGCGGCATTTGCACGCTTACAATAAAGTGCAGCGTTTTGCGGATCAAGATCGATGGCATGGCTAAAATCAACAATAGCCTTTTCATATTCCACCCCTTCTGCATAAGCATCACCGCGGGCTATATAAGCAGCCAAATACTTTGGGTCCAGGCGAATTGCTTCACTCCAGTCATTCATGGCTTTATTATCTGCCAGTGTAACCTTTTCATAGTAGGCACATCCACGCTCATAATAAGCTATAGGATCTTTTGGATTTTTAGCAATGGCTTGAGTATATTTATCAATCGATTTATCCTGAGCCCTAGCACTTAAACCAGGTAGCACGACAGCGACTGCTATCAGTAAAATAGCGGCAGCTACCCAAAGTATAAACACGAATTTATTGCTTCTATTTTCCATTTTTATGAGCAATCATTTCTTTTCGGGAAACGCAGCACCCACGTCTGCTGGTAGTTCCCCTGGTGTTCTTTTTACATCTGGTGAGGACGATGTATGTTCAACTCCATTTGGACGCCAGGTGCTAACCTGAACCAAGGTTGTCGCATCTGTAAGTTTTCCGTTGAAAAATTGATAGGCCGGATCTGCAGAATAAAGAGTACCAGTTAAGGTGAAATAGATACCGTATGGTGCGGTAGAAGAACCTGGTTTGGCTGGAAAAAGATATAGGCAAAAGAGTGATTCGCCCGGATGCCATTCCATCCCTTTGGGCAATTTTCCAGGCAGCCCTGGGAAATATTGAATATAGCATTCTTTCAACCAGGTAGGATTGATTAGAAATTTGGGCATATCGCAAGATCGGCGATTTACAAAGCTTGGCTCATCAAAAATTTCTATGATCGCCTCTGCTCTCTTATTGTTTGGCAGCAGTAAATTGCCTGCAACCTTATTCAATCTCACTATCATAGGAATAGTTTCTTTAGCTGAACTTGTTTGCGTAAACGAAATTATAAGAGTACCCAGCAGAGGCCAAATAATATTCCTAAATTTCATAATGCTCCAGGACGATATTCATTTTTATATCTATTATCTCCGGGTAAGCGCAATTTGCAAATTATAATCTATAACTGCTTTTCCCGCTGGGCAACGTTTAATGGATTTTAGTCTACAGGTCTATAATTTAATTCTTTCAATAGTTATACGTACAATGCTATCATCATTATTACGTTAAAATGTTAGGTTATGTAGAAACAGAGTCGTTAGAAGAATCATGTCATGAAAGAAAATACTACCCTTCAGACTGTTCGTGGGCTATTAGATCGCCTAATAAGCGTAGAGCGATTATCTGATAACGACGAGAAAGAGACTGCTCATAACGAAGCGATAAAAGCCATCAAAGAACTACCAAGACCGAGAATTTTAGCGATATTAGACGAAGCTGTTGGAAAAAATAAAAGCCGTAAGCTAGCCTCCGTTTACATACTTTCAGAATTGACTGATGTGCCAGAAGTTATCATACGCATCAAAGAAATGCTCACAGATCCCGATTCAAATACACGCAGTATGCTTGTTCAAACAATAGAGTTTGCACAGTTAACTGGCCTTGCAGACTACCTTAGTGATATCATTGAGAACGATCCAGATGAATTTGTGAGAAGCAGGGCAATACATGCTGCTGGTACGCTCAAAGCGCAGACTAGTCTTCCTGTCTTGTTACGTTTAGCAAATAGCCAGGCGGAGTCGGGGGAACAAGGAGACATGCGTTGGCACACCTTATGGGCACTGCAGGCATACACAGATGAAAGCTGCCGGCAAATTCTGAGTGAAGCTTTTATGAATCCAGAAGAAAGACAGCATAAAGTAATCGCCGCCTGGGGATTGGGAAAACTTGGCGATAAGGAAGCGATTAAATATTTAATTGCCATGCTGGAGGTTCCATATAGTTCTTTGCGGGCAGCACAAGCATTGTGTGAGATCTATGGGTGGGAGTTTAAGCACAACTTGACCCGACTCAACGAAATTCGTCAGCTGACCCAAGAAATAAAACTCTAAAAATGATGAACGTGAAATTTAAATATTGTGTGTTGTTAGTAATATTGGTTCTCGTTTTCTTGAACTCGCGTGCTAGCTATTCAAAATCTGATGATAATAAAATACACGGTTTTGATTTGAGCGTTTGTAGATGCTCCCTACAGCTGAGCTAATCCGGTAATGTACGAATAGATCGGTCGTATAGTAAAGAACGAATTTGCGATTGTTAGTATTATCATCAAACAGATCGTTAAAATCTTGTTATTGCTCGACACGAAAAACTTTCTTAGCAACCAAAATTCAATTGAAGCTAATATTATTGGCGGAAGTAAGAGAATAAGAATAAGAAAAATTATAAATAGCCAACCGCTTAGTTGTTGAGCTATATGTACTAGATTATTCATCTAAGTTGTCCTTTTAGCAATTTAGGTAAATTGAAAATCCTGGTCTTTATAATCCCATTTTATAGGAGTGGAGAAAAATAATGCCGCCAAATAGAACAGTTAATAAACTGTTTCGACCAGCCGCACCTTCTCTTCTATACATCAGTTGAGTTTTAGTTCAATTTACCGGTTTGAGTGACCAGATCATCAGGAGAAACCCACTTCTTTGATTAGCTGGGCTATTTACTCCTTGAAAGCGAGTCAGAAGGTGAAATTGTACCCTCCAGTCTTTGCTTCCAGTAGTGTTTCAGCCTCGCTTCATTCTTTGCTTGATCTTCGGAAGGGTCAAGAAAGCTGCCGGCATATTTGCCTGCGAAGAATGCGGATTCCAGATCGAAGTGGGTACCATAAATGTGATTCAGAAGTCTATAAGCGTTATAGCACAATATAGGATTAGGCGCATCAATTGCTCGCAAGAGTTCTTTCTGAGTCTTTGGCGAATGCAAATCTGTATCCAAATTAAACCCAGCTTGTGAGAAACCGTCAAGAACAGCTGCCTGCCAATTGCCATCGGAATGTCCTTTCAAAAAGTTACGCCACCACACCTTCGCATTTTCCGATGCCTTTTCTGCTATCTTTCGCGCGTGCTCTCCAGTACCTTCTTCTTGTTTCAAATGGCGTAATTCCGTAAAGAAATCCCGGTTGCTTGCAAAGCTCAATGCACTAATCACATTGCTGCATACTGACCAATGCCTCGGGTCCATGGTGCTTTCGAGTAGATCAAAATCTTTCAAATCCAGGGTTCCTAAAAGATATGCTGATGCGTGCCAGATAGCCATTTCAAGTCCTTCGCTATCGTTATTCTTCGGTTTTAGTGCTTCTTTATAGATGGTAGCAAGATTAGTGGCATGATAGTGACCCACGCCCAGTTTTGTCGATTCGATAGCCATTTTCTCAAGAGAAGTCAAAGTCTCTTTGGTATCATTATCCAATTGTCCTTTTCCCATATAGAATGCATCTCCAACACTGACCACGTAAGGAGCAGCATTGAGAATATAGAATCGTGTGCCTGGTGAGATAGCATTTTCAGAAGCTCTCGTAAGCATAGGGCTCAGCGTTGCTGGATCATGGAACGGAATAAGCGCAATAGCGGCAAATGCCAAGCCCGTCCCATCTTTGGCCCTCGCCACGTAATCGACTAACGCTTGCTTGCACTTATCGTCTTCAGGATATACCTGCCAAAGGCTTTCCTTAGCTTGTTTCAAGAACTGCTTTGGTTCGACCTTCGCAGTAAACTGCTTTACTAGTGCGGGTTCAACTGGGTTAGGCTCTTGAGCAAATGACGCTGTAGAAAAGAGAAATGATAGTGTTAATACGGTCGGTAAGCAATATTTGGATTGGATAATGTATTTTTTAATCATAATTTTTGCACCTTAGTAAAATAATCCGCAAATAATTTTATGCCGCCTTTTGCTTGTTGCCAGTCGAAGTGCTCGTTTATGGCATGGTAGCCATGTTCTGGCAAGGATAGACCAATAAAAACTATTGGCACTTTTAGAACTTCATCCATAGAGACCACCGCACCGATGGAGCCACCTTCGCGGGTGAAAACTGGTTCGCAATGAAAAGTATTTTTGATTGCAGCAGCTGCAGCTTGATTATATTTATCTTTACAGCTACCTATAAAAGGGCCAAGGCTGCCGTCTTCAATAACTTCAGCATCAGGACACTTTGCTTTAACAAATTCGCTAAATAGCTTAAAAATCTTATCTGGCTTTTGATTAGGTACTAGGCGCATACTTATTTTTGCCTCTGCCTGATGGGGGACAATCGTCTTAACACCAGGACCAGTGTAACCACCTACAATACCATGCACCTCTAAAGTTGGTTTAACCCAAATGCGCTTTATTGCTTCTAAAGGTTCTTCTACTCGCACTGCCATTAATTCATGGGCTTTTTTAAAATGATCTAGCGAGAAACCGGCCTTCCCCATATTATCTAATTCTTGCTCAGAAACAGGCAAAACGTCATCATAAAAGCCCGGGATTTTCACTTCACCAGTTTTAGCGTCATAGCAATCAGTTATTAATTGACTCAATTCACCAATAGGATTACGGGCCACGCCTCCGGTTGTGCCAGAGTGAACATCTTTTTTGCCTGTGCGCAATTTAACCAGCACGCAAGACATCCCGCGCAAGCCATAGGCTATAGAAGGTTTATCTTTGCTGATCCATATTGTGTCTGAAACAAGAATGGAATTTGTTTTGAATTTTTCTTTGTTTCTCTTGAGAAAGGAGAGAAAATTAGGACTGCCAATTTCTTCTTCTAATTCCCAAATAAATTTTATATTCAAAGGCAGTCCTTGATCATAGACATATTTGCTAGCGTAAAGAGCCGCTAAGGCAGGTCCTTTATCGTCGGTTGACCCGCGGCCTTTATATAGGTCGTCTTTTATGGTTAGTGAGAAAGGTGGATTTTGCCATTCGTTAGCGTCAGCCGGCTGTACGTCTAAATGATTATAAATTGTAAGAGTGGGCGATTTAGCTGAATTTTCAAAATAGCCATATACGACGGGATTGCCATTTGTTTTTATAATCTCGGCTTTGGCGCCAAATTGTTTCAGTAAATTGAGAGCAGCCTCAGCCATTTTTTCTATATCTTTTTTATGGGCAGGATCGGCACTAACACTAGGTATATCCACAAAGGCTTTTAAATTAGCTTCGTAATCTTTACGGATAGAATCTATATATTGATCAATACCTGCTTCAATTTTTTTTGTTTGCATATATACTTCCTAACGCGCTACTTTTATTTCGGTGGCACCAATTGTACCTGATTTAACCTCATAGAAATGGGCGCTTTCTAGCCAGTGTGAGTTAAAGTTAGAAACGTGAGTTGTGGAAATAATAGTTTGCATATCGCTATTAATTTGTGACATAAGTAATGATTGTCTTTTGAGGTCAAGCTCAGCTAAAACATCGTCTAATAGAAGTACGGGTGGTTCTGATAGATGTTCTCTAATCATTTCTAGCTCACTAAGTTTGAGAGCTAGGACTAATGAACGCTGTTGTCCTTGGCTAGCAAATGAAGTGGCTTCTTTGTCATTCAATAAAAATATTAGATCGTCGCGATGAGGACCCGATAAAGTCTGACCGCGCACAAGTTCTTCTAACTTTCGCTTATTTAATGAATGAAGCAAAGTTTGGACAATTACTTTTTCTTCTTCGTTATCATGGCTATTATTGTGAATCGAAGAGAGTAATTCTAGAATTTTTATATCGTGAAAGTTTTGACCATCTCGATGATGACGCTTATCAGAATTAAGCTCCAATGCACGGCAGCGATAAAAGATTGATAAAGATTCATTTTGATCCGAAATAAGAGATAAGTAATATTTTGCTTTGATTATAAGCTCTTGCAATGCTTTTCGTCGCCATAAGATTATGTGAGCACCATATTTAGCTACTTGTTCATTCCAGGCATCTAATTGGTCCTCATCTCTAGCAGATAAATGATTGCTCTCAAACAAGCCTTTGAGCAATTTATTGCGCTGCTGTACAACTTTTTGATATTTAGATAACTGTTCATAGAATGCAGGCTTTAAACGAACTATAACCGAATCAATCCAATCTCTTCTGTGACTGGGGCCACCTCGTATCAAATTCAAATCGAGAGTATTAAAAGTAACTGTAATAAGTCTGCCCCTAAGTTTTTTTAAAAGCGAGTAACTTACACCATTTACAAATACTTTTCGTTTTCTGGGCTTTTCATTAGTGAGCCTCTCTTCTAGTCCTAGCTCCAAGAGCATTTCTGCTTCGTTAAACAATGAGAGAGCCAAATTTTCTTTAACGTTTCTAGCTAGAAAATGTGCCTCAATATGTGTTTTGCTTTTGCCATGCTGAATAAAGTCCGATTCAGAAGAAGTACGGCTTGAGTATCCGGTAGACAATAATTCAATTGCTTCTAAAAAATTTGTCTTACCTTGAGCATTTTCTCCCACCAAAATATTTAACCCAGGATGCAAGTCTAAAAATGCATGCGAATAGTTTCTAAAATTTGACAGACTAAGTTTTTCGATCAACATTTTGTTTTATAAATTGAATAAATTTAAACGGCAGGCAGACTAGAAAACAGTTGAGAAGCAGTTTTACAATCGGTATTAATCTGCGTTTTCAGAGCTTCCGGACCAGAAAATTTCATTTCTGGCCGCAAATATTTATAGAAATATACTTCTATATTCTTATCGTAAAGATTACCTTTAAAATTTAAAAGGTGTACCTCTGTAATAGGCAAAGCATTAACATCGCCTGCAAAAGTGGGTCGACAGCCTATATTCACTACCGCATCATAGTATATCCGCTTATTGGCTTGAGCACTTAGGCGCACCTTAGCAGCATAAACGCCTGTGGCGGGTAGCATTTGAAATTGTGATGTTTGCAAATTTGCTGTAGGAAAACCTAATTTTGCCCCTCTGCCTTCTCCTGCTATAACTTTTCCCGGCAGAGAAAATGGTCTCGATAATAACTTATTAGCTATATCCAGATTAGCGTTTTCCAAGCTATCGCGTATCTTGGAGCTAGAAACTTCCATTCCATCAACATATACCGGTGTGGCTATTCGCACTGCAAAACCCATGGTTTTACCAAATTCATTAAGTAGTTGTGGATTACCTTCTCTTTGTCTGCCAAAATGATGGTTAAAGCCCACAGAGATTAGTCTCGCCCCCATACTCTGCACTAAAACGGTCTCTACATATTCTTGCGGTGTTAGACGACACAATTCTTCAGTAAAGGTTAAAACCAAAGCTGCTTGTACCCCTAAGTTTTCAAAAATGTCCAGGCGTTGCTCAATATTAGTTAGCAGTAATGGCGAATTACCCCGGGTTAAAGCTCTTGGATGATCTTTGAAGGTGACTACAGCACTTGTTACATCTTTTATTTTAGCTTCTTCGATAGCAGCAGCAATGACAGTCTGATGCCCTAGATGCACACCATCAAAAAACCCCAAAGCAATAGCGGACTTTCTTAGGAGATTTGGACTAGATTCATAAAAAATTTCCAAGCAGTATTTCAGACTCCATATATTTTTCCGGATATTTTAATTGTAGATGCATTCATCACTTTGCATGCCTATTTGTGCTAAACTTTGTTTGTTCTATGAGTAGTTTCAATCTTTACTTTCAATTATTGGAGCGAATTTAGCTACTGGTGCAGTAAGCTAGTTCGTCAATTTTTTGAAAAATTTGGTATAAGGGCAGGCAGAACATAAAAATATGGCAAAAAAAGATTCTAGTAACATTGTTTCTTTGTCAAGCGATGAAAAAACAGAAAATAATGGAGTAACCGTGAGCAAGACTGACCCTACCAATAGTGGCAACGAATATACAGCAAAGAATATTGATGTATTAGAAGGACTTGAGGCAGTACGCAAGCGTCCTGGTATGTATATTGGCAGTACAGGACCAAGAGGACTTCATCACTTGGTTTGGGAAATCGTTGATAATTCAGTCGATGAAGCACTAGCTGGCTATTGCAAAAATATTTCTTTAACGGTTAATTCTGATAATTCCATAACTGTAATAGATGATGGGCGTGGTATCCCTACCGATATAGTGGCAAAAACTGGTAAAAGCGGCGTTGAGACAGTCTTTACTGTATTACACGCGGGCGGTAAATTTGGTGGTGGTGGTTACAAAGTATCAGGTGGTCTACATGGTGTCGGCGCCTCAGTGGTAAATGCTTTATCGAGTCGTTTAGAAGTTGAAGTTTATCTCAATGGAAAAATTTATAAGCAAGTGTATTTGCGAGGCAAACCCGACGGCGGCTTAGAAGTTATTGGTCAAACCGATATAAAAGGCACTAAAGTTACATTTTGGCCTGACGATGAAGTATTTTTTGAAGTAAATGAAGATCTAGAAAAAAACCATATAGCGGTAGAGTGGGACGTATTAGTTATTCGCTTGAGAGAAATGTCCTTTCTCAATAAAGGTTTAACAATAACTCTAACCGATAATAGAGACCCGGAAGGTGAGCAGAAAACAGAACGCTTCTGTTATGAAGGTGGTATTGCTAGCTATGTTGATTATTTAAATAGCACACGTACGGTTTTGCATAAGCCACCAATTTATTTTGAACAAAAGAAAGATGATATTGTTGTGGAATGCTCTTTGCAGTGGACAGATTTATTTTCTGAATCAGTATATACCTTCGTAAATAATATCAATACTCATGATGGTGGCACTCATTTAACGGGCTTTCGTAATGCTCTAACCCGGGTTATAAATGACTATGCCCGCAAAAATAATTTGGTAAAAGAAAGTGAAGCTAATTTTAGCGGAGAAGACGTAAGAGAAGGCTTAACCGCTATCGTAAGCGTTAAAGTACCAGACCCACAATTTGAAGGGCAAACTAAAGAACGCTTAGGCAATCGCGAAGTGCAAGGTATAACCCAAGCTGTCACATCGGACCGGCTCATTGATTGGCTTGAGATTAACCCTAAACCGGCTAAAGATATCGTTGGCAAAGCTATTCAAGCAAGACTAGCGCGTGAAGCTGCACAGAAAGCCAAGAATCTAATTCGCAGACAGTCTGCCTTAGAAAATTCATCTTTGCCCGGCAAATTAGCGGATTGCTCTGATCGCGATCCAGCTAACTGCGAAATTTACTTAGTAGAAGGTGACTCAGCCGGAGGCAGTGCTAAACAAGGACGCAATCGTAATTTTCAGGCGATACTTCCTTTACGCGGAAAGATCCTCAATGTAGAGAGAGTACAACCAGGCCGTATTTATGAAAATACCGAAGTACAGGCCATGATTCAGGGTTTAGGATTAAGCGTTAAAGAATCCGAAGAAGAAAAAGAAGCGGGTAGCAAAGGCACCGGATTATTGCGTCCGAACGCACAAAACCTAGACTTGTCCAAATTACGTTATCACAAAGTAATTATCATGACTGACGCTGATGTAGACGGTAGCCACATCCGCACACTACTTCTTACTTTCTTTTTCCGCTATGCAAGACCTCTAGTAGAACAAGGCTATTGCTATATTGCTCAACCACCTCTATATAAAGTAGAAAAAGGTAAACGTATAGAGTATTGCTATAACGAACACAAGTTAGAAGCAGTGTTAGCCGAGCTAGGCGACAAGGCAATCATCCAAAGATTTAAAGGTCTTGGTGAAATGATGCCTGAGCAATTATGGGAAACAACAATGAATCCCGAAACGCGTACTTTAAAACAAGTGACTGTTGAAGATGCTTCGGAAGCAGATCACATTTTTGACTTGCTTATGGGTGAGGCAGTTGGACCACGCCGAGAATTTATCGAAAAGAATGCACACTTGGTGGCTAATCTAGATGTTTAAAGGCTGCAAAACAACAATTGAAAACAATTAACTTTGCTAATCTTGTTTGTTTGGCCCGAGTACTTCTCGCCCTTGTAGCCATCGCCTTATTGCTTCATCATCATGTCGGATCGACACGCTTAGCTTTCGTGTTGACCATATTCGTGATTTGGGCAGATCAATTAGATGGTTATTTAGCACGCAAACTGAATCTAGTTTCTAAACTAGGTGGCATCCTAGATATAGCTTGTGATCGCATTGTAGAAATAGCTTATTGGATAGCCTTTGCTGTACTCGGATGGATCAATATTTGGATTCCAATTTTATTTCTCGTGCGTGGTGGTCTAGTAGACGCTATTCGAGCTTACTATCAAGAAAAAGGACTCACCGCATTTGGTGACAAAACTATGATGGAATCCGAAATTGGAAAATTTTTGGTCGCTTCTAATTTTAGTCGTTTTAGTTATGCTGTTGCTAAAGCACTCGCTTTTTGTTTGCTCATACTTATTCACACAAATATTAAATTGACCTGGCTCTCTTCAATTGCCTTCTTCTTTGTTTATTTTGCCTGTATATTCTGCGTCATTAGAGGTCTGCCAGTTCTTCTAGAAGCAGGCGATTTAATATTTATAAAACACCGCGATTAGCAATTTTTATATTTCTCATTGTATGTATTGAAATAGGGTCCTCCACCGTGGCAAAAAACCTCTAGGGCTGCCTTAATTACAACTTCTGGACTTAATTCTGTTAGACATTCTCTTTTGTCATCACAAGTCTTTTTATAATGGCATGGGCGGCAAGATAAAGATGCTTCGAATACGGCATTATGCTGGAGTCCAAATGGACGCCAGCGCTCAGGATCTGTCGGTCCAAATATAGCTAGAGTGGGTGTGCCCACGGCAGCAGATAAATGAGATGGCCCACTATCCACACAAATTGCTAGCTGCATAAGCTTATATAAAGCCATGCTTTCACGTATTGATAGTTGACCAGCTAAGTTAAGGCACTCTACCCCACTTAAGTCTATAATCTCCTGATTTAAAAGATTGTCTCCCGGCGCACCAGATAAAACAGGAGTGAAACCATGATCATCACTTAAAGTAGCAATAATTTTGGACCAGCTAGAGGTAGGATACATTTTGTCTGGATGAGCGGCAGCAGCATGAATAAGAACATATTTCTTTTGCTCCTTTGGTAACAACGCTCTTGCCGTTATTATTTCGTCACGGGTAGTCCAAGCTTCTAAATGATTATCAACAACCGGAATATTAGCGCCTCGTAATACGTCTAATGTGGATTCGACTTCATGCTTTTCCTTATCCCAGTGTATATTTGTTGTTAAAAGTATAGATTTAAGTCCGCCACCATATCCGATGCGTTCTTTAGCTCCAGATAAATAAGCTAGAAGAACAGAAGATGTTGACCTTTTAAGAATAAATACAGTGTCGTAATGATTTTTTCTTATTAACGACACATAATGAGCAAATGATTTTGTTTGGCCCTTACCTTGATCATATTTGTGAAAACGTGTGGTATCGAATTCAATCAATTCATCAACATAGGGACATTCTTTGAGCACTTCTCCACTTTGAGGACCGACTAATACATCAATTTTTGCCTCAGGGTAATAGCGTTTTAAATTACGCAGAAAGGGGACCGTTAAAATAGTATCGCCAATAAAACGATACCGAATAACTAATATACGTTTTTGAGTTTTTATTTGAGTGCTGGGGTGGGTTTTGTTCTGCATAATTGATGGCAAAGTTACTGCATCAAGACCGATGATATTTTAACAAGATCTGCTACATCTGGTGTGCCTTCTATCCACTTAGTATTCAAATTAATAGCCAAAATTCTTGAGCTTACGGTAGTTTCATCCAGTTTGACTAAATCTTTACGGGTGGTGATTAAATACTCAGCATTTAATTCAGTTAGTTTTTGCTTGAGCATTTCGGTGTCTTTCTCTGAATAAGAATGATGATCAGAAAATGATATTTGCTGCAAAACATTGGCACCAAGCTGCTTAACCGATTCGAAAAAGCCCTGAGCTTTAGCCAGACCACAAAAGGCTATTACGGGCAGGTCGCGTAATTTATCGATAGAAAGATCTGTCCACCTACCAGCTATTAACTGACGGAGAGAAGAAGGCTGAAATTGACAAAGACTGATTGAGCAGTTAGCTGCATGCTGAGTAACTAACTTTTTAAGCCGTTCTATTTTTTCAGCATTATATACCTTTGGAATTTTCGTTATCACCACATGGTTGGCTCGCTTAAGAGCAGATAATGGTTCACGCAAACGACCTGCTGGCAATAAATTATCATTCCAAGGCTCATCATTATAATCTAATAAAACGATATCGTAATCACGCTGTAGTCGCCAATGTTGAAAGCCATCATCTAACAATAGTATCTTGCAGTCATAGTCATTAATAGCTTTTTGGCCACACATAAAGCGATCTTGTCCTACAATTACTATAGCTTGCGGCAACATTTGGGCCATCATTAATGGTTCATCACCGGCTGCGTCTATTGAAGCAAAATTTCCTTGGCCATCACTTACCACTGTAATCGCTTGATTGTTTGATCTTTTGTAGCCTCTACTTAAAATACCTACTTTCATATTTTGGGCTAATAACTGATTTGCTAAGTCAACTATTATTGGAGTTTTGCCGGTACCGCCTACAGTTAGATTGCCAATGCTTATTACAGGATATGATAACTTTCCTGAATGCAACCATTTTTCTTGATAGGCTAAATGATGAATATTTAAAAGCGATTCGTAAACGAAAGTCGCTGGCGCCAATAAATTAACGCAGAATTTATCAGCAAATGTATGCGGATTGCCCCAGCTCATAAAGTCATCTCAACTTTATTAGGTTTATTGGTTAGAGCACCGTCAAGCTTATTTCTCTGCAGAAGGATACCAATTTCGGCCAGGGATTTAGAAACAGCTCCGCGATTATTGTTGAGCCACAATTGTCCTATATTTCCCATTTTTTCCCGCAAATCCCTATCTTGAATAAGTTCGAGCAATCTATCTTCTACTGTCTGTGCGTCAGCGGCAATAAATAAAGCTTTATCGCTATCTAGAATGGTAGCAGTTTCTTTGGTCTTAAAAAGATGCGGACCACATACCACAGGTACTGCATATAAATACGGTTCTAATAAATTATGTCCACCCACTTTAGCAATAGAACCGCCGACAAAAGCAAGAGAAGCTAGCGAATAAAAATTTGCCAATTGTCCAATTGTGTCTAACAAATAAATATCGTTTTGTTCAACAAATTTCTCGCCGTGACTATAGCGTCTCGCTCTGTAGCCAGCATTTTCAATGATTTTTGCTACTGTTTCAAAGCGCTCCGGATGACGGGGAGCAATGATCACCTTTAGGTTTTTATCTTTCCTGATTAGTGGGCTTGCGAGAAATTTCTTGTAAGTATCGAGAATAATTTTTTCTTCGTCAGGATGGGTGGATCCACCAATAAGAACTAATTCATCCGATTTAATGCCTAATTGAGCCTTTAAGTCACTAATTGCTGCATTATTTAACAACGCTGGCCAATCGTATTTTAAATTACCAAAAACTTGAATAGGTAAATCATTACCGGCGACCGCTTTATAGTGCTCAGCTTCTTTATTTGTTTGTGCCCCTATTAAAGCCAATTTCTTTAGAACGGGACCAAAGAACCACTTAGTAAATTTATAACGTTTGAAAGAACGCGGAGACATTCGGGCATTGAGTATTGCCACAGGTATATTTTTCTGCCAGCAAGAGTTGATAAAATTTGGCCACAACTCTGTTTCAAAAATAATTACTAAACTTGGCTCTACTAAAGATAGAAACCGATTGACAGACCAAGTTAAGTCAAAAGGGAAATAAATCACTTGGGCCATATGACCTGCACGTTGCTTGGCGAGCAATTGTCCGGCCTTAGTAGTCGTTGAAATTACCAAAGGACTATCTGGATATTTTTCTTTTATAGCTCGCAGAAGAGGAAACACACCGTTAAACTCTCCCACTGAAACAGCATGGATCCATATTCCTTTTTTGCAATTAGACAATGCCTTTCGTAAAGACTGATCTATGAATCCCAATTTTTGCTTAAGCCCAGCTCTTGTTTTAGGAACAAATAGCAAAATTGGGCTAGCCAAAAACAGGGCCATTGCCAAAAATAATGAATATAAGTATTGAGTTAATTGTTCCAAAGCTTTTTATAGGATATTAGTGTTACATTTTCCAAGTAGAGAGTGTCTTAGCCATCCCCTCAATAAAGGAGATACGTTCTACATATCCCAGATCGCGTTCTGCTTTGGATATGTCAAAACCCTGATTCACTGCGACTAAACGATAAGCTGCACGAGAATAGCGAGCCAATTTATTCTTAAAATAATTCGGTACTAAAGGAGTAACCACTGAAGCCGATTCAACAAGTAAGCGGGCAGCAAAAGCAGGAATGATTAAACTAACACGAGGCAAATTCAATTCATCACAGATGGTATCAAACAAAAGTCTTTTGCTGACCGATTGTCCGTCTGTTAAGTTATAGATTTGTCCATACGCTTTGGCATTAAGAATAGAGGACTCAATAGCACGACAAAGATTTTCTACATAAATAACGTTGGTTTCTTTCTTGGTATCACCTACTAGCATGGCGCGTCCCTTTTTCATCGCTTGAATTAACTTCGGCATCCAAGTCCTTTCACTGGGTCCATATATAAAACCCGGTCTTAGGATGGTGACATCAATACATCTGACATCGACTTGGGATATGACTATTTTCTCAGCCTCAATTTTCGAATTAGCATAAGGCTCTCTAGAATATATGGGTATCTGTTCTTCATTTACTTTAAATTGATCCTGATCACCTGTTATAACAGATAGACTGCTTATGTGGATAAATTGTTTGACACCAGCTGCAATGGCTGCTTGCAAAACATTTTCAGTACCTTCAACGTTGACACGTTTTAATTCTTGCCAATTAGAATAAGGTTCAACTGCAGCAGCCGTATGCACAACTACCTCACAATCAGCCATATAGTCACTAAGTCTGCCGATCTCCCTGATATCGGACTCTATGTAGCATAATCTATCTGAATAATTTTGAACGATATTGTTCAGCTCATCTTTGTCGCTAGAAGGGCGCACACAACCGATTACCGAATAGCCTTTCTCAGCTAGGTATTTAATTAAGTACAAACCGACGGTACCGGTTGCCCCAGTAACAAAAACCTTTATCCTATTCATTTCTCCCAATCCAAGTCATAAATACTGACAACCCAAATGCCAAGCCGCAATTGAATATATCCTTGCCAAGAAGCATATTATTAGCTTTCATCCAAATCAAGCAAATGTTTGGTTTGTTTAAGCATTCTAGCAAGCCAAACACTTGCATACGAACAACACTTACAATAACGTAGATAACCGTAGCTAAGTCAATTAGGCTGATATTTTGCTTACTTTTTACAGCAAGAGTAACTAAATTTTGCCCAGCTATGAATATTTCCGCCCCCATTTGGGAATATCCTGGATTGGCAAGCGGCAACTTTTATAGCAGGTCTTTACGACTCAGCTTGCTAGTTAACACGATATTAAAAATGAAAAGACCGATAGCAATCACTTTTATCTTCGCGCTTCTCTTACAGACATTTTGCCTTAACCCGGCTTATGCTTCTGTAGAGAGGAAAGACTTAATTCCATTAGGAGAACAGTTAGGTTTTCCGGTTTATGAATGGAAGGACGACTCTGTACAAACCAAAGCAATAATTGTCGGCTTTCATGGCATGACTTTCTATGGTTTAGCCTTAAATGATGCAGCAACCCATATGGCTGCTCAAGGCTACCTTGTTTATTCTTTTGATTTTCGAGGCTTTGGACACTGGCGGGATAGCGATCCTAGATATAAAAACGATGGCAAAGTTCACTTCAGTCAAAGTGTTGAAGACGGCAAAGTGCTTATTAATGCTTTACATGCTGAATATCCCGATTACAAAATATATTGTATCGGCGAAAGTTTGGGCTCAAATCTAATAGTGTGGGCTTTGTGCCAAGAAACATTGCCAATTGATGGCGCCATTTTATGTGGTCTCGGGGTGAAAAATTTGCTCCATCCCAATCCTAAATGGCTATCAGATTTTGTGCTTGGAATAACTGATCCTAATAGACCTTTGAATTTAAGGCCTTATATAAAAGGCACTTTGTCCAGTGACAAAAGGCTAACCCAAATCTATCTAAATGATCCTAAAATTCACAATAAGCTGTGTTCCGTTGAGCTATTTAAGGCGATGGTCACTAATAAAAAATCGCTACAACAGATTGAGCTAATTCCAGAAGACGTCCCGCTTTTAGTTATTTCAGGCGACAAAGACCGCATTTTCAAAATCAAAGCTTTAAAAGATTTCGCTAGGATTATGGGACCCCAGCAGGTAACTTGCAAGCTTATGCCAGGCAGAGGTCATCTGCTTTTAGAATTGCATCCAATGGATACCGACTTAGCTAATACAATTGATACTTGGCTTGACGACCAAGTACAAATCAAGGCAACAAAAATTCCCTCTAAAGACGAAGGGGCAATGCAAATGAAAGAAACTGCCTCACGTGTGCTTTAAGTCGCACTCATCTTTGCCTATAGCTCTTTTGATAACTGCTGCCTAGTACTTAATAGACTGTATAATCATTAGCTGTTGAAGGAAAAACCGATTAACACCTTCAGAGCATTGGCTATGGGGAGTCTATGATGCTGAGCTGTATGATTCGTGCTGATGGCTATGATCAAAAGATGATGCAGGAAAGTGTGGCTTCAATTTTGGAAGCCACCAAATTGTGCTCAATGGCTACATCCAACGGCACAGTTCCCTATATCAATACTGCTTATTTTGCTTACACGAGTGACTTGAAAATTTATTTCCTAAGTCAGCCAACACTGCAGCATTCGCTCAATCTAGCTCACAATCCGGCTATTTCTCTGACTGTTTTTGATAGTTCACAACCATTCGCCAGTCATTTACAAGGGCTGCAAATATTTGGTGAATGCATTTTAACCGCGAGACAAGTTGAACGCTTTGCCTTTGACTTATATACAAAACGTTTCCCAAAATTGCTGGGTAGAGTACCCTCGTTCGAAGACTATGAGCGGGGAGTGATTAAATCAAGATTTTACGAAATAAATACACATAGCATCAAAATATTTGATGAGCCACGCTTTGGTAAAGATGTTTGGATAACCGCAATTGTTGGCAATAGACCAAAAATATTAGAAGGACTAGCCAGTGAAGCTTAAAGGAAAGGTAGCTCTTATAACTGGCTCAGCAGCTAATATTGGCAAAGCAATTGCTCTAAAGTTTGCTGCCGAAGGGGCAAAAATAATCATCAATACCAAAAATAATGTTGCCGGTGGTGAACAAGTCAAAGAAGAAATTATTGCGTCCGGTGGTGAAGCAATATTTATACAAGCCGATGTATCGGACCCGACACAAGTCAATAATCTATTTGCTAAAGCAGTAGAAAAATTTGGCACAATAGACATATTAATAAATAATGCAGGATCGGCTATTCGTGTTCCTTTTTTAGAATCAACGAAAGAGCATTGGTCTAACATATTTGATAATAATTTGTTTAGTACTGTATTGTGCTCAATTGAAGCAGTAAAAATCATGAAGCAAAATGAAAGCGGACAGATTCTGAATATGGCTTCTATCAGAGGGATTGAGCACAGTGGCAGCACGACCAGCATGGCTTATTCGGCTGCTAAGGCGGCCATAATAAACTTCACTAAGACTTTAGCAAAAGAATTAGCACCACATATCCTAGTAAATGCTGTAGCTCCCGGATTTACGAAATCCACTGCTTTTGATAATTTACCCGAAGCCAAAATAAACGCATTTATAGACGGCTCATTGCTAAAAAAATGGATAACGCCGGATGAAATAGCTGATGCTTTCCTTTATCTTGCTGGCTCGCAAAGCATAACTGGAGAGGTCCTGGTTGTGGACGCAGGTTGGACACTAAATTATTGATACAGTCCGCTTCCAATGCAAACATTCTGGAGAAACTTCAATATGACCGCACAGTCCATACTTATTCGCCCAGTCACTATATTTCCAGAATTCAAAGTGTTATGGGATGCTCCGGATAACCTGGCTGCGTTTAATACATTTTCTAAGAGGGAAAGTATAAAGAGATAGTATAGATACACGCGCTTTGAAAAAATGAAAAAATTTCCCGTAAGCAATCTTAAAACGAATGCTCTTGATACGGCTGTAAAGCATTATGTATCTTTTCCCTTATTGCACCGACTATACCTTCATTCTCGACTCTATGGATTCTTAGCGGGAAGTTCAGGTATTCTTATGGGCTTGATGGGTATTTTTGCTTGTCTAGGGTACATGCAATTTGCCTTTATTCTAGCACCAGTACTACTGGTGCTCGTTAGTTTTCAAGTCTTATGGGTCCTATGGCCTTGCAGCTGCGGAAAAGAATATCGCCTTACGGCAAAAACTAAAAAGGTTCTCCGACAGCTTACAAGAAGGTCAATAATTGTGGAGGCATTGTTTGGATTATTTATTGCAGTGCTTTTAATATTTGCGTTAGAAAGAATTTGCGGTCATATGAACGCAAATATCATATTGTGTATTTTATTTGTAGTGATCGGATTTCTACTGCTGCTCGATTCTCTTTTGGGAACAAAATTGTCTAAATTATCGCGAGCGATGATTCCTGAAGATCGGCATCAGCGTGTTATTGCCATGAGTGGCGCAACTATTGAAGAATTAAACGAAATATTTCAATATTATTTAGACATAGGACATTTGGACGAGGCTGAACGTATTTCTAAACTATCTCTCTCTTTAGCAGAAGGCAAAAATGTTGAGTCTCACGAGGTTTCAAAAGTACGAAAAGATGAGGAAAGAGGAGATCAATAGAATTTAACTATTGAGATTCTAATGATCATAGATTTATTCGGCATCACAACAAATCAATAGCGTCCATATCAACGGCTATTTGTACGTCGTCAATGCTTCGTTTGTTTTTAAAAAACGTAGCTATTAAATTACGTCCATGATCACCGGTAGTATTTTTTACTATTAGATGTTGGCGATACTTGCCGTGCAATCTTTCTAGTAAGCATGGAGCAGGGCCCAGAACCATCATCTCAGAGGACTCAACAGTATCCGCTAAATAGTTGCTTAAAGATTCAGTCAATTTTTCACTTGTATGAACAGTCTTCTCTAAATCTTCACCAGCAATCACTATGCGAATCAATTGACTAAAAGGTGGATAAAGATAGGCTTGTCTGGTAGGCAATTCAGATTCATAAAAGCTTTGATAATCGTGAGACAGAGAAGACTTTAGAGCAGGCAATTCAGGATTAAACGTTTGTACAATTACTTTTCCTGGTAAATGTCCACGTCCGGCGCGCCCCGCTACTTGGGTGAGTAATTGAAAACCACGTTCGGTACAACGATAATCAGACAAGTTAAAAGCAGCATCTGCTGCCAATATACCGACAAGAGTAACGTTAGCATTATCTAAACCTTTAGCTATCATTTGGGTGCCGATTAAAACATCGGCTTGCCTAGAAGCAAATTTTTGAAAGACTTCTTCGTGGGCGCCTTTTTTTTGAGCTATGTCACTGTCTAGCCGTATAATATTTGCTTCAGGTAATAGTTTTTGTAGCTCAATTTCTACTCTTTGCGTGCCTAGACCATAATTTTTTAAAAATGGTTGTTGGCAAGAAGGGCATGTTTGCGAGAGTTGAGACTGATAGCCACAATGATGGCATATTAAAAGATCAATTTCTTTGCTGCCACTACTCGTGATGCTCAGTTTATGGTATACCATGGGTACGCTGCAATTTTTACATGAAGAAACATAGCCACAAGCCCGACAAAATACATGACTGGCATAACCACGTCGATTCAAAAGCAATATGGCTTGTTCTTTTTTTTCCAAACAACTAAATAACGCCTCTGCCAAAGCTTTGGAAAAAATCGAGCGATTACCAGAAGCAAATTCCTGACGCATGTCTGCTATTATTGTTTTCGGAAAACCTTGATCAAAAATGCGCTTAGGCATGTCCAGAATTTTATTTTGTTTTTGGGCCAAATAATAAGTAACAATATCTGGTGTAGCGCTACCACAAAGAACTAAAGCACCATTAAGTTTTGCCTTTTCCAGTGCAAGTGTTTTAGCATTATAACGAGGAGATGGGCTTGTTTGTTTATAGCTAGCATCGTGCTCTTCGTCAATAATAATCAAGCCAAGTTTTGGCATATTCACCAAGACTGCCGAGCGCGCACCTAAAAGTATCTTTAATTGGCCATTTTGCAAACGTCTCCAAGTATCAAAACGTTCTCCGTCACTGAGACCGCTGTGCCAAACTGCTACTTGTTCACCAAAGCGTTTTACTAAGCGTTCGGCTAATTGTGGCGTAAGAGCAATTTCTGGCACCATAAGAAGAGCAGTGCGATTATTGATTAATGCTTCATCTATTAAACGCAAATAGATTTCGGTTTTGCCTGAACCAGTGACACCATGTAATAGCCAAGGTGTGTGATCAGCAGAAGGAGATTTTATCCTTAGTTGGGTTAGTAAAGCTTCTTTTAGTACCGAGAATACGTTTGATTGATCAGTGGTTAATTCGGGTAACGCCCTGGTTTTCTGGGCATCAATTTTTATCGTTTGCAAATGTTGTAAGGGGTCACGTATTTGGTCTTCTTTGCTCGAAGACAAAATACCTTCTTCTAATAATTTGGCTATTGTTTTATTGGTGACCTTTGCTTGTTTTACTAATTGGGATTTGTTTAATTGTCCAGGATTTTCTTGCAAAACAGCAATCACTCTTTTCCCTTGTTCATTGGCAGTCTCTTTATTTGTCCAAGTAATGACTTCTTTTGTTTTAATTTTGGTGCCGGCTGTTATCGCACTTCTGCGTTCTATAACCTTTTGCCCTAACAAGTTATTGAATACTTTATAGAAATGACTATCTTTTTGTTTAGTCGTTTTACACCAACGTTGCTTCAATGTCACTACGGAAAGTTCATTTGTTTTGCTCTGCTTTAATATCTGCATTATTGCTTGTTGCTCTTCTGTCCAGGCATTTTCATTTGCTAACTGATCAACCAAACAGACTGTTTGCTTCAGACGAGGCACCAGACAAGCTGGTAAAGCAGCAGTAATTACATCCATCAAACTGCTTAGATAATAGTCAGCTACCCATCTAAGAAATTCTATGTATTGAGCATCAAAAAATGCTTGTTCATCTAAGACAGTAACTATTTCTTTCAACTCTATATTTTGTGCTTCAAAGGCTTCTGGCAGGTCATTGCTTAACGAAATTACATAGCCAGCCATAGTTCTTGATTTGCCAAATGGAACCAGCACAGGCACCCCTAGGAGGACGTCCTGTGCCAAAGTCTGCGGTATGGCATAAGTGAACAGTCTGTCCCTAACTGAACTGGCCGCTATATCGACAATTACATTGGCAAAGCCACCGAAAGCTGGCATGGCAAAAGGACCCCGCTTACTAAATTTATTGTATTTTAAGCACCAATTAAGTATTTCTGCCAGCGATACTCGCTAGCATAAGAATGTTTGGAAATCTCAAAATGCACATGGCTAAATGGCTTGTGAGGAACCGTTTTAAGAGCTAGGTTTGCTTCTCTTGGAGTTCTATCACCTTTACGCACATTACACTTAAGGCATGCTGCTACAACATTGTCCCAGGTATCAGTACCCCCTTTAGAACGGGGCACTATATGATCAATAGTTAAATCATGACGATGTTCACCACAATATTGACAAGTGTATTTATCGCGGTGCAAAACGTTACGACGCGAAAGGCTTATTTCTTTATAGGGAATCTTTACATATGCCCTAAGTCTGATAACTGTAGGTAAAGGAAAACTGGCGTAAACCAGCTTGCCATTATGTTCAATTTGCTCGGCTTTTCCTTTCAAAATAAGAACAACAGCTCGCCGCCAATTGCAAATATTTAATGGTTCATAAGAAGCATTAAGAACTAGTACCTTACTCAAATTGACCCCAAAGCATTACTTTAAACTGGCTATTGTAGTGATTTTATCTAATCTACCTTAATATTTCCTTTAAGATTATTATAACGATCTTGCACCAATATTGTCCACAAAAACCGTCCAGACGAGGCTTATGCTACAATTTCAGGGTAAGTTTTATGGACTCTTCCAGAAAACAAATTCACCACTTTTGTCAACCAGGGAAGTGGCGTTTGTCCCCTAATTGGCGCGTGCCGGTTCAATTATAAACAGGAGAATTAGAAAATCTTGCCAGCAACATCGATGAGACAATTATTAGAAGCAGGTGTGCATTTTGGACACCAAACAAGACGTTGGAATCCAAAGATGCGTCCTTACATCTATGGTGAGCGCAACGGTATATATATTATTGATTTGGAGCAAACAACCAGAGCTCTTGAAAAAGCTTGTAATTATATGCGCAAAGCCGCCTCAGAAAAGAAGAATATTGTTTTTGTCGGTACTAAAAAACAAGCTGCTGAAATTATTGAACAAGAAGCAAAAAAATGCGGCGCCTTTTTTGTAAATCAGCGCTGGTTAGGCGGTATGCTCACCAATTTTGAAACAATACGCTTACGCATTAATCGCTTGAAAGACTTGGATGAAATGAAAAACACTGGCGATTTTTATCGCCGTCCTAAAAAAGAATTGACAGTGCTAAACCGTGAAATGTTCAAACTTGAGCGCTCTTTAGGCGGTATTAAAGGTATGCGCGGTCGTCCAGATGTACTTTTCATCGTTGACCAAAAACATGAATTAATAGCCGTTTCAGAAGCTAAGAAAATGGATGTTTCTGTCGTAGGAATCGTTGATACTAATTGCGATCCAGATAATATAGATTTCGTTATTCCAGGAAATGATGATTCTATCCGCTCAATAAAGCTGATTGTTAGTTCAATTGCTGATGCCGTTTTAGAAGGCAAGCAAGGACAGACTCACTCTATACCAGGTCTGGAAAAGATAACAGCGATCGATGAATCTGAAATACCCGTTCTGGAAGAAGAAGCAATAATCGAAGAAGAAGTTGTTTCTGAAGACAAAGTTATCGTGCCTAGCAATGGTTCACTTAAAGACGAAATAGTGCCTGAATTGGTCATAGCAGCTGATACAGTTGCTATCCAATATGAAGATGCTTATCTTGATTCAGAAGACTAATACAATCATTTAGAAAATAAATAAAGAGAGGATGGCAGCATGGTAGAAATTTCCGCCGCCCTGGTGAAGGAATTAAGAGAAAAAACAGGCGCAGCGATGATGGACTGCAAAAGAGCTTTGGTCCAAGCAGGTGGGGACCTTGATAAGGCTTGCGAAGTGCTAAGACAAGAAGGGATTAATGTAGCAAGCAAAAAGGCTTCACGTACAGCTAGCGAAGGATTAATTGTAGGTAAAGTTGCCGGAGATGGTAAGTCTGCTGTTATCTTAGAAGTTAACTCTGAGACCGATTTCGTTGCTCGCAATGAAGAATTCGTCAATTTAACTAAAAAACTTACTGAGACTGCTCTCAAAGCTAAGGCAAAAACAGTTGAAGAATTCCTTGGAGCTCAAGCAGATGGCTCTACAGTCGAAGCTTTAATTTCACAAACAGTTGCTAAAACAGGCGAGAATATAGTTGTTCGCCGTATTTCGTTTTTTGACCTAGGAAATAAGCCTGGTTTATTCGGGCTTTATATACACAGTCTGGGTGGCAAAATAGGTGCCTTGGTCAAATTTGAAACGAGTGCTCCGTTAGCTAGCGACACCTTTAGCAGAGAGGTGGCAATGCATGTCGTTTTCGCTAAGCCACAATATTTAAGCAAAGAAAATGTACCAGCCAGTGAAAGAGAGAACGAAAAGAGAATCGAATCTGGCAAAGCAGATCTTGCTGACAAAAAAACCGAAATTCGCGACAAAATTATTGCTGGACGTTTGGATAAATTAATTGCTGAACGTTGCTTGCTTGAACAACCGTTCGTTAAAGAACCAGCTATTTCGGTAAACAAGTATATAGAAGAACAAGCCCAACAATTAAAAACGGAAATAAAAGTCACCGATTATTCTCTTATGATCTTAGGTGAAAAAGCCGATCCAATTGATCCGCCAATGGGAAGATCAGATGAAGACGGCGCTCCCATGCCACAAGGACCAAATAGTCATAATCCTAACAAAGAAATTGCTTTAGCCGTTCCTTCGGACGCTAAAGAGTAGCCCAAAAATTTAGGCGCAGGTTTATCGATTGTCAACATTGTCTTGCACTTAATATAGTCCGCTTTAAGTAAGGAGCAAGTAAGGTTGATCAGGTAGAACATAGTAGTTTTCGTGATTAAACCTTAGACAAAGAAGCAATTAGCAGAAAAATGACAGCACCAAAATTTAAACGCATACTATTAAAACTTAGTGGTGAAGCACTTGTTGGCGAGGCCCACTTTGGCATCGACCCTAATATAGTTAATCGCATTGCTGAAGAAATTCTCAATGCTCATAAATTGGGCGTACAAATTGCCATTGTAGTAGGCGGCGGAAATATATTTCGCGGCGAGCAAGGTAGGCAATGGGGGATGGATAAAGCTGGTTCGGATTATGTTGGCATGCTCGCTACAATAATGAATTGCCTAATTTTGCAAGAAGTATTAAAGACCAAGGGCTGCGAAACAAGAGTACAAACAGCTATAGCAATGCCAGCTATTGCCGAGCCATTCATTCGATTAAAGGCAATTAGACATCTAGAAAAGGGAAGGGTGGTTATTTTTGGTGGCGGCACAGGCAATCCCCATGTTACAACTGATACAGCAGCAGCTTTAAGAGCGGCTGAAATCAAAGCTGATGTATTGCTTATGGCCAAAAATAATGTAGATGGCGTTTATGATGACGATCCAAGAAAAAACTCAAACGCTAAGAAGATCAACAAAATTAGCTTCGAACAATTGATCCGCCAAGGCTTGAAAGTAATGGATCCTGCCGGTGTATCTATTTGTCAACAAAATAATATCCCCTTTGTTGTGTTTGATTTCGCTAAATCAGGCGGTATTGAACGTATTGTATTAGGAGAAAAAGTGGGCACCCTTGTTGGTGCTAACTTGGATCTGGAATTCGCATCCACAAAAGTTGAAGCAAAGAATAAAATCGAGGCAAAATAAGAATGAGCACAGCACAAGTCATTTCACAAGCAGAAGAGCGGATAAAAAAGGCTATTGCCCAGTTGCAAAAAGAATATCAAACAATTAGAACTGGCAGAGCCAATCCAGCATTACTAGATAGAATTGACGTTGAATATTATGGTACAAGCACCCCGCTTAAGAGTTTAGCTAATATCTCAACACCTGATGGACGCTCGCTCTTAATTCAACCTTATGACAAAGGGGCCATCAAAGAAATAGAAACAGCCATTCACAAATCAGATGTGGGTTTAACACCTACTACAGATGGTTCGTTAATCCGCATAAGCGTGCCTCAATTAACCGAAGAAAGACGCAAAGAAATAGTAAAAACAGTAAAAAAATTCGGTGAAGACACACGTATTGCTATAAGAAATGTTCGTAGAGATGCGGCCGACGAATTGAAGAAACTAAAGGGTACACAAATTTCGGAAGATGAAATTAAGCGTGAAGAGGATCATTTGCAGAAAGTCGTAGATAAATATGTTAAAGAAATTGACAAGCATGTGCATGATAAAGAAGTAGAGGTAATGGCTGTATAGAATATTTTGGTAAGCGGAGAGAGCGAAGCATGAGTGAACGGAGCGATTAGACTAGCGATAAAACGGCATAAGCAGCGTAACGAACGATTGCGAGGAGCAATCGGCAGTGTAGCGGCGGTAAGCGGAGAGAGCGAAGCATGAGTGAACGGAGCGATTAGACTAACGATAAAACGGCATAAGCAGCGTAACGAACGATTGCGAGGAGCAATCGGCAGTGTAGCGGCGGTAAGCGGAGAGAGCGAAGCATGAGTGAACGGAGCGATTAGACTAACGATAAAACGGCATAAGCAGCGTAACGAACGATTGCGAGGAGCAATCGGCAGTGTAGCGGCGGTAAGCGGAGAGAGCGAAGCATGAGTGAACGGAGCGATTAATATATGTGCGGGATCGTAGGATATTTAGGTTCAGGTAGTGCAGTACCAGTTTTGGTATCAGAACTTCGTAGTCTAGAATACCGTGGCTATGATTCAGCCGGATTAGCGGTAATTGAGGATGGCAATTTGCGCATACTTAAGGCTGCCGGCAAATTATCTAATTTGGAACACATTTTAAAAGAGCAAGCACCTATCGCAACTGTCGGTATAGGTCATACGCGCTGGGCAACACATGGTGAACCAACTGATCGGAATGCTCATCCCCACACAGATGAAGCAAAAGTCGTAGCTGTTGTTCATAATGGCATTATTGAAAATTATAGGGAGCTGAAAGACGAGTTACTAAAGAAAGACTATAAATTCGGCTCAGACACTGATACCGAAGTAGTAGCACATTTAGTATCTTACTACTATAAACAGAACAAGGACATGCTAAACGCAGTTAGGCAGGCTGTGAGTCGTTTGCAAGGTATTTATGCACTAGCCATTTTGAGCCCAGCCTATCCTGATCGTATTTTTGCCGTTAATCATCACTATTCTCTAACAGTTGGTTTGGGCGAAAACGAGAGCTTTTTAGCTTCAGATGGCTTAGCTGTTCGTCCTTATACTAATCAACTATTGCGCCTTGAACAAAGTGAAATAGTGGAACTCTCAAGTTCCGGCTATAAACTTTACAGCTTCGAAGGCAAAGAAGTAAAACGCTCACCTATTACCTCCGAAGGCAGCCTATATATAATCGACAAAGGCGGCTATAAACATTTTCTGCTTAAAGAAATCAACGAGCAACCAACTGTATTGAGACAGACTTTAGCTAAATATTTGCCTGATACTCATAAGCCCGTAAATCTAAAAAAAGAAAACAAAGGATTAGTAAATGGTCTTCATACAGCCGGTATCACCCTAACAAAAGAACAAATAAAAAATATTGATCGCATCCAGATTGTCGCTTGTGGGACCGCATTGTATTCGGGAATGGTAGGCAAATATATTATTGAAGCGTTAGCACAAATTCCTACTGAGGTTGAAATTGCTTCAGAAATTAGAGGACGCAAATTATTAGTTAATGAAAGAACATTGACCATTGCCGTGAGTCAATCTGGAGAAACAGCAGATACTTTAGCTGCCATTAAAGAAGCTAAAGAAGCTGGCTCCCATACCCTGGGTATAACAAATCGCCCAGATTCTCATTTAGCTCATATCACTACCGACTTAATCACTACTGAATGTGGTATCGAAGTCTCTGTTGCTTCTACTAAGACCTATATTGCTCAATTGGCTAGTTTCTATTTGCTCGGTATTTATTTAGCCGAAGAAAAAGGGTTGTTATCTCCACAAAAATCAGCTGAGCTCAAGCATCAGTTGCATCTGATTCCTACATGGCAGGAAAAGATTTTGAGCTCTAGTGAAGATATCCGCCAAGCTGCTTTAAAATACAGTTCGGCAAAAGATGTTGTATTTATGGGGCGTGGCTTTAATTATCCAACAGCTTTAGAAGGGGCTTTAAAGCTTAAAGAATTGACTTATATCCATGCTTCTGGCTACGCAGCTGGCGAGCTAAAGCATGGACCAATTGCTGTACTGGATGAAAATGTTCCAGTAGTGACAATTTTAGTTCCTGGTGTTGTTTATGAGAAAACTTTATCGAACGCTTTAGAGTCTAAAGCTAGACAAGCAAAAATGATAGCTGTAGCTGTAGAAGACGATAAAAACGTTGATAGCATATTTGATACCATCATGCGCATACCTACTGTCGATGAATTTCTAAGCCCATTGCTTACCGTTATACCATTGCAGCTCTTTGCTTATTTTACAGCAGAGGCTTTGGGTAAAGATGTAGATCAGCCGCGCAATTTAGCTAAGTCTGTTACAGTAGAATAAGGATACTAAGCGAAGCGAGGCGACATGGGCAGCGAAGCTGAGCGATGTAATATACGCCCGTTGAGCCTGAGACAAGCCTGCGCTGAGGTGAAAGCGCCTATGATAGGCGCCTATTTACACATTCCTTTTTGTGCCTATAAGTGTCATTATTGTGACTTTGCTACTTCTACACGTACCGAAGAATTTGGAAAACGGTATTGCCAAATATTAGAACGAGAAATTAAAGATAGATTATCAGAAGCTGCAGATAAACCGCATATTAGTACTGTTTTTTACGGTGGCGGTACTCCAGGCTTATTGGACATTGAGTACTTAAATCAAATCCACGGGACTTTATTGAAAAATATTGTCTTGCTGACCGATTATGAAATTTCATTGGAAACAAATCCTGAAACTGTTACCAGAGAAAAAGCAAAAATATGGCGAGAAATAGGTATAAACCGGCTGTCCATAGGCATACAGTCTTTTAATGATAGTGAACTCACAGCTCTTGGTAGAGGACATAGCTCAACCGATGCTATTAAAGCCATAGAAATTGCTAGCGACGTGGGTTTTGACAATATAAATTGCGATTTAATGTACGGATTACCAGGGCAAAATCTAACCAGCTGGCAAAATTCCATAAATAGCTTTATTAAATTAGCCAATAAATATCCCCAGATTAAACATGTATCTGCTTATGGCCTGGAGTTAAGTCCCGCTGCTCCTTTAATTAAAATGATTCCTCTGGGTAGTAATGCTTATCCCAGCGAAGAGGTATTTGAAGAACAACTCAAATATCTGGTTACAGCCCTTGAGCAAGCTGGTTTTATGCAATATGAAATTTCAAATTTTGCTAAAAGCGGATATGAGTGCCGACACAATTTAAACTACTGGAAGCAAGGTGAATATCATGCCTTTGGTGTATCTGCACATCGCTATATTAAGCCTTATCGCAGCTCTAATTGGCGATCCTTGGGGCGGTATTTGGACGATTGCTTAACTAATGAAACTTGCGAATTAATTGACCAAGATTTAGCAAGGACAGAAGCGGTAATGCTTGGTTTAAGGATGAACGACGGATTAAATCTTAAGCTATTTAAGCAATCTTACGGTGAAGATCTGCTAGATACGCACAAAGAGATAATCGAGAAGTTAATAGCTCATAATTTGCTAGCACATACCGCGGACCGGCTTAAACTAACCATTCTCGGCCAACCGGTGGCTAATACAATAATTGGAGAATTTCTTCAGTAATTAAGTAGCATTTTAATAGTGACAAGCGCTATAAGAGTGATTTATTTGGTTCAAATAGTGGTATGGAATTAAAGGGTAAATTTACCTAAATGGCGGTAGGCATTGAAAATATGTTCAGAATGTCATGGCGAGTTTCAAGACACTGTCAGTAAGTGTCCTACAGACGAAAGTGACCTTGATTCTGAGCATGTTAATCCGCTGATAGGCACTTGTTTAGCCGGCAGGTATCAAATAATATCAATGATCGGTACCGGGGGCGCTGGTGTTGTCTATAAAGCTCAACATCTAAAGATGGATAAACCAGTGGCCGTCAAAATGATGCATTCACATATGATGGCACAACCAGACGCCATTAGAAGCTTTTGCGACGAAGCCAAAACCGTTGCCCAACTAAAACATCACAATATAGTAACTGTATACGATTTTGGTATTAGTACAACTAATCAACCATTTTTGGTTATGGATTACATTAATGGACCAAGTCTAAGCAAATACACTGAAGATAACGGTCCGCTGTCTTTAGAACAGATGCGATTCATTCTTGCACAAATAGTTGACGGATTGTCGTATGCTCACGCCGAAGGCATAGTGCATCAAGATTTAAAACCACAAAATATTATTCTAAGTTATGTAGGTCAGATAGTAGACAAAGTAACCGTAGTGGATTTTGGGCTGGCCACGCTTTCTTTAACAGAGAAAGAAATGGCTATGTCCGGTAACGGTAATAAGAAAAAGAAATTTATTGGTAGTCCGTATTATATGAGTCCAGAACAATGTTTATCAAATGTTGTTATTGATTCCAGAAGCGACATTTATTCGTTAGCTATTGTTCTCTATCAAGCATTGTCTGATAAGCTGCCTTTCGAAAAGAAATCAGCTATAGCTATGATGGATAGCCATGTGCGCGAAATACCGGTTGCTTTTAGAAATAGCAATCCAGAATTGCCTGGTTTACAAGCTTGCACAGAATTGACAAAGGTATTCAATCAGGCAATGGCTAAAGAACCAGACAACCGTTATAAGAACATCAGTGAGTTCGGGCTTGCACTAGACGATGCATTGGCTCGCGATTCTGTAAAAGTTAAAGCAATTAAACACCGTAATTTAGCTGCTGAGCAAGTTTTAGTGCACGTAAACCAAGCAATGCAATCCGACCAATCTCTAGATAAAGTTCCAGTCCAAGCCTCAAAATTACAATTGGACCACGGAACCCAGTTTCTCTCGCGGCAAGCAGAAATTGAAGAAGCTTATCTTAATTCCCAAACAACAGACTCAAAAGTTTCAAAAACCATTAAAAAAGAAAATATCATAGTTAGCTTCTTACAAAGGATAGGGAGTATTTGTGATAGTAAGAAGGATAAAACCGTTGCTCCGAACGCAGGTCAACAAGGGAGCGAATGTTCTAATTGCAAGACTCCTCTAAAACCTGGAATCCAATTTTGTCTAAACTGTCAACGCACAATTGCTCAACCTATTCGCACAACCAAATTGTCCGAGGCACCTAACGGAAACTTTTTTGCCAATCGTTCAGGAGACGCGCCGACTTTGGACGAACAACAAAAAGCAAAAACTAAATTGCAAAAGCTAAGACAAAACAAACTAATTGTCTTAGCTAGAGCACATCAATTTCTAAATTATGCACTCATTGCCGCTATAATCATTGGTGGCATTATAATGATTCAACGTAATCTAGTTCCGACTTCACCATCTCACAATATAAGTGACAGCCTTTCCAAGAACAGGACTGCAAATAATATGGCTACAACAAATCCGAGCCACTAAAGGACAAAATGAAATAGTGGAGCGAACGGCAGCGGTGAGCTGGCGGCAGCGAAACGTCGATACGCGCGTTGAGCTGAGCGGAGCGAGAGCGAGGCAGCGCTTATGATACAGATAGATCGAGTTATAGTGGAGCGAACGGCAGCGGTGAGCTGGCGGCAGCGAAACGTCGATACGCGCGTTGAGCTGAGCAGAGCGAGAGCGAGGCAGCGCTTAAAATTAGAATAAAGCAATTAGCTTGAAAGCCAGGCTCCCCGCATGCTTTGTCCTAAACGAAAACCTTGGATTAGATTGGTACGCTTAAGCTGATAAATCTCATGTAAGAGCTCGGGATCTGATATACCATGTTTCTCCGAAATAGCATTTACTTGTTGCATTGCCAATGCTGAAAAATAGACGAAGACCTCGTCTCTAACTTCGCCATAACCTTGATTTGGTAGTTTTGATACGGCTCTGCCAAAATCGTTATTTATTGCTTCCATCAATTGATGTTGTAGCGAATCTGCATAAAACGAGTCTGCTTTTTTACCCATATGTTTACTTACCCCTGTCTTTAACGACTTGACTCATTTATAGAGCAACAAGCTTTTGTTTAACCTGTTTTATATCCTGCCACATCAGCCACTTAGGACTGCCTGGCTCTTTAGACTCATTACGCAATAAATAAGATGGATGAAAAATAGGCATCGCTTGAGCACCACAGTAGTCAAACCATTTTCCGCGAATTTTACTTATTGGTTGATTCAATTGCAAAGTATATTGTACAGCGGTTGAGCCCGCTAACAAAATGATTGCTGGCTTTACGAAAGCTATTTGGGCCATAAGGTATGGCTTACACGCTGCAGCCTCTTCCTTAGTTGGCACTCTATTTTGAGGCGGACGACACTTGACAATATTACAAATATACGTATCTTTTTGTCTATCGATTTGAACAGCAGCTAAAATTTTGTCCAACAGTTTTCCAGCTCTACCTACAAAAGGTAGCCCTATTTCATCCTCTGTTTGACCGGGTCCTTCACCTATAATCATCAGTTTTGCCTCAGGGTTGCCATCAGCAAACACTACAGTGGTGCGCGCTCGGCATAATCCGCAATTTTGGCAGACACTTGCTTGGCTTTCTGTATCAGCTAGATCAGAGAATTGAGAAATATCCATTGTCAGCAATTGCTCTGGCCGAGATTTGCTGCGCTTTTCCACATTTACAGTGGCCTTTATAGAAGTACTTATCGTAAGCTGTTTGAGGTGCTCGTCAATCATAAGTGAATTTATAAATCGTCGTTGCGCTGCTTGTCTCGTTTTATCCTTTTTTATATTTATTTAGCACTAATGTAGCACTAAATTGTCTGTGAAATTGCTAATCTTCCAACTTACAAACATTCAAGATGAGCTATGGCAAGTTGATTAACATTTTTTAGGGGATATCCCAAACATCTAGATGCGCTGCTAGCAAAAGCTTCTTTATCACCAGTAACAAAAAATGTCGGCTCGCTAGTAAAATTAGTACATGACAAATTGTCGGTTAATTGATCATCATGTTGAGAAAATTTAGTAAGCAGTTGGACAACCAGTTCTGCTGGATCGAGTATTTGGATTCGCTTATCAATTAAGGGTAATAAATAATCTTTTAAAAAAGAAAAATGTGTGCAACCAAGAATTATGAGTTCGGCTCCCTGAGAAACGAATTGATTAGCATAATCAGCAAGAAGATCTTGTGTCTCTTTGCTAGTAATGTCACCTCTTTCAACTATGTTTACAAGTTGGGTTGCTGCTATTTCTGTGATTGAAAGTTTAGGCGCATAAGCTCTTATAGCCTTCGAAAAAGCATGGCTATTGACTGTGGCTTGCGTAGCCAATACACCTATGTTCAGCCCTAAGGTACTAACATATTTAGCAACAGGATCTATAAGATCTAAAATAGGCAATTGAGTTATTTGATTCAACTCGTCGCCGGCAATGGCATTAGCTGTATTACAACCAAATACTATTAGATCAACATTTTTCTGCTCTAACCAATGAATAATTTGTTGTGTGTATGTAAATATTTCTTTTGGACTTTTCATGCCATAAGGAAAGCGACCGCTGTCGGCTAGATAAATAATCTCTTTTTTGTTTCTATTGTTTTGCTTGTCATCTAGAGACTGAGCGCGTAAATACTTAAGTAATGATAGCCCGCCAATACCTGAGTCAAAGATGCCCAAACGTTTCAATTGCCCGAACTTAGCGTAATCTTTGAACTTGTCAAAATCTTTAAAATCTTGCGGACTAAATTCGATCATAATATCTCTGTAATAACCCAGTAACTTATTGCCACCATATTTGAGGCGTACAAACTATATGTAATCGCTCCATTCGCTTCATATTTCGCTCATTCCGCTAGTAATCAATGGCGCCGCTCCGGGCCATGAGCAATGGTGCCACTCCGGCGTATATTATACGCCTCCGAGCCCATTGTGCCTCCGTGGCCATTGCGTCTTCACTTCCGAGTGCTCCTGAGGCTTCAACGCGGCTTTGGAGCATAATTCATACGCTCCTCCGCCCTTGTGTTGCGCTACGTATTCCGTTTACCTAATATGCTGTAAAGATAGGCAAAGATAAGCATATTTACAAGGTAAGCTTGCTGTAGATGAATGCTTACTTATATAATAAAGCACATTCGAAAACTATTCATAGAATTTAGGGGAAGTATAAATGGCCCAATATGCTTTGATCTTCGTATTTATTTCTGCGGTCTTAGCTCTTATATATGGGCTGGCAACGGGTTTTAGTATCTTAAGGCTAGATCCGGGCAATGAACGTATGCAAAAAATAGCTGCAGCTATTCAAGAAGGTGCAAGCGCTTATATGAATAGACAATATTTGACGATATCTTTCGTCGGTGTTGTTCTTTTTGTGATTATTGGCTTTTTCCTCAGTTGGGTGACAGCAATCGGATTTTTGACTGGGGCAATCCTTAGTTCACTAGCGGGTTTCATAGGTATGTATGTTTCTGTTAGGAGCAATGTACGTACAACTCAAGCAGCGACAAAAGGGTTACCTGAAGCATTATCTGTTGCTTTTAAGGGTGGATCTGTAACTGGACTGTTAGTGGTCGGCTTGGCTTTACTGGGAGTTGCATCTTTTTACGCCATTACTAAAAATATAAACGCTTTAGTTGGATTGGGCTTTGGAGCTAGCTTGATTTCTGTATTTGCTAGACTGGGTGGTGGAATCTATACAAAAGCTGCCGACGTCGGGGCTGATCTTGTGGGCAAAGTAGAAGCAGGAATTCCAGAAGATGATCCTCGTAATCCCGCTGTTATTGCTGATAACGTCGGTGATAACGTTGGTGACTGCGCTGGCATGGCCGCGGACCTTTTTGAAACTTATGCTGTAACAGCTATAGCAACTATGTTATTGGCCAATGAAACTTTTAAAAATCAAATAGCCAGTGGACGTACTGATGTTCTTGTTTATCCTTTAGTTTTATGCGCATTCTCTATACTTGCCTCCATAGCTGGCACGTTTTTTGTCTGGCTGGGTAAAGACAAAAATATAATGGGCGCCCTTTATAGAGGACTACTTGTATCAGGAGTATTAGCAGCAGCTGCATTTTATTTTATTACTGCTGAAATGATGCAAAATTTATCCATCAACGGACAGGCAGTTGAGCCTATTCGCTTCTGGCTAGCTACTATTGTAGGTCTCGTTATAACGGGTCTTCTCGTATGGATTACAGAGTATTTTACATCTACTGAATATGGTCCTGTGCGCAGTATTGCGAATGCTTCTCAGACTGGACACGCTACCAATATCATTGCTGGATTAGCAGTGTCAATGAAAAGTACTAGTTGGCCTGTAATAGTGATAGTAATAGGTATCCTTGCTTCCTATGCCTTAGCTAATATATTTGGTGTTGCACTTGCTGCTGTAGCTATGCTCAGCATGGCAGGTATGATTGTTGCTATCGATGCTTACGGTCCAATAACTGATAATGCCGGTGGTATTGCCGAAATGGCTGAATTGCCGTCAGAAGTACGCGCAGTTACTGATCCTCTGGACGCTGTAGGCAATACTACTAAAGCAGTGACTAAAGGTTATGCTATTGGTTCGGCCGGTTTAGCTGCTATTGTTTTATTTAGTTCGTACACTCAAGAACTGCAAGATGCAGCTGGCCACGCAGCTATTGAATTTGACCTTTCCAGTCCATTTGTATTAGCCGGTTTATTTATTGGTGGATTAATACCTTATCTATTTGGTGCTCTAGCAATGGAGTCAGTCGGCTATGCTGGCGGTTTGGTGGTAGAGGAAGTAAGACGTCAGTTCAAGGAAATCCCCGGTATCATGGACGGTACTGGAAGACCTGATTATGCTGCTTGCGTAGATATTGTAACTAAAACAGCTTTAAAGCAAATGATTATACCGGCTTTATTGCCAGTATTAACACCTGTAATAATAGCGGCATTGGGTTATTTTTGGCTTAACCATGCTCTTCCAGGACAATACGCTGCCGCAAAGTTACTTGGTGGTGTATTGGTGGGTAGCATAGTAACCGGTATTTTCGTAGCCATCTCAATGACCTCCGGTGGCGGTGCTTGGGATAATGCAAAGAAATATATCGAAGAAGGGAATTTTGGTGGCAAAGGTTCGGAAGCGCACAAGGCCGCAGTCACTGGAGACACAGTAGGCGATCCCTACAAAGATACTGCCGGACCAGCTATCAATCCTATGATCAAAATTCTAAATATCGTGGCTTTGTTGCTAGTATATTTTTTAGTGCATTAGCACTTTCTATACCAGAACTGCTGCTTAGCCAGTCTTTTAAGCGCCAAGCCCAGTCGGATTTGTTTATCGTCAAGCGATCTTCAAGCCGCAATAGATGCTGGTTTATTTCGTAATTGTAAGGCTCTAGTACTTTTGCTTCTCTTAAGTATCTAAGCGCAGTTGCATAATCGTGCTTATAATTCTCTATAATCAAAGCTAATTTGTATTTAGCACTTGCAGAATGCGGATCTAATTTCACTGCCAGTGCGCTCTCCTTTAAAGCAAGCTCTGGCAAATCCCTTTTTAAACATATTTTGGCTAATTCTAAGTGCACAAATGCATTTTTATCAAGGCTACGCAAATGGCTTATTTGCTCGACGTTATCATCAATGACGGCTTTTGATAAATGTGGAATAAGCTCATCAGTAATTTTAGCTATAGAGTGTCTGTCCATGAAATTGGGAGCACTAGCAAGGGCAGATAATGCCGGCATTATCGCATCATTGTACTTGCCGCACCATATTAATGAGCGAGTATAGTGAATAGCAACGTTGTAGTTACCGGGATCGTTTTTGTATGCAATAGCCAAATGGGGGACCGCCTGCTCAAATTTGCCAATTTTCAACATAGCTAATCCGGCTACTTCATTAGCCAGCGGCAAATTTGGATCATAAACTAAATCAGTCATAGCAAGTGCCAAGGCATTATTGTACCTTTCATCCAATAAGCTCAGATTGCCCAATGCAGAGTTAATACCCACAATGGGCTTTTTACTTTTATTGATAGCTTGTACATAAAGCTCTCTAGCTTCATCATAACGTCGCTCTTTAAATAAAGCGTTACCTGTCCAAAACAAAATTTGAGGATCGGTTGGAAAACGCTCCATAGCTTGTTTTAATAAGCTACTTGCTGCAGAAAGCTGTCCGGCCCGAACTTGGGCTCTCACCAGTTCAAGCAAGGATTCAACATTATTAGGACCACATTTAAAAGCCAATTTATACTGTTCCATTGCTTGCTCAGGCAGTCCCATTGAATCACAGCAATTACCTAGTACTATATGCGCATGACTGTTATTGGGATATTCATTAACTATGGATATTAGTTCGGCAAGCGATGCTTTAGTTAGATTTTTATGCAAAAGCTCTTGTTCTATTCTGCTTAAAGAAGCGTTTAAATTATTGTTCTGGGCGGCAAAAGTACTACCAGAACTCAAAGAAAGACAAAAACAGATTAAAGAGATGGCAAAGCAAAAAACTATCCTTTTAACCAACTAACAACTCCTTTTTTGTTTTCTTAGTTACCTTTTTCCCCTAAACGACCGCTTGGCGTTAATATTCAGGCAATTTTCACATAAAATTTTGGCATTTGGTATTATTTCTCTTGATTTCTAGCCAATTTTGATGCAAAATCTTGCATATATTTATTCGTTGTGCCTCAATTTGGGTATCGAATATAGTATGTAGTTCAGGGTTATCCACAGTTTTACTAGTCTACAATCAAATAGTTTAATTTTACTGGGCGCTTTAAGCAGCAAAGCATTATTGAGCATTATGTAAAAGCAAATTACGGGTTTAATGAAAGTATGACCAAATTCAACAGATCGCCCATCCAAGCAAAGCTTTATACCAAATCGCACAGGCAAAAAGGCTCTCAGATTGCAGAGTTACCGCCAGCACTTATACTACTTTTCTTTGTCTTCCTTTTTCCCCTTATCAATTTGTTTTACATATTTAGCGCTTTTGCAGCCGGTTGGTATTTAAACAGTATCGAATTACGCGAAGTGGCATGCAGTTTACCTTCTAGTATTCTTCCTCTGCCAGCCAATCCACCGGATCAGCAATTCCATAACCTCCACGGCATTTTACCTCAATCGGTAAACTGGAACGGCATGTTTGGTGTTACGGAAGACAGTAACTCGCCGCAGGTAGCGCAATTTCCACCAGTTGGAAATCCTAATATTGTAGCTACATCAATAGTTAAAACCACAGTGAATATTAAACCGTTAATAGCTTTTCAGAACGTTGGTACAATTTTACCCTTGGGCAATGTACCTGGCTTAGGTAAGCCTTTTACTTTTACGTATACTGGGCAAATTGAGCAAGAGGAGCCGGGTCCATAGGAATATGATAAACAACCGTTCGCTTTTCACTAGTAAGAGTAACTGTAAATCTCATAAGGGAAGTGCAATTACGGAAACAGCTGTTGGGGCTCTTGTACTTATGCCTATTTTCCTTATTTTGGTGGATCTAATTGGTTTGGTTGTGGGTCAAACGATTAACGATGATATAGCTAAAAATGCTGCGCGCTATGCCGCACAAGGAACTGATAGCGGTTCAGCATCACAATTGGCAGATAACTATATTGCTGGTAGCAATTATGCAGGCGGCACAGGCTTAGTTACTTTAGCTCAGATAACTGGCTTCAATTGGAACACCACTCAAGTTCAAGTAATTACTCAAGTAACAATCAATTTGCCAATAGCGGTACCTTTTCTTAATATAAAGCAGCAAACGATGCAATCACAAGCTACCGAACCGAGTATAGGTGTTGCGGCGACGCCGCCTAATGGACCAAACGGGTCAGCTTCCTAAACAAAGGGCTTCAATTACTTGGTTGCATAGGTACAAATGGTGGTATTATTGGTGATGGCACCTTAGCAATATTTGAGTCATTTACTTCCAGTACTTTTATGTTTGGTTCTTTTTCTTTGACAATAGCTAATATCTCGTCTTGCTTGATCTCGGTTTCTTGATAAATAACGCTGGCTCCAAAGGGACGCTTTAGCATTACAACTGCTTCTTTCACACCCGGTAAACTATTTAGCTTTCTTTGAATAGATAAAAGGCAAGCTGCACAGCTCTTACCTTCAATCCGAAAATCTAGCCTGTGTAAATTAGCTGTTTTTGAGTAATTCTGCTTAACATCTGAATCTACGTTGGCTGATTTTACTGAGTTAGCAAAAGAAAATGTGCAGACGTTGAACATTAAGCCTATTATTAAAATAGACTGCATTTTTTGCCATAATCCATTCATCAACCGTTCCTTTAACTAGCGAGGCTGTCTGGCTTTAAGAAATTCGGGGATGTCTAAAATGTCACTAGCTATTTTCTTAAATTCATTAGAAGGTTTTTGAGGTTCATTAGCAACGCGACCACCTAATCCATTTAAAGAAACTTGACCGGTACGATATTTACTTGGTGGCTGAGCAACAGCTTCTACACCTGTGGCTATAACGGTTATAAGCACTTCACCATGCAGGCGATCGTCGATTACAGCACCAAATATGATATTAGCCTCTTCAGAAACAGCAGAATAAATAACATTTGCTGCTTCCTGTACCTCATGTAAAGTCAGATCAGGACCACCTGTAACGCTAAATATCACGCCAGAAGCACCATCAATAGTTGTTTCCAGAAGTGGACTGCTGATGGCGTTGCGGGCAGCTTCCACTGCTCGACCTTCACCTGTTGCTCTACCGACACCCATAAGAGCTGAGCCGGCTGTTTCCATAATAGCTTTTACATCAGCAAAATCCACATTTATTAGCCCCGGTACGGTAATAATGTCCGAAATACCTTGCACGCCTTGCATTAATATTTTGTCTGCCTCAATAAAAGCATCTTGCATAGAAGCACGATGGTCTACAACTTCTAACAATCGTTGATTAGGTATAATAATCAAAGTATCCACACGAGAGCGAATTTCAGCAATTCCGTTCTCGCCTTGCGTACTGCGACGCTTGCCTTCAAATATAAATGGCTTCGATATAACACCTACGGTTAAAGCGCCACTATCCTTAGCAATTTCCGCGACAACAGGAGAGGCACCAGTTCCGGTCCCCCCACCCATTCCTGCGGCAATGAAGACCATATCAGCCCCTTCTAAAGCAGCGGCTATCTCTTCTCTACTTTCTTCAGCTGCTTTTTGACCGATAGTGGGATTACCACCAGCGCCAAGTCCTTTAGTTAGCTTAGTGCCAATCTGTAAACGATTTGTTGCTGCAGACATTTCTAGGGCTTGGGCATCTGTATTGCATGTCCAAAACTCGACACCGTTTAAACCAGCCGCAATCATTCGATTGACAGCGTTAGAGCCGGCTCCTCCAACACCTACTACTACGATATTGGCTTTACAGTCAAAACTTTTTAGCAAATTTTGCACTTTAGTATTCCTTTCTACAGGCTCAAGCACGACTGAAATTACCTCTCTAAAACATTACTTTAAAAACGAATGCCATTCTAATAACAATTAATACTGAATAGACGATTAACGCCTATCGGAAAATAGATACCCACTATGTATATAACAAACAAAGTTCTCAGTCCTAAAATATATAAGCCGAACTTTGCTTAATAGGTAATCGTAAAAGGAACGCTTGTTATTTGCAAGCCTATCAGTTGCCTTCGTTGTTAAGCTTTTCAAAACTATAAGAGCTTGAAAAGATCTTTAATTCAGTTGCCATTACCTTGGCTGCCGCTTTGAAGCGTTGTCATTGGGATCTGCTTATTAAAGATAAGAATTTCTAAAGCTTCCTTTGTTTTCGTTTATTATTTTCAGATGCAATCATTTAATTA
>JABDBL010000014.1:0-59362 GCA_013288645.1 Candidatus Melainabacteria bacterium
ACGTGCCAGAACAGCCTCATCGTAAAGCAACAATATACGTAGCTGAAACAACACTCAAAAGACAAGCTCTTATCAATGAAATTTTAGGAGCTGTCATTGTTCCTCAATTGTGTTTTATATGTTCAGCTGCTCTAGCTGTATGGTTTGGTGTGGCAAGAGGATTGGCCCCGTTGGAGCCGGTAAGAAGAGCAATTGCCAGTCGAACACAATGGGATTTACGTCCGGTTAGACATTTAAAAACACCGGTTGAAGTTAAACCTCTAATCTTGGCAATTGATGATTTGCTTGTAAGGCTTAACGATGATATTGAATCCCAACATCGTTTTGTAGCGAATGCTGCGCATCAATTACGTACGCCGCTTGCTGGACTGAAGACACAAGTAGAACTCAGTCTTAGAGCTATGAATAAGGATGAGTTGGCTGTTGTGCTTAAACAAGTGAATCGCAGTGTAGATAATATGACCAGGTTGGTTAACCAGTTATTGTCTCTTGCCAAATTGGAACCCGCTAGCGCTTGGCTTGTAAAACAATCAGAAATTGATCTTAATCCAGTGATTAAAGAAGCCACTTCTGATCTGGTTCCATGGGCAGTAGATAAAGAAATAGATTTAGGTTTTGAAGGTTGTGATATACCAGCAATTATTGCTGGAGATAAAAGTAGCATTCGCGAGTTGGTGACTAATTTAGTAGATAATGCCATTAGATACACTCAACCAGGCGGTAAAGTGACTGTAAAATTGGCTGTCAATAGTGGTGCTAATGAGCAGGCGGCTGATAAGAGAGTGGTAGATTTATTAGTGGAAGATGATGGGCCAGGTATACCCGTAACAGAGAGAGATAAAGTTTTTGAGAGATTCTATCGAGTGCTTGGCAACAACGTTCCGGGCAGTGGATTGGGATTAGCTATTGTGAAAGAGATTGTACAAGCTCACGATGCCAAGATCTTGATTTATTCGGGTGAAGGTGGAAAAGGAACGATAGCAAATGTTCGTTTCCCAGCTGGAGTACCGAAGTAAATCTTCCATCTAATGCATCGCATATATACTTGTTAAGTATGCTGATTTGTATTTATATTGGCCAAAAAATGATTGCTTTTTGTTGATGCTGAAAGGTGCAGACTGCTGGCATTCCTTGCTGTTAGCTGTAAGTTTCGCGCAAGCTTCTGTAAGGCTGGCGCAAGTTTGTTTGTGTAAGGTGTTGCTAACGAAAGAGGAACAAATCTATCTTTTGTTGCTGGCCAAAAAATTATAAGAGGATTCTATTTGTGGTAGTGGAAAAATCACTTTCAAATAGTACTAAAGACCCACTTGTTAGCAATAAGATTGTTAGTCTGAAGTCGGCTTTGTACCCAACTATTGTTGAGGAAATGTCAGATCTGGAAAGTGGCACTTTAGTTGAAATGCTGCATTTAGACCAAGAACCTATAATTGTTGAAGAAGACTTTTCTGTTCCCATAACTCAATTTGATTCTATTGCTCAAGAAGAAGAAGATTTACTAAAGCTAGAGGCAGAGGTTTGTTCACATGGTGATACCGTACACTATGCAAAAAAACCGAAGATATTTGCTAACTGTTCGGGCAGCTATCTTTATGACAGTTATGAAACACCTTATCTTGATTTGCAAATGTGGTATTCGGCAGTCAACCTTGGCTATAGCAATCAAAGAATAAACGATGCCTTAAAGAACCAAATAGACACCTTGCCTCAATTGGCTTGTCAATATTTGCATAAAGAAAAAATTGTGCTCTCCGCCAAAATAGTAGATTCTGCAAAGAGAGCTTTTGGTGAAGTTGGACGTGTGCACTTCAATGTTGGCGGTTCTCAAGCCGTAGAAGATGCCTTAAAACTTGTACGCAAAACAACTGGTAAAAGCAGACAATTTGCTTTTGAAGGTGGTTACCATGGACGCACTTTAGCTGTAAGCTCGATTACGTCGTCGTATCGTTATAGAGAAAATTATGGTGAATTTGGTGACAGAGCTGAATTTGTTCCTTTTCCATATTGTTTTCGTTGTCCTTATGGAAAGCAAGTTGAGTCATGCGAGCTTTATTGCGTTCAGCAAGTAGAAAGAAAATTTGAGCATGAATATACAGGCGCTTGGAATCCAAAAACAAAGAAAAGCGAATTTGGTGCTTTTGTAATAGAGCCTGTACAGGCTACAGGCGGTTACATTATTCCGCCAAAAGGCTATTTTGAGCGTCTAGCTAAATTGTGTAAAGAATATGGAATTATGCTCATTGACGATGAGATTCAGATGGGCCTTTTCCGTACAGGCAAAATGTGGGCAGCAGAGAATTTCGGCATCAAGCCAGATATTATGGTTTTTGCAAAAGCACTTACTAATGGAATGAATCCGCTTTCTGGTATTTGGGCTAAAGAACAATATATAAGTCCTGACAAGTTTGGACCTGGATCTACGCATTCAACCTTTTCTTCAAATAGCCTTGGCACTGCTGCGGCCTTAGAAGTGATGAAAATCTTTGAAGAAGGTAATTACGAAAAGACTGTCAATGAAAAGGGAGCATATTTTCTTGCGCGTCTTAAAGACTTACAAAAACATCATCCAGAAATTGGGCATGTGGACGGTTTAGGTTTGGCTTTGCGAGTAGAAATGTGCCAAGCAGATGGTTTTGCTCCTAATCGTGAATTGGCAGATAAGATGTTCCAACGCGGGTTGGAGGGTGACCTTAAAGTAAACGGTTGTAAGTTGGGTCTAATTTTAGACATCGGGGGTTATTACAAAAATGCAGTAACACTTGCTCCATCTCTAGAAATTTCCTATGAAGAAATAGATCTTGCTTGTGATTGTTTGGACGTATTGATTAGCGAGTGCAAAGCATAATGAACACGAATAGTATGGCAACTCTCCCTGGACGCAATAAAAACAGCACTGGGATGTTGGATTTAGGTGGCAGGCCAACAGTAGTCTTTTGCGACTTTGACGGGACGGTCACAACTAGCGATGTCACAGATGTTTTGCTCCAACAATTGGCGCATCCGTCCTGGCAAGAAATTGAAGAACGCTGGCTTAGCGGCGAAATTGATGATTGTCAGTGCATGGCTCAACAAATTGCTTTGATTGATGGAGCTTGGCCAAATATAGTTAAAGTCGTAGACAATTCTATAGCTATTGATGCGCATTTTAAGTCTTTTATGGCATTGTGCAATGACATGCATATACCTGTTTATATAGGTAGTAATGGCTTAGATAGAATCATAACGCATATACTAAATAGAGAGTCTATACAAGTAGAAGGCTATTGGGCATATAGACTGATAGAAAGAAATAAATCTTGGTCACTTGAATTTCCTCAAGGGGAAAAAAGAGGGAAGTGTAGAACACCTCATAGCATTGCTTGCAAGTGTGCCTTATTGGAAAGACAATTGACTGATAAAGATCCGTACAAGATTGTTATTGGTGATAGCAAGAGCGATTTCTGCTGGTCTACTAAAGCCGATTTCGTTTTTGCCAAGGCAAAACTGGCTCAATATTGTCGCGAACAAGATATTGATCATCAAACTTTTGTTGATTTTTCACATATCAATGAGTGCTTAGAACAGAAGATAGCTGCCTAAACGATCTTCTTTAGTCACCAAATTGTTGTCATTGATGTATTTCTATGCGTGTAAACGATATAGAAGCATTATTCGATCGCTTTTCTCCACATAGAATTTGCAGTCCCAGCGCTTGTTAATGCAAAGTCCTAGACATAACTGGCTTGATAGCTTAGTTCTATACTTACAAAGTAGATAAACTTTAAATGTCTTATGGGGTAGTAGCGCTATCAAATTGGCTTGCTATACTAATTACATAAGCGGTGAGTTCTTACAAAACAGTTAAGAACGTTGAGCCGAGGGGATTAGTAGAAACATCAGGTCGGCGCTGACCAGAAACTGTAGCGAAATCCCGTCATATGTGAAGGACTAACTGAAGCATGTGAAAATACTGAGCCCGTGTCGCAAGGGGCAGTTAGACAGTAGCTTGAATACCACCGTAGAGCAATCTAGGTGGTATTTTCGTTTGCATATTATTTTCTAAATAGACAGTGTGTATTAAATCAGCGGAAAATAGAAAGGTGGTATAGAGAGTACTAACTTTTTTATATATTATGCCTTGCTGTTTGTATGTGCTGCTTGCAAAGAATGAATCCCTAGAACAGAAGATACTGAGCTAGTTTGCTAGTCTTTTTTGAATAAATTCTAGTTTGTATATTTATTGAACCCGTTTTATATAAAAGCAATATTTGATCGCTTTTTACCGCATACGTTTTATAGTCCCAGCGCTTGTTAATGGTAAAGCTTGCTAATAAATGGCTTTATAGCTAGGTCTTATACTTATAAAGCGCATAAACTTTAAATGTCTTATGGGGTAGTGGCGCTATTAAATTGGCTTGCTATACTAATTACATAAGCGGTGAGTTCTTACAAAACAGTTAAGAACTATGAGCCGAGGGGATAAGTGGAAACACCAGGTTGGCGCTAATCAGAAACAGTAGCGAAATCCCGTCATATGTGAAGGACTAACTGAAGCATATGAAAATACTGAGCCCATGTCGCAAGGGGCAGTTAGACAGTAGCTTAAATACCACCGTAGAGTTAATCTAGGTGGTGTTTTCGTTTTGGCATAATTTATTCTTTTAAATAGAAGAGTGCAGGTCAGATGGCAACGGATAGTCGAAAGATGTTGTGGCGAACACTAATCTTTTTATATATTGGGCTAAGCTGTCTTTTGTACGGTGCTTGCTCTATTTTGTCAGATCTGGCACCGGTCAAAGAAGAAGTGGTAGATGTTCGGGACTGGCTGGTAGTACCTATTTTCTATGCTACTAACCGTGCGCGTGCTGATTCTAAACAAATTGATTTTCTTGAAAAGAAGAACAATGGTCCTTTGGCATTTGGTGTCAAAAACATTTGTGTGCCTTATCCTGAAAAGGTATCAATTAGTCCTGAGATTATTGATCGTTTGGGATGGCGACTCATTCATTTGCAGAAGGCGATTCCTTCTAATACCTTACCTGTAATTCTGCCAGAGCAAAAGAACCATATTCCGGATCAAGAATTTTCGCCCCGCGAAGTAGCAAGTGCATTTGAAAAATATCGAGGTCTTATAGTTAACGGTGACGTAGTTGTATTTGTACATGGTTGCTGTGTGACGTTCAAAACATCCCTAGAAAGAACCGCCAAACTAGCTGTGCAAATGCAGACACCCGTAATTGTTTATAGCTGGGTTTCGCCAATTGGATTTGAAAAATATTTAGAAAATGGAACTCTTGCTCAACAAGCCTATGATAGTTTTTGTACTTTTTTAGATAGACTGGCGCAGCGTGTGCCTACTGATAAAACTATAGTAATTGGACATAGTATGGGTGCAGGCTTTATAGATGAGGCTTTTGTCAGGCGCTTTGAGCGATCATATGGTGGCAAAGTATTGCCTAAATACAAAGAGATAATATTTTCACAACCAGATATAGATGCAAGAGTCTATCTTAATCACGACAAAAACACTATTAGTCAGGCGAATAAAACCACTATATTTATGGTTTCCGATGATCCTAGATTAAGAACAGCGGCTCTTGCCCACGGTAGGTTTGAACGTTTAGGACTGCCTGGCCCTCTTTTAGATGAATTATGCAAGCTAGATACGCAAGACATTATTGACTTGACTGTATCTGGCATCGGGCACAACCTACCAGCAAGATTCATCGGCAGCATGTACCGCATCGGTACAATAAATGGGTCAGACTACAACCTAGTTCAAAAGCAAAAGCACTTATTTATTTTAGAACGTAATGACTCGACAACACCAACTAAGCATTAAATATTGTCCGTACAATGATAGCTAATTATCGATATGAAAAGTTGTGATGTTTTAATTATCGGTGCTGGAGCCGCTGGCATGATGTGCGCCATTGAAGCGGGTAAGCGCAAGCGCAAAACTATTTTGTTGGACCACAGTGAAAAAATTGGTCGTAAAATTTTGATTTCGGGTGGTGGACGTTGCAATTTTACGAACATCAATACTAATGCTGATTCTTTTGTTTCACAGAATCCACATTTTTGTAAGTCAGCACTGGCGCGGTATACGCCGCAAGACTTTATTGGTCTAGTAAAGAAGCATGGTATCAAATTTCATGAGAAGAAATTAGGTCAATTGTTTTGTAATAATTCAGCCCAGGAAATTGTCGATTTATTGACGGAAGAATGTGAGAAGGTTGGTAATCGCTTTCAATTGGGGTGCAAAGTAAACGCAATTAAAAACAACGATCAGTTTGTGGTGGACACTAATAAGGAAACTTATGAATGTGAGTCTGTAGTAATAGCCACAGGTGGTCTGTCTATACCACAAATTGGAGCTACTGGTTTTGGTTATGATATAGCGCGGCAATTTGGTTTATCGATTGTTGAAACTGCGCCTGCTTTGGATGGTTTTAATTTTAAGAAAGAGGATTTGGCTCACTTTGCTGCTTTAACTGGAGTATCGATTGATACGATAGTATCTTGTAATGGAGCGGCTTTTCGCGAGAATATATTATTTACTCATACAGGCTTAAGTGGACCAGCCAGTTTGCAGAGTTCTTTATATTGGAAGAAGCCTATGCCGCTGCAAATTGATCTATTGCCAAATGTGAATGTTGTTGACTTTTTGAATCGTATGCGAAAAGAAAAATCAAAAAATCTAATTAAAAATGTATTGGCTGAAGTTTTGCCTAAACGTTTTGCAGAAGAGTTTTGCGAATATTATAAATTAGCTGGTAATTTATCTGAAATATCTGATAAACGTTTGGCAGAGTTGGGCGCAACTTTAAAAGCCTGGCAAATATTTCCTGATGGAACAGTTGGTTATAAAAAAGCGGAGGTCACCAGGGGTGGTGTTAATACTAATGAATTATCTTCGCAATCTATGGAAGCGAAAAAAGTACCAGGACTGTATTTTATAGGCGAGGTTGTTGATGTTACAGGACAATTGGGCGGCTATAATTTTCAATGGGCTTGGGCGTCTGGTTTTGCGGCTGGACAATACGCTTAAAGAGCATTAGCGTGTTATCATACATTAATTATCAAGCTGATTATTATGGACCGTTGCCATTATGAACGCATCCTCTTCTCCAGGCTCCAGATTAAAAGCAGCCCTTAAAGCTGAAAAACCTTTGCAAGTCATTGGCACTATTAATGCCTATAGCGCTCTTATGGCGGAGAAAGTGGGCTTTAATTGTCTATACGTTTCTGGTGCCGGTGTTGCAAATGCTTCTTTTGGGCTACCGGACTTGGGCATTACTACGTTAAACGATGTTATAGAAGATGTCAGGCGTATCGCAAATGTTACTTCCCTGCCTATTTTGGTGGACGCCGACACTGGTTTTGGCAGTGCCTTTAATATTGCGCGTACGGTTGTCGAAATGACTAAAGCTGGTGCGGCTGGCATACATCTGGAAGATCAAGTGTTTGCCAAACGCTGTGGGCATAGACCTAATAAAGCACTGGTTAGCAAAGAAGAAATGGTGGATCGTATCAAAGCTGCTGTTGATGCTAAGATCGATCCTGATTTTATAATTATGGCACGCACAGATGCTATTGCTAGTGAAGGCATAAGCAATGCTATTGCACGGGCAAAGGCTTATGCGGCTGCCGGTGCTGATATGATTTTTGCTGAAGCTGTGACAGAATTAAATCAATACAAAGAATTTTCTCAAGCTGTAAAAGTGCCAATTCTAGCTAATATTACTGAATTTGGACAAACGCCTTTATTTACGCTTGATCAGTTAAAAAATGCTGGTGTCAGTTTGGTACTCTATCCGCTCTCTGCTTTTAGGGCAATGAATGCTGCTGCTTTAAAAGTTTTTGAAATTATAAGAGAAACGGGTACGCAAAAAGATCTTATTAGTTCAATGCAAACGCGCGCCCAATTGTATGAATTTTTACGCTACGAAGATTACGAGAAAAAATTAGACACATTGTTTAAAAACAGTGAGACAAATAAGGAGAGTTAAAAATGGCGACTGAAACTACTGCTCCAAAGCAAGCAGGCGGTTTGGCTGGGGTCACAGCCGGGCAAACAGCTATTTGTACCGTTGGCAAGGCTGGTGCTGGACTAACTTATCGTGGCTATGCTATCGAGGATTTAGCTATTTATGCCAATTTTGAAGAAGTTGCTTATTTGCTCATATATGGCAATCTGCCTAATAAGAATAAATTGCAACAGTATAAAGAACAATTGAAAAAATTGCGTGGTTTGACGCCTGCTCTAAGAGTTATTTTGGAACAAATACCAGCAGATGCTCATCCTATGGATGTTCTAAGAACCGGTTGCTCAGCTTTAGGCACAATTTTGCCTGAAGGGAATAAATACGATCAAATTTTTATTGCTAATAAACTTATGGCATCCTTTGGTTCTATGCTTCTTTATTGGTATCACTTTAGTAAATCCGGTAAAAGGATAAATGTTGAAACGGATGATGAAAACATTGCTGGACATTTTTTACATTTATTGCATGAGAAGAAAGCATCGGTAGAGCAGGTGAATTGTTTTGATGCTTCAATGATTTTATACGCAGAACATGAATTTGCTGCTTCAACATTTGCAGCGAGAGTTACTGCTGCTACTTTGTCCGATTTTTATTCTGCTATAACATCCGCGATTGGGACTTTGCGTGGACCCCTTCATGGTGGAGCAAATGAAGCGGCTATGGAACTTATTAATCAATTCAAAAATCCGGAGCAAGCCGAAGCTGGACTAAAAGAAATGCTGGCACAGAAAAAGCTCATTATGGGGTTTGGTCATCGTGTTTATAAAAACTGTGATCCACGTAATGCAATCATTAAAGATTGGTCTAAAAAATTGTCTAAATCATCTGGAGACATGACAATTTTTGATATTTCTGAACGTATTGAAAAACTGATGTGGGATGAGAAAAAGCTATTCGCTAATGCCGATTTTTATAGCGCTTCAGCATATTATCTATTGGGTATTCCTATCAAGATGTTCACACCAATTTTTGTTATTGCTCGTACATCCGGTTGGGCCGCTCACATTATGGAGCAAAGGAAAAACAATAAACTTATTCGTCCTACTGCAGACTATATTGGTCCAGAACCATTAGCTTGGCTGCCTATTGAAAAAAGATGAGCAAAGAGTTGACAGCGACAAAGAAAGAAAGTGATCTTGCTGCCTTTGACAAAATTCTGCAAGATATTGCTGAGTATGTAAATATATTTTCTTTGACAAATAAAGATGAGGCTTATGAAACTGCTCGTTATTGTCTTATGGATAGCCTAGGCTGCGCTATTCTTGCTTTGCGTTTTCCAGAATGTACAAAATTGCTTGGTCCAATTGTACCGGGCACAATAGTTCCACAGGGTTGTTGCGTACCTGGAACTAATTTTATCCTTGATCCAATACTTGGAGCTTTCAATATTGGTTGTCTTATAAGATGGCTCGATTTTAACGATACCTGGTTGGCAGCAGAATGGGGTCATCCTTCAGATAATTTAGGGGGTATTTTGGCTGTTGCCGATTATCTTAGTCGCAACGATAAGGCTTTGACAATAAAAGATGTTTTGACTGCCATGATCAAAGCGCACGAGATTCAAGGGATTTTAGCTTTAGAAAACAGCTTTAATAAAGTGGGATTAGACCATGTCATTCTGGTTAAAGTTGCTACGACAGCAGTAACCACTAAGATGCTGGGTGGTTCCAGAAAACATATTTTGAATGCATTATCTAATGCCTGGATAGATGGTCAGGCATTACGTACTTATAGACATGCACCAAATACGGGTTCGCGCAAATCATGGGCAGCAGCTGACGCTACAGCACGCGGTGTGCAATTGGCACTTTGGTCGATGAAAGGAGAAATGGGTTATCCTAGTGCACTTACAGCTACAAAATGGGGCTTTGATGATGTTCTTTTTGCTGGCAAGGAATTAAAACTTGGGCGTCCTTTTGGATCTTATGTAATGGAAAATATACTGTTTAAAGTAACTTTTCCAGCAGAATTTCATGCACAAACAGCTGTGGAGTGTGCATTGAAATTATATCCACTAGTCAAAGATCGTTTGAACGAGATTGAAAAGATCGAAATCACTACTCATGAATCAGCCCTGCGCATTATCGATAAAAAAGGACCCCTTAAAAATCCGGCTGATAGAGACCATTGTATTCAGTATATGATAGCTGTTGGACTTATTTTCGGTGAACTTACGGCTGACCATTATGAAGATAAGATAGCTAAGGATCCAGGCATTGATATTTTAAGAGATAAAATGATTTGCACTGAGAATAAACAATATACAAAAGATTATTTAGATCCAGATAAACGTTCAATTGCCAATGCCGTACAAATATTTTTTAAAGATGGTGGCAAGAGCGAAAAAATTGAGATTGAATATCCTCTTGGACACAAACGTCGCCGCAAAGAGGGCATTCCTTTATTGAAAAGGAAATTTGAAAACAATTTAGATATTTTATTCGATACGGAAGCAAAAGATCGCATCACAAATATTTTTGCTGACTCTGAGAAGCTTAGTTCTATGCCTGTCAATAAGTTTATGGACCTATTTATTTTGCCCCTATAGAAGAAATGCCGATGAAAGTCCCTCCTTTAGAATTACATAGTGCAAAGGTATTGCAATATACGATATTTGATGAAACTGTTTATTCCACAGACGCAACTAAACATTCGATTGCCGGAACAGCTATGGAAATGCCAGCGGGTCTTGCTATTGCCAGCGCCGACGGTGCATTCTATCTGCTCTATTGCGATGAAAATTGGCAAGTTCTGACCGATACTTGGCACCAATCAATCAGCGAAGCCAAAAGCCAAGCGGAATTTGAATTTGAAAAATTGGGCGACTGGAAGATTTTAGCTGATGACGTCTAGTTTATTTCTGTCCTTTACCGGACGCTTACCATTAAAATGCCTTCTACTAAATCTATTGGCTCGGGTAGTTTTGTTTCGCCTAATAATTGGCGTAAATATCTTTCGATGGTTCAATAGGTGATGAACGACAATTACATTTGCCGGTAGAAAAAAATAATTGATATCAATCAACATGGTAATTTAGCATAGGCAATTTGGAATTAATTAAGCAAGAGATCGTCAAATCCTAAGGCAAAAATAAGCGCCTTTTTTACTCGTTGCATTTTTTCAATACTGAGTTTGGTTATCAATTTGCCTATCTTATCTTTTTGAACAGTATGTATGTGATATAAGTTAATTGCACATGCATTTGGCATTCCGTCTGCCTGCGAAATAAGGACCTGAGAGGGAACTGGTCTTATCGTCGAGGTGATAGCAGCTATTGTAATTTCGCCAAGATGTGGGATGGCACTATCTCTTGTTAATATTAGAACTGGCCTACATTTATTAGGTGCTTTAAATGTATAGTATCGTACCTCTCCGCGATTCATTCCGGCCATACCTGCTCAGCTTGCCAAACATCGAATTCTCCAGGACGTATGGGTTGGCGTTTATAGCCTTGAATATCCTGTTGTTCAAGTTGCTTGATTTTAGCTTGTTTGAGCAAAAGTTCGGCAGCTTGTCGAAAAAAAGCTGATCGATTACGACTGCCGCATTGATCATCAATTTGATCTAACAATGCTTCGTTAATAGTGACTTGGATGGTTTTCATCATACTGTGGATTATACTGTGGAGAGATATGTATGGTCAAGGCCAATTTATGCTGGTTTCATAATATTGTAGTGTTCTTTAACTGATTTCTAGTGAATATAAGAAGCTATTGCCAGCTATTAGCGCTTTGGTACCTTATTTCCACACTTTAATGACTTAAAGTGGAAAGCATCAGGGCTATAGTGACTACATTAATATACCTTCCACCGATTGTATCGGTTCGGGTAATTTTGTTTCACCCAATAGTTCACGTAAATCTCTTTCTATTGTTCGACAAATAGCTGTCATAGGAACGTCATTGACACCATTCTCAAATGGGTTTTCACTTGTATCGCCAATTTGTTCCATAGTGTCAAATATCCAAGAAATAAGCATTGAAAAAGGAATAGTGAGCCACGCAAGTCCTTCATTGATTTTGGCAAATTCGGCTATTAGACCAAAGGGTAATAAGCATATAAATATGCGTACAAATATTTCACTAAAATAAGCATATTGTCTAGGGAACGGAAATAGTTTTATCCGTTCGGACTTGCCTTGTTGCGTGTACAATTCGTTGCACATTTTCATCAAGTCTGAATGCTCATAAGACTCAATTAAGTTTGATTCTCTAAATTTAGTAAGGTCTCGCATTTGCAGATAGACTAATTCTTTGGCTATATTTTGTTTGCTGAGCAAACCTTCTACTTCTTCTGTACAACATAGTGCGTTTACAACATCTATAGCATCTTGTTCGAAAGTTTTACATGGAAAGCACTGTGAAGCTAATTGTGTATAGAGATGTGTTTCATCCCAAACATTTCTTTTGCGTAATTGCAAACGAATCATATTCGCATATGCAATTTGGCGATAAATAAATTTTTGCGTAAGAGTTTTAGTAGTTTCGTCTTGCCGATTTTTTATTACTGCCAATAAATAGGACGCTATAGAACGGCTTAAGTTGACAATTTCACCCCATATTTTTCTCGCTTCCCAGAGTCTGTCATAAGAAGAATTATTTTTAAAACCGACATAAAAGGCTACTGCTGTACCTATTGTTGCTATTGGAAGAAATGGAATAGCAATGGCGCGCCAACCGAAACATTCATAGAGTATAAACACGAACGTACTGAGAATAAATGAAAAAAGCACAGTGCGCCAAGAGAGATAATATATTATCGATGGGCTAACATTACGCTTAACGTACATGATGTTCTACTCCACTCAAGTGCTTTAAAATTTGATTGGTCATTTGCTGAGTGCCGACAAGACTGAGATTTGTGTCTTTAGCAGCCTCGGGGCGATAGATGTCTTTTGTCCTAAAGCCATCCTTTAAAGTGGACTCTACCGCTTGCTCAATTGAGAGCGCCTCTGTTTCTAAGCCAAAAGACAAACGCAATAATAAAGCAACACTATTTATTTGAGCAATAGGATTGGCTATGTCTTTTCCGGCAATATCTGGTGCTGAACCACCTGGTGGTTCGTACAAGCCAAACCCGGATGAGTTCAAACTAGCTGAAGCTAAAAGTCCTAAAGACCCTGGTAATACTGCTGCCACATCAGACAAAATGTCGCCGAACATATTTGTGGTCAGTACGACGTCAAATTGTGACGGATTTATAACCAATTGCATTGCACAATTATCAACTAATAAATTTTCAGTTTGAATATCTGGATATTCTTGAGCAATTTCTTTTACTACAGTCCGCCATAACTTTGATGCTGCCAATACATTTGCTTTATCTACTGAAGTTACTTTTTTTCTTCGCATTTTAGCTAAGCGAAAGGCTGTATGGGCAACATTTGCAATTTGTTCTTCTGTATAAAGAGACAGATCAGACGCCTGTCTCATGCCACCTTCTATAAATTGTTTATGTTCTCCGAAATAGCAATCACCAAGCAATTCTCTTACTATAACTAAATCAACGCCCTTTTGAATGATCTCAGCTTTTAGTGGTGATAACGCTTGTAATTCAGGCAATATGCGTACTGGTCGCAAATTGGCATTAAAAGAAAAGAGCTTTCTTAAAGATAATATAGAATTGGCTTCGCAATTTTTCCATTTATCTAAGTGTTGTTGAGCAACTGGGCCACCGACAGATCCAAATAAAATAGCGTCACTTGATTGACAGAGAGCTTTTGTTTCGTCTGGCAAATGGGTGCCGCCTTTGTCGTATGCAGCTCCCCCGACTAAGCCTTCTGAAATTGTAAATTGATGTCCAAATTGTTTTGCCACAGCGTCGAGTACTAGCAATGCCTGGGACATAACTTCGGGTCCTATACCGTCACCAGCGAGTACAGCAATATTTTTTTTCATTATTACTGTCTCTCTATTACTGGCTAATGGTTAATAACCAAGGTTGATACAGTTTGCTTGCTTGACTGTTTTGTTCTAAAATCAGCAATTTCACTTTTGGCTGACAAGATGTAATCGATATCGTCAAGACCATTTAAAATACAATGCCGTCTGAAAGCATCGTAAGTGAATGGATAAATTTGCTTTTCATTTTGCACCTGTTGATTTTCTAAGTCTACACTTAAAAGTAATTCTTTGTTCTTTGCTTCAAGGAGAAGATCATCTACTATCTCTTCGGGTAATGTTACTAAAACAAGTCCATTTTTAGCAGAATTGCTATAAAAGATGTCAGCGAATGATTTTGAGATCACCACTTTAAAGCCAGCATCTAAAATCGCCCATACAGCGTGCTCGCGCGAAGAACCACAACCGAAATTGCTGTCAGTAAGCATGATACTAGCATCTTTATACTTTGGCATATTGAGAGGGAATTGAGGATCTTGGTCTCGTAAACGACGAAAAAGATTTTCACCGTATCCTTCTCTACTTACACTGGTTAAAAACTGTGCAGGGATAATCATGTCTGTATCGATATCTTTAATTGGTAAGGGAAGGACTTTAGCTGTTAATGATTTAAATTGTTCCATTTATAGACCTATGATTTTAGTTGTTGAGTCAGGTTTGATTTAAATATCAAAAATATTGCTCAGGAGACGTAATTTGTCCAGCAATGGCGCTAGCTGCTACAGTGGCTGGAGAAGCTAGGTGGGTGATGCTACCCGGTCCCTGTCTTCCTTGAAAATTACGGTTAGATGAGCTAACGCAACGTTTGCCTTCGGGTACTTTATCGTCATTCATAGCTAAGCACATTGAGCAGCCGGGCATGCGTAATTGAGCGCCTGCTGCGAGAAATATCTTATCGAGCTGCTCTTTTTTTACTTGTTCTAGCACTGCTTCTGAACCTGGAACAATATACATGGTTACTTTTGGATCAACATGGTGTCCTTCTAAGACTTTTGCTACTAAGCGCAAATCTTCGATGCGACCATTGGTGCAGGAACCGACAAAAGCCCAATCTATAGGTGTGCCTGCAATAGCTTCGCCTTCGGACAATTTTGTATAAGCTAAGGCTGACTTTGTAATAGCGTGTTCGCTCTTCGGCAGATTGGCTAATTTAGGAATACATTCGTTTATTTGTATGGCGTGGCCAGGATTAGTACCCCAAGTTACAACCGGATGTAATTTATCAAGATCAATAATTATTCCCCGATCGTATTGAGCCTTTGCATCACTTCTAAGCGACTGCCAATATTCGATCGATGCGTCCCAATTGGAGGTAGTTGGTGCATAGGGACGACCACGTAGATAGTCAAAGGTAGTGGAATCAGGACTGATCAATCCAGCTCTTGCACCGCACTCGATACTCATATTACATATGGTCATGCGTTCTTCCATTGACATATTCTCAATGGACTCACCACAATATTCTATGACGTGACCATTTGCTCCACCGATGCCTATTTTGCCGATTAGAGCAAGAATAGCGTCTTTGGCAAAAACGCCTTTGCGGAAATGTCCATGGAATTCTACTTTCATAGATTTAGGCTTTAATTGTAATAAGCAGCCAGTGGACATTACGTGAGCTACTTCAGATGTACCTATGCCAAAGGCTAAAGCGCCAAAAGCTCCATGGGTTGAAGTATGCGAGTCCCCACAAACAATGGTCATCCCAGGTTGAGTGAGACCTAATTCTGGTCCTATAACGTGTACAATGCCCTGTCCTTGATCGAAATCACGCATAGGAATACCGTGCTTTTTACAATTATTACGTAGAGTTTCTACTTGAGTAGCTGCTGCTTGATCAAAAATTTCTCTACGATTAGAACGAGTCGGAATACTATGATCGATAGTAGCTAATAAGCGACCGGGATCAAAAACGGGCAGTTTTTTGTTTTCCAACGTTTGAAAAGCTTGAGCAGAAGTTACTTCGTGGATTAACATTAAATCGATAGCAAAAATGGCTGGATGCCCTTCGACTTGTTTAATTACATGAGCTGTCCATATTTTTTCGAAAATATTTTTTGATTCAACTGATTCTTTACTCATGGTTATATTTACGTTTCGTTTCAAGCTTCGTCATTTTATTATTCTTTTATTATGCCTAACATATGCGATGTCTAGCTAATTATTATGATAGCACTGACTAAGCTACGACATTTTGTTTTGCTGCAGATCTTTGTTCCTCTTCTCTTAATAAGTAGAGCTCTAAACTATCAGCTAAAGCCTTGTAACTGGCATCTATTATATTTTCCGAACAGCCTACGGTGTACCAACGTTCTTCCTGACAAATGGCTTCAATAGTTACCCGCGTTGTAGCTCCTGTAGCACTAGCCGGATCCAAGATTCTTACCTTATAATCACCTAAACGGACATTAGCCAAATGCGGATAAGAGGGAATAAGAGCCTTTCTTAAAGCTTTATCTAAAGCATTTACTGGGCCATGTCCTTCAGAAGCGGTGTGGAATATTTCTCCTTTGATTTTTACTTTTACTGTGGCTTCCGCGGTCATATCTGAATTTGTGTGGTCTGAAACAATTACAGACATGCTCAGTAATTCAAACGGTGCATTGTAATCACTGTTGCTACGCCGCAACATTAACTCAATAGTGCCTTCCGCATTTTCAAATTGATAACCTTTGCTTTCCATATATTTAATTTGTTGCAAAACAGCCTTTTCGTTGCCACTGCTTTCGATACCAAGGCGGGAAGCTAACATTCTTACATTGCTTAGTCCAGAAAGCTCGGATACCACAAATTGTCGTTGATTACCCACTAATTTGGGATCTATATGCTCGTAACTAGAAGCAATTTTTTCTACTGCAGCTACATGCAAACCTCCTTTATGAGCAAAAGCAGAAGATCCTACATAAGGTGCATTGGAGTCAGGAGCCAAGTTGGCTATTTCAGCGACAGTACGGGACAGTTCGGTAAGTTTGCGCAAACTGCTCGGCGGCACACATTGGAAATCTAGTTTGATTTGTAAATTAGGTACAATTGAAACTAAATTAGCATTGCCGCATCGCTCACCGTAGCCATTAACTGTACATTGAACCTGACGAGCACCGGCTGCTACAGCGGCTAAAGAATTTGCTACTGCTAACTCGCCATCATTATGGCAGTGGATGCCGATATTAAATGAGCCTTGAGAATGGACTTGTGTAACGACATTGCTAATTTGATCTGGCAATGAAGCTCCATTGGTATCACAGAGAACAACCCAGTCTGCTCCGGCGTTTGTTGCAGCTGAAATTGCTTGCATCGCATATTCTGGGTTGGTTCTAAAACTGTCAAAAAAGTGTTCTGCATCAAATATCACTTCTTTGTTGTGTTCTTTGAGGAAAACTATGCTTTCAGCAATCATTTTTAGATTTTCTTCTAAAGTAGTTTGTAGGACATCTTTCACATGCATGTCCCAAGATTTTCCTACTAATGTAACGACCGAGGTGTTTGCGGCTAGCAGCGCCTTTAGATTTGCATCGTCTTTTGTTCTCGAATTAACCCGGCGCGTACTACCAAAGGCTACTATGCGAGCGTGTTTTAGCGAGTTATTTTTCATTCGACGAAAGTATTCCATATCTTTCGGATTGGAACCGGGCCAACCTCCCTCGATGTATGTTACACCGAAAGTGTCAAGCATGGCTGTAATTTTTAGCTTGTCTTCTAAAGAAAAGCTAACTCCTTTACGCTGTGAGCCATCTCGCAAAGTCGTATCATATAGAAAGACAGACTTCATTTTGCTCTCCTAATTTGGTAATTACAGTTTCAATTGTGGATGATACGCCATAAGCTTGACTCGACTCGTCTTTTACATCTAAGGCAAATACATTTATCCTTTGCACATCATATAGCTTGGCTAGTTGTTTCATTATTGATTCGGCATTCATTTTGCTTTCTACTGTAATTTTTGCCTCTATATTTGAACAATCTCTGGTGCAGCTAGCATTTATTGCTTGTATGTTTAAACTTCGCTGTCTTAACCTACCGAGTATGCGTTCGAGCACACCTTCAGTATTTTTCATGGTTATTTCCAAAGTGAATCTCATTGTGCGTTCGCCTCCATCATTTGACAATTTGGTTTACCAGGTGGAACTAATGGCCATACATTTTCTCTTGGATCTATTACAACATGAACAAATAAAGGTCCGTGTGTGTTATTTATCTTACCGATCGCTTCTTGCATATTATTATCGTGTTCTAGTCTAAATGCAGGTATACCGAAAGCTTGGGCAACTTTTACAAAGTCTGGATTGTCAGACAAATCAACTTCGCTATATCTTTCTTGGAAGAACAATTCTTGCCATTGCCGCACCATTCCTAATGCTTGATTATCAAAAACCACCACTTTGATAGGAATGTTATAGCGTTTTATTGTAGCTAATTCTTGTATGTTCATCATTATTGATCCGTCACCACTAATGGTTATAACTGTTGCATCCGGACTGGCAAGTTGAGCGCCTATGGCTGCAGGCATTCCATAGCCCATGGCTCCTAATCCACCGCTAGTTAGATGATGCTGCGCATTTTTGAATTGGTAATGTTGAGCCACCCACATCTGATGTTGTCCGACATCGCAAGTGATAATGGTATTTTTGTGAGCTTGATTGCTGAGGGTTTTAATAAATTTAGGTGCGTAGATTCCTTGAGTGGGCGCATCATAATGCCAAGCAAATTCCTCTTTGCGAGCCAAACATAATTCTTGCCAGTCTTTGCAGTCTGGTTTAACATGCAAAGATCTAAGCGCTAATTTAAGATCGCCAAGAATTGCGCATTGCACGGCTCGTAATTTGCCTACTTCAGCTGGATCAATGTCCATATGAATAACCTTAGCATCGGGAGCAAATTTTGCTAGCATGCCGGTGGCACGATCGTCAAAACGCACTCCAATGCCAATTAACAAATCACACTCTTGTACAGCTAGATTAGCTGCTTTTGTGCCATGCATACCCAGCATACCCAGATTTAAATTGTGCTGACCGGGAATAGATCCTAAGCCTTGTAACGTGGTCACAGCCGGGATGCCTGTTGTTTCAGCAAATGCTTGCAACTCTGCACTGGCTTGTGCGATGCGCACACCCCCGCCTGCATATATCAAAGGCTTATGACTTTGCTCTATCATTTCTTTGGCAGTTTCAATACTTGCTGCATCGAAGCAAGGCAATGAAATCGGCTTAGCTGGTCGTAGATTTTTTTCTTTTACTTTGGCATTAGCGATATCTTTGGGAAAGTCTATTAACACCGGTCCTGGCCGTCCGCTACGTGCGATCTCAAAAGCATCTTTAACCGTTTGTTGAATTTCTTCAGCATCACGAATTAAAAAGCTGTGTTTGACGACAGGCATAGAAATGCCGTAGATATCAACTTCTTGAAAGGCGTCGGTTCCTATGAGGGCTGTTGCTACTTGCCCAGTAATTGCTACTATGGGAATGGAATCTGCATATGCATTAGCAATTCCAGTAATTAGATTGGTAGCTCCTGGTCCCGATGTAGCTAAACAAACTCCCACTTTGCCAGTTACTCTAGCATAAGCGTCAGCAGCAAAAGCGGCTGCCTGTTCGTGTCGAACTAGAATGTGCTTCAATTTACTATCAACAAGAGCATCGTAAACAGGCATAATGGCGCCGCCAGGGTAACCAAAGATAGTATCAACCCCTTCATCCTCGATAGTTTTAACTAGAATGGTAGCGCCGTTCATCACATTACCCTATTGGTGTTTTGATCCCACTAGCTCTTTAGCCGGTTTAGCTTGCTCTTTTATCCAGGACATATTTGCTCTGAGCTCTTTGCCTAGTTTTTCAATCGGGTGATTAAAGTCACGATCGAGCATGGCTTTATAATTTTTGCTGCCGGTTTTATTTTCCTCAATCCATTCTTGAGCAAACTTGCCATTACGGATTTCGGTGAGAACTTCTTTCATCCTTGCCCTAGTGCTAGCATCAACTATGCGGGCACCGCGTGTAAGGTCGCCATATTTAGCTGTGTCACTGATAAATTCGTGCATTTTTGTTATACCACCTTCATATATAAGATCGACAATTAGCTTCAATTCATGCAAGCACTCGAAATATGCAACTTCTGGTTGATAACCTGCTTCAACAAGGGTTTCCCAACCAGCAATAATCAATTCGGTAGCTCCCCCACAAAGAACCGCTTGCTCGCCAAAAAGATCTGTTTCGGTTTCTTCAGCAAATGTGGTTTCAATGATGCCACCGCGAGTGCCACCAATAGCATGTCCGTAAGCAATAGCTCTTTCCAGCGCAGTACCAGAAGCGTCTTGATAGATAGCTACTAAACAAGGTACGCCTTTACCTTCCTCATATTGACGCCGAACGAGAGCGCCTGGACCTTTAGGGGCTATCATAATTATGTCAATATTTTTATCTGGTTTTATTTCGCCAAAATGTACGTTAAAACCATGAGCAAATAAAACCGCAGCGCCAGCTTTCAAATTAGGTGCTACTGCTTGCTTGTACAATTCTGCTTGTGTCATATCGGGAGTTAAAATAGCTACCATGTCGGCAACTTTAACGGCAGCTGCTGGTTCAACGGGTTGCCAGTCATCTTGTTTAGCTTGCTGCCATGTCTTACCTTGTGGACGCAATCCTAAAACAACGTTTACTCCACTGTCGCGTAAATTATTAGCATGAGCTTTACCCTGGCTGCCGTAACCAAGTACAGCGACAGTTTTACCCTGAAATGCATTTGTGTTAGCATCATTTTCCCAATATATTTTGGTCATTATTCACTCCCTTTTTAAACGCTTCGTCGCTCTCATTCTTTGGCTCCTCCGCGCTCTCCCCGCTTCGCTCCCACCGCCTATTGCTTACTTCCTGCGGCGTAACTCATACGCCTTGTGCTACGTTACAACTTCTGACTAATCTTCTATTTTTAACGACTAGAAACTTTTTCTTTGGATCTAATTTTGGTTTGGAGAAATTGTCCTGTTACTGCTCCTTCTGATGCTGACGAAACTGTTTGAACGTATTTCGCAAAAACTCCCGAATGATAAATTGGTTCTGGTGCTTGCCAAACTCGTTTGTCTAATGGTGCTTTAATATCAATGATTCGTTTTTCGACATCGATTGTAATTATGTCCCCATTTTCAATTAAGGCTATTGGCCCGCAAGCAGCTGCCTCCGGGGCTACGTGTCCAATGACTAGACCGTGAGAAGCACCGCTAAAGCGGCCGTCTGTAATAAGCGCTACTGAGTCAGCGATACCAGCACCCACTAAAGCACCGGTTATGGCAAGCATTTCAGGCATGCCCGGAGCCCCCTTAGGTCCTACGTAACGAATGACGATGGCGTCACCTGCTTTAATATCACCATCTTTGATAGCTTGGAATGTTGATTCTTCAGAGTTAAATATACGAGCAGGACCTTGAAATTCTTTGCGTTTGTGTCCTGAAAGTTTAACCACGCAACCTTCGGGGGCCAAACTGCCTTTTAATATAGCGATGCCACCAGTCTTCTTTACTGGATTAGAAAGTGGACGTATAACTTTTTGTCCAGATTTCTCTGTGGCCGTTTTTGCTTCTTTGAATAAAGAAAGTCCTGTTACCGTAAGTGAATCACTAATATAGCTACCGTCCATAAGACGCTTAGCCAGGACTCTTAAGCCACCTGCTTGATGTATATCCGATGCAACAAATTGGCCACCTGGTTTAAGGTCAGCTAAGGTTGGTGTGCGTGAAAAAATGCGATCGAAATCTTCTAAATTAATCTGCGCTCCTGCTTCACGGGCAATGGCTAATAAATGGAGTACTGCATTGGTTGAGCCACCAGTAGCGGCAACTGAGGCAATAGCATTTTCCAATGATTCTTTAGTGAGAATTTGGTGTGGGCGTATATTTTCTCGCCACAATTTCATCACAAGTTTGCCGCATAAAATAGCCGCTTCTGATTTTTGCTGATCTAATGCAGGTATCTCGTTGACTCCCATGGGAGAAATGCCCATGAAAGTGGCTGCTGTTGACATTGTGTTGGCAGTAAACTGACCGCCGCAGGCGCCGGCGCCTGGACAGGCATTATTTTCTAGTTGCAAAAGGTCTTCTGGTGTCATACGTCCAGCTAGGCAAGCCCCGACACCTTCAAATACTTCTTGGATGGTGACATCTTTGCCTTGAAATTGGCCGGGCATGATTGAGCCACCATAGAGCATTAAGGAAGGCAAATTTAATCGGGCCAAAGCCATAATTGTGCCCGGTATTGTTTTATCGCAACCGGAAAGAGCAATCACGCCATCAAACATATGACCACGCACACATAATTCGATTGAATCGGCAATAACTTCGCGGGAGACAAGTGAGGCTTTCATGCCTTCAGTACCCATTGAAATACCATCGGATATTACGATAGTGTTAAATTCAAGTGGTGTACCACCGGCTAGTTTGACTCCCTCTTTCACTTTTTCAGCAAGGGTTCGCAAATGAAAATTACAAGGCCCAACCTCGGTCCATGTGTTGGCAATTGCGATTAAAGGTTTTTCTAAATCTTCATTAGAAAGTCCTATGGCTTTAAGCATCGCCCTTGCCGGTGCTCTATGGGGTCCTTTTTTTATTGCATCACTAAACAATTTGTTCTCTCCATGATAAATCCAAAAAACTATTCGAAAGCAAAACCCCCGCTCTTCTAGAATGGTGCGGGGGTTTATAGACTTAGCTTATTAGTGTTTAATAGGCAAGCGACCCGCACCCGGAGCGTAAAATAACGACCAGGAGGATGACACTAAGTATTGCCAATGTATTTAAATGCACTTTATTACCAAAAGATGGTGGCGTTCTTACTTAGTTAAGGATTGATAATATGGAAATATTCAACATGCCAAGACTAAGTTTAGATAGATAAGCATACAAGAAGTATATATTTCGTCAACTCCTTGCGTCTCTAAGCCCTTGTATTTTTAACATCATGAAACAAAGGCCTGTTTTCTGTGGTCAAAGCTTTAATGCCTTTTCTTTAATTGGCGAAATGGAAAAATGCTTATCTATATAAGCTTTATTAACAGCATCGAGCAGTGCATTAATGGCTGATATTTTTATGTCTCGATCTTTACCTGTACCTGCGTATTGTTTATTCTGTTCGTCCAATATAAGTATGCGTGAAATGCTATGAGCGTCTATGCCCACATTTTCTGATTTGCTTTCATGGTGAATGACTTTTATAGGACCAAACTTTTTCTGAATTAAGTTTGTAGCCGCTGTTAAAGCAGAGTCGGGTCCTAGCAGTTCTTCTTCGAAAGTCCCTTGGTCCTTAAAGAATCTGCCATGTAGTATTACTTTTGCACTGTTAGCACTTTTTAAATAATCAATTCGGTCTATTTTTATTGGTTTTCGATATTCAAGATAACATTGAATTAATTCTTCGTCAGTAATGCCCTTGCGACGTTGATGATAATAATCCTTTATATACTGGGCTATTTCGGACTTTTCTGAGTCCTCACAAACATAACCAAAGCTCTGAATAATTGACTGTGCGTGGTTGCTGCCGCTCATCGGTCCAAATAAAAAACTTATTTCTTTGCCGATTTCCTTAGGATCGAAAGGTTGATAAGCAAGCGGATTTTTTAAAATAGCATTTGTATGTCCACCGGAAGAGTGCTTAGCTGCATTATCACCACTTACAGGTGAATGTGGCTGTCTCACGAGCATATTTTTGCCCACGAAGTCAGAGATTGCTTGTAATTTCTCAGTGGCTATGGTTGTGTAAAAAGGTTTTTGTTCTTCTGCTTGTGAGCCAAATTGTTTTATGAGCATAATGCATTGCTCTAAGGCAGCGTTGCCGGCTCTTTCGCCTATGCCATTTATGCATCCTTCGATCTGTCGGGCGGGACCATGAAAAACAGCATTGATAGAGTTTTGAACGGCCAACCCATAGTCATTATGGCAATGCACCGACCATAAAATTTCACGATCAGGGAATTCCTTCTCGATAATTTTTGCATGTTGCTTCATTTTTTCTACAAAATAATCTTTGCCCTGCAGTTGGCATGCACCACCTATAGTATCGGGGCAATTGATTATGGTAGCTCCTGCTTGAACTGCTGCTCTAAATAATTCTGTTGTGAAATCAAAATGTTCGCGCATACGAGAATAACCTTCTGGGCTAAACTCAACCTCACAGCCAGCTTCGGTAGCCATTTTGGTAAATCTATAAAGATCGGCTACCAGCTGTTTTTTGTTGTCTGCCAGTGGTCCCAATGATATTGGCATTAAATCTGGATCAACGGGTAAATAAACATGCAGACGTGCTAATTTTAATGGAATTAAAGGCATTAGTGATTCGATGGTGCGGATAATTTGTGCCTCTCGCATTTGACAAAGAGCAGCTATTATAGGTTTATGGGGGAAATGCTTTGCTTCTTGAGCTATGGCCTGCACAATATCAAAATCAACTGGACTAGCGGACGGAAAACCGGCTTCTAAAACATCAACGCGTAATTCACTGGCAAGACGGGCATACTCCATATTTTGCTCAAAGCTCATGCCAGCTCCAGGGCACTGTTGGCCATCCCTTAAGGTAGTGTCGAATACCTTAACGCGGTTATCTTTAGTATTTATCTTATTGGCGGTCATCTTCTTATACTATACATATGCCTAATTACTATGATAGCAAATGGTTCTTGAATTGATGGCAGCATTAAGATGAGCAAGCTCTAGAGTTGGTTTTAGCTATTCTTAAGTTCTTCAGTTACGATTTGGCGGACCAAATTGCCGTCAGCTTGTCCTTTCAGCTGAGGCATGATTACTTTCATTATACTGCCCTGGTTACGCTCTCCTTGGGCTATATTGGAGATAATGGTTTTTACTATTTGGCGAATCTCAGTTTCTGATTTTTGAGCTGGGAGATATTTAGTCAAAATATCTCTTTCTTTAGTTTCTTTGTCGATCAAGTCAGTCCGATTAGCCTTTGAATACTCAGAAATAGAGTCGTTTCTTTGTTTCACTTGCTTTTGCAGAACGGCAAGCATTTCTTCAATTGATAGCTCTGCTCCAGTTTCCACTTTTTTATAGGTAAAAGCGGACACAATGGAGCGTAAGGTATCAATCAGGACTTGGTCCCTGGCTCTCATAGCTTCTTTGAGATCAGCAGAAATTTGTTCTTTAATATTCATTATTTCACTATGCTTCTGGCGGGCTATCTATTTTTAACTTTGTACCATAATAGTTTAACTAAACTGGCATTTATGGGGCAAGGACTTGTATGTTTAAGTTTGTTTTTAAAATGAAGTGCTTATAATCAGATTACAAGTGGAGTGATCTATACTGCCAGGGTAGATTAAGTAAGTTTATTAAATCCCAAATTTATGGTAGCCTCCGGCAAGCTGCAAACAGCTAAGATTCTCCTCGTCGAAGACGAGCCTGACATGGTGCAGCTTGTTCGTGATTGGCTCGTGCGCCAAAACTATGAAGTCGATGTTATTGTTGATGGAAATGAGGCACTAAGCTATTTAAATGTAAATAAGCATAAGCATGAAATCATTATCTTGGACATCATGCTACCTAGTGTTAGTGGCATAGAAGTTTGTCAGTTTTATCGCGAGCAAAATGGTAACACGCCAATATTGATGCTTACAGCCCGCGATTCTATTGAAGACAAAGATATGGCATTCAAAGTAGGGGCGGACGATTACCTTACTAAACCTTTTCACTTAAAAGAATTATCTGCTCGTGTAAATGCTCTTTTACGCCGGGGTCGAATTTATACGAACGATCATTATTCTATGCATGATGTTTGTATTTATTTTCGAGAGCGTAAGGTTACTAAGTCCGGCATTGCCGTTCACCTGGCCCCAAAAGAGTTTCAGTTGTTAGAATTTCTGATCAAGCATCCCTTACAAGTATTTTCTTCTGAAGGTCTGTTAGAGCACGTTTGGGGTATGGACAGTGATGCCATGCATGATACGGTGCGTGGACACATCAATAGACTAAGACGTAAATTGGATACCCCAGGAGAGGCGTCTTGTATTGCTAGCCTTTATGGTTTTGGCTATCGTTTTGATCCACCAGATTCGACTAATTGATCTATGATTCAACGTTTACGCATTCAGCTAGCCCTTTGGTTTTTTTTCTTGGTGATGGTGGCTTACATTCTTGCTGGCATGGCGTCGTTTTGGAGTATGACCAATAGATTAAATATCTCCACTGAAAACGATCTTGCGCATATGTGTGAAGAAATAGCCCCGGCTGTAGACTATAGAAATGGTAAACCCACCCTGTCCGATTGGATGCGTGTTGCAGCTAGAAGACACATCCCTGCGCAAACCACTATTCAACTTTTTGGTGCTAATGAAAACTTGCTTGAGTCTTATGGTCCCAAAGGCATAGAGAAATTACAACAAGGCAAAACTAGCTCCGGTTCAGGTAATACCGAGGTATCGGTTTATTCTCATTATTTAAATTTGCCTGAAGGTTGTTTTGTGCAATTACAATTACCGTCTGCTCCTTATGATCAAACTATAGCCGGTTTTATAGTCAACGAGTGTTTACGCAGTATCCCATTAGCCATTTTATTGGCTGTTTTTGGCTGGTTTTATTCGGGTCGAGCTGTGGCTCCTGTAGCTAAGTCCTTAAATACTTTGCGGAACTTCGTTGATGATGCTGGACATGAGTTGAATACCCCAATTGCTTTAATTGAAAACAGCATTGAAACGATTGAAGCGCACCTGCGCGATCATAATTTACAGACTGATGTGCTCAGAATTATTCAAAGGGCAAGCAAAACTTTAAAAGGGATGTCTCAAAATCTTCTTTTATTGGCAAAAATGGAACAACCTCATATTTCCTTGCGCTTAGCTCCTGTTAATGTCGCTGAGCTGGTGACTGATATTGGTCAGGATTTTTCTGAAACTGCGCGTGCTAAAAAGATTGATTTGCAGATTCATATTGAGCAAGTTAATAACTTGTCAAATGTTATTGTTCTAGCCGATTGCGACATGCTTACCGAAGTATTTAATAACCTCATCGCCAATGCGTTGCGATACACAGCAAGCGCAGGTCAAATATATATTTATAGTTTTAGATCTGAAAATAATATCTGTATTGCTGTGCGTGATACTGGCTGCGGAATTCCTAAAGAATGCCTGCCCAATATTTTTGATCGTTTTTACCGGGTAGATAGAGCCAGATCAAAGAAAGAAGGTGGTAATGGTTTAGGACTTTCTATAGTGAAAGCCATTGTCAAAGCACATAAAGGCACAGTGCGGGTTGAGAGTGTGTTAGGGAAAGGCAGCACATTTTTTGTAACCTTACCGATAGTGGATGCTAAGCAATTGAAGTTCTACGATATAGCTTCCGCAAAGATAAAGCCTGAGACCGTTGATTCTTCTGTTTAGTTTGTTGGCTCATGACCTTTGGTCAATTTGCGTTCGATCTCATTTAACTCTTTTAAGCGGCGTGCAGCAACTTGTGTAGGATGTACACCGGCTTTTAGCATTTTGTGTCTGTTAATTTCACCCTGCACTTGGATACGGAAAGTATCTATCATGGCATATGAAGTGGCAGGTATCTGTGTAACAGAGGCAGCAAATAAATCAAAATTAGTGACGCGAGTGGCTCGTATAGTCTTGGTATGGTAAGCAGTATAATAACCGGGTATAGTAAAAAGAATACCTTGTGCTAATTTAAGTCCGCCTACAAAGAAACCACCGAAAACGTTTTGTGTAGCAGTTAACTTGGCTTTTGACCTGGATTTGAGCCCGCTGGAAATTTCATCTGAGAATGTTTTATCTTGCAATAAGTATATTTCCTTTCGATCAATGGCAGCTGTGGTAGTCGGTGGTGCGACGTTATCGCAGGCTCTGGTAAGCGCGCTTTCGTCGGCTTGTAATGTTTGCATGCTTCGATCGTGTACGTCGTCAGTTAGAGGTTTCAAGAAGTGTTTGTGATATTCTCCTATGCCTTTGCCAATCAATCTGCTTAAAATTGGACCAGCTATGTATATTGGACCTGCTATATCCCACATTACTCCAGCTCTATAATTCCAAATGCGATGATGTCTGTGCAGTGATAAATAAGCAAATTCATAACCGATAGCATTGAGTGTGTATTTAGTAAAATCAAAGAAATATTGGGCTTGTTGAAAGGCGAGTAATTTTCTGGCGTTGACGTGAAAGCGCTCAAATTCGAGGACCGCTTGGTCGCGCAAATCATCTAATATTTTGCCTTCGGCTGTGTCAACTTGTACATGTCCAGCTAGCGCCGGTGCAGTAGATTCAATTTTGAGCAGTGCGTCTCGCTTGTCTAATAAAGCATTAATCTCATTAACTCGGTCCTGCACATATTTGCGAGCAGCATGAGGAGCAAAGCCTTTTCGGGTTGCTTCTATATCATGATATTCGTTTACCCAGAATTCAAACGCTGCTGCACTAGCACCAATGATTGAGCCAATCATCGGGATATAACAAGCGCTCTCTTGCACTTGTGTCCATAAGTGTGTTGACGTATGTAAGTGGCTACCTCTATTAGCAGTGCCAATGATTGCTCCAGCTAGACCCATGCCGGCGTTTACTTCTTGAAAGCCAGCATAGCGCCAACCTTTCCAACGTCCCTGCTTAGCTACGTTCATACTGTAATTAATATTGAATCTTTCTATTTGTACTATTTTAAGAAGGACTTGCCTGGTAAGGTCATCTATTTTATTTACTGCCGTGGAAGGGTCAGTGTTGTTTATAGTGCCTTTCAAAGTTGACTCAGAGTCTATTGTGGAATCTGTCGGAGGCTGAATAGTGCTGCTTGCCAAAGCAATATTTTGTGCCCAACAGGCATTATATTGCTGCGCAGAAAGTACCATGGCTAACAGGACTGCTTTTAATTTCAATTTTTCCAAGGACATTTCGTTACCCTTATTTAATTGTCTTGAGGGGATATAAAAAGATACTGGGGAACACTAAATAGACGCTAGCAATTGTAGCTAAGGATCCGTTCAGAGCTGAAAGTATTTTTTATCATGAGATAGTGACGAAATAGTGATGAGTTTATTTGTGCTTGCATAAACGCGTTTGGAGAGCCGAATTCACAATGCGATACATTGATTTAGTGATCATAATTCAGTCACATTAGTCTGTTAACCTACTTACGCAGTGAGCCCCAGTGTGGACGCACTTTAAAAAGACATAATCAGTAGTCTAAACTTGGTTTACGACGGTGTATTTTTTTAATTGAGTGTTGGCGCTTTGTTTCACTGCGTTTTAATTTAGATGTGAAGGTTGGTTTAGTCGGACGACGTTGTATTTGTGGAACAGTCACTGCCTTAATCATCTCTCTCAATTTTTCAAGACAGTTATCAATATTGCGACTTTGGTCACGATATTTTTGACTGGTTAAAATCACATCGCCAACAATTGTTATGCGATTTGCGTATTTTTTAAGAAATCTCTCTTTAACATCGGCAGGTAAGTTTGGACTGCTGCCTGCTGACCAGCGTAGAATGGCTTTGCTATTTACTTTATTAACGTTTTGACCGCCTGGTCCACTACTGCGCGCAAAAGTAAATTCACATTCATTAAGCGGAATTTGAATGCGGCTGTTGATTAACAGTTTGTTTTCTTCTGTAGTCAAATAAGCTTAGTAGTTTTGTGCTTGCGGAAAAGGGGTTGAAGCATCGGGATTAGCAGAGGGTTTGAAATTCTGTGCCGGATCATTTAATCCTTGCTTTAATACACTTGGATCGACCGGAGGACTATTGAGTTTTTTAGGTCCGAGATACTTATCAAGCAATCCGTTAACTCCGCTCAAATTAACATTTGTATTATGAAAGAGTGGGTTTTTACTGGCGGTTACAGTATCACCTAACATATCCTGTCCTTGAGTCTTAGAAAAACCAAATAAGCCTTTGTGAACATGTACATCATTACCTATCGCACTCACTTTTGTATCTTTAGTTAGACCAAAAATACTTCTGTTGTGTTCAAAGCCATCTCCCCATCTATCTTTGACAATGGTTTTTTTGCCAAACAATCCATGTTTTACTGTCACTTGTTCACCATTGTCATCTGTGAGAGTAAACTTACCCCAACCGGCGAATGTGGGTGAAGTACAAATGGAGCAGACGGCTAACAGAAGAATGGCAAAGCGATAATGTAGTTTTCTCATGATTAATTCTCGTGACTTAAAGCCTAATTACCATGCTACTTAAATCCTTATAACACAGATATTCTACCTATATCAAACCATGATCTCAAGAGTAATGTCTAAGGCTTAATTTATGGCAAAAGACTTTTAAGAATCTGTATGAAGTCGTTTTGATCCTATTAAACGGTAGGCTAGGAAAGGAGCAAAATAACTGACAAAATTAAAGTGTATTGACCATAATAAAAATCGGAGTCATATAATCAATGCCTAAGGTAGTTCGCAATAAAAATAAAAGTAAGACTCTTTTAAAGACCAAAGCTGATTTTGACTCGGATTTAGCTTTACGATCTCTATCATCTAAAGATCCTGTTTTGGGTAAGCTCATTAAAAAAGTGGGAAAGTTCAAATTAGAACTAGAGCCAATCAATAGTCCTTTTCATGCGTTAGCGGAATCTATTGTTTATCAACAATTGACCGGAAAGGCAGCCGCAACAATTTTTGGCCGTGTTAGTGCTTTATTTGACTCGCCTGAATTTCTTTGTCCTGATCAGGTAGCGGCTATTTCTGATGATTTACTTCGCTCAGCCGGTTTATCGCGTTCTAAGCTTGCTTCAATCAAAGATCTGGCTAATAAAGCTATAGAAGGTTTGGTGCCTGAACCAAAAAAATTGCGCAAAATGAGCGATGAAGAAATTATCGAATCTTTAACTACAATCCGAGGCATTGGTAATTGGACTGTAGAAATGATGCTTATCTTTAGATTAGGACGAATGGATGTTTTACCGATTCATGACTATGGAGTTCGTAAAGGATTTGCACTTACATTCGGTCAGTCAGATTTACCTAAACCCAAAGAATTAGAGGCTTACGGTGAGCGGTGGCGTCCGTATCGCACGATAGCATCTTGGTATTTATGGCGCGCACTTGAATTAAAATAAAGAAACTAAGCGAGCAAAGGCAATTTTATTTGTATAGCTTGGTCCTTTTATAACCGTGTTTCTTTCATGCGAAAAAGTACCTTCCCAAAAACCTATAACATTATCTTGCTCGTCTAAAATAAGACGAATCATGCCTTTACCTACCCCATCTCTAAATTGTGAATGACTGAGTTTAGGCAATGATTGTGGCGGAAAATGTTCAACTGATGAACTATCTAATACATAGATTTCCACATATTTTATTGTTCTGCCTTTAAAGTTTTCGTAAACAGGTTTTTCAGGCTTATCGATCACAATCATTACATGACCCGAACCTTTGTGGCGCGTTTCTGATCTTGAAGAATCAGGCTTTTCCCAGGCAACGATGTCACCGCGTTTTAATTCCCCCACGCTATTAATTTTTAGCCAACCGTTCATGCTTTTATTTTCTGGTAATTCACTGAAGAACTGAGCATAAGTTTTAGCGTGCGGATAGCTCCTGCCAGAAATTTGATGGATTGAGGCATAATGCTTCGGAGCTACAGAATTAATTACGTAACTAACAAAACCTGAACAATCGGTAACGACCTGATATTGACCATTTATTTTTTGTGCTTGCTGTTCAGCATTTTCGTGGATATGTTGATAATGAGAACTGATAGTGTTTTCGAAAATATTCTCTGCTTCATTATATATTTGTGCAGATAAAGATTTGTATGATTGGCTAGTGCCTGTGCTCACTTGATTACGGCTTGCTTGTGATGAGCTTGTTGTTGGTAAGGTCTGCTTATTGGTTGGTCGATGATTGTAGAGCCATTGAATAGCAGTGAGTTCTATGGTAGTGAGTCCAGGGGTGGCTTCAGGATGCGGGCTTATGCCTAATACGAGGCCATTGCCATATCGAGCCAGTACTATAGCTGGTGCATTAACCATTAGCCCAACTTTCCCTCCTGGTGCTACTACTTCGCCTCTAAAATAAGCCAATGGTGCGACCTTGTCGGCATATTGTTCGTAAACTTGCAATACTGGTCCATTATGATAAATAACATTAACTCTTGCTTGTTTGATACCGAATATTTCCATACCCAATTCAGTAAATTCAATGGGTAAGGTTGTTTTACCGCGTCGCCAGTGTTTTCCATCCACTGTGGTCATAGGAAAAAGTCCCAGATATTCTGGACGTGCACAAGAAGCTAAATAGCATCCAGCACAAACTCCTAAATATATGCCGCCATCACGTACAAATAGGCGGACTTTTTTCTGTCCTTCTGGTGTGAGGCTTAACGCTTCCCGTTTACCTGATCCACCTGGAAAAAAAAGAACATCAAAGTTTTTTAGACAGTCATCGCATATATCTTCCCCAGTAATATAAGTTGTGGCGAGAGATTTATCATTTTCTAGATTAGTACAAAGCAGCTCACGAGCATGCGCTCCTTTATCCGTAAATAAAGCCACTCTGATTTTGCTTTCCGCTAATACTTGCGCGCACAGGAAGCAGATATTCCAGATCAAGCAAATCAACAGAATTACCGGATATAAAATATTATTTGTTTTCAATTATAAGGCTCCCAATATATCAGTTGTTAACTTGAGGATTTATACCCGCTTTTGCTTGGGCGATCAACCGGGGATACTGGATCGTACTAGGTGAGATTGTGGCATTAAAAGGCAATAGATTTTTTAGCATGCCAGCCAGCGAGTGCTGATAATGCAGCGTAATAACCAGACATGCCGTGAACGCCACTACCAGGCGGTGTGGCAGCGGAGCATAAATAAATTGTTTCGTTTGGTGTTGAATAAGGATTTAATCTGGGTACAGGGCGCATTAGCAATTGACCTAATCTTAACGAACCTCCATTTATATCACCGCCAATGTAATTAGCATTATATGATGCTAGCCCGGATGGCGATATCTGACTGCGAGCAATTATCCGCTCTTTAAAACCATGAGCAAATCTTTCAATCTGATTCTCTATAGCTTCTGTCATGTCCACATTTGAGCCATTTGGCACATGGCAATAAGCCCATGCGGTATGCTTATTTGCAGGAGCACGTGTAGAGTCGAAAAGACTATGTTGAGCTAATAACACATAAGGTTTACTGGAATGACTTTTACTATTAACAGCTTGCTCGGATTGCGCAATTTCTTCAAACGAACCACCAAGGTGTACGGTAGGGGCTTTTAGACAATCGGGATTATTCCAAGGGATCGGTCCATTCAATGCCCAGTCCATCTTGAAAGACCCAGGACCATACTTATAATTTTCCAGTTGCTTTTTGTAAGCTGTTGGTAATAAATGTCCAGCTAAACGCGAAACCTGCTGGGGCATTAAATCGCATAATATCAAACGAGAAACTGGCAACTCCTCAAGTGAATTGATATTACATTTGGTGACAATCTCACCATTTAAGTGCATGAAATACTCGCCTAGTGAATTAGACAATTTTTGGGCACCGCCCTCAGGCATTGGCCAACCGACTGCATGTGCAGCAATGTTTAATACCAAGCCAATTGAGGCCGAAGCTATACTAGTTAAAGGTAAACCGGAATGAGCACTTACTCCGGCGAAAACACCAGGACCTAACGAATGCTGGAATATAGTTTTAGACAAAAACTCGGCCGACATTAAAGATTTAGAGGCAAAATTAGCTAAACTTAGTGGGTGTCTGATCAATTTTTGTATGCTTGCCCAATGCAAAGGATTCAACAAGATTTCGCAGAGCATGTCCCAATCAATAAATAGGGATTGCATCAGTTTGTAATAGGCATCAGAGTCTTCTTTGAATTGTGTGGCTGTTTTTTCAATCGATCTATAGACTAGAATTGCCTTGTTATCATCAAACGGATGAGCGTAAGATACATCCGGGTTTATCCAGCGCAAACCGAAATCATTTAAAGGGAGAGTTCTAAAAAATGGAGAACCATACCCTAAAGGATAAACTGAAGAGCAAACATCATGCAGATATCCGGGTAAGGTGAGTTCTGCTGAGCGACAACCACCACCTACGGTGTTGCATGCCTCAACAATTAAGACATCTAATCCTGCTTTAGCTAGTACAATTGCAGCTGCCAAACCGTTTGGCCCAGCTCCAATTATTATTGCATCATAACTCTTTTTGCTTGCTTTCTGTTTAATTAAGGAATCGGTTTTACTCATGTAATGGAATAGATAAATCCTATAATAATCAAATGCCAATATTACTCTAATAGTACAAGGTACTAGTTTAAAGGGTTTGTCAACAAACAAATATTGTGCAAATAGCTAAACTCAGCGTTTCAAGTGTTTCAAAGTGATATTTTATGAATGCATATTAATAGCGATGGTGGCGTCAATACTATTAGCGGTATCATCTAACGCTGCAATGGCTGTTTTACAAACTGACCAAAAAACGCAACTCAAAAACCATGCCGACGACGAGCAGATATTAAGGTCGCAAGCCAAAGATTATGCTATCGCTTTCTCTGCAGGAGACGCTAAAGCACTTGCTGATATGCGGACTGAGGATGGTACATTTACTAATATTGAAGGGCTATGCGCTTAAAGTTTGACGCAAAAAATTGTTCGATAGAATGTTTTGGCTTTATATTGTAAATTTGGTTTTGGATAATCGCTGTGAAACAGGATAAACTTGGCTATGGTCAATATAAATAAATAAGTGAATTATGGCGAACAGTGCATATAGCGCTTTACGAATTAGTGATTTTCGTTTTTTTATTGTAGCGCGCTTGTTGGTCAATACCGCTCTACAAATTCAGGGTGTGGCTGTTGGTTGGCAGATCTATGCTTTGACTAAAGATCCATTGTCTTTAGGATTAGTTGGTTTGTCAGAGGCTTTTCCTGCCCTCGGTATATCTTTGTATGCTGGTCATATTGCAGATATTATTGATCGTCGGCTAATTGCTTTATCTGCCGTTTTTCTTCTCATTATAAGTTCTATTTTTCTAGCCGTAGCTTCGGCTGGACTTATGAATGCGGCAACTTTAACAATAGTAATTTATCTTTTAATGGCTCTTGGTGGCTTGGCAAGAGGCTTTTATGGACCAGCTCTTTTTGGCATGATGTCAGATATTGTACCCCGGGAACTTTATGGCAATGCTATAGCTTGGAATGCGACTATATGGCAAGCATCAGCTGTAACAGGACCGTGCTTGGGTGGTTTGCTTTATATTTATTTCGCTGCTGCTAAAACTTATCTTTTTTCGACCTTTGTTTTAATTGGGGCTTTTCTCTTTTTTGTTTTGATCAAATCCAGAACCTCTTTTGCTCCAAGGGAAGATGTAAGTGTATTGGAGAATATCAAAGAAGGCGTACGTTTTGTTTTTTCCAATCAAATTGTTTTAGGTGCGATGGCTCTAGATCTCTTTGCCGTTTTATTTGGTGGCGCTGTTGCATTATTGCCTATTTTTACTGCTGAAGTTTTTCATTGCGGCCCTCAAGTATTGGGCATCCTTAGGGCAGCTCCTTCTTTAGGGGCTCTAATTACGGCAGCTATTTTAACTCATCGACCTCTGGCAAAAAATGCAGGAATCACTCTTTTAGTTGCAGTAACTGGTTTTGGTCTGTGCATGATTGCATTTGGTTTATCCAGTAATCTTTACTTTTCTTTGGCTTTATTGACTTTCAGTGGAGCATTAGATGGTGTCAGTATTTGGCTGAGGACGACTATTTTCCAACTTGTTACACCAAAGCACATGAAAGGGCGAGTAGCGGCAGTGAATAGTATGTTTATTGGTTCATCCAATGAAATAGGTGAATTTGAATCTGGCGTCACCGCAAGAATTATGGGACTTATACCGTCGGTTGTCTTCGGTGGCAGTATGACACTATTGGTGGTATTGGTCACTGCTTTCAAAGCCCCTAAGCTTCGTAAATTGCATCTGACAAGCTTATATCGCGAGCTGGAAGAGCAGAAATAAGGGTTTTTTCTAAAAATCAATGACCGAGTATTCTATCACCCGACTTAAATAAGTGACAGACAGCTGTTTCTAATTTTCGCTAGTCAGTGCAGTCCAGAGTTTTGTTCATTTGAGGGGATGGTCAAAGGAAAAATGTTGGGCGAGTAATCTACGCAATGGAGCCAGTGTGATTAAGTGAATAAATGCGATTGGCGGGGTAAATAAATAATGGCTGTGTGAAAGGGAAAAGTTACGCTGGCAAGCAATTTGGCAGATTTAACCTCTATAGAGCAAGAACCCACAAAAATCTCACAAGCGTGCCTTTTAATAGAGTTACTTGACTTCTTCTGCCTATCTGTTGACTCCTTACTAGACTGAAAAACAAATAAGACATTTATTCGAAATAGTGAATGTTGCCTTTTGACGTATTTGTTAGTTCTTCATGTCTAGTTTAGCAAAGAAAATCTATATGCCCGGCGAAAATCCTGAAGAACAGCAAAAAAAGCCGCCCCAAAAACAGGGGACAGATAGTCCACCGGCCTCTGGTGAAAGGCCGGCAGGACCTGCTGGTGCTGACGCGCCAACGCGGGGAAAATTAATCGGTGAGGTTATAGATAGCACCAAGCAAAAAGGGGCGAGTGCTTCTGAGAATGGTGCAGCAGATACAACCGCAACAGATAAGAAGGCAGCCGGTAAGACAGTACGGGATAAGATAGACACGGTTGAAATGCCAGCAGTTAAGACAGAAGCAGGAAGGGCTGAGGGCAATCTATCTAAAACAGGCGATCGAGCTAAAGTTAAGGATGCCACAGAAAAAGCTCAGGGCTTGGCTGAGCGTCTTAATACTGCTGGAATATTGGTATTCCGCGACAAAACAGGGCAATTACATCAGGCTGCCGTGCGTCACGATAATACCGTAGTAAGCGATGGCAAGATAGTAGGTAATTTTAATAGCTCAGGTGAAGTCAATTTTAATCAAGAGGGACAAAGTAAGTTTAGAGTCGATGCAAAGTTAGACGTTAATACTGCGCAAGATGCAGTTTTTTATAGTCTAGATCAATCGCGTCCAGAAATAATTAGCAGTAACACTACTAAAGGTGGCAATAAAACTTGGAATGGTAATTTTATTGATTTGCAAAATAAGCCTAAATATAAATACCAGGCTGGCAACGTTTTTGCTCAATCCGGAACTTTTATGGGCAGGATGGACGAAGACAATAAACTAGAGCTACCAGCAGAAAAAATAGTGTTTGGTAAAGACAAAGATGAAAATAGTAGATCAACCGGAATAGAATTAAACGACCTAAATACGGTATTGGGAGAAGGTCTTACATTTGTAGGCACAGCTAAAAACAAAGATGATCAAGAATATCCTATTACATTCAACGTAGACTCAAATCTTAATTCTGGCACTTGGATAATACCAAAAAATCCTGGTGAAGAAAACCAGAAATACGAAAATTACAATATACGCTTAGGCATGATATTCGACGCACAAGATAATTTATGTGGATATTTCAGACCGCCGCAATTTAGCGCAGATGGTTGGCTAAGAAGAGAAGGACAAGTATTAACAAAAAGACCTGATGAAAATGGAACGCAATCGCCGACAGCGAATGGACCGCGATTGCTAGTAATAAATGGCGCTGAGGATTTGCGAAACTTGGAGTCAAGAACTCCATCCGAATTTCCGCTCAGTGTTTATACAGTGCATCAGCATGGTGAAACAGCACTCAAAGGTATTACCAATGGTGCAGTTTGCCTTGGATCCAAACGACAAGCGGATGGTACGTATGCAGAAAATCAAGGTTATTTGCCTACAGGACTTATGCAGGTTACGGTTAAAGCACAACAAGAAGCAGCGCAGCGAGAAATAAGTGATGTTTTACAACAACAAAAAGGTATGCAAGTTGATTCAACGGGAAAAAGAATTGCTATTGCTTCACTAGGACCAGTCGCTGCAGTCGCTGGTGCCGTATCGTACATGGTAACTCCGGATGCAAAAAAAGAAATTGAGAAACAGAATAAAATTGATGCAGCTTGCAAAGAAAAGCTTGATCTCATTAAAGAGATAAACAAAGGAAATGTAGATGGCATAAGTCTTGAAAAATTGCAAGAATATTTTTCTGAAACACAAGCAGCACAAATAGGAAAATTTGCCCAGATAGATCAAAGAGATAGTAGATTAGGAGAATTACCAAAAGATCTAAGCCAAGTTAATGGCCATATTATTACAATAGACAGAGAAGCAGAAAAGGCGCAAGCAGATAGAAGAGCTGCTTGGTTTGCCTCACCACAATATGCGGCTTGGCGGGCAGAACATCCTAATGCTCCATCTCCTGCAGAGGCAGAAAGAGAATCTGCTAAACCGGTAAAAAGACTGGAGGTAAGAAATGGAGATTTATACGACAGTAAAAATCAATATCAAGGTAAGTTAGCCTGGGAAAACAATCAGTTGGTTTGGCAACCACATCCCAGCAAGACTGTAGAAATCACAGATCCTAGTTTGGCTAGATCGTTCTTTCATTTGGAAGTACCCGATCCATCCCAAGCAAATGGTAAAAGAACAGTCGAATTGGCCGTTGTACCAAACGGTCAGCGGAATCTTATACTGAGTCCGGAAGATATGATACGCAAAGGTGGCGAAGTTGTTGAACAGGCATTGGCTACTGCTAATGAAAATCCTAATGATGAAACAGTACAAGAGGCGGCAAAATATGCCAAGATTCGGCTTCGTTCTACTTACAAAGAAGATATAGCGCTTTTAGTATCAAATCTTAAACATGGTGAATATACAAAGGCAAATCACGACTTTGTTGTTGATGGAACAACAAAGCAAATTGCCCCGGCTTTGGCGGATGCAAAAGAAAGACTAAAGATAATAGGAAAGCCCATAATAGATACAGCAGAAAGAGCAAAAACGGTTAGTGGTAGCGTACAAATAGGCAATGCTACATATGAAATAAATAAAGGCAATTTGCTTTCGGATGGCCAAGTAATAGGGCAATTTAAACCAGGATATGTTTTGGAATTTCAAATAGCTAATCCGAAAAATCCGGATGAGCCGATAAAAAAATATGTAGATTTAAATGAAACAAACGGTGTCTTGCTGAGCATAAAGATAGGAAACGATCCAAGGCAGCATGATTTTATCGGACTGGGACCGGATCAAATAGTGCCAAATTATGGACATCAAGCTGGTGGGCTTATGTATGCAAATGACTTCAGGAAACAAGTAAATGAACAATTAGCAAGAACAAAAGAGGCTAGAGATAGTCACGATAATCCTACTAACCCAGTAATACTAGCGGTTACTGACTGGATATCAGGCGGAATAGGCACGCAGCTAAATGCTAATGTGCACACGGTAGATCTATGTCAGGCAGGTTTCAATAAAAGTCTAGATGAGATTTTTGGCAAATTTAGAGCAGGCACTTTAGATAGCAGTGAATTAAGCAGAGTGGCAAAGTACACTCAAACGCTGGCTAATGCAGCGGGAATATTTGCAGATAGCACCGCTTCATTATCGCAAATCGGACAGGAGTTAAAAGGAAAAATACAGACCGGCTTAGAAATGGCAGCAATACAAGGTGCGGTGACGATAGCTACTGGTGGGTTAGGAGCAATAGCCGGCAGTGCTGAAATAGCTGAGCTGGGATTGGGTGGCAGACTGTTAGTACAAACAGCCAAGATTATGAGTAGTGGAGGAGGCAAACTATTTACCGCAAGCGCAGTAGGAGCTGCAACATCAGTAGCGATACGTGAAAACGCAAACACGAATACTCGCATAAGATGGGATAATGCTATTTCTGGCAGTTTAGAAGGGCTAGCCAATATGGTTGGCGGCGGGGAATTAGAAGAGCTTGCCGAAGGGGCATCTTTTGTTACGCGTCTAGCCCACAAAGGTTTGGGAGCGGCACAAGAAATTGCAACAGCGCACAAAGGAGCTTGGCTATACTCGATAGCAGGAAATATAAGAACCGGTGAAGAAATAACATTGAGTGGTTTGGCGCTCAATACAGCTACCGAATATTTAGGCGATCTTGGCGGTGGTATATTTACAAAAGGAATGGACGAGCGTAGCCTTGGGCACAGTATTGCAGAAAGTGTGATATCTAATTGGACTGATGGTACCACAGGAAGTTGGGCGGAGGCGGTGGCGGCATGTCGAGGCAAATATGGAAATAATTATACAAATGCGGACGTGGCTAAAGAAATGTTTATGTCCGGAGCATGGTCTGCAACAGCGCCTACTGCATTAGCGTCGCATGCTATAGGCAAGGTACAACATCACAACCAGCATTTAGCAGTGCAAAAAGAACATTTGCGCGGGATAGCAAAAAGCATAGAACAATCTGATTGGACGCCTCAACAACGATTAGCCAAAAAGCATCTTGAATTTACCGCCAATGAGCTGGCGGCGGCGCTTGAAAATGAAGAGAAACTTGCCTCTAATACTGGTGATAAGAGCAATAGCGGTAGTAACGGGAATGGTGGGGATAATGGAAATAACGGCAATAAGGGTCCGCAAACACCCAGTAAACCCAACGGTCAACAAGTCGCTAGTTCTGGTAATGACGCTGGGCCTGTTGCTGCTAATTCACAACGTTTTTATTATGTGCAACCGCAAGGTCAAGCAGAAATTCATCAAGAGCCGGTGAATCAATCAGAAAGAGAGCGCATCAACGAATTAGATGCATATGTGCAGCGGCAGGAGGCTAGTGCAGAAGATGAAAGTGAACTTGCCGCTTTGCAAAAACGATTGGCAATTACTCCATTAGACCAATCAGAAAGAGATCGTGTCAAACGATTAGAGGCTCATGTACAACGACAAGAAGCTAGTGTGCAAGAAGAAGGTGAACTTGCCGCTTTGCAAAAGCGATTAGCAATTACTCCCTTGAATGAAACAGAGCAGAGCAGGCTGGCACAACTACGAAAGACTTTGACGGATGGTGGAACAATAAGCATAGAGACTTTGCGTGAATGCCGCGATCTGGTAGAAAGAGAACGAGCAATACCAAGTGACTTATTAGTATTCAACGAAGATGGTTTGCACTTAGCGCAAATAGCAGCAGGGGATACCGGACGGATAATGGTTGTTGATATTGCCAATCCGCAATTACGAGACAATGGGGTGGTGCAAGAGAGCGGAGTAGCAATTTTAAATTCTTTGGAATTAGTACGAGGAGCAAGAGAATATGCACCAGCTAGAGCGCTAACTGCTACAAGCCAACAACAAGGATCGGTCAATTCTGGTACCAATGTAGCTGCAACTGGGAGTGGGACGAGACCGGCAAGTCCAGTAAATGTTGCTAATAGAACGAATGGCAATCAAGGAGCCACAGATTCAACTGCTGGTGTTCGAAACATATCTAATCCAAGAACGGCAGATTCAGGCTCTGTTGCTCGAAATGCACCGAACGGCAATGAAGGAGCTGGAGATGGAAAGGCTGTTGCTGAAAATACAACGAGCCGAGCTAATAACGTTGTAACTGATGCTGATCTTTCTACCAATCAAAATATAGTAGTTGCAAGTCAGTCCGTTAGAGATCCAAAACGAAATTTAAATGTGCCAGAGGATGAAGATAAGGAAGGGGAAAAAGAAAAACAAGAGAATGTTGCTAGTACTGATACAGCTAATTTAAATAATCTAGAGCAATTGTTTGCCAGAGGCAATTGGGCTGCTGCCGAAGCGATGGCTAAGCAGTTATTAGAACAAAAAGCGCAGTCAGAAACAACCGACACTAGTAGTGAACCTAATTCAGGTACTCAAACATTAGCAATTTTGGCAGAGTCTCAATTACGTCAAGGTAAATTTGACCAGGCGGATCAAACATTCCAACGAGCTTGGCAAGCAGCACACGAAGCGAAGCCTGTATTAGAACGACAATCCGCTCAAGTGGCAGATTATATAAAGCAAGAGCAAAAGAAGGGTGGTGACCACTCTCGCTATCTTGATTTGGCAATGAAGCAGGCAGAGCGCGAAATTAAATTTACAGAAACTGCGCACAACATTGCTAATCGTCTTAACTGGTTGAATGAACGGGCTCGAATCAATGCCGAGATAGCCTCGGCTAGAAACTTAGTTGCTACTGTTAGTGGACAGAATAACTTGACTAATCAAACAGAAGCAAGAAAACAAATATTTAATGTTCTAATCAATAAAGAAGATTTTGCAGCGGCAGAAGAATTTGCCAGACGCCAATTGCCAATGGAAAAATCGCTTGCAGAGATTGCAAAGTCACCTGATGCTGCTGAAAGAGAAAGGGCAGCCTGGGCGCTAGCGTCAATGGGCATGGCGCAGTATATGCAACGTGACATTAACAAAATGGCACAAGCAGAAAGCCTATTAAACTCTGCGCTCACACTCACTTATGAGGTGGGCGAAGACATGAGCCAAGAAGACCGTGATCGCAGAGAATATCTTTTCGCTACCCAATTAGCGCAGGGTAAATTCAGTGCTGGAGAAGCAAATGCTATACGGAAAGCATGGGCGGTGCGCGATACAGCCTTTAATGGATTACTTGATTATCAAGCTGAAATGAAAGATCGAGCGGATGAGGCGGAAAGATTAGCTAGTCAAATGCAAGATGCTGATCCAATAGCAAGCTCTTCAACGAGTTTGCCAGTGACTGAACCTTATTTACCGCCACTGAATTTGGTTGAAGCGGATGATATCACAACGCCGAGTAACAATAGTGCGACTGTGCTCCCAAATAATTCTATCGCGCAAGTATTGCCTGCAAATGCATCGCAAGATCTGGATGTGTCTAATAGGCTGGAAGACAATAATCCAAATAGGCTAAATGGAGGATATTTGGGTGACAGAGGCAACAGAATTGGAAATATTTTCCCAATAGATCTGCCGGATGTTCAATTGGTTAATCAAGATGACGGAATAATAGACTTTAGTGCTATGCCTGATATAACTGCAGAACGGATCGCTAAATCCGAGCAACGTACAGATAGGGCAAGCGGCGACGAGCAATTAGCTGCTCTAAGTAATGAGCAATTGCGGCAAGAATACTTGAATTTGAGCGATCAAATTGGCACGCTGCAAAATATTGCAAATGCGATACAAGCTGGGAATATTGAAAGAGCACTGCAATTTAGTCAGAACATTTCGAGAGCTCGTATTGCTCAAATACATAAGGACTTGATACTAGAAATCGAAAGAAGACGTGCTCGTAATCAAGACGATTCGCGACTTTCTCAGGTGAAATCCGCACAGCAAAAATTTAGATCAAATATTGACAGACAGTTAGAAGAAGATTTTGATAAAAGATTTTATAGTCGCTTGGGAGTCGCTCAAGCTGAAGCTATAAACGATCAAGAAGCCACGTATGGGCAATTGAAAGAACGCGGCATTGAAATACCGAATCCACCTATTGCTCAGATGTCATTTAGTAGCTCGCTAAACGCACAGAACCCGGCAGGCACTGCAGGTGCTAGCATAACGAGTAACATTTCGCCAAACGCTAATACAAATACTCAAGTAAAAGCAAATACACAACAACCAAAAAATCAAAGCGATAAAGATTCTACAAAACCGCTTCGACCTGGCTTAGAAATGCACATACAGGTTGATGCAGAACAGCAACATCAACTTGAGCAGGATTTGCAGTTCAATTTGGCCGATAGGGACGGTATAGCGTTTCAGAATCAAGCAGGTACTTCACGGGGTGTTTTGCAGCGTTCAGCGGATAAGCAAATTCCAGCAGATCCGGGTGCTTTAGGCGAATCTGCTTCAAACAGGCAGGCAGCGTATCATCAATTTTTGGAGGACCGTAGGCTCATAGTACGGGCTATTGAACGCATACAAGATGGAGAGCCAATGTCAGGATGGTCAATTATCGATCAGTTAATTGATCTGAAAGGCGCGGATGAAATTTTGGCGCTGGCGAAACAAACGGAAATGCAAGAATTGATAAAAAAATATCTATTCATTTCTGCAGACCTAATAAATCGGGTGCGGTCGTGGGACGACGAAGAAGCTCAAAAGATACTTATTCGCTTTCTAAAAGAATGGAATGTAGAAAATGAATCTGATTATGCCGGAGGGGATCAAGCGAAGCCACCGAATATTGAAGAGTTAACAATAGTGCGGGTTGAGACTAGTTCACCTATTTTAGAAGAGACGCAGATGCAAGAAATTTCTTCTAAAATTGAGGCGGCTGGCACAACTTTTCTACCCGATGGTATGAGTTCCACAAAGAGCGTGCTTTCGCATAGTGATCTCTTTGGAGAAGCACCAGATTATGCAGGATGGGACTTGTCCAAGCGTACACAAGAACCATCAATTAAGCCAAATGATATGCAGCCTGAAGAAAAGTCTTTGAATCACGCTGACGTGAGTGGGCAGGCCTTTGGAAACAAGACTGAACCTGTAGGAGGAGTTCCAAGGACAAGCGGGAACATTGAAGAATTAACAACAACAGGAAGACAGCTGGGCGAAAGGCGCTATCACCTTCGCGCCGAACTTGCATCGGGAGCCCATGATGCTGCCACATTGGATGAATCACAAAAACAGAGTTTACAAAGACAAATAGAAGAAATTGGTGAACAAATTTCTCAAAATATTCAAAATCGTATGGGATTGATCCGGCAGCGAATTGATGAGCTTTATGGTAATTGGGGACCGACGATATTATCGTTAGAAGAGAGCAGGCAAAATCTGGATCGTGACATTCAAACACAATTATATTCATTGAGGGATATAAATGGTGACGCCGCCTATGACTTTTCTCCAGCCATAGTTATATCTGATATTCCAACTGACATAGCAGAAAATCTAAGAGATCTTGGCAGAAGGCGCCATGAAGTCTTAAGTCAATTGCAAGATATAGGTCGACAGATGAGAGAGTCGGGAAGCGAACAAGAAATTCGTTCTCTGCAAAGAAATTATCGTGTTTTAATTATGGCTTCTTCGGCTGAACACGGCAAGCTTGCTTCAACTAGAGTCAACGATTATCTTTCCGTCCGTTTGGATAATGATACCGAAAGCAACCACTTATCAGCCATTCTTGAGCCATCTTGGACAGTTCGTTTCGTTCATAGTCCCTATCGTTTCATAGATACTGCTCATCCTGGTTATGGAATGAGCATTCGAATAGAGGATGATGGGGTTGCTTATGATGATGTTGTTAGTATTCTGGAAGCTACGTCAGATCTGCCTAGAGCAGTGCATACCCCCGTGGTAATCCATCCTGGTGAATACCTGCGTGGTGTTTGCTTCGATGCTCCGCACATATATGTGCCTAACGATACACCGAAAGATTGTTTGCAATATTTGGCTTGGCATGAAGGCGGCCACGATATAGAAAATCTGTATTTTATTAAGCTGGAGCCGGCTAGTCAGCAAGCTATATTGGCAATTTATGAACGGTGGTTGAGCGGGGAAGATACCCAAGCTCTTATTGCAGACTTAGGACCCGAAATGGACTCTCTTTATTTAACGAGTTTTTCTGAAATGTTTGCAGAGATGAGAGCTTTGCATAAGTTTTTCAGCACTGAAGCCGGTAAAGGAATGACTTATCCTGAGCTTGTGGCTCATACAGTTAAGATTGATTATAATACTCCAGCAAGAGCTGGTTTCCTTAGTAATGCTCAAGAACTCTATGAGGCTCTAAAGCGTGAAGTATTTGATCCATATTATGCTTCCATAAGTGAAGGCAAAAATGAAAGGGGGACATCATTTAGCTCTCATGTACCGGAAGCTCGGAACTCAGCATCTGTGAACGAAAGTAGAAGGCGTCCTAAAGAAAAAGATAATACTAAGGAATATCTATCTGGTCGCCAGTCACCACTACCGGATCCAAGTAATTCGAAAAGTTATTTCCTGCCTAGTGCGCCAGAAGAGCAAGTTGGTCCTGCTAATGAGAGATCTCAGCCAAACGAAATGGCTACCGGGCAGGACGCCTCAGTGGGGTCTACAGATGCTGATATTCTTTCGCTAAGCCGCGAACCCGCGGATAGAGGAGGTACTGCAGGTGGTGATAGCGAGACATACCAGAGACGCATTGAAGAATTAACAACAACAGGAAGACAACTGGGCGAAAGGCGCTATCAACTTCGTACTGCACTTGCGTCTGGGACGGGTGATGGCACTACCTCTGATGGCACGCAAACACAAGATTTACAAAGGCAGATAGATGAAATTGGTACGCAAATTTCTGAAAATCTGCAAAATCGCATGGATTTAATAGATGCAAGAATTTGGGAACTTTGGGGGCCGCAATTAAGGAAATTGCAATTACGCAAAGATGATTTGGATTGGGCGATTGATACTTACGATACTATAGAAGACTCTGTCAAAGTTTTTATCGGAGACCTTGATAAACTGAAAGCACAACGGCAAGAGGTAATGCAAAAACTAAAAGCGATAGGCGATCAGATGAGATCTGAAGGAATTCAAGAACAGATTTTTCGTTTACAAAGACAATTGCGCGCCCTAGCGATAGCTTATTCAGCTGAGAAAGGTAAGATAGCTCCGACTAACAATCTTAGAGTTGGTATGCTGGATCTTGATCCTGAGACCAATCATCTAGCTTGGACAACTAAGCCGATCCACAGGCCATTTCGTATTTCAGATTCCTCTCATCTCGCGGATGAAATGGCGGTTTACGTCGAAGGTGGTGATGGAGTTGATTATGAAAGTGTATCTACCATTCTTGCAAGCAGTACAGATTTGCCAAAGGGCAAAAATACGCCAGTGATAAGCGTTTTTGATGCTTATAATGATGGTGTATATTCTACGTCTGATGGTGTTATTCGTGTTGCTTCTTCACGTCGATCCACAAGGAAGCTCGAGCGAACATCGTGGCACGAAGGTGGGCACGCAGTGCACTTCGAGTATTTCAACTTGCTTGCCGAGGATAGGCAAAGGCCAGTTATAGATGCTTATGAGAGCTGGCTAAAGCGCCGAGAAACGCTAACTAATGGACTAGACTCGGTATTTCAAAAATATCGCGATAGACTTTTTCAAAGAGATTTTATTGCACCAGAAGAAAATTCCGATGCATACCGCTATTGCTTTACAGAAGTTTTTGCTGAGATGAGAGCTATGTATAAGTTTTCGTTGACCGAAAATGGCAAACATAGGACTTATGCAGGGCTTGTTGATGGTGTTACTGCTGTTGATGACCAAACAAGAGCAAGGATCTTGGAGGATGCCGAAGATCTATATAATACTTTGAAGCAGGAGGTATTTGAGCCATATGCCAATGGTGACAGGATTAATACTGCAAAGCCAGTTGATGACGGTCTTAATACTAGGCGTTCACCAGGAAACATTCGTGCTGCGATGATGCCATCGGATAGTAATATTGGTGATAGCGGCGATAATGCTCCCCAAGGGATACCGATAGACGCGGTTGATGCAATCAACACGAATGTATCTGAACAACAAAGAACAGCATTATTAGAATCAATCGCTAATCCGGAGCAACGTAAGTTAGTCACGGCTTTTTTAGAGAAATATCCGGATAGACTGGCATTGGTTCAACGAGAAATTCAAAGAGGGGCCCCACGCCTTGATTTCCACAGTTTAAGTGGCTTAGCTAATTTGGTTGATCATTTTGGATATGATTCGCCTACTATGCAGCGACTGTTTGAACTTGAGACCACCGAATATCTCAGTATTTCTGTTCTTAGTGATTTTGTACGAGATGATCAATTGCGTGCCGAAATAGTTAAACAGGAGATTTTACGTGGAGTTCTTGCCGAAAAATTGGGTGATTTTCGATTAACTAATTTGCTTAACTTGGCAAACCAATTAGGTTATGATTCGCCTGCTTTAAGACGAATCTTGAATTTTGAAGCAAAAGAAGATCTTTATATTGGTTTTCTTGCAGCCTTTATAGGAGATGATCAAACAAGAGCTGATACGGTAAAACAGGAACTCATGCTTGGGGGCGTGGATCAAATTGATCATCATCGATTACAAGCTGTGCTAGGGCTCTCTGGACATTTTGGATATGAATCTTTAGTAATGCGCCGGCTATTACAATTTGAAAAACATCAAGGTGTTGATCTTGTAGCGCTAAATAAAGCTGTTGGTAAGAATGAAAATCTGAGAACTCTCACCGCCACTATATTTGGTGTTGCCCAACCTGACTCTGAGGATGTAAGAAATTGGACAGCATTGGCAAACTCGATAGATAACAGATCATGGCCTTTAGAAAAATATTTTAGAATTAGATCTGAAGCTAGCACGAATGATAACCTTGATCAAGGAATAGCTCAGCTAAAAGAAAGGGGAGCACAACTTTGTGATCAGCGCAGGGCGTTGAAACAGTCGCGTGCCAGTGAAGCGAGTTCAGGATTGACAGAATTGAATGCGCAAATACAGCAAAATATTGAAGAGGTTATGGACCGAATAGAGGTACGGATTGAACAGATTTATCGCCAATGGGAAAATGAGATCGAAGAAGCAGAAGCAAGTAGAATCACGGTAGGTGAGCAGCAAGGCGCTGAAATTTTAAGGGCAATCGTTGAACGTATGAGAAATGCTGGTGACGAGCCTAGGATTTTTGCTTTGCAAAGAGAATATAGAATTTTAGAAATTGCTTTAGCAGCAGAAAGAGGACAAATGCCACAAAGCATGCGATACGTCTTTGTGCCAAGTCCTGAGACCGGGCATTTAACTAAAGCATGGCTAGATACTTCTTATCGAGTTAACGATCCGACCAAATTGACAGACGGTATACCAGTTAAGGTCATTGGGCCAGTGAATAGCGAGAATGTTTTTACTGTTTTAGATACAGCAGGAAAATTGCCTCCTCAGATGCCTACCTTCATTTTTGATGCAAACAGTAATCCGGATAATCCAGGTGAACAAGCGCATTATTATCCATCTGTTTCTGCTCCGTTTGTGAGATTTTATCGAAGTGCAGAGATTCAACCAACAGAAGTTATGGCACGTCGTTCCCGTCACGAGGTTGGACATGTAATTCATCATCAATATTTTACCCAACTGCCAGATACTATTAAGGGGGCTGTTTACGATGCTTATTTTAATTGGTTGGGTAAGAGGCAAACACTTAAAAATATCGGTGTGGCAAGTATGAGTAGTATTGATCTGGATCTGGCTGTAGCAGATCCTGGATTTGCGTTCTCTGGTAAGGGCAAGATAGAATTATATGAATATAGCTTATCTGAAATGTTTGCAGAAATGCGAGCTTTGTACGAATACTCAAAAACAAGTGCTGGCAGAAAAATGAGTTATGCTGGACTGCTTCATGCTTTTACGGGTGATGATGATCCGGGTAGAGAAAAAGCCATGAGTAATGCTGGCTCATTATATGAATTTCTAAAAGATCAGGTGTTCGAACCATATGATAGAGGTGAAGGATTTAGACCACCAACCGATAGAACCCGTTCGGATAGAAGTAGTTCAACAGAACAAATAAGACCAGTAATGATGAAATCATTAGATAATGATGCTAATACTGATAAGGAATCAACTGTTGCGCATGTGGTACACGAACAACGGCAGGCGTTAGAGAACAAAGCTAATAGTAGCAATAGTGCTGAAAATGCTTCCGAACGGACACCAATAGCAGTTCCGCAAGAAAATCAGACAGTTGAAAATAATCAGAAAAGGAAAGTTCTGCAAGATGCACTTGGAATAATAAAGCAGCATTCACTTTACCGAGCCAGCGTTGACCTGGATGGTTTGATTGACGAGGTCTTGGCGCAGGGCGAAGACCCGCACACGGCATTGCCCAAAATATTTAAACAGTTGGGAGATAAGCACAGTTTTGTACATGTGCCAATTGAATCAACCGAGGCTAGGAGAGATGACAGCCAGCCCACCGGATATTTACTGGAACAGGAAGGTCAGCCAGTGGCAGTGGTGACAATACCTGGTTTTGTTGGTGCGGACGAAACTAGTGTGCAACAGTTTAGCTTGGCCATTCAGCGTTGTCTTAGTGACTTAGCCTCGCTTAATCCTTCTGGGTGGATTATTGATCTGCGAGAAAATGGGGGAGGTAATATGTGGCCGATGCTCGCTGGCTTAAGTCCATTCTTTGGCGATGGAGACATTGGATATTTTGATTCGAGAGAAAGCCGAGAAGCTTGGTTCTGTCGTGAAGGAAATATTGGATTTCGTGATAAAGATGGTCAAGAATTTGTACAGGAAAATCTCGAAAGACCTGATAGTAATTTAATGGAGAGATGCAATGCTGCACGGGTAGTGGTGCTGTTAGGCCCCAATACGGCCAGTTCGGCTGAGGGAGTCGCTATCGCTTTTCAAAACAGACCAAATACAACTTCTATTGGGCAAACAACTGCCGGGCTAGCTACCTCTAATCGATCGTTTTTGCTTAGTGACGGTAGTGTTTTGGAACTGACTGTTGCTATGTTTGCTGATCGAAATGGTAATACATATGAATCTGGAGTTACTCCAGACCAAAGGGTCGAAGAGAGGTCTGAAAATCCAGGTCAAATCTTCAGCATAGCGACGCAATGGTTCAATTCGGTTACGAGTGTCGAAGGACTTGGGCGAGAAAATGCAATAGAAACTGAACGCCCTGCTGACACCGATATGGTTGATAGCCTATCCACACCAAAATCAGAGAAAATGTGGGACTCTCTAAAAAGTTATAAAGAAGCTCTAAATGGTAGAAGTACTAAAATTGTGAATGTTTATGCCTATTCAAGTCACTTGCAACGCCTTGAAGCTAATCCTCATAAAGATGCCGTACTTGATTCAATACCAGAGGGATCGGAAGTAATTGGTTGTGGCTTTTTTAGGCTTATTTTACGTGCCCCTAGTGGAGAAGTTTATTCAATACAAACTGTAAGAGGAGAACCGCGTCATCCCGACTGTCCCCTTCTGCTTCAGCCGACTAAGACAACCCAATATGGCTCTATTTTGGTCGAGGAATTGCCTTATGCTGATACCAGCAATATTACAGATGCAGACTTAGACGCCATGGCTAAAGCTTTGGAAAGAATTAAATGGAGGCTTATTGACCCAGACAAACAGAATTTGGGCAGACTGCTCGATGGCACTTTGGTTGTTATAGATCCGGGCGCAATCGCCAGAATCAGTTCTGACGATGCTACCCTCAGCCCCCCGACCTCTGGTGGTGCTGATGGTGGCAATGCTGGTTTTAAGCCTAATGAAGGTTCTCATGAATTAGAGGCAATTCTTTTGCCAATTCCAGAGGGACACACTCGTTTCTATTCGGGAATACCGGCTGGAATTGACGGCGGGTATAATTGTATTCCGCTGAGCAATGAAGAAAACACTGAGTGTGACCAACTTAGAGAGCGTTTAGAAAAAGGTGAAGATTTGTCGCCCGAATTGAGAGGTCGATATCACGAATTAAGTAGCCGATACAAGAAAGAATTTGATGAGTTTGAAATGAGCAGGAACTTAGCAGAAGAGCAAAGGCGAATTGGGCAAAATGGTAAGGTATTTTATGTCGATATTCCTGATACTGAGCTAGCGTCGTTGTCCAGCGATGGTACTACAGTGGACGAGGAGTGGATTTTTGTGCCTTGGAGAATCGCTCATGAGGCAAAGGAATTTCCTAACAATTTATTGGATCCTGAATTAGTCAATACTTTTTGGACGCCAGGGAAATCTTCAGAAACTTTGGAAGACAGTAATTCATTTAAATTTGACAATGAGACAAAGGAAGAGTCTTTAGCTCACTACAATCTTAGTGAGCATGCCTATTTGAGATACACTATTAGAAACGACTATGGCCAGCTATCAGGAATAAGTGTTTTGGAACTGGGACCTCATAGTTCTAATACTATTCCCGAGAATTTGCATGAAAGCGCAATTTACACTGCTGTTGATTATTCTCGTTCTTCTCTTGAGGCACAAAGAAAATATTCTGCGCATGGTTCCGAAAGTGACAATATATTGCGTGTCCAAGGTGATACTTTCCTCCTTCCTATTCGCAGCTCCAGTCAAGATCTTGTTGTAGCTACATATCATGATCCATTTTATTTTGGACAATTGACGCCCAAGTATGCAAAACAAGCGATCGACCAGGTATTGAGAGTTCTTAAAGTGGGGGGAGATTTTATTCTTGTCCCTTGGGTCTATCAAGCACATCCAAAGGAAATTAATGAATATCTAGTGAGCAAATTCGATTTAATTGAGGAAAAGCCAGATTATCCTGGTTCAACAAGTATTTTACTGGTTCTTCGGAAAAAAGACGGTACTGATGGAGATGGATCTGAGAGCGAACCGCCTCCACCACCACCAACCACTGAAGGCAGAGACGCTAATTTCAAACCAGTCAGTCGAGATACGCCATCAAAATACCAGTCCGGACTTTCAATCTTTGCACCTGATGCAACTATAAATTTATTAGCAATCGGCAAGGCTGCGGGTGATAAAGCAGCCAGAGAGGCTGCGACGATAACGAAAGACATTGCAATTGTAAAACTGGAACAACAAGGATTTGCATCATTTTTGAACTCGTCAGCCGATCGCTCTATTAACATGCGAATGGGCTCGCTGATACCTGATGTTTTTAATAACGAGCGATACATAATCGAGGAAGATGGCATCAGGAGAATTGACAGTCAGGTAATATTGGCATTGGCCCAGAAATTGGTAAGAGGGGAAACTGATCCAAGAATAGTAGAGAGCATTTATCTTATCCTGACAGAATCCTTGCAAGAGGCAATGGCTAATGTTTATGGCAAATATCTTAGTCAGGATCCTAAAAATCTTGCTGTACCGACAGGACTAACGCAGGAAGAAGCGATGCGTATTTCATTGAATCAAAATGAATGGAGGGAAGCGCGACAGTCTCTAGTACAAGCTAAAGCAGCGAGCTCACCGGTCGTTGCACCGAGTGCTTCAGTGCAAGCTCAATTGGAACATGAGGACAAAATTGATCTAAGAGAAGAGAATGTTGAAAAAGGCTTTACAGACGAAAGAGAAAAGTTAAAGAAAGAAATTGGTGAATTAAGAAGTAGACGAATTGATCTGCAAAGAGCAAAAGCGTCTGGTGAAGCGACGTTGGCTGAAAGTCAATCTAGCAGAGTTAAGCCTGAAGCTGAAATAGAAAAGGTTAGGCAAGCAATACAAGAGAAGCTCCGAGCACAAATGAACTTAATCAGTAGCAGAATCACTTCTCTATATGAACCCTGGCGCGAAAGAATACAAAAGCTTGAAGAACGTAGACGAAATCTAGAAGAAGGAATTGACTTTTATTTTCCCAGTGCCAAAATTAAGGAACAACAATTTGCGCTTGGCTATGCTGTAGACATTTCTTCCATGGGTACTTATCAAACTAACAATATCAAACCCCTGGGTGCAGAATTGCAACAAGTATTAGCCGACTTGCGAGCAATTGGTGAAGAAATGAGATTAGCGGGGATTGAAGCAAGAATTTTCCATTTACAAAAAGAACATAATAGTCTAAGGATTGCATATTCAGCTGAGCAGGATAAGATTGCCCCAACTAATAAAGGTCGGGCAGGAGGTATCGATCTTGATCTTCTCGGTAATTATCTTTCATCTAAAGTGAAACCTGACCACGAGCCCTTCCACTTTGCTGATCCATCTCATCCAGCTAATGATATGGCGGTCTTTGTAGAAGAGTTCGATCGCGACGCGCATGATGGTGTGGTTGTTTATCCTGGCCCTTTGTTCGATGGTATTGCATATGACACCGTCGTCAATTCTCTTGAATCATTATCAGATACGCCTAGAGGAGTTGATGCTCATGTTATAAATCGGGCAGAAACAAGTTCTGGTGGCCAATGTGGCGAGTCTATACTTATGAATTTATATCCTGGTATGCCTAAGAAAGCAGTAGAAATGACTGGCTGGCATGAGGGTGGACATGCGGTTCAAACGGGGTATTTTAATAATCTGCCTCAAGCGCGTCAAAAACTAGTCATCGAAGCATACGAAGCGTGGCTCAGAAAACAGTCAGACTCCCAATTAGCTCAAGAGCTCGAACAAGTTTATAAACAATATGAAAATAAGCTTTTGGCTCGTGAGTATATTGACCATTCTGAAAATCCATCAGCCTACTTTCTCTGCTTTACAGAAGTGTTTGCGGAACTAAGAGGTCTTTATAAATTCTCTTTGACCGGAGAGGCAGCCGGATTAAGTTACAAAGAATTACTTAGCGCTCGTACCGCTCCTCGTTCAGAGAGCAGAGCAGAAATTTTAGAAGATGCTGAACAGCTTTATGAAACATTGAAGCGCGAAGTGTTTGAGCCATATCAAAAAGGTGACAGGGTTAGCGCACCACCTCAAATAGATTCTTCAACAACTAGCGGACCTGAAGGCGGGATAAGATATGACATAGCCAACCCGTCAGAACAACAAGGTGAAAGCAAAGTAGCCAATGCATCTGAGTTAGCCACTGCTCAAGAGCAAGATTCGAGAGTTGTCGGTGAAAGAAAAAATGAGCCGACCAATCAATCTGAATCTAAAACAAATGATGACGATGAACGCATTGGTGGAGATGAGAAAACTGACCGCGTTAAAATGTCGGCTAAAAAGCGATATGGAGACGAGCAGAAACCTTTACGGCGAAGTCGGGAAAGGGATGCAAATGATACTAGTGGCCGTCCGGCTCGCTATGAAGCGCCGACCAAATTAGATTGGAGTGAAGGAACTAGCCCTGAATATATTGCTCAAGAACTAGTAGCTTTTGTAAACGCTCTGTGTATTGGACAATTAGCTGCTAAAGTGGAGCGTCGTGATACATTGGCTGCTAAACTGGATGATGACGCATCCGATTTCCGTGAGCAGTTAGAGGAGAAGCTTCATAGTGGGGACAATCGCTATGTAACAATTAGCCGCGCCGATCTGCGTAATCCCGAGGTAATGCGAACAAAGTTAGCTGGCAGAGACGATTTAATGCAAGATTATGCAAGATATCGTCAGCGGACAACTGAATCGGATATAATGGCTGAATATGAATCACTCGAACAAAATATTGATAGATACGCTGAAGGAATTGAACATTTATTGAATGAAGCTATCTGTAAAAATGAGAATGAATATCCAGCTCAAACAGTAGACTTTGACGCTAACTTGCCTAAGAAAACTCACGGCGCATCCTACGTGGATGATGTAAAGCTTGTTTTAAATCCTAGTATGTTTCAATTCGGAAAAACAGATGTTGTCGTAAAAGCAATAACTCATGAAAATAAGCATCATCAGCGTAAATCTCTTATTTTAGCTCATTTGATCGAAGAAAATATTAAAGAAGACCTTGATAGCAGGGCGATCTACGCAGTTATAAAAGACTATGCCAAGGCCTTTGCTATCGACAGTAAGTCTGATAAGCCGTTGAAAGATTGGATTCAAAAAATATACGAAATCCGTCGGGATAAGCCACTAAATGAGCAAGAGAAAGAAACGGCAACGCGATTTTTTGAGGTCTACCGCAAGTGGAAAAAAGTGCAACCACGAATTGAATCTAACCAGTTTGCTTTGAGGGAATTACAAGATATTTTGAATAAACTCGAAGATAATTCTGGAGCATCTTCCGAACTTTTAGACTCTATATACACAGATTCACAAAGAGAAGGAAAGGAAATTATAAAGAAACTTTTTGGCAGAACAAAGATTCCAAAATCAATACAACACCTCTTGGATTCCAGGGTGCAGGCATATAGAGATGAAACAGTAAAAGAATGGGAAACACAGCATAGCGATACTGCTCGTCAATTGCTATTAGATATAGTCGATAAATCTCTGAAACGTTTACGGATAAAAGTGAGCGAAGAGCATAAAATTTACGAAAGTTATTTGCACGAAGTGGATGCTAGGGAAGCTGGTGAACGTGCTGCTAAAGTCGCGCAAAGGTTTGTTGTAGAGAACGAAGCACTGAGACTTATATTAAAGCTAAAAGCTTCGCCTGAAAGAAAAATACAAAGCGAAACTATTACTCGAATAGCTGCTCTTATAGCTAACCATAAAGTCAACTATGTTTTAGATGAACTCAATATTGCTAACGATCCAACTGAAAGACGACGCTATAGGAGTTTCAAGAATAGAATTCTCGAAGAAAGAGCTGCGAAAATTATGGCCAAGAACACCGTTGTGAAAATGGCACAGGTACAGCGCACGGGCAGACAGAACACAGATGAGCCAGCACCTTTAAAGCGAGCCAAAAACGAAAGAGCAGAAAGCCAGACGGTCAAAATGCCAAACGCAGATGAGTTACGCACAGCAAAAAAATCTGTTCGTCGCATAGTCTCTACTCCAGAGCTTACGAAGACTGAAGCAGTTGGCTCCAAAGTAAGGACTAAAGCAAGAACGGGATTGCCTTTGCAGTCGGGAGCTAGAGAGAGAAAATCGAGGTCTTCTGAACACCACTCATCTAGAAAACAGTCTCCTGAGAAAGTCAGTATGGATCATCCCATGCGTGTAGAACGTGGACGCAATAATCGGCTTGTCCAGGCAGATCGGGCTATGCCGGCAAGTGCAATTGATTTAGCTCGGTCGGCAGACGCAAGTGCTGATTATAGCAATGTTGTTGATGTGTCTGAACAAAATTTAGATACATATTTGGACAGTCTCAATGATATGGACAAGGCAGCAGAATATTGGATCGCGCAGTTGAGAGCAATAGCAATTAATGTAAATATTCAAAGGCGAAGATTTAATGCCTTGAATGAAAAATCGCAATCTGATCAAGCAGATAATGCCAAAGAGTTCAGAGTTAGCAATGAAATAGTTGATCAACAAATGGCATTTATTGAAAGTTTAAGCAGGATTATAGTTAAGCAAGGAGATTTCCACATTCTCGATAATCTTCATAGTTGGACTGGTCGAGCTGCCGGTGACGACAAAAGCTCCAGCGATTTTGATAAAGCAGCACAATACGATTTAAGACAGAAAATTCTATTAGCCTTAATTTGCAAAGAAAGTTATACAAACGCTGAATTGAGCAATAAGGCAATCGAATTGCTATGGTCTGGCAATCTAGCACGGATTACACGCATAGCTACTAGAGTGGCGGAGAGTATAAAGGGAGATGATAGTCGAGATGCCACAAGCTTTTTGCGCCAAGAATTGATTGAAGATGCCATTCAAGAGGGCGTTAAAAAACTGCTAGAGAACAGAATTCAGAGTAACTTTGACTTGAGGCTGAGTTTGACGAATGGTAGTTCTTTTGATGGTTACACAGGTGCAGCAATTAGAAACCTGATATTTGATAAACTACGAAGAATCAAAGCTCAACATTCCCACGAAGTAACAGGAACGAGACTTTTTGATCCAAATGTTAACGACTTAAATGAACTTGTAGTATCTAATGATCCGATGAGCGAGGTGGAAATGGAGGAAGAAGCAATAGCAAAAGCTGAGCAAATTGAGCAGATGCTTATAGTTATGCAAATGCTTCCTGAGAGAGAACGCCAGATCTTAGAAATGCTTTATGGTATGGGCGATAATAGTGTTCCAATGGCATATCCAGAAATTGCTGCAAAGTTAAACACAAGTTATGGTAATGCGCGAAACTTGGTATCAAAGGCGACTGAAAAACTAGCTAAGTATTTGAGTGGAGAAATGGAAGTCGAAATTGACAAAAAAATAATCAACGTACATCAACGAAATGAACGAATACAAAAGGTTCGGGAAAAAGCGAGTGAGAAGGCTAGAGAACAAGCTAAACAAAAGGCTGAATTAAAAGTCCAACGAAGAACGGAAGCAGAGCAAAGAGCTAAACAAAGGGCTCAACAAAGAGCGCAAAACAAAGCCGAAGAAAAAGCTCAACAAATAGCTGAACAAAAGAAACAGTTCCGTCCCCTTGTAATAAATCTTCCTGATAATTATCGTCAAGTTCTTGAAATGAGGTATAGATTAACGGCTGAATATAGTAGTGTTGACGAAGATATGATGGCCTTGCCAGAAATAGCTAGTCGTTTAGGATTGAGCTATTCAGTAGTGGCTGGTTTGATTCATAAGGCTTATAAAGAGCTGGAAAAACATGTACCTAGCCAATCAGAATACAATGATAATGCAAACGCTGACAAAAATGGTAATCGTCAGCGTGGTTCAGAAATTAAAGGCCACAAGGCTCATAGTCATGCACCAAAAGGTGAGCGTCGTGCTAACGAGGTCGTGGAGGAAGTAACACGGTCAATGTTTGCTAGCGAAAGGTCAGAGGACAATAAACCTAAACCTCTTAAGTGAAAATTATTACGGTCAATGACTTGAAAAAATTAGGATATCATAACGTGGAATGAAAAGTCATGGAAGCTTGATGTCCAAACAAATTCAGATGAAACATGCTATCTTCTTTGATTTAGCTGTAAAGTTAATTTAGGGCGAATAGATGGCTCCAGGGGCTGTCCGGAATCTTTGCGCCATATCTGAGACAAATGAGTCAATGGGTTTTCTTCGACATGGATAACAACGTAAGACGCCGTTTTGTAGAAATGTAGGATAAGCCATTAGTCCGTTATTTTGGCTGTCATTTTGTACCATAAGACTATCACTCGTTTCTACATAAGTATCGCCGACATTTACTTTGCCATATAAATCACTATTGGGATCAACATAATTTACTTTATGATTATAAAAGTAGAAGCGGAAACCGACGGCGATCATTGGTCCTTTTGTTTGAGGATTTAAACCCACTAGTGAACTATTGACAGAAGCAGAAGGATTGCTGTTTTCTGACGCTAGGCGAATTTCTGTGTAATAAGGCGTACCTGCTCTGTTAACTGAAATGCACAATCTATTTTCTTTAAAGCTAGCAGACACAATTTTATCATTGGTCCTTATATCAGCATAATAAGCTGGGGAGCCGACAAGTACGTTTTTAACTGCGGCAGGTAGAGTACTTGACGATAATGTTAGGCCGGCTTCTTTGTAAGCGTAACTCAGAATGTCCACTTCTCCGTGAAGTACGACTTTTGAACGTGCTGATATCGGTTTTTCCTCTTGCAATTTAATAGCGAGCAGAGATTGTTTATTTGATATGTTATTGGCTTGCCCGGCATAAAATAGATTGGTAAATAAACTTACCATCAGCATGGCAACGAAGAATGTAGAGCTTGCGTGTCTAGTAATCTGTTTCATATGCTCAGCGACCGATCAGCCTGCTTATCGTTTGTTCAATTATATCAATACCCATCAGTTTAAAAATACTGATTAATAAGTCGAAGCGCATAGGGTCTTTGTAAGCGCAATAGACTTTCGATTCTTCACACCCCTCCAAGCCCGGGCGATAACGATTTTTATGAAATGCCAATGCCTTGAATTCAAAGACATAATTGGCATGTTCATAGGCAAACTGAAAAATTCTTGTAAGCAATCGACTATGTCTAAATTCGCCTGAGTCGTTCACTTTGTGGAAAGGAGAAAATCCAAGTGAAAGAATTTCTTTACCTTCTTCTTTAAAAATACGCATTGCGTCCAGAGTAATACAATCCTGCATACTATAATGACTGGTGCCTGAATTTCTAAGATGATTTGCCAGGTAACCAATTATCTGACCATTTCTATAAATAGGATCGAAGATGCAAAATGCGATAGCGCAATCATCTTTATAGGCAACAAACTTGCG
>JABDBL010000014.1:59372-60285 GCA_013288645.1 Candidatus Melainabacteria bacterium
TATATTCAGCCGTTAATCTATACCTCATTTCAAGAACTTGACAATAAATGAAAGCTCATGGCTATACACAACTTTCTTTTGCAGCCATTTTTCCGATATAGTTTCTAGAATATTTTCTCCTATCTTTGAATAAGATTGCTCTTTTATAACGAGCCCTTCTCTCTTGCCCAGATTCACCTGATGGCGCAGAAATTCTTTTTTTGTACCTTTAAGATTGAACCGTTGTAAGTCAATAATAGTTTCGGTACCCACTTCGTTTATTGAAAAGCCGATCTGACTGAGGACCTGGGCCACATTTTTCGAAACGTGGAAAAACATTGGCTGTTTATAACTAGTTAAAAAGTTTTTGAGCAACTCTTGAGTGTTGGTGATAGAGCATATTGGGTCAGCCAGACAAAGAGGTACCGCGTCGCCAATTAGAGAATAAGCTATATAACCATTGTCGGGCAAGAGGTAATAATCAAGTCCTGCTTGCAAAGACGAATAGGCAAGTGAACTACCGCCATATTGTTTCAGAAAGGTCAGTTTATCATCAACTTCTATCGCCCTGTAAGGAACAGCTGTAAGATCCGATATCGCTTTCAGTATCACATTGCTAGAACCTTTTTGTCGCAGCGCTAGTACGCTGTCCGTTGATGGCTTTGCAATGGGCACCAATGCCTGATTAGCAATGCTGGGATCAGTCGCTTGCATTCTGCTGCTATTTGTCATGTATTTCCTATTCGCCGACTTCGCCAATTAGATATTGCCAATACCAGGCCGTAAAAACTTAGATACCCGAACAGGACGAACAAATAATAGCAACGCATTAAGAGGTAAAATTCAAACATTCCTGACCAGTCAATGCGTTCAATGTAAGAATGTTCTTCAGTAATAATTCTGCAGTGTATAATATCGGACGCCAGGTTAAAAG
>JABDBL010000015.1 GCA_013288645.1 Candidatus Melainabacteria bacterium
AGAAGAGCGTTAATATTATTGGCAAGCAAGTGGGCAGGAAGATAAGCAACATAATTGGCTGCCCCTGGATCTTCTGCATAAATTAAAACATTGACTGTACTCATAACACGTCCTAACATGAGAGATTTCTTGCGGCTTATCGAGATTAGATCTGTTAGATGAAACAAAACATGCACCAGCACCTCTATAATAGACAAGTTTGAACCTTACGGAACCAGAAATAAGATTGACATCTGGAAATTATTCATTTTTTGAGCATTTAAGTAACTTAATCATTGTGAATATGGCTATTATAAATCGTTGCAAACCGTCCCTGATCGCAGCAGCTGTGGTGTTCTTCATCTTAAGTCTTTTCTTATTGAAAGCTCATTATTCATTATTTGGCTCCGCGAAGAGTGACAATATGTTTGTCTATCTTGCTCAATCTTTTTTGCATGGCAAACTAGAGCTTGGTGCTGTGCCTACCTATCATGATCTCAGTTTTTTTCATAATAAAGTATATGCTTTTTGGCCACCGCTTTGTGCCTTTCTTTTAATGCCCGCTGTTTTAATCCACGGAGTTTATGTAGGAGACAAATGGTTTAGCATATTCTTTGTTGCACTAAGCATATTTGCGGGTTGGTGCACAATTGAAGCAATCGATAAAAGAAATGGATTATCCAGCTCACTTGTCTATAAGATATTGCTCACGGCATTTTTAGCTTTTGGTACATCGAATCTTATTTTTTCGATCATTGGCTCACATTGGTATATGGCTCAATTAGCAGCGGCAATGATGATGTTCTTTGCTATTTTGATAGCCCTAGCTCTAAAACCGGGGAATACAAAGCTTCTCACTACGGGAGCTTTCTGGGCATTAGCAATTTTATCGCGCATGCATTTAATTTTAGCAGCACCACTTTTTATCTATATTGCTATATGCGACACCACTATTAATCCAGACTGGCAAAAAATTTTAGAAAGACGGAAGCAAAAACTGCTCAATCTATTTATTCTCTTTGCTCCAATAGTATTGGTATTCAGTTTTTCTGCCTGGTATAACTGGATGCGCTTTGGTTCTATTTTTGATACCGGCATCTCTCATCACAACATGTGGCCAAGATTTCAGAATGACTATCAAAAATATGGCTATTTTAGTATTCATTATCTCTGGCATAATATTTACTATACTCTTTTAAGGCTGCCTGTCTTTCAGTCCCAGACTCTATTCAAAGAACCAGATGGTATAAACTACTGGACTGAAGGCTATAGTCTTTTTTACCAGTCTCCAGTTTTGCTTTACGCCTTCTTATCACTGAAGGCAGTTAAGAAGGACTTATTAATAGCCATGTTTTGGCTCTCTGCCCTGCTAGTAGCCTGTCCCATTCTTTGTTTGATGGGAACAGGCTGGATGCAATTTGGTGCACGATATCTTTTTGATCTATTGCCCTTACTATTTCCTCTTGTAATTATTGGCACACGCGAAAAAATTTCTATTTTAATGGTAGCCCTAGTGCTTATCTCCATAATCATAAATCTGCATGGATTGTCTCTTCTTGTCGCCTTATTTGCTCCTCACATACCTAAATGAAACTCCTAGGCATAATGGCAAATAAAGAAATATGTCTAATGCTTATATACAAGATTTTAGAATAATTTCTATTTTGTCACAGAGAGCATAATATGAATAAAGAACATAATCGTCAGTAGCTGGCATAAAATAGATATAAATACATTGTATTAATAGCAATTTATGATTTACAGCTTGCTCGCCTTCTTGGAATCTAGGATGATGAACAAGTCTTCGCTTAGGATAAAATAACTAGCTAAGAACAAAACGAGATACCTCTTTAAACGAAGATTCGATTAAATAAGCTCTGCCGCTTCCCAATAGTAATTACCGACAAAAAATTATGAACAAACCAATACTTTCCGTAGTCGTAGCTGTCTACAATGAAAGTGCTTACAATTTGCAAACTCTAATTGAGCGATTAGAAAAAGTCCTTACTCTTCTACATATGTCTTATGAAGTCGTTTTTGTTAACGATGGCAGTCAGGAAGAAACTAGCAACTCTCTTAATCAACTTTGTCAGCAGTATGACCATATAAAATTAGTTGATCTCTCAAGAAATTTTGGTCAGCAAGCAGCTATTTCAGCTGGCATAGATTTTGCTGCTGGAGAGGCCATAGTAAACATGGATTCTGATTTACAAGACCCGCCAGAGTTGATACCGGAAATGGTGCGCCTTTGGCAGGATGGTTTTGAGGTTATTTATGTTAAACGGTCTTCAAGAAAAGACAGACTGTTAAAACGACTTACAGCATATTTGTTCTACCGAGCAATGGCTTTATTGGCAGCAATCAATATACCTAAAGATACTGGCGAATTTAGATTGATCGATCGTCGCGTAGCACAGGCTCTTCGTCAACTACCCGAACGTACCCGCTATATCCGTGGACTATTACCCTGGCTCGGCTTTAAACAAACTACAATTTCTATTGATCGTCAGGCGAGACAGCATGGCAAAAGTAGTTATACCTTAAGTAAATTAATCACACTAGCTTTAGATGGCATACTTTGTTTTAGCTATGCTCCGCTTTATGCCATAGCAGTAATCGGTATATTGACTATCTTAAGCGCTGTAGCAATACCGATTTTATGGCCATTAATTTCTAGTCACCATTTATCTCGGTTTGCATGGGCAATGACCGGTTTTGTCTTTTTGTCAGGAATTAACTTTATCTTGCTTGGTATCGTCAGTCTATACGTTGCTAGAATGTTCGATGAAATTAAAGGCCGCCCGGTTTATATAGTTTCTAAAATTGCTGGCCGCTCATTTGCGCTAGCCGATAGAAAAATCAACGAACAACCAACTTATCAAGAAAAAAATTCAGCTCATGAATTTGATGCCAACCCACAGTCAACGCTCATTTTTTCTAATAAATTAGACTATACAGCCGAGCAAAGTACAGATCAAATCTCTTAAATTAACCAAGTCGATTAATATCGAAATTACGAGCAGAATAATGGACTGGGCAACCCGGTTATCCGACAGACAAAAGGACTGGTTCAGTGTTACTGCCATTGTCTGTGTTCTCTTACTGCGTTTTAGCAAAACAATATTTCTCGCTCAGCCCATATCTAAGCTTTTCTTGGTTGCACATTGGGATTCTCTACTATATTCATTGAGAAGTGGGCAAAGCTTTGGTATGGATTCTTCTCTTGTCCAATTATCCATTCCTTATAGATTTCTTGCTACCGAATATTGGTGTCATGGACTACCACTCTGGAATCAATGGAACGGATTTGGCATGCCATTTTTAGCTGATCCGCAAGTATTTGTATTTTCGCCTTTCTTTTCTATCTTTACTCTATTTCCCGGTATGCATACTTGGGATATTATTCTTATTATTCAGCTTGCTTTTGGGGCTATCTCTACTTATTTTTTATGTAGGGAGCTTGAATTAAACTTTGTCGGCGCTTTAATGGCAGCTCTTTTGTTCGCTTTTTGTCCCTGGTTGCAATGGCAAATTGAACTTCTGGGAGTAGGTATATGCTTTCCTCCATTTGTATTTCTGTATTTTTGTCGAATGGCAAAGAAGGGCTCCTTTACTAATATTGCATTAGCGGGAATGGCGGCAGCTTTTAATGTTTTATCCAGTCATCCAGAAATTGCTTTTACTACAATATTATTTGCCACTCTATTGACCTTCTTGATTGCCGTTCATAGCAAGGATTCACAGCATTCCCTTCTATCTGTACTTTGCTCAGTTGTATATCGCATTTTTCTATCAGGCATAATAGCATTTGGACTAAGTGCGCCCATGTTCATTCCCTTTCTGGAATATCTCTGCAATTGTGATTCATATAAATTGAAAACTGTAGCCTCAGCCGGATTGTCATGGCAAGGGCTATTAGCCAACTATTTATTTCCATTTCAACCTTCTGCAAGCTTATTCTTCGGTACACTTTCATGGTGGGGAGTATTGTCTTGTTTATATTTTGAAAAAAGCTTAAAACGATTTGCACAACCTTTGATTATTTGTCTTATTGTCAGCTTAATTTGTGCAACAAGACCCTTTCTATTCGAATTTTTATTCAGAATACCACCGTTATCTATGCCATATGCTACTTACTGGCTGCCTGAATATTGTCTTCTTATTTCTATTGTTAGTGGTTTGGGTTGCAGTTATTTAATTAACAAATGCTTTGCTAATACTCTTTCTCTAAAATCAAAAAGAGTACAAGCGCTCATAGTTAGCAGTTTGATATTAGCCCTAGTACCACTCATTTATTTTCCCTGGCATCACAATAATCTCGTACTTCAATACGATCCAACCTTCGAACCATCCAAATTTAATTGGAAAGTGTGGCTATTTAACTTTTCCTGCGCAGCTATTGCTTTGCTAATTTTGATTTCTGCAAATAATAAACCACCCAAAAGGAAAATTCTGGCTGTATTATGTTTTTTATTGCTGGGCTTTTTTAGCCTGGCAGCGATATCTTCTAAATCTTTAATTATCAGACCGGCTTTTCAATATCCAAAAAACTTGCCCTTTAATAGTGCATTTAATACCGCCATCGGCGGACCCGATAGATTTCTAAGTGTTGGTACTCACTTACTAAAACCAAATACTAACCTCATTTATAGATTACCTTTAATACAAGCCCTAAGTCCTATTTCCCCTAAAAGATTTTTGGACTTTACTAAAGTGTGTGGTGGCGACTATTATCCACCAATCTTTTCTCCCATTATAAGTCCTTTACTCAAAATCGCCGGTGTCGGTAGAATTCTCTCCGAACAGCCAATTTTGGACGGTGCCATTATTAGCGATTCACCAGAAAATGAACTGGCAACATCTAGCAGTGCCAATATTAATACAGATGCAAACCTAACCGCACAAATTAATTACGCTAACTTACTAAGCTTAAAAAATATCCGTCTTTTATATGACAGCAAAACTAATTCTCTATTCTTTCTCGCTACAGTAATTCCGCTTTCTCAGACAGCAGAAGGTTACCATCTTTCACTCATTATTGAAGACGAACATAATCAGTCCGTTTCATACATTGAACCTCAATCTATCTTTACCTCATTAGGTGTGCAAGAGGTGCTTTCCTCCGGTTTTGTACCAAAAGGGATAAAGCACTGGTCTGCTTCACTTAGTTTGATGCGAGATAAAGATTGTAGTATCCTTCATCCTGAACACATACCATTTGGAAAACTGCGCAAAAATAATTCCTGGTTACTTGCTACTTCAAATGAATCGCAGCGTTTTACCAAAATCAACAATGATCGTTTCAGACTGATTTCTCAACATGGCAGCATACTTGAATATCAGGATAAAACTGCTTTCAATAGATATTTCTTTGTTAGCAAAATTAATTGGGTTAAAAACAAACAAACAGCTCTTGCCTATCTAAAAACTCATACTAGTGAACTGCAAGATGTTGCTGTGTTAGAAAGCTCACAAAAGGGCCAATTTGAACAACTTTGCCACCATATAAAATTCAATAATTCAGCAAATAAACTATGCACAGACAGCAATAATTTATCCTCAACAGCATTTGATAAATCTAGCACTATAAGAAAGGTAGACAATAACTATTCTACTTTCATAAGCGCTACAGATTTTTCTTTAATGGTTACTGCAAAAAATCCTTCCCTCCTTATAGCATCAGATATTTACTATCCTGGCTGGAAAGTCTATATAGATGATAAAGAATCAAAAATATTTTGTGCAGACTATCTCTTTCGTGCTGTTCTTATCCCGCCAGGCAAACATATTGTAAGATTTGCCTATCAGCCAATAACGGTGATATTGGGATTCTTATTTTTTGTCGTGACATTTACTGCTCTGCTTATTCTATGGCTTATAAAAAGATTTCTACTAGGAAAGCACAGTAGCTTTAACAAAATCAGGACATGAAAACAATTCATACTATCGTTTATCTCATTCATAAGAATTTTTTGTGGTTTCTTTTATTTGCTTATGCTTTAGCCGCTATAGCACCAAGTCCAGGACTCTTCCTAAGAAATCTTTCTATTACCCATATAACCCTTTCCTCAACAAATAGCCTTAATATTACTCCTTCGTTATTAATGCTGGCGCTTTTGCTGCTTAATGCGGGGCTGGGGATTAAAATACAAGAAGTTAAACAACTTTTTTCCCAGCCTCAATTAGCAATAATCGGTTTTTTAGCCAATAGTTTAGTTCCTCTGCTGCTGATATTCATATTACGGGCGTCTTTAGGACTCTGGCACAATCAGGATGAACTGCAAAATCTGTTGACTGGCTTAGCCCTGATTGTAGCAATGCCGATTGCCGGCTCGTCTACAGCCTGGTCTCAAAATGCTAATGGTAATCTATCTTTAAGTCTCGGGCTGATATTACTTTCCACTCTTGCTAGTCCCCTTACTGCCCCAGCCATTTTTCATGCATTCAGTTTTATGACTACTGGGGACTATTCTGAAGATCTTCAAGAACTAGCTCGCGAAGGAACCAATATTTTTATGTGCCTCACCGTCGTGCTACCTTCTTTGCTCGGTGTCGTTCTTCACTTTGTCAGCGGCGAAAGAAAAATTGCTGGTTTCAAACCTATTTTAAAACTCATAAATTTCACTGTTCTGATTATTCTTAACTACGCAAACGCTGCCAGCTCTTTACCGGATGCATTAAGCAAATTGGATATTGATTATCTTGTATTTATTTTGATAATTACTACTTTGATGTGCAGCCTTGCTTTTGCTTCCGGTTGGATTATTAGTAAGTTATTTAAAACAAATAAATCTGATATGGCGGCACTCATGTTCGGACTGGGTATGAATAATAACGGCACAGGACTTGTTTTTGCCACGGCAACATTGTCTGATCACCCCGCCATACTTTTACCGATTGTTTTCTACACACTCATTCAGCAAATCATAGCCGCCACCGTCGATCGCCTGTATTTCCAAGGCGAAGAATCACCAGAAAATTAATCTCTAGGCCACATTTTCTAGAAATATAATTGACAACCGCGCCATGCAATACTACTAGGACTTTGGAACTTGTTTTGAGCAACCCATCTAGAGTTGCCCTAAGCCATTTGTTATTATGACGAGACATAATAAGTTGCATGGGATGAAACAACTTATGGATATAAGAAAATGCCTGAATTAAATGCAAGAACGTATGTACTTGCTACGTATTTCTTACCTGCATGTGTTTTGACGTGTATTGTTTTCATTTGCTTTGGCAGAACGCTAGGAAGTTATTTCGTAGCAGATGATTTCGGGCAAATTTGTTATGTGGCAGGTATATGCAAAGGCAATTTAAGTGAACTAATTTCAAACTTTACTGGAGCTTACATGCAAATTCCAGTAATGCAAATCTATCGACCATGTTTACTGCTCTCGTTTATCTTTGATTATTTAATATGGCATACTAACGCATTTGGCTATTTTCTCACCAATATTCTGTTTTTGATTGGTACTGCCATAATGCTCTATTTGCTACTTAGAAAACTAACTAGGTATTGGGGCAATAACCGCTCTCTATTGTTTTCATTTCTTAGTGCAGCATTATTTGCTAGTAGTCCATTGCATTGCGAATCCATTTCATTTGTGAGCGGGCGAGACAATATCATTAGTGCATTCTTTTATCTCTTAGCTCTCTATTGCTTTGTCAGCAAAAGTAATACCAAAAACAACAAATTATTGCTTGTCGGCATCGTATCATTCTGGATAGCCGTGCTCTCTAAAGAAACGGCAATCGGTTTACCCTTAATCTTAGCAGGGCTAAGCTTTTTTTTACCCCACATCTTTAATCAGCAGCCAGAGGCTACCTCAGCCCTTACCCACAATGCAGATCGATATTCAATACAAGAGCGTCTTCGTTTAGCCTTTATAGTAAGTCTGCCGCTTTGGTTCAGCACCATTATTTATTTCTTGATCCGTTTTCTAGCTTTGGGTACGTTTACCGGAGGCTATACTGGAAGTATTGGGGCTGGATTAATGTCCAACTTAGTTAAACGATGGACCACTCTTGATACCATATTTAAAATAATATTTCCGCTTAATTTAGAAGTTTTCGGAGCGGCAAGTGATTATAAAACAATACTATCAATATCATATATCATTCTAGCCACACTGATATTCATAAAGCTATTAAGCAGTAAATGGCCTTCAAATTGGCTTGGGCTAATGATCTTATGGGTACTTACCACCATCGTACCGCTCTATCAGGTATGGGCATTAGGAAATAGTCTTGAAGGCGCCAGATTTTTCTTTTTTCTTACCATTCCATTAGCAATTATTGTGCCACTGCTAATAACAGCTCCCTCCAACAACTCCCATATATCTACAAATACTTCCAAAACCATGCTCCAAGCCGAACTGCGCATTATTGAGATACTAGCTGTGGTGACAACAGGTATACTTGTACTCGTAAGCATCAATATCACCCAGAAAAATAATATTCCTTGGGTACACGCCGGCAAGCAAACAGAGGCTTGTTTACTTGCCGGTCAAAAATTAGCTAAATTAACGGATCCAGGAAAAAAGCTGGTACTTCTGGGTTTGCCATCAGAAAAAGAGGGGGCACATATAATATATAACGGACCCACTTTCAATGTAATGATGTCACCGCCTTTTTGTGAGATGGACTATGGCACAAAATTTATTACTTTCGAACCACTCTTCTATGGTTTTACCGAATTAATAAATACACAAAGGTTCAAAGAAGTCTTATCGGATCCTAGCATTGTTGGACTATTTGTTTGGAACGAAAATACGCTGACATTTGATCAACTGCCAATGCCCTCTAATCAGGTATTGACTGGCCTGCCTTTAAGTCGTCCAATGATATTCAAAAAAAACGATATACTTATTGCCTCTCTTACGTCCACCATGTGGGTCAAAGAAGGAAAAGCTCATCAAGTATTAACAGATGATTATGGACTACTAAACGCAGCATCAAATTTAGATCCTTACCAATACGATTTTATTGAGTTTACATTAAAAGCATTATTGCCCAAAGAACCAATTTTTATATTTTGGAAAGGAGAAAGAACTCTAAATTGGTGCGATTATAAGCACCCCGTGCACACAGTAGGCTGCAATGCTTCTTCCACAACAAATATCCGAATACGCCTTTCGGATCATTGGCGTTGGTTCACACAAGGCAATATCACTCAATTACAATTAGAATTTATGCCCGGACAATCCATCGAAATAAACAACATGCGGCTAATATCGGCTAAGGAACTAATCCCAAAAATAAACATTGCCAATGCCCCTGTAAACAATCTTGGTGTTTATGCAATAGGAAAAGATGGTGCCTGGGTAGACTTTGATGCAGGTACAATAAGAAATTGCAAAGCCATCCAAATTGAAATTTCAAAACCAAATTATTTTCTCGACGGACTGCCAGAAAAAGAAACCAAGAACGCTATTATGACGACAATAGTGCATCCGTCAGTTAAAGGACGTCTGCACATTTCTAGCAATACTTTTATATCACCAGCCTATTATCAATTAAGTGCTCTTTGTCTAGATCAATCAGGTACGCCCGTTAGTGAAAGATCTGACCCCATAACAGTAAGCTTTAACAATTAAAATGATAGCTCAGTAAGCAGCAAAATCATTATAATGAACGATCAGGATTTTATTTTCGTCTGTAAAGCATAAGTTGGCTACCATCGGGAAGTCCTTTCTGAGCTACTAATTTGAAATTGCCACTATATCTAACAAATTCTACCAGCTGATTGAAATTGATTTGCGATTCTTTATCAAAAAACTTATAACCAACTGCACCTGTTTTCCATAAATACCACTGAGAATAAAGAGCGGTGCTAGGGGTAAAATGCACCTTGTCGCCAACAATGGTAAAGTACCGTGCACTAGTTGGTTTAATTGAAGTATTGCCTTCTTCTTTTAAAAGCAATTCAAAAGCATGCTCATGCAATGTATCTAGGTTAGTCAAAATATTCAAATAAACAGGCGAGTTTCTATCAACATTCTTTATCGTTTCAATTACGAAAGAATACCCCCAATCAACTGAAGGACTAGGGTGACCTCGATGATCAAAGAGAGGAAGTAGCCTCCGTAATTGTGGGCAATCCCAAGGATATGGTACAAAATTATAAACTATACAATTGATCGTTGCAGCTATAGTTATTCCTATTACAGAGAGTCGTTGCCAGCGAATTGGCGAAAGAAAGAATTTTGCCAGCAAAAAACCCGTGTAAATGGCGGTGACAATTAAAAATGGCGCCAAGTAACGGGCGGACTGATGAAAGCCCGGCAAAGTGCAAGTAAGCAAAAACCCACCTAGTGCTGACAAACCAATTGGCCAAAGACGAAAATGTTGCTGGCGTGAAAGAAAAACCAAAGCCAAGAAAAATATGATTAATAACAAGATAGACGTTTGTTGCGGCATTATTTGCCAGTATGCATATATTTTATCTATGTATGAAACATGAATATGCTTTAAAGTAATATCCTGCACAAGGGAATGAGTTAAGTCGCGGCTATATTGGTAATTAATAACCATGAATGGCAGACCAATAAGCACTGTAATTAAACCAATACACAACGTATGCAAAATCCATTGTGTTTTAAATGGTTCATATTTCAGTCCAATTCTTATGTCAGTAATCAGATAATATAAACCAATTGGGAGAAGATAAGCGGCAACCAATTGTTTAGTCAGGCAAGATATTCCTAGAACAAAAGCCGTTAATATAGTACGCTTCCACTTAGGTACACGAGAACTCCGCCACCATAACAAAGTCATCAAAGATAAAGCAGTCATTGCTACTTCAGGCAGATCCAAGAAGAAACCATGGCTTAGTTGATTAATTAGTGGATAAAGAACCAAACAACAAGCACTAAGTGCTGCAGCCAGGCAACTGCCGTTCAATAAACGCACAATGCCATAAATAGAAGATATAGCCATGCATAAAAAGAAAGTCAAAGATAGTTGGTCAGTTAAACGAGATTGCCCTAAAATGAGCATAAAAAATCCATTCACCATATAAGCAGTCGGTGGATAGAAACAATTTATGGTTAGCACTTGATACCACCAATGATGACTCCAGGGATGAAAATGTCTAAGTAAGTCTTTACCAACTATGCTGTTCATAATATGCTCAGCTTCATCTTGCGTTGGAAAGTGATAATCACACGAGAACCAAAGCATATTCAAAACAGTAATACAAAGAGCAAGTAGACAGACTGTTCTCAGATCTCCAAACAAATCACGCTTTGAGTCAACGATCACTTGCTCTTGCGCTCTAATATCAGTGGCCATTACAGTCTTCATTGTGTAATTCTTGTCTTAGTTCTTCCATAATTGTTTGCGCACGCGCAATTAAAACTTCTTTTCGGTCTGGCGCCACTTCCGCCAGATAAGTTTCTAAAGCGGCCATTGGAGAAGCAGCTATGTTTTCATTTAATTGAGGCATACGTGTTCTGTTTTCGCTCATTTCAATTTCCGGGGGTAAAAGTCGTACCGTAAGAGCACTTGAGGCAGCTTGGCGAATAGCTTTTTCATCAAGTTCAGCTAATTTTTCTTGCTTTATTTTATAGCGTATGCGTAAAACACAACCAGGAATAAGTGATTTCGCAATGGCATCTAAAACTGCTTCAGTTGGATCACTAGCATTAGTTAGATTTAGATCTAGTGTAACAAATGGTCTAGGATTGATTGAACGAAAAGAATATTTCGTATTACCGCGAGATAATTCTACGTGCACAAAGCCTTTGTCTTCTTTCTCTTCACCAAAATCGACCCGTTCCAGACTACCAGCATAAACAATTGCAGGTTTAGCATCTCGAATTATTTGATACTTGTGTACATGCCCCAAAGCTACATAATCAACTTTATCGTTGACAAATATGTCAGTAGGAAAAGTAAGCGTATAACCAACAAGTAATTCTTGTTCAATACCAGCTAATGCTCTGTCCAAAGTCATATGGGCAGTTGATATTGTAGGCAAAGTTGGATCCAATTCTTGATGATAACCAGTTAAAATTGCGCTTACTTGTTCAATCAAAAGTCTATCAATTTCTGCTGCAGTAAAATTGGCATATTTTTCTAAAGTAACTAATTGATGACGGGTAACATGTGGTATCCCAATTAATTGAAATTTCCCTCGCTTCGTTTCGATTGTCGCAAATACCGGCTTATCGATTGTGATTACGCCAGGCACAGACAAACTTTGGAAAACAGACATTGCATGACTATTTGTGGATCGCATAATTTGATCATGATTACCCACTAACAAAATAGTTTTGATACCACTATCTGATAAACGTTTAAGTCTAGTAGCAAACATCTTTTGATAAATCGGTTCTGGGTTAGCAGTTTTATAAGCATCGCCCGAAAACAAAAAGACATCTGCCTCAATATCGATGGCATAATCCACCACTTTATCTAAAGCAGCAACAAAATCTTCAAAACGTACATTCAATCCAGTACCCGGATTCAGCGGACCGTGTATTTCCCCTGAACCAAAATGGATGTCAGAAACATGAATAATGTGCAAAGGTTGAGACATTCCAGCTATTATAATACAATTGAACAAGCTGAGGGCGTGAGGCAAGCGGTAGGGAAGAACAAATTAGAGCAATTGGCACATAAATTATGCCGGTTTGCCCTCTAATTCACGAAGCTAAAGCAGGGTTTATGCTCAGCAAAGGAAAACAGGTGGAATTAAAAATTGCTTCTCTTGCCCCCGGAGGCGAAGGGGTAAGCAAAGATTTTGCTGTGCCGGTTTTTATCAATAAAGCAGCACCAGGTGACACTTTACTGGTTGAAATCTATGACTATCGCCGATCTTTTGCTAAAGGACAATTGGTAAAGGTGCTTGAACCCAGCAAAGAACGTGTCGAGCCAGATTGCAAACTCTTCAAAGTGTGTGGTGGCTGCCAATGGATGCACCTAAATTATGAAGCTCAGCTTACTCATAAAAGAGAGCTAATTGAGCAATCTTTGCGCCATATCGCTGGAGAGGAAATAGGCAATGCTTTAAGCCAGGTCTTATTACCAACTGTAGGATCGGCTGAACAATTAGGTTATCGCAATAAAGTTCAATTACCGGTGCGCAATCCAAAAGATTCTAAGCGTATACTAGCTGGCTATTTTGAAACCAATTCCCACAACTTGGTTAATATAAAGCATTGCCCTATTCAACCCAATTTACTAGATGATGTGTTAGCACAAATAAAATTATTAGCCGAACAATACAGCATCACTGCTTACGATGAAAAAACAGGACTAGGCCTTCTGCGTCATATACACATGCGCATAAACAAAATTCATGATTCTGTCCTTGTTACTTTAGTGCTAAATTGCAAATCAGCCAAACTGCCTGGTTATTTTAAGAGATTTGCTCCCGAACTGATGGAACAATTCCCTCAAATAAAAGGCTTCTGCGTCAACTACAACGATAAAAAAGGTAATCGCATTTTAGGTGAAGAGACTATATGTATAGCTGGACAAGGTTATATTGAAGAAACTTTGTCTACAGATAAGCAAGACTTGCCAGAAATATTGCAAAAGGGACTCCGTTTTCAGCTTTCACCAGATAGTTTTTTTCAAGTTAATACTGACCAAGCAATAAAATTGCTAGAGCTTATGGCGCAAGAAGTAAAAATTTTTCTTGCAGATAAATCTGCTACTTACTCTAGAAGCCAGAACATCACATTGTTAGATGCTTATGCTGGTGTCGGCACTATCGCTTTATGGCTAGCTCCCTTTGTTTCCAAAGTAATAGCTATTGAGAGTAATTCGCAAGCCGTTAAAGACGGTCAAACCAATCAAAAACTCAATAATATTGGAAATGTTCAATTCCAGTTAAACAAAGTAGAAGACTATTTACCTAGAATATTAAAAAACGAGACCTCTATACATATAATAGTGCTTGATCCCCCGCGGCAAGGACTAAGTCCGGAAGTAATAGAAGCAATTATGAAATTGCAGCCCGAACTTATCCTTTATGTAAGCTGCAACCCCGTTTCATTGGCGCGCGACTTGCGCTTGATCTTATCTCCAAAAGCGCCTAATTTATCAAATCAGAAGGACTCTGATGCTGAAATAAATAATGGTTGTCTTAAATATAATTCTGGGTATAAAGTTGAGAAGATTATTCCAGTCGATCTGTTTCCTCAAACTTATCATGTTGAATCAATAAGTGTATTGAAAAAACAATGAATTTAAGACATCTCGAGCGCAAATCAAGAATGGCAGTGTTTAACAGCCAAATCTTGCTTGGGTTAGATGTGAAATATGATAAAAATGTAGCTGCAGCAGCGGTGCAGGACATTTGTGAGTCTGTCGGCTGGGCACGACGAGAGGCCGATTTAATTTCATTAGCCTTGGAAAATAGTTTAGTTGTAATCTCTGTCTGGGAAGCAGGCCGCCTAATTGCCTTTGCACGTGCCACTGGGGATAAGGTCTTTAATGCCACTGTTTGGGATGTAGTTGTACGTTCGTCACACCAAAGACGAGGTCTTGGCAGGCTGGTTGTGAAAGAAGTATTAAGGGAGTTAGATAAGTACAATATCCCACTAATCACTCTTTATGCCGATCAGGGTACTCAACAATTCTATGAAAAATTGGGTTTTTTAAGCGATCCAAACGGCGCTCAGGGCATGTTTCGCGAAAAATACTACCAAACGTGGTAAATTGAGAACTTTCGTACACGGAAGCTAATCTGATTTAGCTGCGTCTAATATTTTGTATAAGAGTTTTTGTAGAGGAATTATGAAAGTCATTTTGCGCGAAAATGTAGTTAAACTTGGTAAAGCAGGGGACGTAGTTGAAACAGCCCCTGGTTATTTTCGAAATTTCCTCGAGCCGCGTAAACTTGCTATGCAGGCCACTCCTGGCGCCCTAAAGAAACGAGAAGAAGAAGTAGAGATTTTGCGTAAAAAAGCAGAAAAACTACATGAAGCAGACATAGCATTGGTTGAAAAAGTCAAAACTTTGGGTGGCATAAAAATTTCAGCTAAAGCCGGCGAAGAAGGTAAGCTTTACGGCAAAGTAACTAATAAAGAAATTGCTGAAGTGTTAGAAAAACAATTAAAAGAAGAGATTGATAAGCGTCTCATTAAGACCAATGGAGATATTAACGCGCTCGGTACTTATAAAGCAACAATCAAATTCTCAGCTGATGCCCATACTGAATTTACAGTGACAGTAACTGAAGAATAAAACAGATCAGTGTCGACTGATTATTCTCAATCTCATACCGCACCAAAATTGAGGCTGCGTCCTTTAGTCAAGGACGATTTTCCTTTGCTGGTAGATTGGATTAATGCACCGCATGTTGCACCTTGGTGGGACGAACCTGCTGATATTGACTTAGTTAAAGAAAAATATCAAGGGCGACTGGCAAAATATGCACTGACCAGCGTTTATATTGCCGAATTAAATCATCAACCAATAGGTTTTATACAATGCTATCGTCATGCTGATTATCCTGATTGGGACAAAGTTGTCGGCATTGAAAAGGCCGCTCAGATGCAGGCATTGCTTGTATTTACGGTCTATGTCGTATTTAATACCTATTTTTAGCATTTCTATTCTTTTTCTGAGACTTCCACATCATCAATGTTGAGACTGAACGTTTCAATACTTACTGTACCGTTTGAAGAGCGCTTCAATATCTCTACCTTTTGTTCGGCAGCAGTTAAGAATTTTTCGCATGCATTACTCAATTGCATGCCGCGCTCAAATAAAACTAGCGCTTTTTCAATCGGCACATCGCTATCTAATTCTGCCACCACCTTTTCTAACTCAGTTAAACTAGCGGCAAAATCTGTACTCTTACTTTCCGTACTCTTACTCATTGATTCTCCTTGTTTTTATAAACTGAATCCTTATATACATATCTCATATGCGCTGCCTCGCCTTCTTATGTTTTGGTTTCAGTGGCATACGCTCGGCAAAACTCATATGCCTTGCGACCCACTGCGCGCTGCTCGGCTCAACGCGCGTATTAACGCTACACTACCGCCGCTTCCCCAGCGCCGTTCGTTACGCTGAACTTCATTCCCATTCTTAACATATGCGCTGCCTCGCCTTCTTATGTTTTGGTTTCAGTGGCATACGCTCGGCATAACTCATATGCCTTGCGACCCACTGCGCGCTGCTCGGCTCAACGCGCGTATAGACGTTCTCGCTCCGGCCGCTTCCCCAGCGCCCTTCGCTTCACTAAATTTCGTCTTAATCCTCATTTCCATAGACTTCACTTTGCTCTTTTTGTTTATCTTCTACTTTCCAGCTGGCTGTTGAATTTTCGACTTTCACAGTTAATTTACCTTCGGTCAGCAAAACTTCTAAAATTTCACCTGTTTTGCACTGGCTTGCTTGTCTAACAACTTCATTGTTCGATTTTCGTACAATTGAAAATCCGCGCTTTAAAACATTTATGGGTCCAAGATTTTGCACCTTTTCTAAATTTCGTTGTAATTTAAAGCGGTTAAAAGATAGTATTCTCTCAATTGTGGTAAACATTCGATCTTGCAAATTGACTATTTGCAATCGGTTATTTTGTAAACGATGCTGGTAGGTGGTTAAAAATCGAGCCGGGCTCGCTTTCACTAGCCGGTGCTTGACAGTAAGCAATTTCTCTCTTATATCTTTTCCCAGTCGATTTCTTAAAGCCAACCACTTCTCTAATAACTCTCCCCTTCCTCGTGCCACCATTTCAGCAGCAGCGGTAGGTGTAGGTGCACGCATATCGGCTACGAAATCACATATAGTGACATCTGTTTCATGTCCTACTCCAGATATAACCGGGACCTTTGAATTAGCCACCGCTCGTGCTACCGTCTCGGTGTTAAAAGCCCATAGATCTTCAATTGATCCGCCTCCGCGCGCAACCAAAATTACTTCTATATCAGAAAATTCAGCCAGGTTTTCGATCGCTTGGGCGATTTCTTGTTCACTACCTTCACCCTGCACTCGGCAGGGAGAAATCAAAATACTAACAGCGCTATTGCGCCGGCCTAAAGCACTTAAAATATCTTGAATGGCTGCTCCAGCTTGACTTGTAACCACTCCAATTCTTTTTGGCATAAGTGGTATTGGACGTTTGCGTTCAAGCGCAAATAACCCTTCTCCATCTAATTTAGTCTTAAGTTGCTCAAAGGCTAATTGCCAATCTCCAACACCTACTGGCTCTAAAGCCGTGACCATCATTTGATAAGCACCACGTGGCGGATAAACACTCAATCGACCATGGGCAACAACCATAAGCCCATCTTCCAGGCGAAACTTTATAAATTGATTGGAATTTTTAAAAGATACGCAAGGTAAAGTTGCTTCTTTATCTTTCAGCGAAAAATACCAATGTCCAGATGGATAAATTTTGGCATTACTGATTTCTCCAACTACATGGATATCAATAAACTCGTCTTCCAAAGTCAGACGTATCTGACTAGTTAACTCGGCAACGGTTAGTACTTGCTGGAAAGTAATGCTTTCTTTGAGGCTGAACATATCATTATATTTATAGCGAACTTTATCAGTCTGCCAGATTTCCGTACAAATTTCATTTGACGATAGAACTTATGATACTATATATTAGTATGACATACAAAAGTAGGGTATCCACCCTAAAATAGTTTTCAGCTCTAGGCTTGTTAAGTGCCGACCCTTAACAGCTTGTTTGAACTTGGCTTCTGGCCGGACAAACATAATAATCGGAACAAAACAGGAAGTCAGAAAGAAGGACAACAATGCATAAAACTTTGTATACACCCACAATGATTGATACTTTTCGCGCCTGTAAGCAAGCATATTTATTGGCTTTTCTACAAAATAATATAGAGACTGAAAGTCTATCCTTTATTTGCAAACAGTTTTTATTAAGAGCCTTATCGCAAATCAATAAAGGCAAAATTACTACCGTTAGTCAATTGCAAAAGTATATGGGTCAGTATTGGCCTGCTGATCAGCTAGGCAGTGCTTCAGACAAAGAAGCCGTGACCAAAGCATTTTTATATGTCTATAAAAGCTTATTGCGTTATTTAGCTAAACCTTATCGTCCATCTGGTAGCAGGGTTGTCGGTGTAGCACTAAATGTTAGAGCGCGTGTACCTAATGTAAAAGTCTATATTGAAGACACTTTCGATCTCATTCTATGGTTTCAGAACGAGCAAAGATTGGAATTCGTTGACTTTACTCTGCAACCATTGAAAAATTTTGACCCTGCTTGGCCCAGTACAGAAGTGTTAGTAAAAAAATACCTAGCTGAAAAATTGAAAACGCGTTGGCCGTATAAAAAACTTTCCATCAGGTATGAACGGGTGGGACTGCAAGACTATTCGCCTTTAATTGCTAAACCTGAGGAATCTATCTATCGATTGCATTGGGCAGAAATCGTAAAAAATTTAGAAGACATGCAAACATTAGAGCGCCAGGAGATGGAAAATAACTCAGCCAAACATAAGTTATGGCAACCTCATGATAAGTGTCGTCATTGCGAAACTATTTTGGCTCGCTTGAAGAAACAACAATATCTATTAGAAGATGGCAGCTATTCCATGACAGCATAAGCAGCTCAACCTTCTAGTGTACATATGCGCTTTTTCACCCAACCATTGGCTATAATGGGCTTTAAAATGGCAAATTAAGCTCAGAGGTTTATTATGGATAAAGAAAAAGTACTTACTGCTCTAAATTTAGATCTTGAGCACGAAATGACTTCAATCGTTCGTTACTTGCACCACTCCTTTATCGTCTCAGGACCCATTCGGGCACCTTTAGTCACCATGTTTAGAAAAATGGCGGTCGATTCGATGCAACATGCCATCAAACTTGGTGAAAAAATTACTGCTCTTGGTGGACACCCATCAGTAAAAATTCAAGAAATTTATGAGCCGGGTGAGCAATCTATTATTGACATGCTCAAAGAAAACCTGGAATCAGAAAAACATCATCTAAGCCTTTACGAAAAACAATTAGATCTAGTAAAGGACAATACGCCACTACGCCTGATGCTTGAACAAGTGGTAGTAGAAGAGTCTACTCACGTAGAAGAACTCGAAATGTATTTACGTAATGATGCCACCATACCTATGGCTGCAAGAAAATAGTCCGCATATTTTTTTGCACCCTATTGATTTAAGCAAATCTTTAGTTATAATTCTAAGGTCGCCACCATCAGTGGAGGCCTTTTGTTTTAAATGTATCCGCATATGTACTATTGAAAATGAGCTCAATATCCTTTTGGAGGTAAATTACTGTGCCTGAAGCTATGAAAAACGTATCCCCCGTCGGAGGCGGACTCGGGCTCGATGGATTTGAGCAAATCTTTAATGAAACAATTGAGACTACCTCACTCACTGCATCTGGTGCCTTGCCAAATCAAGAGCAATTAGAAAAGCTCTTAGGACGGCTGACTGAATTAATTGCTTTTAGCGTTGATCAGCGAGTTGAAAACGCTCGTATGGCTGGTCAATTGATTGAAAACCAAAGACAATTAGTAGCTACCCAGCAAATACTTATCCGTTTGATGGAAAAATCAATCGAATTAACCAAACATATTTCTACAATTGAAGAAAAACTGCCTTTAGTTTTTGAGCTACCAAAATTGGTAGATAGCCTCAAAGACAGATTAGTGAGAATAGAAGGCATTGAAATTGACTAGTTGTATCGGTTAAAAAGACAACCAAATTTACATCTCTTAAAATAAATTAACATATATAACGGTGCTCCGGGCTTTTCATGCCCCTCTGCAAGCCTTACCATAGTGCTTGCAAGTAGTTGCTTTACAAGAAGCAGGGGTTATCGTTGAGCCATTTTTCAGGAAGTAGCGGAGGCAATGGTGGTTATCACGGCGAGGGTGGCAATCTTTTCCACTACGCAGTCGGAGACAATTACAACCCTTTGGGTAGCTACTCAGATATTTACAAGTTAGAGCATCTAACCGAAGGTTTGAGAATAAATAATGGCATTAGATTCGCCATACTCTTCATTGCTTTTGCCGGCTGGTTATACATCGTTTACTGGCTCAGACATCATGAACCACTATTACGTCAATCCATCGGCATGAATGCTGCTGCTGCACCAACCGCAAATCAAGACAAATCAATCGTGGCATCGATAAAAAATGCTTTCCCTCTCAAAACATCTGCAGAATTTGGATCCATATACGTTCCTAGCCCTCAGCCAGTTAGCAATACCCCGCCGAGCAGTGACCTGCCCAACAAAAAATCCCAAAACAAATCACCCAACCTAACTAAAGTAAATGCCGGAGAAGCGATTTCTGCCCCAGAAACTTATGTTGACCAAGACTTTGATCAGCGTTTCGGATCACCAGCAAATCCACAATTTCCACTTTCTCCCTCTGCTGTCGCTGAGCCAATTCTTTCAAATCCAACAAGAACCAATTCTCCTCACCAAACCAATTCAACCCCGCCTGATATCAAGTCTTTATACACTAGCTATAGTGTCCCCGTTCAAAACGGTAGTACCACATCTCTAAGAACTATAGTCAACCGCTAATTGCAAAGCCCCTAAATCTCTGGTATTACGCATTCGACTCTAGTATAGTGCTACCAGCGATACCAGAAACAGAATAAGAGCTTGACACTTAATTAGGTCTTTATTACTTACCAAAGAACACTCAGATTAATGATGCTTTTCCGGTTAGACCGAATTGGATTTCGCCTCCGGCTGCTCACTTACAAAAATGATCATAAGATAAATGCACTTCAAGATTCGACAATACCATTCAAACAAAGCGCTTTGTTTAGTAAAATACGAATTTGATTACCCATTAACCGAGATATTTTTTTAATGGACGTTTATGATATTACGATTATTGGTGGCGGGCCTAGCGGTTTGTTTGGCGGTTTTTATGCAGGTCTTCGTGGGTTAAAAACTAAAATAATAGATGTTTTGCCAGAACTTGGTGGACAGTTAACGGCACTCTATCCCGAAAAATACGTGTACGACGTTGCAGGACATCCAAAAATATTGGCCAAAGATTTGGCAAAAAACTTAGGTATACAGTCTCAGTTATTTAAACCTGCCATTTGCTTGGACGAAAAGGTAATCAATCTGATACACCAGCAAAATGATAGTGTGTGGCAGGTATTGACGGATAAATCTTCCGACCATTACACAAAATCTTTGCTCCTCGCTTTAGGGGCGGGTGCTTGTGTACCCAAGAAGCTTGATCTCGATTACAATCCAGCTTTCGAAAATACGTGCATATTTTATTCAGTCAAGAATAAGGACTTCTTCCGAGGCAAGAATGTCCTAATCATAGGTGGGGGAGATTCAGCCGTTGATTGGGCCAATGAATTCTCGACTTATGCCAAGCATGTAACCCTTATCCATAGAAGAGATCAGTTTAGAGCCGTACAAACTTCCGTAGAGGAAATGGCTAAAAACAAAGTAGATGTTAAAACTTTTTATGAACTGAAGGAAATAAAAGGCAAAGATCGCATTGAAGGCGTGGTCATTTTTGACAATCGTACTGGTAAAGAGGAAGCATTGCCTATTGAAGCCATATTAATAAATATAGGTTTTGTGATCAATTTAGACTTTTTAAAAAGCTGGGGACTGAAAATGGAAGGCAATGCCATTAGCGTAAATGAAAAAATGGAAACAAATGTTCCCGGAATATACGCGGCTGGTGACATCTGTTCACACCCAGCCAAACTAAAACTAATTGCCACGGGAGCCGCTGAAGCGGCTACAGCTGTCAATTTTGCCGTAACCTATATCAACCCCTCAGCAAAAGCCTTCCCAGGACATAGTTCTAACCTGAACCTAAGTATATAAGAGGAACTGATGTCAATACTGGTCGATTTTGAGATCAAAACTGCAGTTTCCAATAAAGAGCTAATTATCGATCCATACGATATGAGACTTTTGCAACCCAATTCTTATGACGTAAGACTAGATAGTAAATTCTCCTGGCACGAACCTAGCACAGAAGTCATAGATCCTTATAAAGCAGATTCAGTTCTCAGAGGATTAGTAAGCATTACTGAAGACTCTTTTATTGTTGCACCTGGTCAATTTGTTTTAGGAGCTACTTTAGAACGCTTTTCATTGCCAGCAGATATAGTTGGTCAATTAACTGGCAAATCGTCTCTTGCCCGTTTAGGAGTAATGGTACATGTCACTGCAGGCTTTATTGATGCCGGCTTCAGTGACCCGCCCGCTAAAATTACACTGGAAATCGTCAATGTCGGTACACGACCGGTCAAGCTACACGCCGGTATGCCTATTGCCCAAATGGTTTTTACCCGCACAGCACCTTGCGAGTTGCCATATAGTGCTAAACCTAATGCCAAATATAATGGGCAAGATGCCGCAGCACATAGCCGGTACTATTTAAATACTAACAATTCACACGTGCAGTATTGAATTCACTCTGGACTATCATGTTAAAGAGTTGAACTAAAAGAGCTTGTTCGACGTTTATTTACTTGTCACCAAGTGAATGAATTCAGATGCCTATTTACATGCCGTGGCTTACCATAGCCACTGCCATTTTATCTTTAATAGCCACTGCCTTTGCTAACACTAGCTGTGTTTGGATCTTGCCGTTATACACAGCCGGCTTAATCAGCCTGTTGATTATGTCTGGCACAGGCGTGATCAAATTAACAAGATCAATCTTATTTTTGTCTTTCATGCCGATACTAGTATTTCTATATGTAGACCACTCCACAACAAGACCTGGACCGAATGACTTAACTCACTATATCAATAAACGCATTGTTTTCAGGGCAATATTTTTAGATACGCCCACCAGTCGATCTGCTAATGCAACTAACCAAACGGGCACAATTCGCGCGTTGAGACTTGATTTTCCCGAACAAAAACCGCTCACTGGCAAAGCACGATTGATAATTATTGCATCCAACAAAAATCCCACTCCCCAATTTAAGCCAGGGCAAGTAGTTCAGATCGAAGGTCAGCTAAAAAGCATAGGTCAGAAACAAGAGCCCTGGCTATCTGGGCTAGAAACAACTTCTAAACGAAACGGTATATTTTCTCAAATATGCGCCACCGCTCATCATATAAAGCTAACAGACAATGAATCTGCAGAGTCACACAAAAACGACGCCCTTACAGATGCAAATGACTTTATCAATCAGTTAAGACAGCGTATTGCCAATTTGCATCTGCGTTATTTAGGAACAAAAACAGGCAGCTTACTTGCTTCCATGGTCCTTGGAGATCGCGCAGTAACTTTAGATATAGATATTTTAAATGCTTTTAGAAAAGTTGGGCTCTCGCATATTGTAGCTGCCTCTGGCTTTAATCTCACTATTGTTACCTTCATCACTTATTGGATTTTGCGCAGGTTATTTACCCACCGTTTATTTATTACATTTGTCGTTTGTGCCAATGTAATTTTCTACGCTCTATTAGCTGGCTTGTCTGCTTCCGTTGTAAGATCAGCAATTGCTTGTTTATTGCTATTGCTTGTTCATCTTTACTATCGAAAACTTCACAGTCTTGCCGCTCTTGCTATCGTCTTATTCATTAACCTAATAGCCGATCCAGCAATTATAATGGACTTAGGAGCACAATTATCCTATGCAGCAGTCACCGGCATAATCATAGGCGCTGAATCCCTAACGAAAACTTTCTCTTTCGGCAGCGACAATAAAATAGTGAATCTATTTGCTAGCTCATTGGCAGTAATCCTTTTAGCCCAAATGGCTGTTTTTCCAATACAGCTTTATCATTTTTGGCAAGCTAGCTTTTTATTTTTACCAGCCAATCTTATTGTCGATCCATTAGTAGCTCCAATAACGGTAATTGGCTTTATATCGTCCTTTGTCGGACTCTTAGATTTGGGTCCTATACACATCGGTTCATGTTTCTGTCAACTCTTGGATTTACTGGCATCAATACCTCTGCAAATTATTATTTATATCACTGATAAACTTGCCTCTTCTAATTTAGCTGTGATCAGTACTGGACAGCCCGGTATCGTTGCTATCGCACTGTATTATGCATTTTTGCTATTCTTCCTTGCCACATTAGCTAAAGGCAAATATCGTCTATTCAGTCTTACCCTATTTTCCATTGCCCTCATTTTCCTCTTCTACAAACCGAATTTAAAGCAACCGGTAATTATCCTTTTACCTAATTCAACAATTGCCATCAATACTGAAAGAAAAGCTATATGCCTAGGCAATGAGAGCCCACAAACAAATAAAATATTGTCCTTTTATGGTGCCACTCTTGTATCAAGCAAATACGATCCAGATAAGACATTTCAATTCGCACTTTCCTCTAAACCAAATGCCTCCATTATCGTGAATGAAGAAACGCAAGATACTCGCTTTCTCTTAACTATCCCATCTGAAAATAATACTCCGCCAAAAACTTATATTGTTAGCTTATCTAGGAATAAATCAGATCAAAATAAATTCATGTCCGTCTTAGAGCCAACATCTTCACTATCTTTAGCTGAATTCAGTAAAGATTTACCAGATATAGATGTAAAAATTTGCTGCCCGCAAAACTCAGTCGGTATAAGAATTTTAACACAATGATAAAGATGGAATTTAATTGCTGCGAAATTTGTCGGAAATAAAATCCTCTCTCCTCGATAATTTAAATCCCAAATTGTAGCATTAATTACTAATGGACAGGATTTACAAGATACGATAAAAGGGCATGCTCATTAATCTTCTTTTTCGCGATTAATCTCGCTTAGTTCATCCGTAGTGTAATTGAATGTATAAGCAAGATCCAAATATTGATGAGAATAATCGCCGGGCAACTCACCAAAAGGCGATGCTTTTTTTATGGCTGCAAGAGCCGAATCGTCAGCGACTTTATTTCCGCTTGATTGAATTAGTTGTGTCCATACCAAACTGCCATTTGCATCGAGTCGAAAAATTGCTTTAATATGGTGCACTGTGCCTGGGGGAGGAGCCCATGCATGCTTCAACTTCTTATGCAAATCTTTCAAATACTCGGCTAATGAAGATGAGATACCTGTACCTTTATTAGAACTGCCACCATCCTGCCAATAATTTGAGCTGCTATCTCCTTCGTTTTCTTTAACCTCCAATAGCTCTGGTGGCTTTACTTCTTCCATATCCATAGCCGCATCAGATTTTCCGACTGTCTTTCCGCGAGCGCTCCTTGCTTTAACATATTTGTACGTTTCAGAAAATGGCACACTCATTGGTACATAGCTAATACCCAAATCTTTGCCATCGAGAAGGCTTACAACTGGTTTAGTTGAAATCTTTTGTGGTTGCGATGGTTGTTGTTCTTCTTCTGTCACATCTCTATAATTATTTTGACTGTTGCCAGCACGTACAACAAAAATCGGCTGCGTAAATAACTGTCCCTTAGATTGTTTAACCGGACTAGTGCGTTTAGCTAAAGATGGCTTTGGCACAGAAGCAGGTAGCAAATTTTTCTTGTCTTTGAAATCAGTTTGCGAAACCAGCTCAATATCAATTAACTGACTTAATTTATCCTCTCTGTCCTTGCAATAATGATTTTTATAAAAAAACAAACCACCTTGAATTAACAAGACAGCTAAAAGGGCCAAGCACAAATAAGGCAATAAAGAACGATCTTGCTTATAATATCTATTTAAAAAACGAACAGACTGGCCACCAGTCTCAGCGGTCAGTGGTTTGAATTTTTTTACTAGCATCGACAGCGCCAATCTTAGCCTATATAAAAAGTTCGTCTAGATTTCTATATTGAAGAACTTATTTCACCCATAGCTGCGAAATAGACATTACATGCATAATCGAGGTATTCTCGAGATAGTCGTGGTTCGGTCTGTAGAAAAGTACAAAGATTGATAATCTGGTCTACTATATCGCGAGGATGACAACAACGCATCATACGTTTGCCTGATTTATATTGAGCTTCAATCAAATAGTTTACAGCTTCTTCGTTATAAGGCATGCCAGTTCGTTGACAATATTGCAAGAATATCCATTTGTATTCATTTTCAGTAGGATTAGCAATATGGATCTTGTATGGAATCCGTCTTAAGAAGGCTTCGTCCACCAAATCAGATGGCTCGAGGTTAGTAGAAAAAACAATCAATTGCTCAAATGGCACCTCTAGCTTTTTGCCTGTATGCAACGCTAAATAGTCTATTCTTTTTTCTAAAGGAACAATCCAACGATTGAGTAGTGATTTATGGTCAATTCTTTGTCTACCAAAGTCATCGATTAGTAATAAGCCACAATTGGCTTTTAATTGAATGGGTGCTTCATAAAGCTTGGTACCAAAGTCAAATTGCAACTCAAGCATATCAATTGTCAATTCACCACCCACGACTACACAAGGTCTCTGGATGCGCACCCAACGATTGTCATAATCACGGGGATAATTGGCAGCTGAAACTGGTTCATGGTTATGGGAGTCATAAACTCTAATTATTTGTCCATCAATTTCAACAGCATATGGGATAAAAATATTTCCCTTAAAACTGCGAGCTATTCTCTCAGCAATAGAAGTTTTTCCATTGCCAGCTTCGCCAAATAAAAACATGCCTCGCCCGGAGTTAATAGCCGGACCAACAGCATTTATGGTACGCCTGTTGACCATAATGTCCGAGAAAGCAACTTCTAAGTCCCGTGGGGTCACCAATTCACGTCTAATAGTCTGAAATTTTAACGAATCAACATAGCGATTCCATGGCACAGGACACGCCCCAACATAAGCATTGTGGTCAAAGAAAGCACGAGCTCGATCCCGTCCCTTTTCAGTGGGGGTATATTCATAATCTGCCAAACCACCCGAAGCTCTTACCTCAACTAGTAATTGCCTCTTTAAGTAATCAAGTATTTCTTCGACAACCTTAAATGGTAAGTGAATGCGGGCAGCTATTTCCCTACCCAAGGCAAAATTGACTAAAAAGAGGTCTTTCATAATCAGCTCTTCTAAAAAGCCTTCTTTTAACCCGGTGTCTGCAATTGTCATAGGATAGGGCGGTATAAATTCCTGCTGTAATTGCGTAGCTGTCTTCACACTTTGAGTCATGGTTGTTCTCCAAATTTCGCCACAGAATATTTTAAGGCAATTTCTTCATACCCAAAAGATCTAACTTATCCGCGCTACTATCCCTAGCTTTTACCCATTCATTTCATTTATTTCAATTTTTGGACACTCTTTAATAAGAATCATGTGTACACTAATTGCGGAAAAAGGGAGACAACGAAGGCAAATCTATATACTCTGGCGAAGATAGAAACAACTTTCGGGGACTAAGGGAGGCATTTAAATCTATAGCTTACATATTCTCCCAATCATTTATCCTGAATGCGATTACGAGTTAAATTGTTGGGTATAAATGGCTATATAGTGTCCTTCTTTGATCAGATTTTTACCACTTTTGACTATAACCATTTTACTGCTCAGAGCGAAATTAAAATAATGGGAAAAACCCAGTTTTCTAGTACCAATAGTCCTTTGAGCCATTATTTTTTGATCGTTTCGACCTGTCTATTATTTGCTTTCATAGCAGCATCTGGACAGCAAAGTGCTTACGGTATTGCTTTTATCAGCCACCACCATGCCGCCAATAGGTTACCTGCTCATTGGCGTAATAATGCCTGGCGCTCAAATTCTCATGCCCACAATAACAAACTGTCCACTGGCAAAAACAAGCACTTGTCTCGTAGAACGGCTCTAAGTCGGCATTTTGACAAACAAACTACAAGCACCAATGGCAACATTAATAAAGACGACTCCTCTATTCGAACACTGCTTGCTAATTTGCAAACAAAAGAATTAATGCCTGGGATTATATATAAAAGAGGGGCAGGTTCTCTGCATTTGAACATTTTAGATATCGATACTACTCAAGCACCAGTATTGGTTAAACCAATTGTTGCTCCTCAAGGAGCAACCCGCTTGCAGACAGTCAAAGACCATACATTTTCCAGTCACGCCATAGCAGCTATCAACGCCAATTATTTCAAGAATACAGGTATTCCGCTTGGAACCCTCATCATAGATGGAGATTGGGTAGCCGGACCCCTGTACGACAGGGTTTCTTTAGGAATTAATAAATCAGGCTTTGTACGCATAGACAGGGTAGGTTTAGGGGGAACGCTTTACACTTCCAATCCGCAAGTACCCAAACTTTGGATAAATAATATCAATGCTCCCCGCCGCAGTGGCTGCCACACTATAGCTTACTCAAGAAGATGGGGCAGTTTCGTACATCTTGAATATGATGGATGTTTAGTTTCTATAGATTCCCAAGGCAGAATATTGGATACAGATAAACGAAATATGACAGTACCGTATGGGGGTATTGTGCTTAGTGACAGTAAAGATAGTGCTCTATCAGCTCTACAACCGGGTGATCAAACATATCTGCGTTGGCAAGTGACTCCGGAATCATGGAACGATATAACTCAAGCAGTTAGTGGCGGTCCTCTTCTGCTTAAAAATAACCATTATTGTATTAATTTAAAAGCCGAAAGTTTTCACAGCAATTGGACTAGTAATAGTATAAAAGCCCGTACAGCTTGCGGGGTAACCGCTAATAACCACTTACTTTTAGTAACCGTGGAAGGAAGCCATACACTATATGATTTGGCTCATATATTACATGAATTAGGATCTATTGACGCTATGAACTTGGATGGCGGAGGCTCTACCACCATGGTTATTCATGACTCAACAGTTAATATGGAAAGCAAATCTAAGGAACGTCGAGTAGCAGTAGCACTTGGCATTTTCGTCATGGATAAAAAGGACAAGTCTGCTTATAACAAGCCTTGCACGTATCTCCCAAGCAAAGAAGCTCTCGGCCTAATTGGCAGCAACTCTGAACAGTCTGCCATCCGTTACGCAAAAGAGGAAGAGAAGCTTGTAAACGAAGTAATAAACAAAGCTCTAAATCTCGAGCCAACCATCACAGCAGAGAAACCGGTAGAAAATCAAGCGTTTGCTAATTAATAAAGACTAGTAAAATAGAATTGAGTTAAAAGCATTATTTAGTATGGTGTTCCTTAAAGAGCTTTTGTTAGATTTGGACTGAGCAATGAATAATTTAGCTATCGGTGTTGATTTTGGTGGCACAAAAATTGCCTGTGGGCTTGTAGATACAAAAACTGGCCGCCTGGTAGGGACGACAAAAAAGAAAACGCGGGTTTTGGATGATTCAAAGGATGTCCAGGCAAGATTGCAATCAACAATCGACGAGTTGTTAGCCGAAACAAATGTCGATATAAAAGACACCTTGGGCATTGGCATAGGCTCCGCCGGCATGATAGATAGAAAGAAGGGAGTGTTATTGCTTGCTCCTAATCTCGGTGTAAGCCAAATCCCTATAACCGAGCCTCTGAGTAAACATTACAATGTTCCTTGTCGCCTAGGCAATGATGTTGAAGTAGGTACACTAGGAGAATTAGAATATGGCGCTGGACGCCAATGCGATTCTTTCGTTTGTATATTTGTGGGTACTGGCATAGGCTCCGGTATTGTATGTGATGGCAAGCAGTACTTAGGTGCTACAGGCACTGCCGGCGAAATTGGTCACACAATAGTTGTTCCCGATGGACGCAAATGTGGTTGTGGTGGCTCTGGCTGTCTAGAAACTTATGCTTCGCGTACAGCCGTAGCCAAAGAAATATTAGCAGGATTAGAAAAAGGCTTTGATTCGGGAATCAGCGATAAGATTGATTTATCTAAAGGCATTATTCGCTCAAAAGCCTTGGCTCATGGAGTTGAATCAGCTGACGAATTAGTCATTCACGCAATCACCAAAGCGGCTCAATATATGGGCATAGGACTTGCTTCTTTAATAAATTTCTATAATCCGCAACGTATTATTTTAGGCGGTGGTTTAATAGAGGCTGTAGAACTCTATCTTGAAGTAGCTATTAAAGAAACGAGACTGCGCACACTTTCAGTTCCCGGACGGCACCTAGACATAGTTAAAGCAGAATTAGGTGACTTCGCCGGCATCATCGGAGCCGCAATGCTGATGAAAAATCACAAACAGACCTAAACGATTAGGCTATCAATTAGCTGGTTTCGACAATTTACTCTGACACTATCGAATTATTCGGAGCAATAACAAATTGTCTAAGCATTGGGAAACTCTTAGTTAGGCTGTGCAAATGACTGTCATCAATCATGGCAATTACTTTAATATTGTCGTTTACCTTGTTGCTATCTTCTAAAACAGCTTGAACTTCAATTTTATAGTGTTTTCCAGTTGCGCTTGCCACATCATAAACCTCAACGTGTCTTCTTTGCTGCCATCGCTCAAATGTTGCGTACGGCAACCTTTTTAATTCAGACATTTGATGATCAAGCATTTTAATTGCTTCAAGTTTATCCATCTAACCCTCTAGTTATGCACCAAAGCTTGATATTTACTTCCCTGTCTAATATCTTTTGCATCAAGATATTGCTCTAATGCAGCGTTTAAACGGGTCTTTTCGAAACACCATTTGGGAGCAAGTATTTCTTCCTTACGCCCTTCTGCTAATAGCCTCATAATAATCATATCAGAAGGCAAAAGCTCCAGTGCCTGACCAACAAGCTCAATATATTCATTTTCCTCAAATACAGAGAGTTGTCCTTGTTTATATTCTCGTTCCAAGGGCGTTCCCTTGTAAATACACAATTGGTGGATTTTTATTGCTTTAAGTCCAATTGACGAAACTTGTCTTACCGATTCAAGCATTTGATTTTTAGATTCTCCGGGCAAACCAAAAATTAAATGAGTGGCAATATTCAAATTATATTTTTGCGCCCGTTTTATACAATCAAAAAACTCTTCTGATGTATGCCCACGATTGATTCTTTCGAGAGTTTCATTAAAAACACTTTGCAAACCAACCTCTAACCACATAAAGGTTTTTTTGTTTAATTGAGCTAACAAATCAAGAATATTGTCGGGCAAACAGTCCGGTCGGGTACCGATGCAAAGACCAACTACATCCGGCACATTCAAAGCAGTTTCGTAAAGTTCTTTCAAAACAGCCTCCGGCGCATAAGTATTGCTGAAAGCTTGAAAATAAGCCAAGAATTTTTTCGCTTTGAATTTTTTTCTAATGTGGGCGATTTGTGTGGTTAACTGTTGCTGAACGCTTAATTTAAGATCTATAGTAGGCGCCCCAGAACCTCTATCGTCGCAAAAGGTACAGCCGCCAAAAGCTCGCACACCGTCACGATTAGGGCATGTGAAGCCAGCGTCTATAGGCACTCTATAAACTTTCTCGCCAAAATGTTCTTTCAAATGTTGATTAAAAGTACGATAACGATACATGGCTTAAGCTTATCTCAACCTTTTTAAGCGCTCCGTCGCTTACAGCTCCTCTGCGCATATCCTTAACCGTTCTGCTGCGTACGCCTCACCGGCGCACTTGCTTCACTCATGCATTCATAATCGGGCTCTGTCGCCTTCATACTTCGGCTCCGCTGCGCGTGTATACGCTTCGTTTCGCGACCGCTCACCGCAATCGCTCTCTCCGCTGCGATCTCTTTATTATATACCAGTAACACTGTAGCATGAAGTGTTGACCTAGATTAGCGGTTTTGTTATTCTGGCTAACTGGTGCTTAAGGCTATTCCGTTGATTGACTAACCAGTCTTTCCAATTGAATAAAGAGGCATTCACAGCGGTGAATATGCCCCCATCGTCTAGAGGCCTAGGACACCTCCCTTTCACGGAGGTAACAGGGGTTCGAATCCCCTTGGGGGTAGTTTTTTCGGAGGTGCACTATGCCAGAATTACAGTACGCGAACACCGAGACCTATCAAAAATTGGCTCAACAGCTAAGAATCGATAGCATTCGCTCGACAACAGAAGCTGGCTCCGGTCATCCTACTTCTTCTATGTCGGCAGCTGACCTAATAGCGGTCCTTTCAGCAAAATTTTTAAAATACGATTTCAATAATTCTCAAGCACCTAACAATGACAGACTGATTTTTTCCAAAGGGCACGCTGCCCCTTTGCTTTACTCCATGTATAAAGCAGCTGGTGCCATTACCGATGCTGAGCTTTTGACTTTACGCAAATTGGGCAGCCGCTTAGAAGGGCATCCGGTGCCACAAGTTTTACCTTGGGTAGAAGTAGCAACAGGTTCTTTAGGACAAGGATTACCCGATGGTGTTGGTATTGCCATCGCTGGTAAATATATCGACAAAATACCTTATAAAGTATGGACTCTTTTAGGCGATAGCGAAATGGCTGAAGGCTCAGTTTGGGAAGCTTTAGAATGCGCGTCATATTATAAACTTGATAATCTAATTGCTATTCTAGACATGAATAGACTGGGTCAGCGTGGACAAACAGAATTAGGTTGGAATTCACCAGCCTATGCCGCAAGGGCCAAATCTTTCGGTTGGCAAGTAGCAGAAATAAATGGTCATGACTACGCTCAAATAGAAAAAGCGTTCGAACAAGCAATGTCTAATACCGGTTCACCATTTTTCATTGTCGCTAAAACTGAAAAAGGACATGGCTTTAGCAAAATAGCAAATAAAGATGGCTGGCACGGCAAGCCTCTAGATAAGGAATTAGCCGCTGAAGCAATCAAAGAACTGGGTGGCAACAATAATGTTACTGTGCAAATCAGTAAGCCAGAATCAATGTCTGCCCTAGTAAAAAAACCCCCCGGAAAATTTGTTTGTCCTCAATACACTACTCCCTATTCAACTCGCGAAGCTTATGGCGACGCACTCAAAGCTTTAGGAGCTGTATACGATGAACTTATAGTGGTAGACGCTGAAGTATCTAATTCAACTTACGCCGATAAATTTGCTAAAGCATATGTTGATCGTTTCTTTGAAATGTTTATTGCCGAGCAATGTATGATCGGCGTAGCCACTGGTTTATCCACACGCGGTAAAAAAGTTTTTGCGTCTACATTTGCTGCCTTTTTATCAAGAGCCTATGACTTCATTCGTATGGGCGCCATTTCTCGCGCTCATTTAAAATTATGCGGCTCACATGCTGGCGTATCTATAGGACAAGATGGTCCTTCACAAATGGCCCTGGAAGACTTATCTATGATGCGCTCTATTTATAATAGCACTGTGCTTTATCCTGCCGACCCAACTTGTACAGTCAAACTTGTAAAAACAATGGCCGAATTACCTAACATTGTTTATATGCGCACAACTAGAGAAAAATTGCCGCTTCTCTATAAAGCCGAAGACGAATTTCCGGTCGGCGGCAGCAAAACTCTAAAAAGCTCAAACAAAGATAAAGCCACTGTCATCGCTGCTGGTATCACCGTACATGAAGCATTAAAAGCTTACGATGAATTGAGTAAAGCGGGCATCGCCATTAGAATAATTGATGCTTATTCAGTTAAACCTTTAGATAATGAAACTGTTCACAAAGCCGCTGCTGAAACAGGCATTCTCGTTGTAGTAGAAGATCATTGGCCAGAAGGCGGGCTGGGAGACGCTGTTCTATCTAGCTTCGCTTGTCTAGGCGACACGTCTTGTTCTACAACAAAAACCAGTAAACCAACAAGCATACCGAAAGTCATAAAATTAGCCGTGACAAAAATGGTCGGCTCTGGCACTCCGCAAGAACTAATGGATGAAGCTGGTATTTCAGCTAAACACATAGTTAAAGCAGTCAAATCAATTAATTAACCAAGCAACGGCTGGTTTCGAACACTAACTTGTTTTCTCTAATTGTTTATCTTGCTGTGTCGTTTTCTTTGTTATCGATTTTAATAGTCTCGTTATACATAGCTTGCGGCTCTTGAAGGAGCAATATTTTCATACCAATTTACGAATGCTTTCACCCCTTTAGTAAAGGAAGTAGTCGGATTATAGCCAAGTATTTTGCGGGCTTTATCAATATTGGCATAGGTGTATGGAACATCAGCACAATGCAATTCTTTATAGACCAACTGTGCTTTTTTACCTGTCACTGCTTCTACTGTGCGAATCATATCTATTATATTTACTGGTTGTGAACGACCAAGGTTGATAATTTCATAACCAGAAAAATCAACAACCATACTTTGAGTGATACCATATACAGTATCTTCAACAAATGTATAATCTCTTTTGGTGCTACCATCCCCGTAAACTTCTATCGGCTCGCCCGACTCAATTAAACGATAGAATTTCGGCAACGCAAGATCAGGTCTTTGTCTTGGTCCAAAAGAATTGAAAAATCTCAGACACATTACCGGTAAACCAGCCGTATGATGAGCCACATAACACAATTGCTCACCGGCAACTTTAGTAGCAGCATAAGGAGACAGAGGTCTATCTACCCTATCCGTTTCTAAAAATTGCTCTCCACTGCGCCCGCCATAAACAGAACTAGAGGACGCAAAAACAAAGCGTTTAACACTAGTATTAATAGAAGCATCAATTAGAAGTTGCGTACCATTTACATTCACATCAGTGTAATAGGCAGGTCTTTCTATCGAAGGTCGTACACCTGCCATTGCAGCCAAATGAACAACAACATCAAACGGACCGCAAGAGAATGCCTCCTCTAGCTTACTTCTATCACGTAAATCACCCTCAATCAATTTATAGTCCTTATGCAAAAGATGCTCTTTTATATTGTGTCGTTTCATATCCGGATCATAGAAATTATTAAAATTATCGAGATTCACAACAAAGTCACCATTAGCCAAAAGTGCATCAACCAAATGACTACCAATAAAACCAGCCGCTCCCGTTACTAATATTTTTCTTTGTTGTTTGTTCATGATCTTACTTTCACTTCAAATAAAGCGCCTATGCCTATCAAGAAGAGCGTTTAAGTCTGCCTATTTTACGACCACAATCTGGACAATCAAGTTTGGCATCTAATCCCCGTATCACTTCAAATTCTCCACTCAAACAGTCAAATTTAAAAAGCTCATTACCTTGAACAATACCTATTTTAGCCAAATATTTTATTGCTTCTAGTGATTGCCAGGCATCAACTAATTCTATGACAGCATCAATTGCCGGTGGGCCAGTCGGACTAAGAGGAACTTGATCGATGCCAGCTACGGGCAAAGCACAGCGCAAGCAAGCAGAACGACCCGGTATCATCGTATAGATTTGAAAACGAAAGCCGGTGATACCACTATGAATAAGCACTTTTTCGCTGTCCATACAAATATCACTCAAAGTTAGCTTTTGTTGCCAATCAGACAAGGTATCTATGACAATTTCTGCCTCTTGAACAAATCCTTCAATATTAGCAATCGTCCATTCAGCATCAATCGTTTGGCAAAACTCGCTCTTATTAGAAGATGAATAACCGCTCTCTTTTTCCGACAAATCCACATTAACCAGATTAACCTTTCGTGCTCCGGCCCTGTAAAGGTTTCTCGTCACACTTTGCCCAGTGGACAAAGATCCCAGCACGCAAATACCGGCTGTAGATAAGGGTCCTTGCCAATTATATGTTTGTGGTTTTCTGACGAATGACTTCTCAGCAGACAAAATTTAAGTCCTTCAAACGCCCGTTTAGAGTACCAAATATACGCTATTAAACCAAAAACCTCCACGAGGGAGGTTTTATGGCTGGCGTTGGCGGGGTAAACTTCTACGGAATATTTGTACTGTTAGAATAAGCTCCGTTGACTCTCTAAACTATTGGCTTTTCCTTTAACTATTGGGCGGATGCGTTTAATCGCGAACCGTCGAATCTATCGTATAGTAAAGGTGAGCCAGAAGAGTTATAGATTAAGGCGAAACAAAAAAGAAGTCAAGCGCCCATTTGTTGGCCGCCATACATATTCCAGACTTTTTTTGATTTAATCTTTTTCGGTCAAAATAAGCTTAAGAATTGATGCTCAAATTAAATGGAGGACCAGTCTTTGGTCCTCCATTTGTGATTGCCTTATTTCCTGTTGTATTAGCTGAATAAGTTAGCGTCACGGGCTGAAGCAACTAACCAGTTAATAGCACCTGGTGTTGCTAAACCACCAGTAACACCTGCTGCTCCAAACATTACACGTTTCATAGCATCTTGTGTTCCAGCAGCCATGTGCATGAAGCCCATAATCATTGTTGGACCACCCCAAGCAATACCTAGGATTTCCATACCGTTAGCGATTATATTAAGCAAGGCTTCTAAGTTGGCTAAGTTGTTTACACGTACAGTACCTGCAGTGTTAACACCAGTGACGAAAGTAGCCTGTGGCCCTTGTGGAGCAATTGTGCCCAAAGCTGCACCTTGTAACATGGGAGCATTCATTAATGCGGCCCCCGTTTGTCCCGTCTGCGTACCAGTACCGAGCTGCTGAGCATTGCCGGTTGGATTGCCATAACTAGCACCTGCTCCAGACTGAGTAGCAAAAGCATCTGCGCCTTCACCTTGGGCTAATGCTGGGGTGCTAAGCGCAACTGATGCCATTATGGACATCCCTACAGCACCGATAGTAAGTTTAGAAAGACTATTCATTTGAGAACCTCCTGGTAAAAATATGGTCTCTATACAGTAAGAAATTTAGTAACGGGACCTTGATTTTGAGCCGCAAAGGCGGCCTCTTGAAATCGACTCGTTTACTTTACGAAAAACAAGGGTACAAGTCAATCGCGATTTTGTAAGGTAGCTAACAAACGACTGACTTCTAATCCACGAAACCCAGACGGAGCGGACATTATACTTGACAAGCAAATTTCAAGATAATGAGAGTATGCGCTCGATTCGTTGTTGTCTACCCAACAAAAGCTCTAATATTGCTGCTCCGTAAGGACTAATTCTCAATTCACCCAGACTTTTTTCAAGCTGTACAACCGCTGAAACAGCATCATCCAGATTAATTTTTGATTGGAGGCGGCACTTAGCATTTTGTCGCACTTTTAATTTAAGCAATGCTACTGTCAGAGCTAAATGATTAAATCCGGCTATCAAGCTCAGTTGTCCGAAGCCAGCTCCAAAATATAATTTAGCAAAAACGTGGGAATAAAAAAATCGATTAATTAGATCCTTAACTTGATCATCTACACCGGACCATGCCAAGTCGTCTGCTGCAACTATTAATTTATCATATTGACTCGTGTTAAAAGACCCTTTAATAAAGCTGGCTGCATTCAGATTCAATTGCCCATAACCTTTTGCTCGCTGCTTGTCCATTGGGAAGTACTTTTTATATAGAGTAAGAAAAAGTATTTTGTCCCATCTATTTAGATATGTTTGCTTCGGCTTGCCTACATAAGTACTTTTGCATCCTGGTCTGCCATCAACTTTTTCTTGCTTAGTTAATCTCTCGTGAAGCACAGAGTCAAGATAGCGCGATCCTTCCATAAATTTATCTTCAATACTTTTAGCAGGGTCTTTCATCAAAGCTAAAAGCGGTTTTTCAATTTCTGAATATTCAGACCAAGATAAAGGTACATTGCTAGAAAGCTTAAGCTGAGACCAATTAGGATGATGATTGGGAAAAAGCTTTTGGAACTCAGCATATTTCGTCTTTAAATATTCCCTTTGCTCGATTAAGGACCGTCCAGCATTAAAAATAGCTCCCCGACTAATAAAACTAACTGTGGCAAATACCCCCTCCGGTGTCTCATTAAAGCTATAAGGAAATAGCTGACAAATGGCAGGTTTAACGGAAGCACCGAATTGGCTATGGATAAAACAAAGATTGTTTTTTAGAAAAGGACATTGTCCAGTCGACTCTGGATTTATTGCATGAGTGTAAGGAGTATTCAATTTTTCATGGGTCTTCAAAGCCCTAAACAGCTTTTTGTCTTTTAAGTCGGGGCTAAGCGCACCCCAATCTATCGATGCTATGCGCTCATAATCTTCTTGTGTCAAAGGCACAGACCAACCGCTACAACACTTTCCACAGCCGGTACACTCATAATTAATACCTTCAGGTATATTTAATTCCATACTAGTTTAGTTAGCCTCTGTCTTATTATTAGCCTTTACTCAGCTTTGTGCAAGCAGTATTGAATCTTTTTACCAATTAAAAGATCTCATTGCATAACTGGGTGATAAGATAAGCCCAATTATCTAAATTTAGGAATTTGTATGTCAAAAAATCAAACTGTAAGTGGCTGCCAAACCGAACATAGTAGTGAAACAGCCTGGTCAGAAAAGTCGGCTTTATCGAATAACATGTGGATTGGTAAGGGCAAGAAGACTAGAAGAGCCTATGGCTTTGACGAAATTGCTCTTGTACCTGGCTCAGTCACCTATGACCTCGAACTATGCGATATTTCCTTTCAGATTGATAAACATAAATTCGCTATGCCAATCATTGCCTCTGCTATGGATAGCGTTGTGGATGCCAAAATGGCTAGCGCGATGGGTAAGTTAGGCGGCCTAGCTGTACTAAATATACAAGGACTGCAAACTCGTTATGAAAACACGGACGATGTCTATGGCAAAGTAATCAGTTGTGATAATCAAAATTTTGTTTCTGTTATGCAAGAGCTTTACGCAAGTCCAATTAAAGAACAGCTTATCAGTAAACGTATTGAAGAAATAAAAGCCAAAGGCGTTTTAGTAGCCATTTCAGTAACACCTACTATGGCTGAAAAATATGGACCTATTGCCGTAAAAGCTGGTTGCGATATTTTAGTTGTGCAATCTACAGTCACTGGTGTCAAACATCACTCTGCTAGCGGCGCTCCTAATTTGGATCTAGCAAAGTTTTGCAAACAAGTTTCCATACCCGTTATTGTTGGCAATTGCGTAACATATGAAATCGCCTTAGCATTAATGAATACTGGTGTAGCCGGTATTTTAGTTGGTATTGGACCCGGTGCTGCTTGTACCTCACGCAGCGTGTTAGGTATCGGCGTACCAATGGCAACATCTATAGCTGATTGCGTAGCAGCCAGAGAAGAATTTGCTGCCCAATCTGGTAAAAAGCCTTTGATCATAGCTGATGGTGGTATGGTCGTTGGCGGTGATATTTGTAAAGCCATTGCCTGTGGCGCTGATGCAGTAATGATTGGTTCACCGTTAGCTAGAGCAAAAGAAGCTCCTGGGCGAGGCTTTCATTGGGGCATGGCTACTCCAAGCCCTGTATTACCAAGAGGTACACGAATTAAGGTAGGCACAAGTGGCACACTAGAACAAATTCTCCTTGGTCCAGCACATACTGATGACGGCACTCAAAATTTAACGGGCGCTTTAAAAACTAGCATGTCAACTTTAGGGGCTGCCACAATTACCGAAATGCAGCAAGTGGAGGTTGTTATCGCTCCATCCATTCTGACTGAAGGTAAAGTGTTTCAAAACGCACAACATATTGGTATGGGCAGATCGTAATTAAAACCGTAAATAAAAACGGAGGATAAAAAGTGATATTTAGACACAGCAATCAAAACTGGAAAAATACATGGCTCGCAAGTCTGGTTCTAGCAGTGGTATCAAGTCCTTTTTTATCCAACACACCTCCCGTCCAAGCTATTGGCATACCAATTCAATCCAATACAGTAGCAGACCTTGCTGAAGCTATCGCACCAGCTGTAGTAAATATTGAAGTAAATCAAACAATCACTCAGCCCACGATGCCCTTTATGGGCACACCTTTCGAATTCTTCTTCAATGGACAAAGAGTACGTCCACAACAATCTCCTCAGGATAAAAAACCTGCTCCTGACGCTCCCAACGCACCTTCTGCTCCGCATTTTGAAAAACGCAATGCTGGATCAGGTTTTATTGTGCAGCAGGACGGCTATATTGTTACTAATAGGCATGTTATACACGGTGCTTCGAAAATAAAAGTCACTCTTTCGGATAAGCGTGTCTTTGATGCAAAAGTGATGGGCGAAGACAATTTTTCCGATTTAGCTGTCGTCAAAATTGAGGCAAACAATCTTCCCTCCGCCACTCTCGGTAGCTCTAGTGCTCTGCGTCCTGGTGATTTTGTTATTGCCGTTGGCAGTCCTTTAGGATACGACCACACGGTTACCTTCGGCATAGTTTCGGCAGTGGGCAGAGCAGTCACAGACGTGAACGGCAATATAAACTTCATCCAGACTGACGCGCCCATAAATCCGGGGAATTCGGGCGGTCCTTTAGTCGATCTTAACGGCGGAGTTGTTGGCGTAAATACGGCTATGCAAATCAATGCTCAAAGTATTGGTTTTTCAATTCCCATCGATGTGGCTAAATCAGTTATCGATAGTCTTATTAATCATCGCAAAATATTGAGACCCTGGATAGGCTTAGCTATGCAAGATATGGACGATGTATTAGCTAAAAGCCTCGGCTTACCAGCTAGCACAAAGGGTGTCTTAGTAGCACAAGTACTTGATGGCAGCCCAGCTCAAGCAGCTGGACTTGAGCGCGGTGATGTCATTCAAAAGATTGACGGCAAGGATGTATCTAGTAGCAAGGAAATACAAGAACTTGTTCGCAGCCACAAAGTAAGTGACATCATTAATTTCTTTATTCTACACAATAATTTAGGACGAGCTGCTGCTGTGCATATCGGTGAATATCCTAACGACAAAACAACCGATGAACCTAAACCACCCGGAATCGAAAACGACGAGAAATAAGCCAAAGGTGGAAAGCCAGATCGCTTGATCATCATTTCTACATTTGTCCCCATAAAAATTACCGGTAACCTTGGCTCACCCGATTACAAATACGCAAAACATACGAAAGAAGTTTATCAATGGAACGGAACAAAGATAGTTAACATCTCAGAAAGTACACGGTAAAAATACTTCTTCAAATGAATGGAATAGTTTCTTTTTTTGAGCTAATACCGCACTGCTTGGGCAAAACAGCCAGGAGAGGGTCGTCGCTTGTAAGCGCGCAAAGTTACTCTGCGAACTGTTTGCAGATTGTGCATATCTATTTCCATAAATCCCACCTTTTACAGAACGTCCGATAGCTAGCACATGATTTAAATAACCATGGTCAGTACCTTTACTGTCGTTCTCTTGATAGCTACGCCCAAATTCTGAACAAATAAGGGTCAATACCCTATCGCCAAAACCACATTTATCCAAATCGGCCTGAAAAGAATGCACTCCTTTAGATAACATTCTGAGCAAATAGGCATGCTGAGCTAATTGATCCATATGCGTATCAAACCCACCTAAGCTTATGTGATAAACAGTGTCACTTGTCTTTCGAGCAATAAGTTGAGCAGTTTGTTTTAAGGCAAACTCAAAACCATGTTCTACATGTCCCTGCAGATCTCTAGACTTATTCCCCATTTGATAATGAACATCCAAATTAAATTCAAAGTTATTGCTCGCATTGAGAGAAGAAAGAACTAGCTTGTCTCTTGACTTAATTTCCTTCAATGCATTGTCTTCTCGGTAAAATAGCGGCTCTACATTAATAGCATGAAAATTCTGATCGCCCAGTTCATTCTTACCTAGTTCAGCGTAGCGTGCCTGCCATGTCTTGGTATGATTTTGATCAATAGCTCTATACTGCATTATCTTAATTGCTTTATGATGCGATAAGTCTTGTTCAAACACACCATGATTCAATAAAATTGCCACTTCATTCCTGTCATATATTTCCTTAATTTCAGACAAAGCAGGATGAAAAGCAAAATCATTATTCAACTTCAAAACAGTATTAGAATCAATAGCTAGATTAGGTCGCTTACTATAATAAGTATGGTCATTATAAGGAATGACTGTGTTAAACCAATCATTTCCACCTGCTAAATGAATTACGACAAGAATATTCTTTCCCTTAGATAGCCCTGTCCGTGAAGCATAATCAACCTGCGCATCTAACAGACTTGATCGTATATTTAAAAACGGAGCAAATGAAAATAAAAGTCCCGAACTATGAGCAAAAAAATCACGGCGGCTAATTTTCATGCGTTTTGCTTCTGCTAAGACTTATTCCCTACTAAAAGATTACTACCAATTGCATTATTTAGACAACTTCTTATAGCTATTTCGTTTCCAATTTGAGAATATTCATGCAATTGCTCTAATGATTGTTTTAATAAGCCTGACTCCAATGGATCAGGTTTACCAACCAATATTTTTTCATAAGAGGTTTTGCTTAGTGCTTCAGAAGCAGTAAGCAACTCTTCATATAATTTTTCACCGGGACGCAACCCTGTAAACTCAATTTGAATATCTTGTCCTGGTCTAAGTCCAGAGAATTTAATTAAGTCATTAGCTAAATCAAGTATTTTGACCGGACTGCCCATGTCTAGAACAAATATTTCGCCACCAGCTCCCAACGTAGCTGCTTGCAAGATGAGCTGCACCGCCTCTGGTATCAACATAAAATACCGGGTTGCTTCTGGATGAGTGACGGTAACCGGGCCCCCATTAGCTATTTGTTGGCGCCAGATAGGTACTACTGAACCACGACTAGCTAACACATTACCAAAACGTACTGCTACATATTTGGTTTTACTCTTTAACGCTAAGTCTTGCACTATCAATTCAGCAATGCGCTTGCTAGCTCCCATAACAGAAGTTGGGTTGACAGCTTTATCGCTTGAGACCAAAATAAATGTATTGACGCCGTAGCGTGAAGATAATTGAGCTATAACTTGTGTACCAAAGATATTATTAGTTACCGCCTCACAAACATTTGCTTCCATCAACGGCACATGCTTATGAGCAGCAGCATGAAAAACCACGTCAGGACGTAATTCTTTGAAAATGTTTTCGAGCCTATTTTCATCACGTATGTCTGCAATAACTGGCAAAAATTCTACAGGCTCAGGTCTTCCCTGCAATTCCTGATAAATGGAAAAAATAGAATTTTCGCCTTTGCCTAATAGAACAAGCCTGCGCGGCTGATAGCGAACTATCTGCCTACACAATTCGCTACCGATTGAGCCACCCGCTCCAGTAACAAGCACACATTTATTCTCTAAATAACCAGCTATTGAAGCCGTGTCCAATTTTACTGGTTCCCTGCCAAGCAAATCCTCAAGAGAAACATCGCGTAATTGACTAACGCTCACACGTCCATTAATCAATTCAAAAAGACCAGGTAAAATTCTAGTTTCTACTTCTACTTCCCTACATACATCCACAATACGTCTGATTTCTGATGCTGGAGCTGAAGGCATGGCAATAATTACTTGGTCAATGAATAACGTTTCGACCAACCTTGCTAAATCGTGTGTGGTACCAAAAACGGTTAATGGTCCAATTCGTTTACGCATTTTTTCTGGATCATCATCGAGCATACCCACAACATCAACACCCAAATCTGGACGTTGATTTAGTTCTCTCAATACTAATTGTCCGGCATCTCCAGCACCTATCAACAGAGCGCGTCTTCTAACTGGTTGGCGCCAATGACGCCTTTGTTTGTGCTCAGTTTGCAAACGTCGCAATATCCTCGGACTGACAAGCAATAAAAAACTTAGACCACAGTCGATGAGAATAATGCCCAACGATAATTGTTGTCCATAAATATTCAGCAAGCCTAATAAACGTATGGCCAGCAAAATTGAGCTAGCAATTAAAAGTGATAATCCTAATTCCATCACTTCAGTTAAGCCTGTATAGCGCCATAACCGACGATAAACACCGAACGACCAACAAATAATTATCTTAGCTAAGACAATTGGCACAGCCAATGTAAATAGTTGAGCTATAAAGCTATTGCTAGGATGACCATCAAAGCGAATCAAGTAAGAACAAGCAAATGCCAGTCCAACTAGAAAAGCATCCAAAATGACTTGTAAAAGCCTTAGCCAGCCTATTTTTATACTCGGCGCCATAAAGGTGGGCTCTGAAAGATTAGACATTTATAGGTTTTACCTTGCAAGATGTCATATCTTAGCATAACCTTCATAAGCGCTGCCTCGGCACCATTCATACAATGCAATGGTCGCCGTGCTGCGCTGAATTGAATTATTAGCGGAGACGGTTTTAAGTAGGGCGTAATTTGCCTTTTGTTTTTTTAACCCAATCTTCTACTTGGTCGGCAGGTACACCAAGTCCCTTTGCTGCACCCTTTACAGCGTTAACATGCCCTACATCTAAGTCAAGCAATTCGTAATATTGCTTTATAGCCGCATGTTTGAGCGGATGTTCCTGATAACTATCTTGAAGTCCCATATGGATCAAGCTAGATTGTATAAAACCACCAAACAGAGCAAATAAGCCTGCATAGAGACCAATAGTGTCAAAACCTTTATACAAATAACCCATTCCGAAATGCGAAACAATTGCGTAAACAATAAAGGCACCAAAGAATAAATTAGGAGACAGTCCGAAACGTTCGTTCATAGCTTTAGCTTCTTTTTTGTTAAATATTTCCATCCGATCTCTTCTGTGTAATCGGGAACCGGACAAGTCTTTTTCTTTTTGTGGCTGCAAAACCGTGTAAGCACCAGCTAAAGCCAACATAATAGAATATGTTCCGAAGAAATAGACGCTTTGTTTTGGAAATTCAAAGGAAAGCCGCCATAATGGCAAACGGTAAACATCTACAAATTGTACTACCCAAGGCAAAGTACATGCAAAAAGTACAAGACCGACGAAACGTGATGGTCCTAACCTCTTCTCTGTAGGAATACCAAAAAGACTGGTAAAATAAATGGAAATGAGTAATTGCCAAAGGCTAACATTGGAAAAATTGGCAAAGAATAAAATGTTGCATATTTGACCGTAATTATGGTTATTGATTAAGTTAACAACTTGGTCAACCTGAAATGTGTTACGCATTATCCAGGTTTGACTATTGGCTGACTGATAAAAATAATAAACAACAATATACAGAATAGCCAGAAGGATTGTTAAAACAGGCGGGCTTGGTCTTTCCGCTATTCCAACAGTTACATTTACATTTAAGTGCGGATCTTGCTTATACTTCATTAGTTTCTAAATAGCCCAGTCATTGCTATAGGCTGGAAACTCAGCCTTCCATTATTTAAATTACCACGTTGACTAGTCTATCTATCACAACAATTATCTTCTGCACCGGACGGTTGTCAATTTTACTTACCATTTTACTATCAGTTAATGCTATGGACTCAGCTTCGGCTTTTCTCAGCCCGCGCTGAACTATTTGTTTATTCACAAATTTGCCATTTATTTGCAGCACTAATTCTATTTCGTTATCTATGGTTAGCTTTACATCATATTTGGGCCATGCGTGTACATGAATCGATTCATCTTCTACCCTAGCAAATCCTAAGTCATGCCAAATCTGCTCGGTTATATGTGGTGCCATAGGTGCCAGTAAAAGTAATAAATTACGATAGGCAAAAATAACGATTTGCTTCTCCAACTCACTCAAGGACTTGCTTTTGTGACTGCCACCATTATTTTCTTCTGTTTTATCACCGGTAAATTTATAAATACCATTGAGCAATATCATACAGCTAGAGATTGCCGTATTAAAAACATAATGTTCTTTCTCTAAGTCTTCGCTCACTGCTTTAATAGTCTTATGAGTAAGTCTTAGCAATGAAGCGGCTGATGCCGGCACGTTATTCTCATCAAATTCGGTTTTAGCTGTAACTTCTACGCCTTGGTCTTGCAAAGCATGAGCAAAGCGCCACAATCTTCCTAAAAATCTATACTGTCCAATAGCTGAGTCTTCCGACCACACTAACTCTTGTTCAGGGGGAGCAGCAAACAAACTAAATAGACGGGCTGAATCTGCTCCATATTGTTCGAAAAAGGCAGTGGTACCTACTACGTTTCCTCGCGATTTAGACATTTTTTCTATACGTCCAGATTGAGGCGACAACATAGTTACCATGCCTTGCGAAAGCAAGTTAGTAAATGGCTCATCACAATCAACCAAGCCCATATCTTTTAAGGCTTTGGTAAAAAAGCGCGAATAAAGCAAATGCAAAATAGCGTGCTCCACGCCACCCACATACTGGTCGATCGGCATCCAGTAATTTACTTTATCTAAAGCAAACGCTTCCTTTTTATTAGTTGCATCTGCATAGCGCAAAAAATACCAACTAGAATCAATAAAAGTATCCATAGTATCGGTTTCGCGCTTGGCGGCTTGCCCACATTTTGGACATTTGATGTTTAGCCACTTAGTATCATTGGCCAAAGGCGATCCGCCCTGTCCTTTGATCTCTATACCTTCGATCGGCAAAATAACTGGTAGATCCTTTTCATCAACAGGCACAATGCCACATTTTTCACAATGGATTAAAGGAATTGGACAACCCCAATAGCGCTGTCGGCTAATAAGCCAGTCTCGCAATTTATATTGAATGCGAGCGCAGCCGCTATTATTTGACATCGCCCAGTCAATGATTTTTTCCTTAGCCTTTTCGCTATCCAAACCATTAAACATGCCAGAATTAACCAAAATGCCCGCATCCAAATATGCCGATTTCAACTCGGTTGCTGCTTTTCCATCTGGAGATACTACTTGTTTGATTGGCAAATCAAAAAGTTTGGCAAAGACAAAATCACGCTCGTCATGAGCGGGAACACCCATCACCGCTCCGGTACCGTAACCAGCCAAAACATAGTCAGAGATCCAGATCGGAATTTCATCACCATTAAATGGATTAATAGCCAAACTCCCTAAAGGCACCCCCGTTTTTGATTTTTCGGCGGTCATACGTTCAAGCTCAGTTTTATGCTTAGCTGATTCAATATAATCTTGCACAGCTTTTTTTTGTCTTGATTCGGTTAAGTCTAAAACTAGGGGGTGTTCAGGTGCTAAGACCAAATAAGTCACACCGAATACAGTATCCTGCCTAGTTGTGAACACATTGATACGCACATTCGGTTTACCTTCCACAGTGAAAAATAATTCAGCACCCTTAGATTTGCCAATCCAATTTCGCTGCATGACTTTGACGTGCTCAGGCCAACCCTTGAGCTTATCCAGATCATTTAGTAAGCGATCAGCATAATCAGTGATTTTCAAAAACCACTGGCTCATTTTCTTTTGGATAACCTCTATGTTGCCATGTCGCCAACATTTACCGTCTTCTACTTGTTCGTTAGCCAGTACTGTTTGACACTCAGGACACCAATTGACTGGTGCTTCCTTTCGCGTAGCTAATCCCTTTTTGAAAAACTGCAAAAACAACCATTGTGTCCAATGATAATAATCTGGTTCGCAAGTGGTTACTTCGCGACGCCAATCGTAGCTTGTACCAAGCTTTTTCAATTGTTCATCACGCATGTACTTAATGTTTTCTTGTGTCCATTGCTGTGGGTGACGCCCACGCGCCATCGCCGCATTTTCAGCCGGCAAACCAAAAGCGTCCCAACCCATTGGGTTTAATACGTTATATCCTTGCATTCGTCGATGACGGCTAATTACGTCTGAAATTGTGTATACGCGCATATGACCCATATGCAAATCGCCAGATGGATAGGGAAACATAACAAGAGAATAAAATTTCTTTTTATTCTCTAAATCATGAGCCTGATAAATACCGAGCCTGTCCCAGCGTTCCTGCCATTTTTCCTCTATATTCTGTGGCTCATATTCAGGGTTCATATTACGTACATTATCCAAATAATTTTACCGATGGAAACCAGAAGACTAGATAAGTCTAAGCGAAGGCTGATCTGCCCTTTAGATAGATTAACGGAGAAGGCTTCCGCGGACAAGTAAGTTTGTAATCATGCTAAGATTCGTAGCGGCAGTCTTTTCATTGCCATTATTAAGTGCGCTTAGCCTAAGTGTGGGCATAAGCCAACTCGATTGGTCATTTACAGTGGGGCAAGAATGTCTGATACAACATCCTTGGAAAAAATCGAACCAGCTATCTTAGAGCAAGCTAAAGAATTGGCCCGCGGAGCTGAAATTCTACCCGGTGGACTAGCTGCCTTAGCTGAGCGTTTGCAAGTTGCTAAAAAGAAAAACAAACCGTTGCGGGTCAAACTCGGAGTCGACCCTACTTTTACTGACTTACACATAGGACATACTGTTGTTTTGCGTAAATTGCGACAATTTCAAGAATATGGACACCAGGTTGTCATTATAATCGGTGGCTTTACTGCCCGTATTGGCGACCCCTCTGGCAGGGACGCTACCAGACCAACTTTAACCGATGAAGAAGTGCAATCTAATGCCAAAACTTATCTGGACCAAATCGGTCTAGTCTTAGATCTTAAAAAAACAGAATTAACTAATAACGCCGATTGGTTAAAGCCACTAGATTTAAACGAAATTATCAAATTAGCCAGTTCGGTAACAGTTAATCAATTATTGGCTAAAGAAGCCTTCGGCGCAAGGCTCGATAAACAATTACCTATTGCCCTACATGAACTTCTTTATCCGATCTTGCAAGGTTACGATTCAGTAGCTATAAAAGCTGATATTGAATTTGGTGGCACAGATCAACGCTTCAATGTTTTGCAAGGCCGCGAAGTACAAATGTTTTATGGACAAGAACCACAGATTGTCATGCTCATGCCATTACTTGAAGGAACAGATGGCGAGAAAAAAATGTCCAAAACTTATGGCAATTATATTGGCCTGAAAGATACGCCTGCCGATATGTTTGGCAAATCTATGCGTATTCCAGACAACCTCATCGTAAAATATTTTAACCTGGCCACTTCTTTAAGCGGCAAAGAAGTTGCTGCCATAGAAACAGAATTAGCTCAAGGTAAAAACCCCAAAGATATTAAACTGAAATTAGCCCAACAAATGGTTTCTCAATACCACGGACCTTTAGCGGCAGAGCTTGAACTAGAAAACTGGGACAAATTACACAGCCAAAGATCAAAGCCATCAGATATTCCGACTCACAAAATGGACTTCAATAAAGAAATCGATTTAGATACTCCTCTTTTCCGTATACTAGTCGAATCCGAATTAGTAAAGGGAACTAGCGAAGCAAAACGACTCATCACCGAAAAGGCAGTCCTATTTAATGGACGACTAATTCAAAATCCTAACGTCTTTTTGAGACATATGCTTGCCGATGCTAAGGAAAACGGGGAGAATGAATGTATTTTGCAGATCGGGCGCAGAAAATGGCTCTCTTTGATCGATAAAGCCACTCACTAGTACTAATTAATTAGACGAGGAAAATATGACTACTACAGCCACTGAACATAAAGAAGAAAAAAAACCTACCCCTACGCCACTACCTAGACAATATGTAAGTTTTTCTTGTTTTAAAGTCGAACCAGCTTGGCGCCGTTTGCCGGAGTCAGAAAAGCAAAAAGGCAAAGAAGAATTTGCTGCTGTGGTTAAGAACTATGTGCAAGAAAAGAAGTGCCAGATCTTGCCTTATACAACGATGGGCATGCGTCCCGAAGTAGAAATGATGCTTTGGATTATTTCTTCAGATCTAGATGTTATTCAAAAACTTGCTAGTGATCTCGCTAAAACCGGACTGGGTACGTACATGCAACACCCATATTCATTCTTAGCTATGACCAAACGCTCTATTTATCTCGATCGCATTGATCCAGAACACCAAGAGAGTCGCGTATATATCAAGCCGGGCAAACACAAGTATTTCTTCGTTTACCCATTTCTAAAAAAACGCGAATGGTATCTCTTAAGTCAGCCCGAGCGTCAATTAATGATGGACGAACACATACGCATAGGCAATAAATATCCGTCGGTCAAACTCAATACAACCTACTCATTCGGTTTAGATGATCAAGAATTTGTAGTCGCTTTTGAAACGGATCATCCTGCTGACTTTCTCGATTTGGTACAGGAACTGAGAGAATCACAAGGCAGTCTGTACACGCTTAGAGATACGCCTATTCTTACTTGCATCTTCAAAGAAATCCAAGAGGCTTTGGATAGCTTAGGCTAAATATTCGTTTCTAAAGAAACGCGCTGAATGAAAGATTCGGCAGCCTGGTTTTAACCAAGCTGCCTAAAAACACTATAGATCAATTACTTTTTGAGTTGCGATTCTTTAGTATTTTACTGAACAACCATAAGACTTTGTCTCTGGAGTTGTAACTGGCTTACCAGCCATGCTTTCATCCAAGGCTGCTGCCACATAGTTTTTTGCGGTGGCAATTTCTGAAGCATCCGTCCCAGGAGTATCATCAATTGCACCAGCATAAACCAAAATACCTTCAGGATTAATTACATACATGGCAGGAGTAGTCTTCGCATCGTATAAATGACCGACTTTGCCCTCTGTATCTATTAGTATCGCAGTCGGTGCAGCATTCTTTTCAGCAAAGTCTCTATTATACTCAGCAGCACTTTCATGTCCTTGTTTTCCGGGAGCTGAAGAACAAATTGAAAGCCAAACTACACCTTTACCAGTGTAGTCTTTTTGTAATTTTTGCATATTGCCACTTTCATAGTGTTTTTTTACGAAAGGACAACCGAAATTGAACCATTCCAGTACAACATATTTACCTTTGAAATCAGAGAGTTTAATCACTTTATTCTTAGTATCAGTCAAAGTAAATAGCGGTGCTTTCGTATTTACAGTCACTTTACTAAAATGAGTGCCAGGTGCAACCCCACCACTCTCAGCTTGTGCACCAAGGCACACAAAGGACATAATCAAGACTAAGAAAACGAAAAAATTCTCTCTTTTGCGCATAACTATCTCTCCATTGCCATATGCTCATAATAACTATCTGTAGGTAAAAACTAATAACACCAAGTAAATATACTTACCATTTTTTAGATGCTAAGATATTAATGATCGAAGCCAAGCAGACATAAGCTCGGCCAAGAGGATCAATAAATAATAGCTGTAAAGAATCAGAAATCGGTCTAAGATAGCGTTTCAATTCAGGAACTTGATGGCGGTTCATTAGACCCTAACCTTATGCAACAAAGCAGGGCCATGGCGTAAATACCAATTGCCACCATATATAATACCTGATATCCACCCCACAAAGCTAGATACTCTAGCGCCCCCCCTAATAGTGCACCAAAAATATTCATTGACATAGCTGCGCTAATATCTTTACATTTATTGAGAAGAATAGAAAATAATACACCGGAGAACAAGACAGGTAGCGTTAGCACAGCAATGGCAATGATGGGTCCTGTACCTTCAGCTGTAAAAATTCCAGCATGATGCAAATACATTCCGATTCCTAGACTCAGTAAAAGACAAATAGCAGGGGCTAAGACATTGTTGGGTTTGAACCGCTCTATTACAACGTTCGCCACAAATGCCATAATTAGGATAGAGGCAATAACAAAACCCGTAATCTGCCATGTGTTGCCAAAATAAAGTCCAAGTTCGGTTATTGCCTTGGTTTCAATCAGCATGAATCCGGCACCTAAGAACATAAACACCAAGTTCCCCAAAGAAAAGTTGACTCTCTTCGCTTGCACTGTGAATAACATAGCCACTGTAAGCGCCACTATGAGTAAAAGGACCATTACATAAGACATCGGAAATTGCTTGCGTGTCATATAGAAAAATGGCCAGTCATCCGTTGACAGATCAATCTCGCCAAATTTTGTAGTTCCTTTGCTGTTAATCGTGCAATACCCGGCTTTTTCCAATGCTTTTACCGAGGGTGGTACATTCGGTGATTCGCTTTTCGATTCAATCAACGTAATGGCCCCCTCATACCCACTGACTATAGACTTGGGTTCAAATTGAAAAGCTTTTTGCAGCATCCGTTTCAGTTTTTGATCTAATTCCGGACTAATACTTCCGAAAGATAGAGCTACGATACCATCATCTTTGAGATGCTCACGCACATCCTTGAAGGCTTCCACTGTGTAAATATAGGAGTCTGTTCTTAGCTGGGTACCTTGGCTGGTAGCGGTATGTGAGTCAAGCAATCCAAACACTATCAAATCGTATTTGCTTTTGCTTGTCCGCAAAAATTGTCTAGCATCAGTAATTGTTGTTGTGACCTTCGGGTTTTCGTATGGTTGTTCGGGGTGAAATAAGCTACCAAATCGATAGATAGCAGGATCGATTTCTACCGCATCGACATGTTTAGCGCCCGCTCTTAATGCCGCTGCCACATCATTCCCAGTACCAGCCCCTACTATCAGGACGGAATCAGGGGCTGGCTTAAATCGATAAGGCAAGTTGTAATAGAAAGCAAAATGCTTCAAACGAGGATCGGCTTGCGCTTCAGGCGAGAGGTCAAGAATACGCTGGTAGTATTGCCCAGCGGCAACAATTTGAATTGTCAAACCAACGTCAGCTTTGCCGCGTTGTAGGAGTTGATAAGGCGAATAAATACTTTCGTATCCAAAAGGAGAAACGGAAAGAGCCGCTAGACTAATCAAAGACGCAATGCCAGCCACAAAGAGGGCACGCCGATTGCTCAAAAGAAACGGCAAGGCCATACCCATAGCCAAGGCAAACCATACAACAGGCGGCGTCCACATCTGACTTAGCACGATCATGCTCAGAACACCTAACAAGCTGCCTATTAAATTCATACTGTACGCGCGCAAATTAGGTAGTCTATCCATTAGGCGCCCACATAGCTGTCCCAGCGGTAGGAACAAAAGTATGGTCATACAAAAAACAGCCGTAAGAAAAACATAAACGGAAAGAAAGTGCATCATCGATAAAGGAGTGGGAAGACTCATGGCAAGCTGTTCAATTACAGGCAGGAAGTGAAAAATGCATAGGAACAATTCTGGCGGTGCGTAATGAAGAAAGACCATTGAAGTTATAAAGATGGTGAGGAGCGGCAGAAAAAGCGGATACGTCGAGCAATTTTTCGAACAAGAATATCCAATACCAAGACCAGCAAAGCTCGCCAGAAGAATAAAATTCTTATAGAACGCAAATACTTCGTATAGCGACGCCTGCCAACGTATGAAAGTCAGTTCCAACAATAAGGAACAGGCTGTCACTAACACTATACTTACTGCCACAGCTCGCTCAGGCGCCTTAAAAATTGTTTTTTCAAGCACCTTAGACTGAAGCTCAACTACTTTTTGCCAGTATTTAAGCGGCCGTCCCAGTAGTCGCCAGAGCCAGCCGATCAATATTAACCAGCCAACAAAAAGCACCGACAGCAATAACGACACACGCAAGGAAGGTTGAGCCAGTGACCCAACTCCCAATCCTGCAATCACTGGCAGAGCTAAGATCAACGCTAGCGAAAAGCGCAACCAAGCAAAATATTTGTCGAGAAAGTTATCAGATGCCCTGGGAAAATACTGGTTGCTTGACATCAACAATCCGCCTGATAAAGATGTCTCAAAAACACGAAATAGACATTCTTGTTCTTTAGAAAATCACCGATATTTTTAGGCATTCAATCATTTTTTTGTAAGTATTCAGAATATTTAAATGAAATTTTGTGCTTAGTCTCATGCACGCAGTAATTTGAAAGTACACGATTCTCTTTCTCGTGTCAACTTGAGCACGCTAGCCAATCTTCGGTACGTCGAACTGCATAAATGATTTGCCTGGACTTGCTAAACGAGAAATGGCTATGCTAAAGAAACTTAGCGGACCTTATTTTCCCGGTGCTTTTGATCTTTCAGTTAATGATGATTATTCTGTTTTGACTTTAGAAAAAATAATGGGTCACCTTTAAATTGTCTGAAATTGCTGGCAGCCACACCTGGAAGCTTGCATCTGGACTACGTCATTATTATGTGCAAGCAGTGCAACCATTTTTCTATAAACCTTCCCAACTCAACAAGCCACAAAAATTTAGCAAATAGTGAATTGGCACAGGTGGTAAAATTTACTTATTGCAATTTGGCATGGTTATTATTCCGAATTTCCACTTGGAACCGCGACCATATTTATCAAGCAATACTTGGAACACAACAAATGATCTTAAATGACACACTAACTAAGTGCTTCTGTGGCTGCAAACAGCCACCAGTGGGGATATAGCTCAGTTGGTAGAGCGCACGGATCGCACCCGTGAGGTTGTTGGTGTGAGATGCTTGCTAGGCAAGGGTTTTAGAGATCGCATATTGTCACCGTAGCCAGTTTCGTAGCCAGCTGTTCAGTAGCACTACCGCACATTCTTATTTTTGGCAAAATGCATTTACTATTGTTATGAGTGCTGGAACTATTAAAGGAAATAATGGAATGATGAAAGAAGCCGGCAAGATAAAAAACAATAGTAGCAGAAATGATCGCATTGGTGCCTTGGTGCGGATCAAAAGTATAAATCCAACTGCCTGCCAAAACGTTGCAGCGATGAGAATAATAACTGAAATCCAGTTATGAAAAATTGGCATTATAAAACCAGGCGCCAAAACGAAAAAAGCAAAGGGTACAGCCCAGGGTGTTAAGTAAAGTCCGGCTGCTACTGCGATGCGTCCCTTTCTACAACAAGAGGACACGCCTTTGTTGCGAATCAGATCAACTGCTTCCCAGATGGCTACAGCAAGGGTGAGCAAATTTAGTCCCCAAAAAATGAATACAGCAGCTTGATTACTACTCTCCTCATCGTGCAGACCAACCGCTAAGATAAATAGGGCAGGAATTAAAGCAATTAAAGAAAGTCCAGCTGCGATTGCGATGTGATTTTTCGCGCAAGCAGAGGATTCATTTTTGATTTGATCCAGTTTTAGTGATTGAGTCATGATGTTGAATGAATCCTGTAGGGAACTAGAGTCTGGTTATGGTTCCTTATACCCTTCATCCAGATCATCGAAACTGTAATTAAAGATGCCACTTAACGAAAGCTATCAACATACCAGTAGCAATCAAAATAAATGGAATTGATGCATAAAGAATTGGTCCAAATCTTTGATCTATTGGTGGCTTAGGCCAATCAGATCTAAGAAAAGCTGGTCTAACAAATCGATCATTCCAAACTTCAAGATTCCATAATTGGGCAGCAGCAAAATAAACTATTGGCGATAGAAGCAAGTTCCCTTGCCATTTCGATGTGTAATGACCATCGCGCCAATATAAATATCCATCATAGAACCAGCTACAAGAAAAGAGACATAAGGCAATTGCCACAATAATATAGCGTGGTGGTTTTTTGCCTTTGAGAACCTGATAGAAAACTCCTAAAACCCAAGGCGCAGTTAAAAAAGTCAGTATAGACATTACTGATCCAGTCACAATATCCCAAGTTTCATCATCTGTAAATCTGCCAGCAAAAGTGACAAAAAGAAATGCAGGCACGAAAATTGCTAACTTCCACTGTATGAAAAGAAAGCGGATATAATCGCCCCACTCTAAACAAAGTTGCTTGCGATCTTTTACTAAAATACCTAAGGCAACAATACAAAAAGACACCCAAAAAATAACGTAGAATTTCATAAACTAATCACTCTTAGTGAAATCTGATCTTTTATCCTGTCTTAGTCAGACGATGATGTGATAGGTATAGTTAACATCTGGTCAATTTTAGCTCTATTACGTGAGTCAGCTTCTTTTATGTAACGCATGTATTTCTCAGTAGTAATTCTGATTGAGGCATGGCCAAGTGTTTTAATCACATAACCAATGTCTGCACCTTCTTGGAGTGCCAGTGAGGCAAATGTGGAACGCAAAACATAATTTGGCCTATAGGCAACCCTGGCATCCTTAAGAGCTTTTTTCCAGTAACGGTGCAAATAAACCTGGTATGGTTCACCGTCTTTATTTATTACTACTGGGTTTGAATCACCTGCCCGGCGTTTGCTTTTCAAGCTCTTGAGCATGTCTTTCACAGTATCTGGAATAAATATAGAACGGTCTGAACCAGATGTTTTTGTACTGTCCTCAATTTTGCCCCACCTACTGCGGCTAATTCTAATCTGCTTATTTTTAAAATCTATATCTTTCCAGCGCAAAGCCATAAGCTCACCAGTTCTCATGCCTGTGGTAGCTTGCAATATGAAATATGGCAGCAGATGTTGATCCAACTTAGCAAAAATACGGGTAAGTTCAGCTTTGCTAAATGGGTTTGGCTCATGTTTAGTAACTCGTAAATTTTGTACTTCGTTGAAAGTATTTCTTTCAATCAATTTTTCTTTAATACCAAAATTACAAGCTGCCCTCGCCAGGGCAAGCACATGGTTGACTGTTTTTGCACTTAATTTCTGTGCTTGTAATTGACCAATAAATTCACTAATTTCAGTTATGGTTAAATCATCAGCAGCGCTGCTATATATTGTCCTCAAATAATCCGCTGTGTTTTCATAAAACCGTATAGATAAAGGTTTTAGCAGTGGTCTGCGTGTATCTATATAACGATCAACCAATTCTCCTATGGAACAATTACTTTTGCGTTTGAGAAGATCACCTACCAATGTGTTGTGTCCAGTCAGCTTTTCTTGTGCTTGTTTCTTTTTTGCTTCTTGCGCCAATAATTTAGCCGCTTCATAATCATTGTGTGCATTTATATACTGCCGTTTGCCATTAACAGCCATACGCACTAAATATGTGTCTTTATAACGGCGCAATATGTTGCCCCGCTGTTCACCTATTTCCAATGGTTCTTTAGCCTTAGCCATATAAGTATTTTAGCGGGCTATGATATTAAATGGATCAATTTTTTAGCTTGATATTCACGGAAAGTATTTTCACTATACTCTAAAATCTTTCGCCACTCGCCGGTCTGATCATTAGCTTTCAAGCCAAATCCATCTATTAAAAGCAAAATCAAAGATTCTACAGATGGCCGTACCACCGGAAATCTTATGTCTTCTAACTTCTTACTTGTTACATTCTTCTCGTTAAACTCACCATTGATTTGAAGATGCGCTGCAGGATGTGACTCGTCTTCCGGCTCAATGTTGTAATCATATCTAAAAATAAAACGGTTACTGTGCCTATCCTCATCACATTGATACTGAAAACAAGAATAAGTTATGGTCAGAGGAGTACCTTTGCCGCAAGTATATGTCATAAGAAATTTTAGAAATCTACCATTGTTTAAAAGCAGTGGTTTGTCTGCAATACGGTTTGCAATTAATCCCAGATCCGCTTTAGGTTTCCGGCGCAGGCTTAATCTATGACCATCAGCAGCAACAGTCAGCGTTAGTAATTTATTCAACAGCTCATTGAAATCAGCAGGGTTAGCTCTGCTACTTTCAAATACTTTTTTGCTTAGACTTTTTACTTCGTTTAAGCTGGGCACTGTCCGCCATTTCGTTCAACAAATACCGGATCGTCATCCGGCAGGGTCTCAATCCATACCAACAACTCCCGGACAGCATAATTTGATCTATCCAATTTGCCAGAATCCACGGCTTTAAGGAATTGGGGGACTGTCATTTTATAGTCTTGTTGGGCAACTTGAATAACGTCTTGTCTCACTTCATCTGATGTTAATTCAGCTGCGTTGGCATCTTTTTTATCTAAAACTTTCATGGCGCTGCTCTCGCATTTGTGGATAACACAATTATAAGGACTATTACGGAACCTGACAATCTGTATTGGCTCTTAGATCTTTTGCTTACACTCCGGTCATAATATTAAAATTAATTAATAATCCTTATGCCTTATAGCTAGGTGGTTGTTCAACCTAACGCCGTCTGGAATTGCTGAAAAGTCCAACTGTCTTGAGGTTGACGAAAAACCTAGCATTATACTCCCCTTGTTCTTAAAAAGTTGTAATAATAAGAAAGTTAATGTATAATTAACATTAAATCTTGCCATTTATATTGCTCAACTAAAAGTTTCAGCAACTTGGCTACGCCTTTGTGGGCGCAGTTTTCCATTGGGAATTTTCATTATGCTCATCACTAATCAAGACAACTCCATGATAATAAGCCAGCTTTCAGCAGGATCTGAAGCGCCGGATAGTGCCAAACAATACAAAGACTATGATTTTGCCAATAGTAGTAGTTGACCACACTATTCAGTAGCCTATGCACGATTTATCACATGATGATTTTTCTAGAACACCAGTAGCAGATTTCAATCTTCGCCCTTGGTGGTATTTGCTCATAATAGAAATGGGTGTGATG
>JABDBL010000016.1 GCA_013288645.1 Candidatus Melainabacteria bacterium
CAAGTAGCACTAATTCGTCCATATTTATTAGCCGACGGAGCAGCTATGGCACCGGAGAAAGTCTTGAGCAAAGCGAGCGCAAGCGGATGTGCGGGCACCCTAACACCTATAGTATCTTGACCACCGGTTATCAAACCAGAAACATGTTTAGCCTTTTTGGCAATTAGGGTAACCGGACCAGGCCAAAAGCTTTTAGCCAATAGCTTTGCATATTCAGGCAGTTCCGCACACCAATCGCTTATTTGATCCAAACTAGCTAAGTGAACAATCACAGGATGATTACCCGGACGCCCTTTTGTAGCATACAGCTTTTGTAATGCCTTTTCATTACTGGCATCAGCGCCCAGTCCATAAACAGTTTCGGTAGGAAAAGCTACTAACTCGCCCTTACGCAAATGTTCAACAGCTTGAATTATATTTAGCTGATTAAGTTTTATGGATAGAGAACTCTTCATTTAAAACACCGCGTAAAGCCCATGGATTGACCGACTCAACGAAAACATTTACTAGCTGCCCTTTAAGGCTTGCTGGACCGCTAAAGTTAACAATCTTATTAGTGCGCGTGCGACCAGCCAATCTTGAGTCATTTCTTTCACTTTTACCTTCCGCTAAAACTTCTACAACTTTATTTAAATATTGCTGATTCCGTTTGAGAGCGACGTCAGTGACTACAGAATTTAAAAAGCGCAAACGTTCATATTTTTCGTGATCGGACACCTGTCCTTCCCAGCTAGCTGCAGGCGTATGCGGTCTAGGAGAATAAGCGGCAGTATTGCAAGAATCAAAACCAATTTCTTCAACTAGAGAAATAGTTCTCATAAACTCTTGTTCTGTTTCGCCAGGAAAACCAACAATGAGGTCAGATGTTATGGCAGCTTCAGGGATACGCGATCGTATCTCATCAATTTTTTTTCTGTAAAAATCAACATTGTAACCACGTGCCATACGACGCAAAGTGCGATCATCACCAGCCTGAATAGGTATGTGAAAATATTCGCAAGCAGTATCAACTTCCTTTACTGCATCAATAATCTCTACTTTGAGATCACGTGGATGACCCGTAATAAAACGAATACGCTTTATACTTTCTGTCTTACCAACTAACCTGAGCAAATCACCCAGATGAATTGCAGAATCTAAATCATGACCGTAAGCAGTAACATTCTGCCCCAGCAAAGTCACTTCTCTGTAACCAGCCTGCCCGAGTTCTTGCATTTCTTTCAAAATAATTTCTGGTGCTCGACTTTTCTCACGTCCACGTACATAAGGAACAATGCAATAAGTGCAATTGTAATCACAGCCATAAATTATCGAAACCCAGGCAGTAATGTCATTATTGCGAATTACAGGTAATTCCGGTAAATCCGATGGTAATTCTTGCCATATTTCAACAGCCGGCGCTTTTGTTTGTTCTGCTTGCTGAACAAGGTCTGGCAATCGTTGCAAATTATGCGTACCAAACACTACATCGACATAAGGTGCACGTTTTAGCAGTGCTTGACCAGCGTCCTGCGCCACACAACCACCCACAGCAATCATAGCTCCGGGCTTGGCTTTTTTTATTTTATTCCAAGCTCCCAGATAGCTGTAAACTTTGTCCTCTGCTCCTTCGCGAATAGCGCAAGTATTGAGCACCATTAGGTCAGCATCTTTAATATAAGACGTTTCTTTATATCCAATTTCGTCAAGCAAACCAAGCATATTTTCCGAGTCAGCTTTATTCATCTGACAGCCAAAAGTCTCAATATAGACCTTTTTATTGTCGGTTTCGCTCTGTCTTAAAGGTACTGTTAAAAGCTGCTTACTCATTTCGATATCATTCCGACATTGGCTAAAATAGAACTAATGAGATTTAATAGACTATAAGTCAGACTAAGTTACCATTCTATCGTGTCTTATAAAACCATAATTTATATGAGTTAACAAGAGCATGCGCAATTATTTACAATCCAAGGGCAAACTCTTTTATCTATATGCCTGTTTTAGTCTAACTATTTCCCCGACATTTGCAATACATCCGCAAAAAGAAGCTACCGAGCAACACGAACAAACAATCAATATTCAAGCCCAGTCTGACAAAAGCTACTGGCCAGCAGCACAAGCACAAATTGACAAGCTCTATAAGTCATTTAGTACAAATCCAATGGTTATCAAAACAGAGAAGGCAGCTTCATCTCAAGCTAATGATATTAGACAAAAGGTGGTCAACAAAGTTACCAACATGACAAAAGGTTTTGTTTACGATCCGGAGCATCCCGAAAAACTTTTTGAGCAACTAATTGCAGGTTACTCATTTGTAATTGCCATGGAAAAACAATGCATCCCTTATGCAGAAAAGATTTTAGGCGATAAAAACCAACTAGTAATTACAGCCAAAGAAAAATACACCGAACAAGTTGAATATTTAAATGCAATGAAACAGCAAAAACAAATGGTCTTACAAATAAGACCTACAAAACAAGATCATCCCCTAGCTCATGTCAAAGAATAATCTCTTGCCTAGATCTATTTAACCAAAAAACACTTCGGCTACTTTGTAGAGATCCATATCTAATGTCTTGAGACTATCTACACCATCAGCGACAGGCACATCTTTTACAAAACTGCCCTGCAAGGAAACCATGCGTCCAAATTTCTTCTGCTGTACTAAGTCTGCTGCCAGCACACCAAAACGTGTAGCCAGCACTCTATCGAAAGCGGTCGGAGAACCACCTCTTTGGATATGACCAAGCACTATTGCTCTGGTTTCATAGCCGGTATGTTTCTCAATGAGCTTAGCCAATGTTTCACCAATGCCGCCCAGCCTGACATGACCGAAAGAATCCAACTCTTGGTCTTTGAGCGCTTCTTGATGTTCAAGTTTGGCACCCTCAGCAACTACTACAATTGAATAATCTTTGCCGCGAGCATGTCTTTTCTTGATAGATTCAACCACGTTAGTCAAATCAATAGGGATTTCGGGAACAAGAATATGGTCAGCACCACCCGCAATACCACCATAACAGGCTATCCAGCCGGCATGCCGGCCCATTACTTCGCAAACCAAAACACGGTTATGACTCTCGGCTGTAGTATGCAAACGATCTATCGCTTCCATAACTATATTAACTGCTGTATCAAAACCGAAAGTAAAATCGGTAGCATTTAAATCATTGTCAATTGTTTTTGGTACACATACTACATTTAAATTATGCTGCTGATGCATTTTGTGAGCCACTCCACACGTGTCTTCGCCACCCATGGCAATCAGTGCATCGAGACGATTGGACTTCATTGACTCCATAATTCGTTCCGGCCCACGCTCTATTTTAAAAGGATTGGTTCTCGAAGTCCGCAGTATTGTTCCACCTCTTTGGATAAGGCCGCCCGTACTTTGCAAAGTCAGAGGCATAACCATATTTTCGATTGGTCCACGCCAACCTTCTAAAAAGCCAACCACTTCAGAACCATAATTGCTAACACTACGGCGTACAACTGCTCTAATCACCGCATTTAGTCCTGGGCAATCTCCGCCCCCGGTAAGAATACCAATCCGCATATAACTCCTTTTATAAGCGCTGCTTCGGCTTCACTCCGTTCGCCTCAACGCGCGTACTTTACTTCGTTCCGCTTCCGCCGCCTCACCGTCGCCGCTCGCTCCACTGCTCCATTTTATTTTCCTTCATAAGCGCTGCTTCGGCTCGTCCCTCACCGCATACACGCGTATCCTACTTCGTTCCGCTTCAGACGGCTCCTCGCCGCCTTTGCTTCACTAATTCGTTTAACCCCCTTATTGACGCTAAACCACACAAGATCGACATGCCAAGAGCAACCAGCGGTGCTCATTTTCAACTTTGTTAGTATACTGGGCAGATAAAAATATAGTTTGCACTGAAGCTTTAACGCAAAGTTTTGTTCTAAAACTTCACGGACCGGATCAAGCCGCTACTCTTGGCATTGACCGCTATAGCTATAAATCAATCAAAATACTTTTTAAGGGATTATTAGTAATTTCGACCGAAATTTGCTCTAAAGTAGCTAAAGTGCGCATCTGCAGGAGGACTAACTTGAATTTATACGAATACGAAGCAAAACAAATTTTTGCCAATTACGGTATTCCGGTACCGCCTTCTGTAAGAATCACCGGTGCAGAAGAAATTAAAACAAAGCTATCTGCTGCCATAAAAGAATCCAAATTGAGCTTTCCTCTTACTCTAAAATGTCAGGTGCTGACAGGTGGTAGAGGCAAAGCGGGTGGCATTAAATTTGCTAAAGACACTGCAGAAGCTGAAAGCATTGCCAGCAATTTATTAAAACTAAAAATAAATGATCTAGCAACCCAAAGCCTGCTTATTGAACCCAAACTAGATATCGCTCAAGAGCTTTACTTAGCAATTACTCTCGATCGTAATCAAGGATGCGCAATTTTTATCGCTAGCGCCGAAGGAGGGATTGAAATTGAGTCTTCGCACAATGTCGTAACAAGCGCAATTCTTTATCCATATCACTCTTATGTAACACGCGATCTGGCACAAGCACTGGATCTAAAAGGTAATGCTTTAGTAAAAGTAGCTGATATAGCTAACAAGCTTTATCAATTGTTTATTTCACTCGATTTAGACTTGGCTGAAATAAATCCACTTATTATTACCAAATCTGGTGATGTAATAGCGCTCGATGGAAAAATCATAGTTAATGATGACGCTTTGGATAGACAACCTTACTTTAAAGGGTGGTTAGAGAAGCACCTTGATGGGTTAACTGCAAGAGAACAAAAATCAAAATTAAGTGGACTCAATCTAGTTGAGCTTAAGGGGAATATAGGCATCATTTGCAATGGTGCGGGTTTAACAATGGCAACCATGGATATGGTAAAAGCCTTTGGTGGCGAACCTGCTAATTTTCTCGATGCTGGAGGCGGCTCCGATCAAGCAAAAACTCTAGCAGCACTTGAAATAGTGCAAGATAACCCTGATGTTAAAGTAATTTTGCTAAACATATTAGGTGGTATTACTGCCTGCGACGAAGTCGCCCGCGCTTTAGTAGAATTTGTTGATCGTCATCCAAAACGCGACATTGTTGTCAGATTGCGCGGCAACAACCAAGATATAGCAGAAGAAATTTTGGCTGAGCGTAGCGTCAAATTGTTTCCTAATATCGAAGACGCAGTAAAAGAAGCAGTTAGCCGCTCACATTCACTGGTTAAATAAAGGAATCAAGCATGATTTTAGTCAATAAAGATACCAAGTTAATCGTTCAAGGTGCCACCGGTAAAATGGGAGCAGCTCATACTAAACGTATGCTCAACTACGGCACAAATATTGTTGCTGGCGTAACACCAGGAAAATCCGGACAAGAAGTACATGGCGTTCCAGTTTATGACACAGTAAAAGCAGCTGTTAGGCAGACAGGAGCAAACGCATCTGTAATTTTTGTGCCTCCTTACCTAACTTATGATGCAGCGAGCGAAGCTCTGGCCGCTGGTATTAAGCTTTTGGTAGTAATCACGGAAGGTATACCACCGCTTGATACCATAAAAATGGTACAAGAAGTGAAAGAACAAAATGCTTATCTAATCGGACCCAACTGCCCAGGTATTATCACTCCTGGACAATGCTTAATTGGTATTTTGCCAGGATCAATTTTTAAATCTGGACCAATTGGCATGATCAGTAAAAGCGGAACACTCACTTACGAAATTGCCCTCGCTCTTACGGAAGCTAATCTTGGACAATCTACCTGTGTCGGGGTCGGTGGTGACCCTATTAAAGGACTGGATTATAAAGAAACCCTTACCCTTTTTGCCAAAGATCCAGAAACAAAAGCAATTGTATTAATTGGGGAAATCGGGGGCAGCGCAGAAGAAGAAGCAGCAGCATTCATTAAAGAGAAAATAAAAAAACCTGTTGTAGGATTTATCGCTGGTCAAACAGCTCCTCCCGGCAAACGCATGGGGCATGCGGGCGCCATTGTATCAGCAGGCAAAGGCACTGCCCAGTCAAAAATAGAAGCCTTAAATTCAGCAGGAGTTAAAGTTGCAAAAACTCCAGCCGAGGTAGCAACGTATATAAATGCTATATTAAGCCCGATCAGCCATTAAATAAACGGCTTTTGCCATTGGTAATTTTGCCATAATGGCTTATGATTTATCCAGAAGCAGATAATATTGACTCTGAAGTTTAATAATTAATGGAAATCAAAGCCAAAGTAACCAAACCGGAAAGTATCGTCCCAGTAAGAGCCCTGGTTCTCCCTGGTGGGGGCGGACGGGGAGCTTATCAGGTAGGGGTGGCCAAAGCATTATTAGAACAAGGCATTGTTTTTGACTATGCTTTTGGTACTAGCATTGGTGGTTTAAACGCCGCCTTAATCGCTCAAGGTGATCTTGCAAGATTAGAAGAACTATGGTGCAGCATTCGCGCCAAAGATATCTATCACCTACCTTCACCTAACACGATTGGACAAATGGTCTTAGGTCATCACTTAGGTATTCTGGATACACATCCGTTAGAAGAAGTAATTCGCAAAGAAGTATCTTTGCATAAATTAAAAGAAAGCCATACAAAATTTGGCGTTTGTACAACCGACTTATGTAGCCTACAAACAAGTTTCATTACTACAGACGATATAATTTCCACCAGCGAATTAGTGGATGTTTTAATGGCTACTTGCGCACTGCCTATGGCGTTTCCACCTAGACAATTACATGGTTCTGGACTTTGGGTGGATGGCGGATTAGTGCGTAACACGCCTATGCATGCCGCACTTGAGCGCGGCGCTGACGAAATCTATATGGTTTTACTGCATCCAGAACAAATTAACGTTTGTCCAGCAAATATGTTTGAAGTAATAGCTCGCTGTTTAGATATTGTGCTCGATGCTTCTGCCCGCAAAGAAATTCAATCTGCCGAACTCTACAATCGCTTAATTGCTGACGGTAATATAGAGTCGCGTGGCCGCAAAATGGTATCGATTAAAGTCTTTCAACCTCATCGTCAAGTAAGCACCACTTTATTGGAAATAGATCCGCATCGCTCCAGACAATTGGTAAATCAAGGCTATGCTGAGGCTATGGAACACCTGCTCGACTTTCGAGAAGCTGGAAACCCTGTGAATAAAGCAAAAGCATCGTAATCAAAATACAATCTGGACATAACTCATATCCAACTATATTTCATGATGAAAATAAAGATCTGGACCTAGATGTCGTGTGACCTTCTACCTCAATGTGTATGACAGGCGTGTAGCAAAACCAATTGAAAAAGTTTAAATCTCACTATTGACCTGGTATCCATAAACATTGATCGCTTGTGTGTCCTATCGTTTCAGTTTTTTCAAATGACTGGCTAGCAATATCAAATAGCCCCAAGGACTCAGTAGACTCGCTTGACACAAGTATATGTTTTTTATCAGGCAATAGTATAAGTGAGCCCGGAAAATCCACATCGAGCGGTAGTCTTATCTCACCAACCTTTTTGTGACTTGTTGTGTCAAACACGCTAATCGTATTATCTTTAGCATTGGCTATATAAAGTTTTTTATTGTTTGCGTCAACTACCAAACCCGTGGGACCACTGCCTGTTTTTAAATTCAGAATTACTCCCCGGTGTAGTAAATCTACCACAGCTACAGTATTAGAAACACGATTCGAGACATAGGCCATTTTGCTGTTACTATCGAAAGCTATGCCATTTGGCAAAGCACCTACAGGTAAAGTGCTGATAAAGCGTTGCGTTTGAGTAGACAATAAAGAGGCTCGACCATCAGGTACACTCAAGACAATACAAAGAGTGCCATCAGGATCAATAGCCATCCGTCCAGGATAGCTATGTACCTTTGTACGCACAAGAAGTTTATCGGTTTCTGTCTCAAATACAGCGACGTCCCCTAACATATTTTCAGATACATAAATCAATTTACCGTCTGGCAGTGCAACTACATCCTTGGGGGTACTGCCTTTCGGTAAATCAATTTGTCCTAAAAATTTTCGCTTATACGGATCGAGTTTAAGTATACGACTCTTGGATTGATCAGCAATGTAGACCATGCCGTTGGCAAAAGTGATACCGCTGGGAGTGCCTTCGATAGAAAATTCCATAGCTCTAACTAAATCAGGATAAGTAAGCATACTGATCTTGCCCGTAGCAGGCGAGGTTACCAAAACCCAACCGCTTTTACTTGTCAAAACTTTGTCATTGATAACTTTAATCGCTTTGGTTTCGTTTAAGATGCTACTAGTTTTTGTGGCCGTTTCCACATGTACTTTTGGCGACGCCTTTAGGCTTACAGAAACATTACCGACAATAGATTTTAGAGAACTGGGTAATACAAAATTTTCCGGCACAATCAAATCAGAGGCTAGTTTAGTAGCCAGAATAGCGCGCTGCAATTCTACTGGTAACTTATCGAGAGAGATAACAGTGCGTTGCTTATCAACTTCAATCACTTTCATGAAACACCAACCGTCGCTAAAAAGTAAAAATTGCGGTGCTGTTTTATTAGGAAATGCCGCTTTTAGAAAAGTTTCCCCTTTGCCTTGATCAGCATTATTTGGCACTGCAGCTAGATATAGTTCGCCATTTTTGGTCTCGATAGCACCATCTAGACGAAAACGAGCTACAATAAAGGTCTTAGAGATACAGCCTTTTAACTCCTTCGGTAGCTTGAGCGCTAGCGCTGGTACAAAGCTATTTAGTATGCCGAAAAAGAAAATCAGGAGTAAAAACAGTCGGTAGTATATTGCACTCATGGCTTCGTGTTTTAACCACCCTCAGGTACAGTGACAAGATTTGTTATTGAGTCTCGTGTTTTGATTTAAAAGCATCCACAATTTTATCAATAATAGAAGAGTCGTTTTTGTCTTCTTCCACCGAAAAAAAAGGATCCTTGCCAGCACCATTGCTTTCTTCTTGCAAAGATTCCCCGCGTATTTGAGCAAGGCGTTCGAATAACTTCTTTTCTTCTGAAGACAGTTTGGTTGGCGTTTCAATATTCAACTGCACCAATTGATCTCCGCGCCTATTCGAATTATTAATACGCGGTACACCAAGATTTTTCATGACCATAATTCGACCAGTTTGTGTACCAACTGGAATCTTTAAAGACTTTTCTCCCTCAACAGTAGGAACTATAATTTCTCCACCTAGGGCGGCTAGCGAAAAACTGATATTTTGTTTGACGAATATATTTTCTCCGTCGCGGACAAATTTTTCGTGTTCCTTCACTCTTATAAGAATGAATAAATCGCCGAAAGTACCTCCGTTCCTGCCTTTGTCACCACCGTGAGGTAAGCGCATACGCGTGCCACTTTCTATGCCAGCTGGGATTTTTAGTGGAAAGTCTACATTCTTTTCAGCCAACATCATTCCATGGCAGCTACGGCATGGCTTTTCAATGCGTTTGCCAGAACCCTGACATGAGGGACACTCAGACACTCTTACGCTTTGTCCGAACCAGCTATTTATAACTTGTTGCACTTGACCTACGCCATTGCAGGTCGAACAATTAATTACTTTGCTGTCCGGTGCAGCCCCTGAACCCTTGCAAGTTTCACAATCATCAAGCCTTTTTATTTTTATATCTTTTTCAACACCAGAAACTGCTTCTAAAAAATCAATTTGCACATCTAACTGCAAATGCGAACCTGGTTCTGGTCCATTGCGCCTCGCATTACTAAAACCACCGCCAAAGAAAGACTCCAATAATTCATCAAGACCAAAACCAGCAAAAGCACCAAAGTCGAAATTATCAAAGCTATGTGTCTTGCCAGCAACACCTTCATGACCGAAGCGATCATAAAGCGAACGCTTCTGCTCATCACAAAGAACCTCATAAGCTTCAGCCAATTCTTTAAAAGCAGCCTCATCGCCACTTTGCTTATTGTCTGGGTGCAAGTTACGAGCCTTGGAACGAAATACTCGCTTTATTTCTTCAACGGTTGACTGGCGAGAAACGCCTATTACTTCGTAGTAATCTCTTTTCGCCATAGACGGCAAAGACGGAACCTCCTTAACAAATGATATTGACCATTACAAAGCTCAAACCATATGAGTGCTTATGAATCTTCTTGAGAATTATCTTGCTCGTCAGCTTTCTCTACCCGAGACATCTCGGCAGTATCGCCCTCGTTACCTACTACATTGACTAAAGCAGGTCTTATTACCTTATCTCCCATAGCATAACCACGGCGCAAATCGTGAGCGATTGAACCGTCTGGTAGATCTGGTGCTTTCACTTGCTGCACAGGTTGATGTAAGCGAGGATCAAAAGTTTGTCCCACAGTGTTCAAAGGCTTCACACCAATTTGCTCCAAACAACGGGTAAATCTGTCAGCTATTAGTTTCATACTTTCAATAACATTTCTAATTTCAGACTTATGATTAAAACTACTTTGGGCTCGATCAAGATCATCAAGTGCTGGCAAAATCGCCTCTACTGCTTTTTGCACTCCCAAACCGGATAGCTCTTCTTTTTCGCGCTCAATGCGTTTTCTATAGTTTTCGAAATCAGCAGCCATACGCTTATAAAGCCCTTCCAATTCGTTAGACTTTGCTTCCAACTGCTCAATCTGCGCAGACAAATTGTCGCAACTAGAGCAGATACCCTTCTCATTACTTGCTCTCACAGTCCCCACATTCATTCCATATTGCTCCGCATCTACTTCGTCTCCAGCATACATAGCTCTAAAAAAAGCCTTTGCAGCATTCACTCTGGCACTGCTTTCTTCCTCATTTTCGGTTAGCCCGCCTTGACCAGACATTGAATCATCTGTTTCAGTGGTCTTAGGAATATTCTTGACATCCCCGGGTTTTTTCCCTGCCGAAATATCTTCATTCTCTGATGACATTTAGAAACGCCCCCTAAGTCTATTTGATATTCCCACACCCTACCTGCTTCAATTAATGCTAAATTAACCCAACTTCTGGCGGAAATTGCCCCTTGCCTCATTTTACCTACTTTAACCGGCTTAATAAGTGCTTATGGCATTTTTTATCAATACTTTCATGAAGCATTAGATAAATTCATTCTTGCTATGCTAATTATGAAACAAAAAATATGGGTTTGTACTTCATTGAAACGCGACAAAAATTTTAAAGAAGCAATAAAACGACAGGGCAGACCAAATGAATATGAATCTGCAATTGTTTCTATTATTAAGGATGCTCCTCAAGGCACCCACTTAACAGCACCGGAAGTGTTTACCAAAGCCCAAGCACTCGGCTTACCGGTAAGCATCTCAACAGTCTACCGGACGCTGCATCGTCTGAAGACTGTAGGCAATGTCAGTACAGTATCCGGCGATAGAAAGATAAGGTACGAAGCAGCAGATGGTTCACCGGAACACGACCATTTGATTTGTTTAGGTTGCGGTCTAACTATCGAATTTATTGACAAAAGACTGCCTACTTTTGGCCAGACAGTAGCCAAGCGCAAAGGTTTTTTAGTAATCAAAAGTCGCTTTGACATTCTGGGTTATTGCGAAAACTGCCGTAAAAGCAGTAACGAAGGTAAAAAGACAAGGTTAAAAGAGCATTGGCAGTCAGCCGCCAATGTTTTAGGGGAATCAATAAGCTTGATTGAAGAGCTTAGCGAGTGCAATCCTGAAGACGACAAGCTGACAACTTTAATAGCTATTAACCAATTAGCCATAGAAAATCTAACCGGGGCTTTAGAGAATTGCCAAACAGCAGATAAATTACTTAATCGGCGCCTCAAGGGTATTGACCTTTAAATCTTTAGTAAGCTTATTTTCTCTGATCTGGCTGTGCAAAAGCTCTTTTGCTACTTTCAGTTCCTCTTCAGACTGAAGGATAATTTGCTTCAATGCCTGGGAGCTCAATTTTCTTTTTTCTTTAATTTTTTGTCTTTTAACTAACATTTTCGGTAAAAGAACCAAAGCATCAAACACCCCGCTCAGCCAAGCAAGAACTGATCCTCTTCTTATTACTACTGCTGCCAAATAGTAGCTTTGCCAGAAAATAATCTGAGGCAAAAATTCAATCAACAAGTTTCCAGGAATGTTTTTAACCATCATATTAATATTGTTGCGGCAAGATAAACGAACAACAAGCCTACTATAGCCACTGCCTGTAGTACCACATCCTAAATGATACATTATGGCATCAGGAATATATAAACACTTATAGCCAGCACTTTGAGCTCTCAAAGATAAATCCACATCTTCCAAATATGCAAAGAAATCTTCGTCAAATAGTCCAATATCATCAAGCATTGCTTTACGATAAACAACTGCTCCGCCACAAGCACCTAGAACGTGTCGCTCTTTATCGAATTGTCCAACATCGATCTGTCCGTGCCCTATTCTCCCAGGCAAACCACCTCTTCTCAGTCCATCACCGGCTCCATCAATTAGTTTTGGATTATCCAAAGAAAGCATTTTGCAGGCTACACTGCCAATTTCAATGTTGTTAGTTAACGCCGCAACCATTTTTTCTAGCCAATAGGCATCTGCTTTGGTATCGTTATTGACCAGGGCAATGAAGTTGCCTTGGCTAGCTTTTATACCCTTGTTGACAGCAACACTAAAACCCGTATTGTGCGTGAGAGCAATTACCGTAACTTGCGGATACTCGCCTCTTAAGAGCTCACAAGAGCCATCCTGAGATCCATTGTCAACGACTATGATTTCAAAATGTTTATAAGATTGGGCCAAAAGAGACTCCAAACAAGGAATCAGAAATTTACGCCCATTCCAATTAGGTATTACAATACTTACGAGATTTGTTGTCATGCTAAATTTGCTTTCATAGCATTTTTATTGTAGACCATCAGTAAAATGAAATGAAGTGAATGGAAACGGCTATTTGCAACGATAATAAAGCAGGCACTCAATATAACTTATGAACATATTACTCATAACATTAGAGCCTATTGGTAATCGCATGGCCGGACCAGCGATACGTTGTTTAGAACTTGGCAAGCAATTAGCCAAACACTTTACCGTAGCGGTCTTCTCTCCCTATAAGACATCTGATAATCTCTCTTTTGATAATTGTGATCTCAAACTAGGATTAAGTAAACGAGAATTATTTCGCTTAGCCAATCAACAAGATATTTTAATTATTCAGGCTAATGTGCTTAAGCAATACCCACAACTTGCCTCTTTAGATAAGTATTTAGTTGTTGACTTATACGATCCCTTTCTATTCAATATCCATTTACAGTATGTCAATCATCCACCAACAATAGCATCGTCAATTTTTAGATTGATGCACAAATTACTTGAAAAACATATGCTTTCAGCTGATTTCTCTATCTGTGCGTCAGAAAGACAGCGCGATTATTGGCTCGGTCGTTTTTGTGCCTTAGGGCGGGTCAACCCGAATATACACAGTTTCGATCCTTCATTACGCAAATTAATCGATGTGGTCCCTTTTGGAGTACCTGAACTACCCGCCGTCTCCAATGGACCAGGACCGAGGAGTCTATTTCCAAATATAGATCCAAACGATCCAATTTTACTATGGGCTGGTGGAGTCTGGGACTGGCTTGATCCGCTTACTGTCATTAAAGCCGTGGGCGTACTCAAAAATCAAATGCCTAACCTTCGCCTTGTTTTTATGGGCAGAATATCACCAAATCCCCAGGTTCAAACCATGAATATGTCTTCACAGGCAGAAGAATTAGCAAAACAATTAGATCTTCTCAATAAAAACGTCTTTTTTGCCCCTCACTGGATTAATTACAATGAACGAGCTAATTTTCTTCTAGAGGCAACAATTGGTGTTTCGGCTCATTTTGACCTCCCCGAGACAAGATATTCTTTTCGCACGCGTTTACTTGATTATTTTTGGGCCAACTTGCCAATTATCACCACTAGTGGGGATGAATTAGCCACATTTATAGAAAATCGGGGCGCCGGCATTGCAGTCAATTATCAAGACGTGCAGGGCTGGATAAAGGCAATAAGTACTTTATTAGGTGACCAAAAATTATTGAAGCGCTGCAGTGATGGCTCAAAATCGCTCGCCGAGCATTTCAGTTGGAACCATGCTGCAGTGCCTCTTTTCAATTATTGTCAAAATCCGTATCATCTTCCAAACCACAAAAAAGTAACAATGCCCAATCTTTTTGAGCGTGCATATTCTATTTATCATCGTGGAGGCAAAGAAATGCTCTTTAGCCGGGCCAAGCAAATAATCAAGGACAATCTACATTAGTTCGAGAACATTTTTGATTACTAATAAATTATCGTCAAATCGACAAGCACAGCTAAGGCAAAGCAGCGTTATAATAAGTATTAGCAGGCAAGGCTTAGCAAGCTGCGGTCAAATCAATAAGAAACCGCATGTTGTCTAGAAACACCAAGCCAAGTTAGTGCTTGTAGATTGAAAGTAGAAATGGCGACACGAAAGAAAGTTACAATTCTTGGTTCAGGATCAGCTGGTCTCACCGCCGCTATCTATGCCGCAAGAGCAAATTTAGAACCGCTTGTCATCCAGGGGCTACAACCTGGTGGGCAATTAACTATTACCACCGACGTAGAAAATTTTCCCGGTTTTGCTGATGGCATTCAAGGTCCAGACCTCATGGAGCAGACACAGCGCCAAGCAGCAAGATTTGGTACACAATTCATAGATGACAATGCATCTTTTGTGGATCTTTCAAAGCGCCCTTTTATGATACGTACCAGCAGCCAAGAAATCATCACCGATACATTAATCATCTGCACAGGCGCTACGGCAAAACTACTTGGCATAGAAGCAGAAAAAAAATTGATGGGGCATGGCGTTTCGGCTTGCGCCACTTGTGACGGTTTTTTCTTCAAAGACAAAGAAGTATTTGTTATCGGTGGCGGAGACACAGCACTTGAAGAAGCAGTATTTTTAACCCGCTTTGCCAAACAGGTAACTGTGGTCCATAGAAGGGAAACTTTCCGCGCTTCACCTATTATGGTTAATCGCGCCAAGCAAAATAACAAGGTTAAATTTATCCTCAACCATGTGGTTGAAGATATTGATGATATAAGCAAAAACGAAGTAACTGGAATTAAGTTACGAGACGCACAAAGTAATAAAATAAGCCAGTATCCAGCCGATGGAGTATTTATCGCTATAGGACATCAGCCAAACACAGATCTATTTAAAGGACAATTAGAGCTAACCAAAACCGGTTATATAGTTACAAATGGCGTTAAGACGAGCATTACAGGAGTTTTTGCTGCCGGTGATGTGCAAGATGAATTATATCGTCAAGCAGTCACAGCTGCGGGCTCTGGTTGTGCCGCAGCATTAGAAGCACAATGGCTACTAGAATCAGAGGAAGGACATCCAAGTATGCCTCTAGCTGACGCAAAACAAAAAGTCAGCAAATAGTAGAATTGGCAGCAGAATAAATTTTACAGTCCAGAAAGCGGTGAGGAAGGTAAAGAAGTGAAGCGAACGGCACGCTTATGACAAATTTAGATAGAATTACAGCGGAGCGAACGGCGCTGGTGAAGCGGCGGCAGCGAAGACGCAATGGCCTCGGAGGCACAATGGGCTCGGAGGCGTATGGCATACGCCGGAGTGGCGCCATTGGTCATGCGGAGGAGCTGAAGCATGAAGCGAACGGAGCGCTTAAATATTGATAGATAGCAAATATGGCTGGCGCAACGTAAAAGTTGCGATGCTGGTGAGAAACTTTTCTTATCACGGCGGACTAGAATTATACACTTATCGACTAGTGCAAGAATTATTAGCACGTGGTCTACACATTACCGTTATTTGTGAAAAATCAGAAACAAATCTAAGTCACGATAATCTCAAAGTAATTCAAATCAAACCTAATAAGCCTCAGGCCAATAAAGTACGCCAACTCGACCACTGCATAAAAGAATTCACACAAGCCATAAATACGCACGGTCCTTTTGATATAGTTCACAGCCAACATACAGCAGCCCATCATATAGATGTTGTGACATTCCACAATCATACAGTTAGCCGGCTTAACCATTGTGGCATGCCTTTGGAGATTACTCTCAACAAACTCAAACTCTTACTTAGGCCTGATTACATAATGCGTGATGAAGTAGACGCTATGCTAGCCAGAGAAGCTCGCGTACTCTTATTCCCTTCTAAGATCTGCAAACAAGATTTTATGGAACGTTTTAAATTTCAGGATAACAGAAATATGGCATCGCTGACGGTGGCATACCCAGGTTGGCAATTGGCTGAGCCAAGCTCTCCAAACGGCAATGAAAGTTCTCTCGACGATATATTAAAAACAAACAGTATTCCTCGCGAAAAGACTATTGTCTTTGTTGGCCGAGGTTATCGAAAAAAAGGATTGGATGTTTTGTTATCTGCTTGTTTGCTCCTCAAGCAAAGAAACTATTCATTTAGGCTCTTAATCGCCGGATTAAAAGAAAAGTTTTTAGATCGCTGGCAGCTAAATACTTTCGACTTAAGCAAGGAAGTACATTATTTGGGCTTCGTCAAAGACATGGAAAAAGTTTATCGAGCAGGGTCTATCATTGCTTCACCTTCTAGAGTAGAACCTTTTGGCATGGCTGTATTGCAAGCCATGAGTTATGGCCTTGTACCGGTAGTCAGTAAAATAGCCGGAGTATCGGAACTACTACAAAATGATAACGATGCTTTAGTGATCGAAAATCATCTGGACAGCGAAGAATTAGCCTATAAGTTAGCTCTTTTGCTAGATCAACCTCAACAGTTAGAAGCTATGTCCAAAGCTGCTCAGATAAAAGCTCAAACCATAAGCTGGAGAGGAACAGTTGATGCCACACTCAACGCTTACCAACAAATATTTCAGAAGAAATATGTTTTTTAATAGTACTCTACGCTTCTCAAACCGAAGAAATGACTGTGAGCAGATTGACTGGATATACGAATGAAAGTAAATCAGACCAAACCAAACAAAGAAAAATCCACTAATCGCCTTATTCATGAAACAAGTACCTATCTTAAGCAGCATGCATTTAATCCCGTTGATTGGTTTGCCTGGACAAATGAAGCACTAGAAAAAGCAGTCAAGTATGATAAGCCAATTATGCTTTCAATTGGCTACTCAGCCTGCCATTGGTGTCATGTAATGGAAGAGGAGTCATTTGAAGACAAAACAACAGCTGAAATTATCAATGAAAACTTCATTCCTATAAAAGTAGACCGCGAAGAGAGGCCAGACATTGATGATATTTATATGGCTGCTGTTCAACTCATGACAGGGCATGGTGGTTGGCCTTTGACTGTTTTTCTTACTCCTCAGCAAAAGCCTTTTTACGGTGGAACATATTTTCCTAAAGAAGACAGAAATTATGGGAATCATGTTCTTCCTGGATTTAAAACAGTTTTAAATGCAGTAAATAGAGCCTGGCACCATGAGCGCGATGAGATTGAAAATAATGGGGAGCGTTTAACTGCTGCTATTGTGGCAATCACAGAGCAACAACTTAAAAGTACAAACTTAAACTCAGACGATAAAAACACTGACAACAACCTACTTGTTGAATGCGCTACCAAGATCCTACCTTTATTTGACCTGCATTGGGGTGGAATTGGTAGAGCTCCTAAATTTCCGCAAACTCTCAGCCTACAGATGTGTCTACAAGCCGCTGCAAAACTTAAAAAGCAAAATGAGAATGACACAGCTGAGCATTTGCTAAAGGCGTTATATATTAGTCTAGATCGCATGGCACAAGGTGGAATGTATGATCAATTAGGTGGTGGCTTTGCCCGTTATTCCACCGACGAGCAATGGCTAATACCGCACTTCGAAAAAATGCTTTACGATAATGCACTTTTGGCTGAGATTTATCTGGATGCTTTTTCATTCGCTCAAAAAGAGAATTGGAAAAATATTGCCTGTGAAACACTCGATTTTATAGCCCGCGAATTAATTAGTGATGAAGGTGGTTTTTATTCTAGTCTAGATGCCGATAGCGAAGGCAGTGAAGGCAAATTTTATATTTGGAAAAAATCCGAAATTGAAGAGATCCTAAGTTCGGACAGCGAATTATTTTGTCAGTTATTCGGCGTCACCGAAAAAGGTAATTTCGAAGACAACGAAAACGTACTGCATATTGGACAAAACAGTGACTTAGAAAAATCATCCGCAAAAATAAAAGATCTGAAAGCTAAACTTTTTGCTCATCGCTCAAAAAGAGTACACCCCATAAGAGACGAGAAAATTCTGACCAGCTGGACCAGTTTGGCAATCAGCGCCTTTGTTAAAGGCTATCAAATTGTAGGAAACGACAAATACTCAAATATAGCTAAAAATGCAGCTAGATTTGTCCTAAGCAAATTAGCAATGGAGGGTAAGTTAAAACGCAGCTATGCTCAAGGCACAGCAAAGCTAGATGCATACTTAGATGATTATGCCTTCTTCTGTAAGGCGTTGATTGATTTGTCCAGCATTGATCCAGATCCAATATGGCTAGAAAAAGCTTTATATTTCGGTGACCTTTTATTAGTCAAGTTTTACGACGAAGAAAACAATGATTTCTTTTATACTGCTAATGATCACGAAAAATTGATTACTCGACCAAAAAATTATTTGGATGGTCCCATACCGTCAGCTACTTCAATAGCTACCTTATGCCTGCTCAAATTACACTTGATCACAAACAATCAAAAATACGAAAGGGCCTCCCGGCAAGTTTTAGAAAAACACAAAAATTCTTTCCGAAAGCATCCAAGCCAATATGCCAGTATGATTAACACTTTCGCATTATCTACCAGTGCGTCTTTATCTTTAGTTTTGGTCAATGGTGCCAACAATAAAACCAACAATGAGATGCTTTTAGCCCCATTTTCCTTTTATTTACCGCATACAACCGTTTTTCTTAAAGACAATGAAAAATCTTATGACCAAAAACTGTTGCTTTTTCAGCAGAAGAATATGTTGGGAAACCAAGCTACTGCTTACATTTGCCAAAATTATTCCTGTCAACCCCCCATTAATGACCTTAAGCAGCTTAAAACAATACTAAGGAATTGTTAAATGCAACCTAGATCCGACAGTTATTAACTCTCTAAGAGGGGCAATATAATATTAGTAGGTAATTTAACTTATGCTACAACCAAATGCTATCAACCATTCTTCGACTTTAAACAGACTTCAGGGTCCTGTAAGGGTTTTGGTTGTTCACAATATACCGCCAGAAGCAACAAAATTAGGAAACGAATTAATTGCCCAAGGTATAAAGATCGATTGGGTCGAAACTGTAGATGAAGCAGTCAAAAAAGTTAAAAGCGGAAATTTTGATGCTGTTCTACTCGATATATCTCAGAAAAGCACAACTGCTGTAGAATCAATCCGCATCATTCGTATGCAAAATCGCAATTTGCCAATTGTTGTTCTGTCAGACAGAGACGACAAAATACTGGCTTTAGAAACATTAAAAGTTGGCGCTCAAGATTATTTAATAAATGACAAAGTCAAAAGCGAATCTATTGCTCGTTGTTTAAGATATGCCATCGAAAGACAAAGAATTAGATATGAAATACTCCTAGAAGGAGAGCGCTCAACTAGACTAATTTTAGAAAATTCCTTACAAGCATTTTTAGCCATGGACCAAAATGGTATTGTTTTAGATTGGAATCTAAGAGCAGAAGGACTCTTCGGCTGGAGTAGGCATGAAGCTATAGGCAAATCCATCAAAGACTTAATTCGCCCATCACCGACTCGAGACGTGTATCTTGAGAACCTAGACAAAGTTCTCTCCGACTCTCCAGAAAGTATTTTGAACAAGCGCATGGAAGTATATGCCCTACACAAAGATGGACATCAGTTCCCTATAGAGTTCGGCATATTCCGCATCAAAGATAAGTCTGATTATCTTTATTGCACATTTATTAATGACATCAGTGACCGCAAAGAAATTGAAAGAAAGACAAAACAACTAAACGAAGAATTAGAAAGGAGGGTGCAAGAGCGCACTGCCGAATTAGTGCGGTCAAACGAGGAATTACAACAATTCGCTAAAATTGCCTCCCACGATTTGCAAGAACCCCTACGCGCCGTGCAAGGATTTGCCCAACTACTAGCTCGTCGTTATCAAGGTCAAATCGACTTAGACGGTCAGCAATTCATAGAATTTATCCTCGATGGAACTGAGCGCATGCAGAGGTTAATCCAGTCAGTTCTTGAACACTCTAATATTTCTAGCAACGAACAAGAGATTGAATCAATAGAAGTATCTTCTGTTATAAGAGAAGTAATGAAAAATCTAAATCAATCAATCATTGACAGTAAGGCAACCATTATTTTTGGTGACCTTCCTACAATACCGGTTGAGCGATCTCAACTTGTACAACTTTTTCAAAACTTAATAAGCAATGCCATTAAATATGCAGGAGATAAAACTCCATATATTGTCATTTCTAGCGAGAAAAGTGTTGACGAGTGGTTGTTTTCCGTACAAGATAATGGTATCGGTATTGACAAGAAATATACCGATCGCATATTTGATATGTTCGCCAGACTGCATGGTCGGATAAAATATTCTGGTACTGGTATGGGTTTAGCAATATGCAAAAAGATCGTCACTGCCAATGGTGGCAAAATATGGATGGAGTCAGAAATTGGAGAAGGCTCCATATTCTTTTTTACGTTACCAGTGAAAAAGGAACCTAAAAATAATAGATTGGAGGAAACTATTTAGACTAAAAAATTGAGTAATGAAGGGAAAACACAATGAACGAACTAAATAGCAAAATTCATAACGAAAAAATACATGTTTTACTTGTAGAAGATAGTCCTTCTGATGTGCGCCTTACCCAGGAAGCACTAAAAGATTCAGGACTCATTTATGAGCTATCCCTAGCAAATGATGGTGAAGAAGCAATGAATTTCCTTCATCAACAAAAAATGTCTGCTTTTAGCAAACTTCCTGACGTCATTCTTCTAGATCTAAATATGCCTAGAAAAACCGGTCACGAAGTCCTAGCTGAAATAAAGGCAGACCCTAAACTAACAACCATTCCAATAGTACTGCTTACCGTTTCTCAGCAAGATAGAGACATTATGGAAGCTTTGCGGCTCAAAATGAATTATTATCTTTGCAAGCCTGTAGATGCTATCCAGTTATCAGCTTTATTAAAAGCCATTTTTGCTCTTCAAAAAGAAGACTATAGCAAAACAGACCATGGACAACTAGCCAAAGAAGATCTGCACATCCGTCTTGTTTTGGCGGGCAACCCACACACATCTGGTTTTGTTTTAGCAAATTTAGCAAAAGAAGATAATATGCACGTGCGCTCACGCGTGGCAGAAAATCCGGCTACCCCATCTGACATATTGGAGCTTTTATCGCAGGATAAACATGTCAACGTACGATTGAGCGTAACAGAAAATCCTAATGCTCCAAAACCAATCCTGGAAAAATTAGCTCAAGATGAAAGCGAAGATGTTCGGCTTGGTATGGCTGAGAACCCGGACATACCAGCAGAAATACTACAGTCTCTCGCGGCGGATGAAAACATTTTTGTCGCGACCTGTGCTGCTAAAACTTTGGCTCAATAATCTATATATATGCGCTGCCTCGCTCTCGCTCTGCTCGGCTCAACGCGCGTTCCCTAACCCGTTCCTCTCCCGCCGCCTCACCGTCGCCGTCCGCTCCACTTCTCCATTCTATTTTAATCATATGCGCTGCCTCGCTCTCGCTCTGCTCGGCTCAACGCGCGTTCCCTAACCCGTTCCTCTCCCGCCGCCTCACCGTCGCCGTCCGCTCCACTTCTCCATTCTATTTTAATCATATGCGCTGCCTCGCTCTCGCTCTGCTCGGCTCAACGCGCGTTCCCTAACCCGTTCCTCTCCCGCCGCCTCACCGTCGCCGTCCGCTCCACTTCTCCATTCTATTTTAATCATATGCGCTGCCTCGCTCTCGCTCTGCTCGGCTCAACGCGCGTTCCCTAACCCGTTCCTCTCCCGCCGCCTCACCGTCGCCGTCCGCTCCACTTCTCCATTCTATTTTAATCATATGCGCTGCCTCGCTCTCGCTCTGCTCGGCTCAACGCGCGTTCCCTAACCCATTCCTCTCCCGCCGCCTCACCGTCGCCGTCCGCTCCACTGAATTTCCTGCTAACCTTCATCTACTTCCGGGCTAAAGGATATAATTCTTCGATAGGAATTATTCCATTTCTATCTTTGTTTAAACCTACAATTTTCATTTTTTTCGGCAAATTAGGATCAGCTGCCAAGGCTCTTTCTTTCAAACCTTGAGCAATTGCATGTTGGCCTGCCGCCTCTTGAACAACACTATATAAATACATAGTTGGAGGGTCATTAGGCCGATCATGAAGAGTTAATTTGCTCCATTGCAGGGCTTCATTCAAGTGTCCGGTAGCTAATGCTGCTTGGGCAAAAAGCAGACGCAAGTTGTGAGTAGGACAAACTGATATGCCCATTTTAGCTGTATTATAGGCAGCATTAATAAGTTGAGGACTAGCCACACCTAACTCAGCTTGGACGACAGGTTCAACAAAATCTGGATTAGTTCTATCACGCTGATAAACTTTATTCAGATGAATCAAGGCCTTTAGATATTCACCGGAAGCATTCCAAATTTTACCCATGATCAGATTCAACATCACACTATCGGGGTTTATTTTTAATGCCTTTTCGGTTAGCTCTTTCGCTTCTTTATATTCGCCTAAATTAGCCAAAACAGACGCAAGATCACGTTCAGTTTCAAATATTGCTAATATACCTAAATGCTGTGATTTGGCTAATGAATATGCTTTTTCTAAATAGTTTTTAGCTTCCCTAAATCTAGCTATAGAGTAAGATGCATTCTTCTTAACCGGAATATAAGCTGTACCAAGAGCATAATATGCTGGTTGGCAGCTCTTATCCAGTGTAATGGCTTTTTTGGCCAGATCGACACCCTTATCCTCTTTATGCGCTTTGACTAATGCTAAACCAAGCATCCCCTTGGCCCAAGCATCACCTTGATTCACTTTTGTTGCTGATTTAAACAAAGTAATATCTGAACGAAAATCAAGACTTCGAAGAACAGTACCAGCAATCAGTACAACTAACAAAACAATCGTGAATACTCTAATTCTATTGTTTGATTGCCACTCAAACAACCATGGCTTAAGAATACTAGCAACGAAGAGTGAAAGACCTGTAATAGGTAAATAAAAACGCCAGTCTGCAATAATTTCATTTTGGACAAAGAATACCGGTGGCAAATAACTCAAAATAGCTATGGCCAAACCCAGAGCGGCCAACGGCTGCTTTCTAAATCTATAAACTCCATAAGCAGCTAATCCTAAAACAAGAATTCCCAAAATAGTCAAAGGGTCAATAAAACTACTGACAATACTGAATGGAGGAAAAATACTTAAACCAACTGGCAACAAAAAGCAGCGTAAATAATAAGCTAAAACACTGTGGAATTGGCTAGCCACATAAATTTGCCGAGTTTGCAGGGGCAAAACAAAGCCATTACTATAGTCAGCACTATAGCCAAACCTGGGCAGCCATAGCACTAATCCAAATAGTAATAGAACAACAAAAAGTTCTCCCCACTTATGTTTGGCCCATTCGCCATATGAAATATTGACCGGCTTAACCAAAATAGCTATCAAAAACATTATTGCTGGAATGGCCAGCGACTGAGGACCGCAGAATATAGCCTGCAAGAAGAAGAAGAAGGTCAGCAAATAATTACGAAGCATAACTGTTATCTTCGTGGTCAGGAATGCCCAAAGAAAGAAATTGAGTGTTAGAAAAAAATTACACGCAGTGAGAGTGGCTTGTCGTCCAACAATATGTACAACTGCTTCTGAAGCCAATGGATGACAAGCCAGCAAACCTGCTGCTAATAAAGCGACTTCATGTACCGGTTCTCTTTGCCCATCATCCTGCCAAAAATATCTCGCTAAGGTATAAACAAAAATGTAAAAATAACAGCAGCTAAGAAAATGCAGAATAATATTTACTATGTGATACCAACTTGGATCAAAGGTGAAATTCTGCAAATCATAAACAAAACTAGCTGTAATCCAGGGTTGCGACAAAGGTTGACTTAAAGCTTTTACAATTAAATTGGACCAAAAACTCTCTTCGCCAAATTTGATCGCCAAAAAATGGTCTACATAGTGATCATTGAAAACAAATTGACCAATAACACTTGCACCATAAGCCAATAAAATAATTAGGCAAAGAATTCCTGCATGAATTGCCAATCTTTTATAATTAGTTCTTTGTGGGCGAACTTCGCTCAACAAAGAAGCAGACGGAACTCTGGTTGGCCTTACCCTAGAGAGTTTAGAAATATCTATACCTTTAATAATGGGTTTTTTAGGAGGCTCGGTCATAATTTAGTAAGTTGCTCAAAATTTAGGCTATGCTCTTCAGTGCTACAATTTTAGTCCTTTCAGCAGAAAACTCCTATTCAAATGACAAAAAATTCTGAATCCGAAGCACAAAAAGCTGAATCCTGGCAAGCACTAAAAGCATTTCTCATACCAGTCACTCTTTTTCTTGCTTGTATCGGCGCAGCCGCCGGCACTTTTCTTATTTACAACCAAGAATCTCTCGGTTGGATCTTTATTTTCGTTTCTGGAGTGACAATAATACTTGACTTTATCGGTCTCATTCGCTTCCAAAACAAATGGCGAGCCAAAGGCATCCTGCCTAAGGAAGAAAGCAATGAATAAGATAGGCTGGTTGACTATTTCGCGCATTATTTTAATTACGCTAACTGTGATTAATATTGTGTATTCTGGGTATTGTATTTATCAGGCAGCTCAGCCAGCTGAAAGTACAAATAATTTGGCAGCTCTAGTAGTGCTGTTCGGTTTGCCGCACCTGTTTCTTTTACTTGGAGGACTGCTTGGTTTAATTTTACCCGGCGTGTCGGGATTGATTTGTCTTTTCAGCTTTTACCCAGACTTTCCATTTTTCTTCTTGATGGGCAGCTCATTTTTAAGCCCCCTAAAATTATCTAGATATATGTCCTTCGGCGAATGTCGTATGACCAATGCTTTGGCAAATCTTGCTTTTGTAACTGGGATCATGGCCTTCCACATTTCCAGTTTCAAACACTGGCTTAAAACTAATCCCTAAAAGTCAGTTCAAGACACCAATCATCAAGATCACTATTTCCCAATAGAACAATTTAAGTTTAGCGTTTGGAGAATTGGAAGCGCTTTCTTGCTCTCTTACGTCCGTATTTTTTACGCTCTTTTTCACGCGGATCACGTGTTAGCAAACCACTCTGACGCAATGTTGGTCTGTCTTGGGGCAAAGCTTTAGCTAGAGCTCTAGTAATACCGTGACGCAATGCATCTATTTGGCCGGAAATTCCACCACCAGAGACGATAGCAATAACGTTGTAACGTCCATTTGCATCCAACGCTTGAAATGGTTCATGAACAACTTTATCTAAGCCAACCCGTCCACCTATATAATCCGCAAGCGAATGCCCATTAACAGTGATATCGCCTTGACCAGGGACTAAACGGACACGCGCACAAGCAGTCTTTCTGCGTCCGGTACCATAATATTGAATAACACTAGTCATTATAATTTGCTCTTTCCTTAACTTTTCTAACTTGCTTTGGTTATTTCATAGACAGATGGACTCTGTGCTTCGTGAGGATGCTCAGCTCCTGCATAAACTTTGAGTTTAGTGAACTGTTTATCGCCTAAGCGATTATGAGGGATCATACCTCTAACGGCCTTTTCAAGAATAGCTTCAGGACGACGACCGCGCAAAGAGCGCAAAGTTTCTTCCTTAAAACCATGAGGAAAACCGGAATGGGAGCGATAAAGCTTCTGCTCTTCTTTTTTACCAGTTACTTTTATTTTTTCAGCATTGATAATAATAACGTGATCGCCATGGTCTACATGCAAGCTGAATTCAGGCTTATGTTTGCCACGCAATAAATTGGCTACTTGCACCGCTAATTTGCCAAGTATTTTGCCTTCAGCGTCAACTACATGCCAATTTCTTACAATATCGGCCGATTTTTTTTCTGACTTAGCAGACTCAGATTTAGCCGCAGACACCTTTTGAGCCTTAACAGTGGCTTCCTTTGTTTTTTCTGATTTTTTGGTTTCTGCTTTAGCAGGATCAGTACTCACTTAGTATCTCCTCGTTCCTCTTGTCTACTTGGTCATTAAAATTAGCCAATTTAAAGATATTTATATATGGCTCAGGATATTTCACCGAAACCAAGCTCAATCCTAGGGCTGGTGCTGTTGGACCGGCTAGCTTACGTTGGGCACCGATTAGAGCGGCTTTAAGACTATCTGCTGGTCTTTTTTTAAGCCCTATTTCAATTAAAGTACCCACAATAATGCGTATCATATTGTACACGAAGTGATCGGCTGCAATAATGAATTCAAGCTCTCCTTCACCTAAATTCAACAATTTGGCATACTTTACCTCAATTATGGGGGAAGCCTTGTCTGAATTACTAGATTTAAAAGCGGAAAAATCGTGCACTCCCGGCAAACATGCAACCGCTTCTTTCATGGCTTCAATGTCTAATGGAGTACGTAGGAAATAATGGCTGTCTTGGCGCGAAGGTGAGCGCTGAGGTCGATTTAAAATTCTGTAGATATAATGTCTTTCTATAGCCTTAAAGCGTGCATGAAAGTCTGCTGGAACTAGCGCTGCTTGCCTTATACAGATATCGGTCGGCAAAATACCGTTTACTGACCAAGCAAAAGCCTGCGGATCAATATTTAGCCAATCTTTCGCCATCTCTTTTGGCAATTCAAAATGAGCTACTTGACCGGCCGCATGCACACCACTATCAGTGCGTCCGCTAAATATTGCCCTTAATGGTTTTTTTGTTTTTGTTGACTTAGCTAACCGAAAATAAATTGCTAATGCTTCTTCTAAAACAGACTGCACAGTGCGCAAATTTTTTTGAGACTGACTGCCGCAAAAGTCCTTGCCATTATATTCAAGCAAAAGAGCTATACGCACAAAATAAAGCCCTCAAAAGGAATAAATCGGATTACAGCGGCGAACGGCGGCGAGGAGCCGGCGGCAGATGCAATGGCCCCGGAGGCACAATGGGCTCGGAGGCACAATGGGCTCGGAGGCGTATGGTATACGCCGGAGTGGCACCATTGCTCATGCGCCGGAGTGGCACCATTGCTCATGTCCCGGAGCGGAAGCCATTGGTCATACGCGCGTTGAGCCGAGCAGCGCAAAGGCGAGGCAGCGCATATGAAGGGTTGACTTGCCTAACCAAGAACCGCAATTAAACCAACTGGATAATAGCCATCGGTGTGGCGTCGCCACGACGGAAGCCCACTTTAAGAATACGAGTGTAGCCGCCTTTTCTGTCTTTATAGCGTGGGGCAATTTCGTCAAATACTTTTTTGACTACATCACGATCATACAGAAATGCGTTTACCTGTCTACGCAAATGAACAGAGCGCGCCACTTCTTTTTTCGCTTTGTTATCGCCATCCTTGCTCTTTTTTACAGCAGCAGGATAATCAGCAACATGGCCTTTCTTCCCACAAGTGATGATTTTCTCTACAGCCGGTCTCACTGCTCTAGCCTTAGCTACTGTAGTGATTATTTCATTATGTCTAAGCAATTCTGTAGCCAAAGCTCTTAAAAGAGCTTTGCGTTGATCATATGGTTTGCTTAATTGATTACCCGGTACACGGTGACGCATAAACTTGTCCCTTCAATTTATCCTTCTATACTTTAACGTTCTTTCGGTGTGTCAACTAAAGAAAGTCCGAATTGTTTCAGTCTTTCGATAACTTCATCGGCTGACTTTTTACCAAAATTTTTGATATTCATCAGATCGTCATAAGAAAGCTTCAGCAGCTCACCCAGTGAATTGATATTGGCTCTCTTCAAGCAATTGTATGCACGGACAGAAAGTTCTAATTCTTCAATAGAAATGGAACTATGCTTACCATCAGTTTGAGCAGGTTGTGTAGCTACCGGCACCATTGGTTTGCCTGATAATTCAGCAATGGGTACCAAATGTTCAATAACTTGGCGAGCCGCTTGCGATACTGCCTCTGTAGCATCGATAGAACCATTAGACCAAAGCTCAATTGAGAGTTTATCGTAATCAGTTGATTCACCAACGCGGGTTGGTTCAACTGTATAACTAACTTTGCGAACGGGCATGTATACAGCATCGATAGGCAAAATATCAATTGCTTGCTTGTAATGAGCATGGGCATCTGCTGGTACATAACCACGACCGCGTTCAATAGTTACTTCAGCGCGAATTCTACCGCCTTCTGCTAATGTGCAAATTTGCCAATCTGGATTGATTACTGTGGCATCGGCTGGGCATATAAGGTCACGTCCTGTTACTGGACCTGGTCTATCTACATCAAGTTGAAGATATTGCGGATCTGAACTGAATGTTTTTACAACCAAACCCTTCAGATTGAGCATGACATCAATAACATCTTCGACTACACCAGGAACGGTGGTGAATTCATGTGTGACACCATCAATGCGCACAGCGGTGACAGCTGAACCATCGATAGAAGATAACAATACACGACGCAATGCATTACCGAGGGTTGTGCCATAACCACTTTCTAGTGGTTCAATAACAAATTTGCCGTAAATAGAACCGTCAGCACCGGTTTTGTTCTCTGAACACTTTATCTTTAATGGTTCCATTTTCACTCCATTTTAAGTAACAAAAATAACTACAGTAGGGAAGGTCGAAAAACTTTTTTATTAACGTGAATAGTATTCAACGATTAGCGCTTCTTTAATGGTCGGATCTAAATCTTCACGAGTAGGAGGATTAACAACTGATACTGTTAAATTTTCTAAATCAGACTTGAGCCAACTCGGACCGCCTGCAACAGGACTACCGGCTATCAATTCTTTAATTAGCTTCTGGCTTTTTTCTCTTACAGAAACCACTTGATTTGACTTTAATTTGTAAGATGCAATAGCCACCTTTTTACCATCCACTAGAAAGTGTCCGTGCAATATAAGCTGACGAGCTTGGGCACGTGAAGGACACATCCCACTGCGATGAACTACGTTATCCAGTCTTGTTTCACAAAGCTGCAATAATTTCAAACCGGTTGGAACTTTCTTTTGTCTTTGCGCTTCGGACATGTACGCAGAAAATTGACCTTCTAGCATGCCAAAAAACTGTCTGACTTTTTGCTTTTCGCGCAACTGCACAGCGAATTCAGATTGCTTCTTGCGGTTCTGACCATGTTGTCCAGGACCATAACGACGTCTTTCGATACCACACTTAACTGTGTAACAACGTGAGCCTTTCAAAAAGAGCTTAGTACCTTCATTACGGCACAACCGGCAAACTGGATCTGTATATCTGGCCAATGTAATTCTCCTAACTTTTTAAACGCTCTGTCGACTTCATCCTTCGTCTCCTCCGCTTATCCCCACTCCGCTCCCACCGCCTCATCGTCGCTGTCCGCTTCGTTACAACTTCTAACTATTCTTTTTTAAACGCTCTGTCGACTTCATCCTTCGTCTCCTCCGCTTATTTTCACTTCGCTTCGCCGCCCTTCGCTTACTTCCTGCGGCGTAACTCATACGCCTTGCGCTACGTTACTCTCTCCTAAAATCCTCATACGCGGCGACGCTTGGGTGGACGGCAACCATTATGTGGAATTGGTGTTACATCCTTGATCAAAGTAATTTCAAGACCAGCAGCTTGCAAAGCACGAATAGCGGTTTCACGACCAGCGCCTGGTCCTTTGACCAAAACTTCAACTTGGCGCATGCCACAATCCATGGAGCGCTTAGCCACAGCCTCAGCCGCTTGTTGAGCAGCAAATGGAGTGCCCTTTTTAGCTCCCTTAAAACCGACGGTACCAGCTGATGCCCAAGCAATTACTTGTCCTTGTGGATCGCAAGCAGAAACTATTGTGTTATTAAAAGTGCTTTGAATATGCACCACTCCCTGTAATACAACACGACGATCTTTTCTTTTCGGTTTTGCTTTAATATTTTGTGCCATTAGAATTTCCTATTGCTTAACCTTTGGACGGCGCTATTTTCTTATTTGCTATGGTAACGCGCTTTCTGCCGCGACGCGTACGAGCATTTGTTTTTGTGCGTTGCCCGCGTGTTGGTAGTCCTCGACGATGACGTTGTCCACGATAGCAATTAATTTCGATTAGACGTTTTACACTCAAACCTTCTGCCCGTCTTAAATCACCTTCGACAGTTATTCCTGATTTTTCTATTTCGTCTCTTAAGCGAGTGATCTCGTCTTCAGTCAAATCTTGAATACGACGAGCGTCCGGTAATGCTAATTTAGTACAAATCTTTTCAGCCGAACGACGGCCAATGCCATAAATATAAGTTAGGGCAATTACCGTTCTTTTGTTTCTAGGTAAATCAATTCCAGCTATACGAGCCATGCTTTACTCTCTTCCCTCTTTTATCCTTGTCTTTGCTTGTGCTTAGGATTCTCACAAATAATTGCTATTCGACCTTTTCGTCGAATTACTTTGCACTTTTCGCAAATTTTCTTAACCGAAGCTCTTACCTTCATGCTTTTAGTCCATTTTCTTTATACATTATTTCGAATTCTCACCAATTATTGGCGGTTCGCAAATCCCGAGACGGCGAATTTGGCAGCGCTTTAGGTGCGTCGCCGCCAAACACACTATTGTACATCAATCTTTCACTCTATAGGTAATTCTTCCTCGAGTTAAGTCATATGGAGTGAGCTCAACTTTTACTCGATCACCTGGAAGGATTTTAATAAAATTCTTTCTGATCTTGCCCGAAATGTGCGCCAGTACCTTGTGTCCATTATCAAGTTCCACACGAAACATGGCATTAGGTAAGGACTCTTTAATAGTGCCTTCGAATTCAATTACGCCTTGCTTGGTCATTTTTTTTAAATTCTTTCCTTCTTAATCCCTAATCAAATTATCTATTACTTCGCTAGGACGCCTGGTAAGTACTTCTACCCCATTGTCAGTGACTAATAAAGAGTGCTCAAAATGAGCGGACGGTTTGTAATCTTGTGTTACAACTGTCCAACCATCTGTTTTGGTTTTTACCCGATCGCCACCTTGATTGAACATGGGCTCAATGGCAATTACCATACCAGGTTTTAGCTTAAACTTACTGCCAGTGCGGTAATTAAAGATAAAAGGCTCCTCGTGATAACTAGGACCAATACCGTGTCCACCATAATCGCGGACAATTCCATAAGCATTAGCTAATCCAATATCTTCAATAGCACCGCCAATATCATCGAGACTACAGCCTCCTTTGCAAAGGGCCAATGCCGCATACAATGACCTCTGCGTATCCTTTAAAAGTTTATCTAGCACCGGAGAAATTTTACCCACAGCTAATGTAATAGCAGTGTCCCCAATAAAGTCAAAGGGCTTGCCATCTTTAGTGGTGCGAATAGTAGCACCAATATCTATGCTGATAATATCGCCTTCTTTTAATATTTTCTTTTTATTCGGTATACCGTGAACAACCTCTTCATTTACTGAAGAGCAAATACAAGCTGGAAAATTACGATAGCCCTTAAACGTAGGGATAGCTCCCGCTTTAATGATGGACTTTTCGGCTTGTTGATCGAGCTCCCAAGTACTGATACCAGGTTTAACCAAAGTGGACAAATATTCAAGCACGCCACCAGCAATTTGCCCCGCCTTGCGTATGAAATCAATGTCATCTTTTTCAGTTAAGATCATTACCCACCAGCGTTAACACAAGTTTCCAAATTACGCATAATATCGGCATAAATCTCATCTTGACTACGAGAGCCATCAATTTCAGTTAACAATTTGCGTTCTGTATAATATCCAATTAATGGTGCCGTCAGTTCCTTATAAACCTTGAGCCTTTCCTTTACTATATCGGGGAGATCATCACTTCTTTGTTGAAGGGGGCTACCACAAATATCACAAATGCCCAGAACTTTTGGCGGAGCATTTTTCTTGTGATAAACGGCACCACATTTAGCATTACTGCAGTTAAGCCTGCCTGCAATGCGCTCTACAATAACTTCATCATTTACAACTAAATTAAAGACACAGCTCAAAGGCAATTTCAGGCTCACAAGCATATCATCAAGACTTTTTGCTTGCGGCAATGTACGAGGAAAACCATCAAGAATAAAGCCTCGATGACAATCAGACTGGGCAAGCCGTTCTCTAATAATCAAAATCATCAAATCATCTGGAACTAAATTGCCACTGTCAACATAAGTTTTAGCTTTTAAACATTCTGCTTTACCATCGACAATACCTTGTCTCAAAATATCGCCAGTCGACAAATGTGGTAAACCAAGCTCTGCTTTCAAACGCTTGCATTGTGTGCCTTTTCCAGATCCCGGAGGGCCCAAAAAAAGTATTCGAACGTCTAATAGCTTTGTGAGCATAGCTTGATCTGCCATTTTTATCTTCCTAAATATTCTTATTATCTTTGGGCTTGAACAACCCACGAGCTTGATAACTTGCCGATAAAGCATGAGTTATTAACTGTCTCAGCGTGTCTATCGCAACACCTACCAGAATGATCAAAGAAGTGCTTCCTAAACCTTGCAATGTCTGCACATAAGTGAGCTGTTCAATGTGTATAGGTAAAATAGCAATGATACCAACTGCAGTAGCACCTATAAATACTAAACGATTGATAGTTCGTTCAAGAAATTCTGCTGTGGGTCTACCTGGTCTAACACCCTGAATCGCTCGCCCACTCCTTCTCAAGTTTTCAGCGATATCTCTAGGCTGCAAAATTATAGAAGCGTAAAAGTAAGCAAATAAAATAATCAAAGCAAAATATAAAAGCGAATGTTCCCAATGATAATAAGACAAAATATTAGCTGTTTCGCTACTAAGGAAATTACCAACATTCTGCATAAATTTGTGATTGGTGATTGTCCCTAACGTTGTTTTTATAAAAGGAATATTGCTAAAAATAGTACTGATATATTTGGCCGGATCTGATCGACCGAGAAATTGCATTATCGTGCTTGGAAAAATTAAAAGGGAAGAGGCAAATATAATGGCCATAACCCCAGATGGATTAACAGGCAAATAAATATAATCAGTTGGCGATTCGGCATATTGCTGTCTGCCAACATTCCGCCTAGCTCCTAATACAAGAATTTTACGCATACCCTCTTGTAACGCCACAATTAAAGCAGCTAACCCTATAAAAACAGCAATCATTAGGGCCACACCCCACATGGGAGTTTGACCAGTTTGCACCGCTTCATAAGTATTGTGAGCCATTACTGGCAGGCGGGAGGCTATACCTATAAAAATAAGCAAAGAGGCTCCATTACCTACACCTCTTTCTGTAATTTGTTCACCCATCCACATAACAAATACAGCAGAGGCAGTGAGAACAATTACAGCGTTGACTAGAAACAATGGACCAGGAGTAAGTATGACATCAGGATTATGAATGGTACTAAAAGCTTTCACTAAAGTAATCGATTGAATAATACCTAGAACAATAGTACCCATGCGCGTATATTGCTGCAGTTGCTTTCGCCCTTGCTCACCAGAATTTTTTTGCAATTCTTCTAGCTTAGGAATTGCTACTGTCAAAAGCTGCATGATAATCGAGGCAGTAATAAAAGGTCCGATTCCTAAAGAAAAAATGGAAAGCTTATTAAGAGCACCACCTGAAAACAAATCGAGCATTCCCATAAGATTCTGACCTAATTCAGGGTGTTTAGTAAAAGCAGTTGGATCAACACCAGCGATGGGAATATGCACGCCAATACGATACAGAGCAATCATGGCAATGGTGAAAAGGACACGCTCTTTTAGCCCCGCTGCTGAAAGCAATTTCAGCATTTCTTCCGGTCCTGGGACTTTGTTGCGCTTAGATGGACTTTGCATTTAAATAAGTAGTCCTCTACTAATGCCCTTTTTTGGCCGCTTTTTTTGCGGCTTTGGCAGCTTTTCTGTCTTTAGAGTTTGCATTCACAAGCAACTCAGCCTTACCCCCGGCTGCTTCTATTTTAGATTTTGCACTAGCAGAAAAATGATGTGCTTTTACTGTAAGAGGGAATTTCAATTCTCCATTACCCAGTATACGCAAACTTTTGCTCACTTTGCGCAAAACGCCTTGTTCAACCAACGTGTCAGGATTAACTTCATTACCAGAGCCAAAACCATTAAGTGCACTAATATTGATGGCCACCCATTCTCTAGTTATTACTTGATCGAAATTATGTATTTTGGGTAAACGACGAAATAATGGTGTTTGCCCACCTTCAAAACCAAAACGTTTGCTTTCACCAGAACGTTGACCTTGTCCGTTGTGTCCTCGTGTACTCGTCTTACCATGACCAGAAGAACGGCCGCGGCCCACACGTTTGCGGTCACGACGTGCTCCTTGTGCTGGTTTTAATTCAGTAAGATGCATGTTTTTTTCCTTTTGTTTAGCTTATATAGCGGTCTGCTTGGCCGGTTTTCCAGCTGTTTTTTTAGCTGGCGATTTATCTTTATCAGTTCTGCTATGTTCTTTAACGGTAACTAAATGGTGAACCTTATTTACCATGCCAACAATGGTGGCATTTTTAGCATGTTTGACCGAGCTGCCAAATTTGGTCAAACCCAAAGCTTCTACGACCTTACGTTGAGTCGCTGGTTTGCCAACCAATCCTCTTGTCAAAGTTATTTCTAACATAGTCATTTCAATAAACGCTCCGTCGCTCTCATCAGTCAGCTCCTCCGCTCTATCGCCACTTCACTTCCGCCGCCTCACCGGCGCCGCTCGTTCCGTTACAATCTACTTCTACCCTTAATAAAAACCTCTTTAAAGCTAAAACAATTAAGCCAACATTTGTTTTAGACTCATTCCTCTTAATTTTGCTACTTGCTCGAAAGTTCTTAAATTAGACAAACCATTGATAGTTGCTCGTGCAACATTTAATGGTGCCCGTGAACCTAAAGACTTAGACATTACATCACCAACACCAGCCAATTCCAAAATTGCCCGAGCTGCACCACCTGCTATGACACCAGTACCTTTAGCTGCCGGTTTTAATAAAATGCGACTAGCACCTTGCTTACCAGTTAATTCGTGAGGAATAGTTGTTCCAATTAATGGCACTTTAATTAAATGCTTACGAGCATCCCCAACACCTTTTTGAATAGCGCTCAAAACTTCTGCTGCTTTACCTACGCCGATGCCTACTTGTCCTTTGCCATTACCAATAGCTACAACAGCTCTAAAGCTAAGCTTTTTGCCACCCTTAACTACTTTAGTAACGCGTCGAACTTGAATGATTTTTTCTTCCCATTCAGACTCCATACGTTGCTTACTAGCATCATCAGAAGAAACAGCACCTTTATTAGGTCCACGACCACCAGGTCCACCGCCACCGCGACGTCCTCTTCTAGTATTTTCGTTACTTGGCTCTTGTTCACCTGGTATAACTAATTTTTCATCCTTAGGCATTTTCTTAAACGCTCCGTTCGCTTATGCTTCCAATTAAAATTCAAGACCACTTTTACGAGCCGCTTCCGCAACTGCGGCCACTCGTCCGTGATAAATATAACCACCACGATCAAATACCACTGACTGTATACCTTTTTTCATAGCTCGTTTCGCCACTAACTCACCTACCGCTTCAGCGGAATCTTTATTCCAAGTCTTCTTAAGCTTATCGGTCAGCTCACTGTCTAATGAACTAGCTGCTACCAAAGTATGCGCTTGGGTATCATCAACTATTTGAGCATAGATATGCTTGTTTGACCTATAAATACAAAGTCTCGGTCTGTCAGATGAACCAGTCATCCGCCTTCTAATACGCATATGCCGCTTTTCGCGTGCTACTTTTCTGTCTACTTTTGAAATCATAGTTACTTATTCCTGCTTAGACGCTCCACTCGTGCATACTTCACTCTTTCCGCTTATCGCCACTCCGTTTCCACCGCCTATCGCTTACTTCCTGCGGCGTAATTCATACGCCTTGTACTTCGTTACAAACTCCACCCAATCTTATTAACTATTTCTTCTTACTTGCTGCTTTACCAACTTTGCGTCTAATAACCTCATTGGCATATTTAATACCTTTGCCTTTATAAACTTCAGGAGGACGTTTGTCTCTTATAAAAGCGGCTAAATCACCAACGGCTTGTTTGTCGAAACCCTTTACAGTAATGACATTGCCTTTTCCTACAACTATTTCAGTTCCTTTAGGTGGATCAATCTCTACTGGATGTGAGTATCCTAGTTGCATAACAAGCTTTTTGCCTTCCATCTGAGCACGATAACCTACCCCTGCAATTTCTAGGGTCACTTCAAAACCATCAGTAACCCCCTTAACCATGTTGGCGATAAGGGTTCTACTCAGACCATGCAAATTCTTGGACATACGGTCTTCATTCTTACGCGTAATTACAATTTTGTCGTCTTTATGCTCAATAAGCATTTCAGAACGCAAAGTCCGACTCAACTGGCCTTTTGGTCCTTTTACTGACACATCATTGCCTTTTAAGTCTACCGTTACACCCTTTGGTATTGTGATTGGTGCTCTACCTATACGCGACATATCATTAATTCCTTCCCTTCCTCACTACCAAATTTGTGCAATTACTTCGCCACCAATATTGGATTTTCTTGCTTGGCGATCACTCATCAAACCAGTATTGGTGCTAATTATTGAAATACCTAAACCGCCAAATACTTTGGGCAAGCGCTTACTTGAGCGATAAATCTTTAGCCCAGGACTGCTTATTCTGCGAATACCTTGTATCGTTTGCTCGCCTTTTGGTCCATATTTAAGAACAATGCGCATCTTTTGTCCTGGTGAACCCAAGGCCTTAGTCTCAAAAGAAGATATAAAGCCTTCATTACGCAAAAGCTCAGCCAAAGCAACTTTTTGCTTTGAAGCAGGCATTTCCACAGCTGAGGCGTGCACCCGAGCGGCGTTCTTTATACGTACAAACATATCTGAAATCGGATCTGTAACCGGCATTGATAAATTTCTCCTACCAACTAGATTTGGTGACGCCCGGAAGTAACCCATTATGAGCCATCTTGCGTAAGCAACAACGGCAGAGGCCAAAATCGCGATAAAAGCCTCTTGGTCTTCCACATAAACGACAACGATTATGCAGCCGCACCGACGGATACTTGCCTTTAGCAGCTAGCACCCTGCGCTTATTTTCTTTATCGATCATCGAAGTCTTTGCCACGCTTACCTCCTAAATGGCATACCAAGAGCCGCAAGCAATGCTCGAGCTTCTTGGTCAGTTTTAGCGGTGGTGACAATAGCAATGTCCATGCCGCGTGTCGCATCAATTTGTTCAAAATTAATTTCCGGGAACACCAGTTGTTCCTTTATACCCAGTGAATAATTACCTCTGCCATCAAATGACTTAGGAGATAAACCACGAAAATCACGAATTCTAGGTAAAGCTACATGAATTAGTTTGGCCACAAAATCATACATACGTCGTCCACGCAAAGTAACACTGGCACCTACAGGCATACCTTGACGTATCTTAAAAGTAGCAATAGATTTACGAGCTTTAGTGACAACAGGTTTTTGCCCGGTAACTGTTCTAAGGTCTTTGACACCACCTTCTATAGCTTTCGCCGAAGTAGTCACTTCTCCCAAACCCATATTGACTACGACCTTTTCTAAACGTGGCACTTGCAAATCATTAGTGTAACCAAACTCTTTTTTCAAGTCTGGCATCACTTGCGCCTTATATACTTCTTGGATATTAATTGCCTTGTTGGACATAGCGTTAACCTAAATCTTCCTTTTTCCTAAATTCAGCTCTCACACCTTTTTTTGCTTTGGAGCTATAAAGCATCACTTTGCTGGCAAATATTGGTCCTTCTTCTTTGACCAATCCCGCTTTGCCTAAAGCCGTTTTCGGTTTCACTGCCCGAGTAAGCATATTTATGCCTTCTACAATAACCTTTCCCTGTGTGGGCAATACTTTTAAAACTTTACCAGTTTTACCGCGACCCAATTCTTTAGAACCAGAAGTGACAATTACTAAATCACCACGCTTAACATGCATTTTAGGCACCAAATTAGTGGTGCCTTTTCTTACCAAAGCTTGCGAAACGACTGTTCTAGCACCCATTTTTATCTTTTTGGGAATGGCTGCTTTAGCATAATTAATAGTAGCTTTGTTGTTATTGTTGGCTGCCATATTAAAGTACCTCTGGAGCTAGGGAGAGAATCTTGGCAAAGTTTTTATCTCTTAATTCACGAGCTATAGGACCAAAAACCCGAGTACCTCTAGGATTATTGTCCTTTTGCACAATTACAACCGCATTATCATCAAAGCGGATAGTAGAACCATCTGAACGCTTCACGTGATTACGTACGCGCACCACTACTGCTCTTACTACTTCTGATTTTTTAACAGGCATATTGGGAAGAGCATCCTTCACTACACCGATTATGACATCACCAACAGTGGCATAACGACGATTGGATCCACCCAATACCCGAATACACATAAGCTCACGAGCTCCTGTGTTATCAGCAACATTTAACCTGGTTTGTGGCTGAATCATACTGCGCCTACCTCATCAATGGCTGGTAACACGCCATCACCTTTTTGGATGTCGATAACAATCCAACGTTTTGTCTTGGATAATGGTCGACATTCTTTTAGTCTCACCTGATCACCAATTTTGCATTTATTTTCTGGATCATGAGCTTTGAATTTTTTCGTACGCACAATTGGCTTTTCATATTGTGGATGAGCAAAGTGAGTTTCGACAGCCACAACAATTGTCTGTTGCATCTTATCTGAAACTACTTTTCCAACTAATTCCTTTCTTGGCATTTCTCTTTCCTATTGTTTCTTACTTTGCTTAGCCTTAGGCTTCTTTAGAACTTCTTGTGCTTTGCTGTCCTTTGCTTTGTTCAACTCTTCAGTTTGTATGGTTAATAACCGAGCTAGTGTTTTACGTGCTTGGCGAATTGCAGCTAGATTAGTCAATTTGTTTGTAGCTTGCTGAAAACGATTCTCAACGATCTGTTTGCGAGCATCAATTATATGTGCTTCCATTTCTTCCAGCGCCAAATTACGAATTTCTTTAGTCTTCATATGGTACCCCCAGCATGTCGCTCAAGAACGCGACATCTAACAGGCAACTTTTGAGCTGCCAAACGTAAAGCCTCATGCGCATCTTTACGAGAGATACCGGCCATTTCAAACATTACACGTCCTGGCTTAACCACAGTTACCCAAAACTCAGGATTACCTTTACCAGACCCCATACGCGTTTCAGCTGCCTTTTTGGTTACAGGTTTGTCAGGAAAGACCCTGATCCACATTTGTCCGCCACGGCGTACACTGCGTGTCATGGCTTTACGTGCAGCTTCAATTTGTCTTGATGTAATCCAAGCTGGATCTAACACTTGCAAGCCGTATTCACCGAATGCCACTGTTACACCACGTGTCTCAGTACCGGTCATGCGACCACGTTGCATTTTTCTAAATTTTGTTCTTTTGGGTAATAGCATTCTTACCTTAAACGCTCCGTTCGTTCATACTTCACTCTCTCCGCTTATTGCCACTCCGCTCCTGCCGCCTCATCGCCGCCATCTGCTTCGTTACAACTTCCTTTTATTTTGCTTTAAACGCTCCGTTCGTTCATACTTCACTCTCTCCGCTTATCGACTCTGCCTAACTTTCTTTATAAGTCGTCGCCTTTTTAGTACGACGTCCACCGGATTTAACGACTAATTTATCTCTGTCCATCCGGCCACCGCCACCAGGTAAGTTATTTCTATCTTGTTGTATTTTGATATTAGGAGGAGACCACTGACCACGTTCGAGCTCGCCTCTAAACACCCAAACCTTAACCCCAATCAAGCCAACCATAGTATGAGCTTCGGTAAAACCATAATCGACATCAGCTCTTAATGTCTGCAAAGGAATACGTCCTTCTTTGCTCCATTCTGTACGAGCAATGTCAGTACCGCCCAAACGACCAGAAACCATGATCTTTACGCCAACAGCACCAGCACGCATACTACGTTGCATTGCTTGTTTCATAGCGCGTCTGAAAGCAACCCGTTTTTCAAGTTGTTGAGCAATGGATTCAGCTACCAATTGCGCTTCCATATCGACTTTGTTAATTTCCAGAATATTGATTCTGATATCCAAACCGGTACGGTGCAACATTTGCTTCACTTTGTCATGCAGACCTTCAATTCCTTGGCCACCTTTACCAACTACAACACCTGGTCTAGCGGTATAAATATCAAGTTGAATTTGGTCTGCTTTGCGCGAAATTTCTACTTTTGAAACTCCGGCGTTATTTAATTCCTTTTTCAAAAAAGAACGAATGTGCTCATCTTCTTCAATGAGTGCGGGAAGATCTCGTTTTTGCACGAACCAATTTGAGCGCCATCCACGATGCACGCCTAGCCTAAAACCGTTCGGATTTACTTTCTGCCCCATTATTTTTTCCTTTTATCCCTTCTTTAACGCTGCTTCGCCTTCATCCTTCGGCTCAACGCGTGTGCTCTTTTTCCAAACGCTTCGTCGCCTTCATACTTCGGCTTCTACGCTTTCCCCCACTCCGCTTCTGCCGCCTCATCGTCGCCATCCGCTCCGTTACAATGTCCTTTTATCCTTGTTTACTTTCGACGCTCTTCGTTTACTTCCTGCGGCGTAACTCATACGCCTTGTGCTCCACTTCTTCTTTCTATCCTGTTTCTACGTCTGAAAGTACAAGGGTTATATGTGTGGTCCGCTTAACTATTGGCATGGCCATACCGCGCGCTCTTGCTTTACGGCGATATAAAGTAGGACCTTGATCGGCATAAGCTTCGACAATTCGTAATTCTTGTGCTTCTTGTTCAGATAAAGAAGTTTTACTGCCATTTATCAAATTATAGAGTGCCGACTTCAGTACCTTTTCTACTTCGCGAGCAGCAGCAAAAGGCATGAACCGTAAAGTAGTGAAAGCTTCACCAGCACTTAACCCACGAATTTGATCTATCACTCTGCGCACTTTACGCGGTGACATTCTAAGCCATTTTAGTTTAACTTTACTTTCCACTCTCAGTTGACTCCGTTCTTGTTGCTGTCTTTTCAGCACCAGCATGGGCTCTAAATTCTCTTGTTTTAGAGAATTCACCTAAGCGATGTCCAATCATTTGTTCGGTAATGAATACTGCTCGATGCTTTTTGCCATCATAAACAGCAATAGTGTGACCAATCATGTCTGGAATGATCATAGAAGCACGTGACCAAGTCTTAATCACTCGCTTTTCGCCTTTCTTGTTCATATCATCTACCTTCTTTGCTAAAGAAGCATGAACAAATGGTCCTTTTTTTAGTGAACGAGACATTATGACCTCCTATTTCCCACGACGCTTAACGATAAAGCGGTCGGAAATATTTTGCTTACCGCGCCTAGTCTTATAACCCATAGCCGGTTTACCCCATGGTGTTTGTGGTTTGCCACCAATTGGAGACTTACCCTCACCTCCACCGTGTGGATGGTCGATAGGATTCATGACCACACCTCTATTAGCTGGCTTAATACCTAACCAACGAGATCTTCCAGCTTTACCTATCTGAATATTTTTTGCATCTGGATTGCCTAATTGTCCAATTGTGGCCATGCATTCCAGATGAACCATACGCATTTCGCCAGATGGCAAACGCAAAGTGCAGAACCTACCCTCTTTGGCAAGCAGCTGAATTTGTGTACCTGCACTGCGTCCTAACTGTCCGCCACGCCCTGCCGTTAATTCAACATTGTGCACCATTGTACCCAGAGGAATTGCTTTAAGAGGCAATGCATTGCCAACTTTAATTTCAGCTTGCAATCCAGACATAAGCTGATCGCCAACTTTAATACCAAGAGGAGCAAGAATATAACGCTTCTCACCATCTTTATACTGCAAAAGACAAATACGTGTATTGCGGTTTGGATCATATTCAATGCTTTTTACCTGAGCAGCTATATCCACTTTGTCACGTTTGAAATCAATCATACGATAGAGACGTTTGTGCCCACCGCCTTGATGACGCACAGTAAGACGTCCTTGGTTATTACGACCAGCATTACGCTTGAACGACTTTAATAACGAACGCTCAGGTGCTGATGTGGTCAGCTCTGAAAAATCAGGTAGAATCAGGCCTCTGCGACCTGGAGATGTAGGATTTACTTTACGCGTTGCCATATTATTTCTTCTTTAATCCTTATTTAAGCGCTGCTTCGCCTTCGGTCCTCGGCTCAACGCGCGTATCCACGCTCTCGCTTCTGACGTCTCACCGCCGTCATTCGCTCCGCTGCATTTCATCTCATTATTCATATAATCACCGCCGCCGTCCGCTGCGTTACAATTCCTTTTCTTCCTTTACCTATGCGCCAAAAATATCTAAAGCATCACCGCCTATGGTGACGATGGCTTTTTTGCTATCACGCGGAGCACTTCCGTGTCGCTTAGAACGACGAATTCGTCCACGGATAGCCAATGTGTTAACACCGATTACTTCACTCTTATTCTTAGGATAAAGAGCAGCAATAAGCTCTTGCACTGCCAGAGCAATCTGGGGCTTGGTAGCGTCCCGCTTTACTTCAAAGGTATATTTACCTAATTGAGCTAAGCCACTGCTTTTCTCATTAATAAGCGGTTTCAAAATTATTTGGCTGTGGTGCGCTTTCATTTCCCTTTACCTTTACTTTGTTTTTCATCACTAGCTTTTTTTGGCTTTGCTGAAGAATCTGTTTTTTTAGCAGTAGTTGTATCAGCAGTTTTATGCTTAGAAGTTGTAGCAATTGATTGCAAAGTTGATGGTTTTTCCTGAGCCTTTTCTAAAGTTTTTTCTTGAATTGGGGCGTTTGCCTTTACTTCTGCTTTGGTAGCAGCTTTATGCTGGGTTTTAGCTTCAGCTTTATGCTCGGTTTTAGCCTCGGCTTTATGCTCGGTTTTGGCTTCGGTTTTGGCTTCGGCTTTATGCTTAACTTCTGCTTTCGCTTTGCCACCTGTTTTCTTTTCGGTGGTTTTTTCTTTTTTCACTGGACTTAGCCACTGAGTAATAAACTCTAGGGCACCTTGTGAAGCTAATATCGCCTCGCAATCAAGTAATTCTTTAACACCAATATTATTAGCACGTACTACGGTAACATTTTTCATATTACGCACGCTAAGCCCAAAACGTTGCGCATCTTCATTTTTTGGTTCAACCACAACCAATAGTCTTTTATCGCCAATTTTTAATGCTTGCAAAACTTTTGCTGCTTCTTTGGTTTTCACTTCTTTAAGAGCCGAAAAATCATTTACCACAACTAAATTATCAGCTTGAGCAGCCAATGCCGATTTAATTGCACTATGACGCATCTTCGCAGGCATTGAGGAAGTGTAGTCTCTTGGCTTAGGACCAAAGATAACACCGCCGCCAGCCCACAAGGGAGAGCGTCTTGAACCAGCACGGGCCCGACCAGTACCTTTTTGTCTCCAAGGCTTAGCGCCACCACCACGAACTTCGGCTCTAGTTTTGCTATTAGCAGAACCTACTCTAGCATTGCCTAACTGACGAACCAACGCAGCATGCATAGTACCGGTAGCCTTCGCTTCATCAGTGTTAGCAAATATATGTTCAGAGAGTTTTAAATCTCCGACGTGCTTACCTTTTAAATCTAATACTACGGCCATTGCTATTTCCATCCACTAACACAACTAATTCCATTTGGTTTTGGATGGATTGATTTGCACAATACCACCATCACAACCAGGTATAGCACCTTTAAGCAATACCAATTTCTTCTCTAAGTCGATTTTGACCACTTGCAAATGGCGAACACAAACCATTTTGTTGCCCATTTGACCTGGCATATGCAAACCTTTAAACACACGTCCAGGAGTAGTTCCAGGACCGATTGAACCCATCGAGCGATGGAATTTCGAACCGTGACTCATAGGACCACGTCCATGATGATATTTTTTGACTGTGCCCTGAAATCCTTTACCGATAGATTTGCCGCGCACATCAACTAACATTCCTTCTTTAATAACCTCTTCTACTGCTAAAGGCTGACCGACAGTAAAAGAACTAGTATCGGCAACTCTAAACTCAGTTAAAGGAGCTAAAGGATTAACGCTGGCCTTTTTCAAAACTCCCAATTCGGCCTTGTTCAAAGTTTTTTCTTTGACCGAGAAACCACCCACTTGTAATGCTTCATAACCATTGCTTTCTTTTGAACGTTTGCTAACGATAATATTTTCACCTAGACGCACTACGGTAACAGGCAATGCCAGTCCTTCCGCATCATATATCTGCGTCATGCCAATTTTTTTCCCTAATAGACCAACTGTCATTTTATAGGCGCTCCGTTCACTTCATTCTTCGCTCCGCTATGTCTCTTTTCTTCCTTCATTTAATTACCTAGTTATTTAAAGTTTGACTTCAATATCTACACCAGCTGGCAAGTCAAGGCGCATAAGTGCATCGGCAGTGGTGGGAGTTGGATCATTTATATCGATTAAACGCTTATGGATACGAATTTCAAAATGCTCACGCGATTTCTTATCAACGTGCGGAGAACGCAAGACACAATAAACTCTCTTGCGTGTAGGCAATGGCACCGGACCGCAAACGGTAGCACCGGTACGCTTGGCAGTGTCTACAATTTGATCTGACGATTTATCGAGCAATTTGTGATCGTACGATTTCAAGCGAATACGAATTCGCTGTACTTTAGGCGATAAAGTTGCTGATTCTGCTTTGGCTACTTTGGCCTTAGCCATGATAATTTTACTCCACTCAATATTAAATGCGTCTTATACTGGAACACGGCACAAGCTGCCCGTTCCAACGAACGGAAAAGATATTCTACCTAATCAAATCGAAAATTCACTAAGATCATTACAGTAAAAATAATCTTTATAAGACTATGTGGGCTCTAATGGCAATTTTTACTGCCAATAATAGGCAGCCTGCGCCTTTATCGTGCTTAGCGTCAAAACATTTTTAAATTATGAAGATAGTAACTTTGCTTATCAATTGCATTGACAGTGTCTTAACAGCCATTATCGTCCGCTAATGAAAGCTCCGCGTTCAAGCCAGCCGTTGTATAAATAGCAAGCGATCTCGAAAAGAAAAATCTTGTCAAGATTACACCTAAAAATACCCGATTGATTAATCCTGATATTTATCTCTAGACAATCATCCGCCACAATTCAGCTACTGATAACACTGGTTTTAGAGTCTGGCAAAATCGAGTAAGAACTGGCTCTTCTCAACAGACTTTTGATACGATTGCAGTAATGTACAGACAAAACACGAATGTTTTAGTGCTTGGTGCAGGCGTAATCGGGCTTAGCACTTCTTTGCGGCTTGTTCGGGCAGGATATAAGGTTACCGTTTGGGCTGAACACAGAAAAGCAATTACTTCTTACAAAGCCGGCGCTTTCTGGTGGCCGTCAGAAAGTGCAACTGAGCATTCTGAAGAACTGATTCAACTAAGCAAAGAAACCTTCTCCTTTTTGAATGCTCTTTCTAGCGACAAAAATACCGGCATTATTTGCCACAAAGTATTGGGTTTGTCCATGATCAAACAGCCGTTGCCCTCCTGGCATAATGCTATCCCTGGGTTTCGCTTAGCAAATCAACAAGAGCTCAAGGCTGGTTATCATTTTGGGCAGGTAATTGAGCAGACACCGGTTATTATTCCTGAAATGTTCATGCTTTGGCTAGAAAGCGAGATTGGAAAAAGGAAAATAACAATTATTGAGCACAAAGCAAATTCGATCAATGAAGCGTTAGCCGAGTGCAGTCTCGTTATCAATTGCACTGGAATAGGTGCAAGTACTCTGTGTCATGATCAAGGTGTTCGCCCTATGTCTGGGCAGCTTCTACAGGTTATAACTAAAAACAAGCTTGATACAGTATTGTTTATCGACGAGCCTGGCACAGAAAAAACACATATCATTCCTTATACGGATGGAAAAGTTATTTTAGGTGGCACCAGATTTTTAGATGATTGGAATACTGAACCTGACTATAATATAAGCGCTAAAATTCTGCAGCGTTGCACAACGCTCGAGCCTAAACTGGTGGGAGCTCAAATTATCGGCTCAACGCGCGCCTTACGACCTTGGCGCTCAGCCCTAAGGCTAGCTACAGAAACCTTAGACAAAGGTACAATTATCCATAATTATGGACATGGGGGCAGCGGATACAGTCTATTTTGGGGTTGCGCAAACGAAGTCCTAAAACTAGTTGAGCAACACAAAAGCTAGACAAGATAAATATAAAGGTAACAACAATATGCCAGCTAGCTTTCTCAATAAATTAATTGATGGAGCAAAAGAATTGTTTATCACAGCCAAAGAGAATCTTGTCAAGATTATATTTTGAGGCTATTAACATACTCACTACTATTGATACATGCTCAAAACTTATGTCCGATGAAAGTTCATTTATCTCGTGCTGCCACCAAGAGCATGAAGAACACCATTTATGAGTTGCCAGCGATATTTGGTATCAATCGCCTTGCCCAAAGGACCTTTAACCAACAAACTTTTATCTACAGTTGTAACCAGCTCACAGCGAGCATAACAGTCCTTAGGCAAGCCGCCTGTTTCGCGCGGCAAAAATATATGCAGCTTCGGATAAGGCTCATCAATTGATGTACTTGTAGGAATTGCAATTACACTGTCTAAATATTTATTCTGCGAATTAGTTGAAACGATCACAACAGGTCTTGGTTGATGCGGATCTTTTGGCTGATTAGGAATACGCGCAATCCAAACTTCACCATTTTGTGGAATTGCTATGGTCTTTTGAATCTTAGTAGAACTCATTCCCAAGTACGTCTAGCCGACTCAGTTGCAATAGTTAACCAGCCCCTAGAGTCAGCATTCAACTTTGCTGCATTTCTTCTAAAGTAAAGCTCGTCTTCGTGTTCTTGCATCTGCTGTTTCCATAGAAGCAAAGCTTCTTCAACCACTGCGCTGCGATTAAGATTATCTTTTTTATGATCAGCTACATAAGTATCCACCAGGTCAACTAAATCGGAACTGACTGACACAGTAACCTTGCGAGATTTGACAGCCACCATACATTACGCTCCTTGGTCATACCATTTATAAGACATTATGCCATACCGATACTTTCTTGACAAGTTAATTTGTCTTGCTAAGCCATATGGCTCATCTCGCGGCATTATACGTTTTCCAACTCATACCAGCTGGTGAGCGGCTTTTCAGACACCCGGGGAGAGTGTTTATTATCACTGCCAGCCGACATTTATTCGTGACAAATTACTCCTAAACTAGCTCCAGAAGCCATTTTTCGGGCAATTAACTTGACAACCACCCCCAGCTATATTTAGACTTTAAAGTGAGAACTATCCGTTAAATATGGCTTGTACGCCTAGTCTTACTAACAAGTAGCCTTATGTCAAACAGATTGAACAGATTTCTAGTACTAATATTCGCAGCGCTATGTACATTTAACCTTCCAGTCTCAGCGCTAGATAATTCAATATGTTCAATTATGGCTAAAAATCAAAAGATACCAGAAGATGGACTTGGCTCATTTAAAACCAGAAAGAATTTTTGTGGATCCAATCAAAAATCCCATAATTCTTATCTGCATATCTATCCTGATGGTCTGCTTAACATAACAAGCGACTCTCATCCTCTAGTCTTATCGGATGAAGAAATAAATGCACTGTCTATAAAAAATAGAGATGATTTAGAATCAGCTCAATTGACTGCCTTGTCCTACGAATCAATGGCCGAATACGAAGCAGCCGAAAAGCTATATCAACGAATGCTAAGCGCAGTAGCCAAGCCATCATCAGACAATGAGACCATTCGTTATGATTTGATGATCAACCTTTCGCGAGTAAAATTGTGGGAGGCTGCTGATCATTATGAATACGATAATGAACATAACAAATCCGCTCTAATGTACCGTCAAATTCTTCTCACTATTTCTTCAAATCAGAATATCGAATTAGAAACCAAACTTAAATTTGTGTCTACTATCATGCACAGACTGAGCAGGGCGGCTTACGGGAAACATACTAAGAGAGCATATTATCAAGCACAACAACTCCATAATTTATATACGAAACAATTGGCTTGTCTGCAAATGGCTGCAGACCTTGACAGGGCCGCTTGGCGATTAGAACATTCAGGTTTGTATGATAGGGCAGAAAAGATATACAAACAATCATTAGCCATCAAAGAGAAGAGCTTAGGTAAAGACAATCAAAATACTCTGACGGCACGCGCCGATTTAGCCCGTTTATACGCAGATGAGCAGCGCTACGCAGAAGCAATCAATATTTATGAGCAAACTCTAGCTTTATATAAAAAGATTGCCAACCCAGGACAACCATATATAGCTCTATTAGAAAATTACGGGGACATGCTCAATCATATAAATCAAACTAGCAAAGCCGATGAAATATACAATGAGGCTAGAATTACTTATTCCAAGCTATAGAACCCGATCTATTTCACTCCTCTCGACCAGTTTCCGCTAATTGGACTTCCCTGCTATACCGCCTCCCTCTTAGGATATGAAAAGGCAGGCAGCTAGGGATCTAGCTGCCTGCCTAATATTTTCTATTCGTGCAATTGATTGGAGAAGGTTTTACTCAGTAATCTTTGAGACTACACCAGCACCCACTGTACGTCCGCCTTCGCGGATAGCAAAACGCATTCCTTCTTCAACGGCTACTGGCTGAATGAGCTCAACGTCCATATGAACATTGTCACCAGGCATAACCATTTCTACACCGGTTGGCAATACGATACTGCCCGTTACGTCGGTTGTACGAATGTAGAATTGTGGTCTGTAGCCAGGGAAAAACGGGGTATGACGTCCACCTTCTTCTTTGCTCAGTACATACACTTCAGCTTTGAATTTTGTGTGTGGCTTAATCGAACCTGGTTTAGCAATAACTTGACCACGTTCGATTTGAGTTTTATCAATACCGCGGACAAGAATACCGACGTTATCACCAGCAATGCCAGTGTCCATCGTTTTTTGATACATCTCAACACCTGTTACAGTTGTTTTGCGTGTGTCTTGCAAGCCAATGATTTCTACTTCATCACCAACTTTTATTTGACCCCGCTCAATTCTGCCAGTGGCGACTGTGCCACGACCGGTGATACTGAAAACATCTTCCACAGCAAGCAAGAATGGCTTTTCTATTTCTCTAACTGGTGTGGGAATAAAATCATCAACTGCTTTCATTAGCTCAAGAACTTTCTTTTCGTTTTCAGCTTCGCCTTCAAGAGCCTTCAAAGCAGAACCTCTAATAAATGGGATTTTGTCTCCCGGAAATTGATATTTGGTGAGCAATTCGCGTGCTTCCAATTCAACTAAGTCAAGAAGCTCGGGATCATCAACCATGTCACACTTATTTAGAAATACAACAATGTGTGGCACACCTACCTGACGAGCAAGAAGGATGTGTTCTCTTGTTTGAGGCATAGGACCATCAGTTGCTGAAATTACTAATATGCCACCATCCATCTGGGCAGCACCAGTAATCATGTTTTTAATATAGTCAGCGTGTCCTGGACAGTCTACGTGACTATAGTGACGAGCATCAGTTTCATATTCAACGTGCGCTGTATTAATGGTAATACCACGTGCTTTTTCTTCTGGAGCCGCGTCGATTTCATCATATTTTTTGGCCTTTGCTTTACCAGACTTTGCCAAAACGCTAGTAATGGCAGCCGTCAAAGTTGTCTTACCGTGATCAACGTGCCCAATTGTTCCGACGTTTACATTCGGTTTAGTTCTTTCGTACTTCTGGCGTGCCATGCTCTTTTACTCTCCTTAATGTCCTGTTGTGAACTCGTACTTATATATATGTACTTATTAAATTACCATGCCTTGAAAATTTTGCTTAGGATGGAGCCCATGACGAGAATCGAACTCGTGACCTCCCCCTTACCAAGGGGGTGCTCTACCGCTAAGCTACATGGGCACGACTGCATATTATTGCGTAGTCAAACCCATTTATTGAGACCTCCCACTATTTTTCTTCATTTACCTTAAATTTGTAAAGCAAAAAATGTCATTTGCTCGATTCCCAACTGTTTATTTTAAGAATCTGTTTACTTTATCTCATGACTGCCATGCATATAGCTTCACAGAGAAAATTGGGCAGAACTGGATTCGAACCAGTGTAGGCTTGCGCCAACGAGTTTACAGCCCGTCTCCTTTAGCCACTCGGACATCTGCCCCCAAGCCGGTGATGGGATTTGAACCCGCGACCTACGGTTTACAAAACCGTTGCTCTACCACTGAGCTACACCGGCATTGCGAGTTTAGATTCTATTGAATTCTATACCTATCTGTGTAGCCCGAAGCAGTAATTCATTATTTTTCTTCACACAGATTTTGCCGAACATATTCATAAAAAACTATACCGGCAGCAACTGCTGCGTTTAAGGATTCAGAATTGGTGGACATTGGAATACGTAATAGAAAATCACAACGCTCGGCAACCAGTCTACTTAAACCTTTGCCTTCGCCTCCGACTACTATCGCCAAAGGCAAGCGCAAGTCATGGGCAAAAAAATTCTCCTTACCTTCGGCATCTAAACCAGCAATCCAAAAGCCAAATTTTTTCAATTCTTCAATTGCACTGACAATATTTTTTACTTTCACTATGGGCAAATAAGCCATAGCTCCGGCACTCGCCTTTGCTACAGTCCCCGTAGTGCCGGCCGAACGACGATGAGACATTATTAGCCCTTTTGCCCCAGATGCTTGAGCAACTCTCATAAGAGCTCCCAAATTGTGCGGGTCTTGAATACCATCAGCGATAGCTACAAGCATGTTCGGAATGTTCTTTTCCCTATTTATTGAATCGGATAAAGAATTTAGAAATTCCGACAGGCTCAAAGTTTTAGCCTGACTTAAACGAGCCACTATTCCTTGATGCCTGGCTTGCATACCTGCTAATTTATCTAATTGTGGTTTTTCGCAAACAATTATAGGAACTGATTGTTCACGCGCTAATTGCTTGATTTTTTCAATACGTCTATCAAATTGCAACCCTTGAGCTAAAAAGATTTTGTCTAATTGTCCAGGACTGTGTGAAATTATGTCGCTTTGATTTACTTGTTCGAGAAAAGAGAGTATTACATTGCGCCCGAAAATAAATTCTTGCTCGCTTTGCTTATATTCGTGCTCGTCGCTCATTAAAACACCATAGACAAAACGGCTTAATAGTGCTTATTTAGCTACAGAGTAGCTTCATATATCTTTGATAGGTGACTATTTTAAATGATTTTCGACCTTGTATGTTTCGGCGGACCATTTCTTCTAGGCATTTGTCTGGCGGCGCACGCTGTTCGCGAAGGAGATTCTCGTTTTTGGATCGCTGCTTTTACTTATTTTGCTTATTGTGCTTTTTACTTAGCAGGCGGAAGAGAAGTAATACTTTATCTTCTATGTATGTTTTACGGAGCAAGATCTTTATTATAAGCCCGCGTGCTACCAAAATTCGGCATAGAAAGCTATGATGGTAATCTCTTGATTTCTGTTAAACAAAATCTTGTCCTTACCAATATATATAATTAGCACTAAAGATGGTGTTGCGCAGAAAATGCCCATATGCTTTACTAGCTAGAGTAAAATGCGATTTCGCTGAGCTAATATTTCCAGAAATAAACTCAAATACAAGTAACCGGGATGGAGAAAAAATATGGCCGAATTAGATAATGACTTAGTAAGTACATTGAACAAAAAGATCGACGATCAGGCTCGATTTAGCCGCATTGTAATAGTGCTTTGTTGCTTAGCCGTCATAGGATGTATATCTTATGCTATAAGTTCTTTAGTTTATGCAATGCCTGATCTAATGGTAGCAAAACTCATGAGCAACATGGAAGCTTTCCATTCAGAATGGAAAGCAATTGACAAAGTTCGGCCTGATAAGGAAGTAATTGGTAAGAAGAATTAATCGCTCAGTATAAACAAAATCAAGAAAGCTCACACGACAGGCCTTATTTTTTCAATAAGGCCTGTCGTCTTTTAACTTCTGCTTCCACTTCCTGTGGCGAAATATTGTTGCTTTGCATGGGCACAGCGCAAATTTCGCGCCATTGTGTGCCTGCTAAAGCTTGCCTAACTATCACTTCAAAGACCTGCGCTCTTACACCGCTGCCATAGCTGCCCACGGCTGATACAAATGAAGCAGAGGCCTGAGTACTCGCTTGAGCATCGTTAGTTAGTTGACCAGGCACTGGCGCTTTGACAGGTATGTTATTATCAGCCAACCCCTCAGAGACACTGCTTGACGAACCAAATCGCGCACCGGTCCTAATGTCCACTCGCTGCCAGCCAGCAGCTTCAACCGATTCTTCCGCATTCTGCACAATTTGAGTCTCACCATTGTCAATACTGTTTGGCTCACCAGGAAAAAGCGAGGGCGAGCTAGTATTAAATAAACTATTGTTGGCATTACCAGTACTGACAAAATCGAAAAAACCCGATTGCGGGCTTTGCCCAGCAGGCTTAGTCACTTTATCGGACATGCCTTCGTCCTGCTTTTTAGCTGCTTCTTCTTGCTGTTTTCTCACTATTTCTTCTTCTTGCTTTTTAGCTAATTGCCTTTGCATATCGGTCATCATTTCTTTAGTCTTGTCTTTTAATTCTTCGATTTGCGCCTTTAATTGTTGATTTTCCGAATCTTTAGCGGACAATTCACTAATTTTTCTATTTAATTCTGTCTC
>JABDBL010000017.1 GCA_013288645.1 Candidatus Melainabacteria bacterium
TAATATAGATAATACATATTGCTCTAATTGTATGAGTAGCATTGACTATGTCTTTTTATAGCAAAAGATATTCACGCACTAGCCAAAACAAGACAGCTCTATTGTCAAGCTTGATTTTGCTTAGTTATTTTATCTAGTTTAAAGCATCTCCCATCTTCTCAACCACGAGGAATTTACCAGCTACCTGAAAAACGCGCACCACAAACAGATTGCAAGGTACTGGTCTGAGAATTTTCAGTGGGAGAAAGACGTTTCGTCACACTTTTCGTATCGTAGCAGCGGAAGGAAGATTGATCGACACCGGGTTTTGTTATTCGGTGTTATCCACATTGCTTGCAGGAGAGCCTTTCCATGAATACTCAGACGAATTTGCGGCGGCAGTTTGGTTTGTTCGTCCCCGTCTCTGCCCTGGCTGGTGGGCACGGCATCGGAGACGTTTTGGAATTGACAAGGACAATTGACTATTGCGCCAGACTGGGCATCGGCGCCTTACAAATCTCCCCCATCAACGAAACCGGTGGCGACAATTGTCCTGATATTGCGTTGTCTTCTAGGGCTCTGGAGCCGGCGTTTTTGCATATGGCGCCAGGCTGGGTACCCGAGTTCGACTATGCGGACAGCGAGGGCATCAATTACATGCAGTTGAACAATATAATCAACGGAGAAATGGTTGATTATCCACTCGTCAAGTCTCTAAAGAGGGCACTGCTTCGGCGTGCTTTCACTCGCTTCGAATCGCAGGGCAAACGGACAGAGCTGCAACGATTTGAAGCGGACAACCAGGACTGGTTGAGGGTGTATAGCTTGTTTCGAGTGCTGATGCAACGTTATAGCACCCAAGACTTTAGCCACTGGCCGCAAGCCGGCACTTACGAGGAAGGGGAAGAATGGCTGGCGCGGCAGCCCGCCCTCGTCAAAGAACGGATCGCGCGAGAACGGAGGTTCGAGACTTTTGTACAATGGGTTGCCCACCGCCAGTGGGAAGAGGCAAAGCGCTATGCCACTGAAGGAGGACGCGTCCAGATCATCGGCAACATGCCCTGTGTCAGCACCTTCAGTGCTGACCTCTGGGGTCCAGACAGAATCCTTTTCGAAAGAACTCCGTTAGACGGAGCACTGGCAGAAGCAGACTCCGCCACAAACAATTTCGGGCGTCAGCTCCAACAGAGCTGGGCTGTGCCGCGCTGGGCTAGACACAGCCAGACTCGATACGCGTGGCTCAGGAGGTGCGTCAAAGGAATCAGCACATACTGTCACCTTCTGGACAACGGATTTGCCCGGCAGGTGACAACAACAGAAACAAGAGAGGGCAAAGAGATCGGGGCAGCACTAGCGGCAATCGCCAATGAGTTCGGCACCCCATTCATTGCCGAAGGTCTGACCGGCAACAGATCCTTCGGCATGGATAGGGACAGTAATGCTAATTATTACTGCTCGGAATTGCATATAGCTCGGCATGAGTCGGTCATGCAGTTGCCGGATAATCTCGTGGTGGTTTCGATCGCCGCTTTTCTGGGTCTGGGCGCGCAGTGCGAATCCGACGAGGTGAGCGGCGGCTGTACGGCCCGCTTGTCGAAACCATTGTCGGGGTATATTAATGACCCCATTGCCGGACCGCTGCTGTCGGCTTTCACTGGCATGCTTCGACGCACAGGACGTCTTGTAGTCTCCTAGGCACACTAAACGAGACGTGCCTGCCGAAAACGGTGTTCAGGCAGCCCGGCAAAATGATAAAAGATGAGAAGTCCGGTCTGGGTATTACTACTCAGATCGGACTTTCTCACTAATTTTTTTGTGTTTTTGATCTCACCCCCAAAAAATTTTTTGGATTGAGCGATAGAATACAAGCTGAGGTAGATGTCCATTTAGATTCTGCAGAATGGGGCTGGTGTAATGACATTGAAGAAGAAATTTGCCGGCTAAAATGGGTGATGATATTTAATACAAGTTATTTGTTTTTGGGGGTCTAATGGGGAAAGGACAGCAAGGATATAAAGAAGAAAGACCTTGGGGATATTTCGAGGTTTTGGTTGATTTACCCCATACTAAAGTCAAACGGTTGGTAGTTAAGCCAGGACAACGCCTTAGCTTACAAAGTCATAAGCTTAGACAGGAACACTGGGTTGTGGTGGGAGGAATTGCTCGCGTCACTTTAGATAATGAAACCCGCGATTACGGCTATGGTGAATATATTTATATTGGTCGAGAGGTAAAGCACAGACTGGCTGCTCCAGCCGGAGATACAAAAGTAGAAATCATCGAAACCCAGGTTGGCGAGGACTTTCCTGAAAGCGATATTATTCGCTACGATGATGATTATGCTCGCAAATAATGGAAAGACTAGGCTTCGCCGGCTGCTGTGCGGCTTTCTTCTCTATCAACACCTGCTGCTATGCAACTGGTAACACCTGTATAAGAAAGTGCTTGAGCAATATTGACTATAGCCGGATACAAAATAAAAAAGGACCCGAAGACGCTGGTGGCGTCGACGAGTCCTTTCAAGACAATGGTTAGGCTATGACAGGGTTTCCCGCATGAGAGGCGGCGAGGGCGAGCAGGGTTCTACGACTCTTTTGGGCGCCGCCAACGCGCGGGATTTTTGAAGTCCGCGGCTGCAACATTGCTCAGAATCCATTCAAGTTCGGCATCCCAGTCGTCGCCAATGTGGTCGATGTGGCATTGCACCGGGCGGATTTTGCTGCGGGCAATCAGCTCGCGAGCAAATCTCTCCGCCTCTTTAGGATCCTCAAAGGCATATATTGAGAGGTCTTTGGGGACGTCGACCACGGAGCAATTCCCCAGTTCATCTGCACGATTGACAGGGAAGAGAAGGCTGGAGCTTGGGCTGGTGCCGATCTTGATCGGATCGCACCGTCCGCCCCCTGTCCAGAGCTTGGCAATAACGTCTCGCACTCGACGCTGCCGCTCGTTGAGTGCTGGCGGCTGGACTTCCCGCGCTTCGCGGATGAGGCGGCTCGGCTCGATATTGAGCACTGCGTCAAGAGGCTTTCCCTCCAAAGCCAGCAGGTAGGGCATCCAGTACCGCCGTTCAATGGCCCTCTGGACCAGCGGCCGGCACTTCTTCCATTCGGTAGATCCTCGGGGGCATTCCTCAGGCAGCGCCGGAGACTGGCCATTAGACATATATCGCTGACCGCCCTCCGTCACCCAGCGGAAGACTGTAACGATATCGACAACGTACCGGCGGGCATAGTCCCTAATCTGATCCATCGTCAGCCCCTCCAGTCCGGCGATGAAGTCATCCCAAAACCCGATGGGGATGTCGACGGGAATCAGCCACAATTGAGGATCACGACCGGCAGGCATCTTACTAAATCCATTAGTCAGCCATCTGGAGCCACTCGCATCCTCTACCCAGCGGCAGGGGACCGTCTGATGAAAAGCCACAAGGCAGGGATGAAGAGTGGTGTATTTATAGCCGACCAGGCTGTCCAAGAAAGCCCGCCTGTACTCGGGAAGAACATCGGCGATCTCTCGCTCTATGCTCAATCCGAGGTGTGACTGAGGATCAATACCCCCACCCGCATGGGGAGTCCATTGCATGACATGCGGGCGAGCTTTCTCTCTAAAGAAGTACTCACCGTTGGTGAGATACTCTTCTCCGTCCTCGCCGATGACCCAATGAAATCCCTCGCGAATGCTCATCATATAACCCATAGCGAAATGCGTGAGGGCGTTGGGGAAGGTGATGAGTTTCCCCTCGAGGGATTGGCAAAATTCCTGCCAATAACCCAGGGGAATCAGGGCATAGGGATATTGCAAGCGTTCCTCCTTTGGGGGCGGCTGCAGGGGAAAGGCAAGCAAATCACCGTCGGTGAGCCATTGGGTGCCGTCGGTGTCAGTTACCCGTTGGAAGGGGTAAGACACAAGCACAACACTACCAACCGACAATTGCGACAGCTCGGCGAAAGTTAAGGACCGCTGCTTTTTCTCCTTGAAGCCCGGCACAGCCAAAGACACGTTTTGAATTGTGCCCGGCAATCCCGTTCCCTTTAACGGAAATTCACGCTCAGCAACAACTATTGAATCGCCGTTGGAGAATTTGGCTGTGATGGTAGGCATGTCATAATTTTGTTCTGAACGGCTCTCGCAGATTTGGATTCCGTCCACGTACACTGCGTACTTTGGAGTCTTGAAAAGGAACCCCATAATACGCTGCCTGTCTTCATCTAAAGTAGATGTGATGTGAAGGGTCCTGCTGGTCAACTCCGTGAGGGTGAGCTGGGCTCCTCCTGTAAGCAGGTGGCGCAGGCTGAGGGCCTTATCGCGGGAGGCGGTCAGAATCTGGCTGGACATAGCTGGGGTCCTTTCAGATCAGAGAATCAAGGGTCATTTGCCCACAACTTGTGAGCCTACTGAAACAGTCACGCCAGAATGTGTTTTGCTGAACCACCTTTGTGGCAGGCAGGGAAACATTGACTAGCGTGATTTTCGTTCTTTCAGCAGGAGTCCACGCGGACTAGAGAGGGGGCAATACTGATTTCACTATGGAAGTTTTGCCAAGCGAAATCAATATATATCAGACATACAGTTTAAGTTGAAGATTCAATTGGAGAAGCTCTTGCTATCTGCATAGTGGCTATTAATCCACTTTTAATACAGTAACGAGATTAAAGAAAATTCTACGATTTTAGAGTGTTTTACATTATTAAATACCGCTTTGCAACTTAGCGGAGCTAGCGTAAATTATGATTTTCTAGATATAAATATATTGTCAAGGTTGATTTTGCTTCTTTGTTTTATCTAGTTTAAAAGAGTCTCCCCTATTCGATGTCAGAAGGAACTTTTACCAGCTAGCAGCAAAGCACGCCACCAATCAACATATACTCGAGTGCTGGTCAAGGTCTTAGCGGGAGAGTCATACAATTGTAAGAGCTGGGCTCCACGTTTCTGACACGGGCTGTGTAAGTCCGTTGCCTCTTCACACCGACAGCGCTGTATTTATTTCGGTGCCCGACCGAAAGGAGCATTGCATGAAAAAACAGACTCTTTACCAGCGCAATGGGGCAGCGCTGGAACGCTCGCGCTGGCTCACCCAGTGCATGCGCGACTTGATTATGGTGGTGGTTATCGCGGGGCCAACTTTCATTGTCATGATGCCGGCTCAATTCGCCCAGGGAGTGTTTGTCCTGGGGTGCAATGCCATCACCATGGGAAACATTGTCAGACAAAGCCTGACGCACGAGCGCCTGCGCTTTCGCACCAAACAGATACGCGAGGGTTTCGATCGAGGAGATTTCAGGGCCTGGCACGGCAGTGTGGTTGCCGGCAGCCAATGTGCTGGTCTGGTCCTAATTATCTCCCTCATCTACATCCGCAGTGGCTTCCAGTCGGCGGGATTATTGTCTTTCCTGGCGACAATAATCCAATTCCGCTCAATGTGGATTTGCCAGAAGGAGGATCGGATTCACCTGGCGCAGGCATACCGGGATGACCGCGCTGACGATGCCTGGGACTGGTTCTAGCCTCATATCTTTGATAGTGGGGCTAGAGATTGAAAATCAGAGACGAGTGAGGCGGTGACCAGCTCGTCTGCATCGCGAGTTAATGAGGATTCAGTTGTTCGAGGTCGATTTGTGGGTTTTGAACAGGCCATTCATACAGGAGAACTCCCATGCAGAAAAACAATCGTCGCCAGGTCGGATTGCTCGTTCCGGTTTCCATGTTGCCCGGTGGGCACGGCATCGGTGACCCGCAGGCTGTCATTGAGGCGTTGAATTTTTGTCACAGATACAAAATCGCCGCAATACAAGTTCTGCCCATCGGTGACAGTGGCTTTGATCCCAGTCCATACAGCGGCGTGGATGCAACAGCTCTCAGCCACGTGCTCTTGCGCATGGCTCCGGGATGGGTGCCGGGATTGATGCCAGGAAACAATCTCCTGGATCATCCAGAACTGCCGGGCGTGCTAAACGGCGGCAGCGTAAATTATCCCGTCGTCAGCACCCTAAAGGCGGCCATTCTATGGGGCGCTTTCGAACACCTGGAGGCAAATGGTGTTTGGGATCAGGCAATACTGCACCAGAGGCAGTTTGCGGATGATAACCATGATTGGTTAACTGTCTACACTCTCTTTCGGGTGCTGATGGAGCGATATAAAGATCCAGACTTCCATAAATGGCCACAAGCCAGTACATATGAGGCGGCAGAGCACTGGCTCTCTGGACTGTCCATCTCCGAGAAGAGGTTAATCGAGACAAAGCGGCGATTCCACACCTATGTGCAATGTGTGGCTGACCAGCAATGGTTGCGGGTCAAGGCTCATGCCGATCGGCTGGGCATCCAGCTTATAGGCGACATCCCCTACAGTATGAGCCGCAAGAGCACTCTGCTCTGGGGTCCTCACAGACACCTTTTCGCAGCAGACTGGTCAGGTGGAGCCCCGCCGGAGCAGGCCTTCGAAGGCACCTCATTTCTTTCCCGATTCGGACAAAACTGGGGAGGCGCTGTCCCCCTCTGGGAAACGCATGAAAAGACGCAATATGCTTGGTGGCAGAAGCGCATTCAGAGGACTGCCCGATATTTCCATCGCTTCAAATTCGACCACGCGCTGGGACCCTTCCGGCAGTGGTGCTTCCCTCTCGATCCCGGACCTGACCAGCAACTGCTGTCGCTTACTCCTGATCAGGTACGGGCACTCACCGGGGGGCGCTACCCACAATTTCTTCCCCGGGGAGATGACAGCTCCGCCAACAAGGAACTCAACCGGCAAGAGGGGAGGAGGAGAATCGCGGCAATCATGAGACTGGCCAGCGACCATGGCGTTGACGTGTTCTTCGAAGCTCTCGGCGTTATCCCGGAATATGTGCTGCCCACACTGGCGGAGCTGGGTGCGGCGAGAATTATTATTCCTCACTGGGAGCCGCTCATTAATGGCTACTACCCATCAATGGCGAACTATCCTGTCAAAAGCGTGGCTGGCTGGGGCACGCATGACCAGAAGCCGCAGCGCATTACCTACGAAGAAATGTGGGCCCGCAGTGACGACCAAGGGCAATGGGAAATGGAGCGTATGACGCGCTTGCTCGATTTGGACCATCCGCCCACCAGCTACACACCAGCGCTCCACCTGGCTTCTCACGCGGCGCTGATAGAATCGGCGGCTGACACGGTGATGTTCTACGCACCGTCGTTTTTCGCCACCAGACTGGAGCTCAACCGTCCGGGGACAACGGCCGGCTGCTGGACAGAGCGCTTCCCCCAACCATTTGCCGCGTACGAGGATGACCCCATCGCCGGACCGCTCCTGCGCGTGCTGCCTAGAATGATCGAACGGACGGGGCGGCGTGTCAACTAAAGACAAATACCGAGAGCGATAATCGGCGACCTGATAAAAATGTCAAAAGATGAGAGGTCCGATCCGGGTAGCGATATCCGGATCGGATTTTCTGACTAATTTTATTTGTATTTTTATTGTGTGCCAAAAAGGTTTTTAGATTGAGCGATCGAATACAGCCGAATAGCAAATTGTGCGCGAGTGAGTAGGGCGGTGTTTTCTTTTGACATGACACCATTTTCGCTAATTTCAATTGCCATTTTTTCTATGCCTCTTATTTTTGCTTGTTCATCGGGAAATAATTTTGCTAAGGTAAATAATGCATCACCAGGGCTTATTGGTTTATCTGGATAAAAGTGCAAATGTTTACCATCGCCCGGCATAATGCCGGTTATGGCTAGATATTGGGCGGCTATAAAAGCAGGGTGCTCTGGCGCGATATCACTAAACCAATAAATTGGTACTCCTGTTTCTATAAGCGTGTGCTGAAAATGACGCAAAGTAGTTAAATTAGCCAAAACATATTCAGGCCTAACTTTATGTTTAAGGCAATAATAAGTAAGTGCGCCTTGTGCCTCACCAATGGCCCATTCAATAGGGTGCAACCGATAAGCGCCATTTGTAATATGTGTAACACCAATATTTTTGCAGGCGGGTAGAAGCCCATTAAAATTTTGTGGAATGAGACTGCCCAACGGAATTTGAAATGGCTTAGTCGCTTGGCCGGCACCAGGTATCTCTTCGTGCCCATGAATATCAATTGGATAAAGTCCGATGCCCACCGAATCAGTAAAGTTTTTTGCTCTGCGCTCGCTATTAAATGTACTGGCTATGTCCTGTTCAACAATAGTATATTTAGTCTCAGCCCGTCTTGATTCACGTATATAAGGGTGTTTAGAAAATCCATCTAGGGTACCCATAATATCTGGGCGTAACGCTAATTCTGGATAACCTTTGCCACCATCTTCCCTCGGTACTTCTGTCTGTAACCAGTACAAAAATCCTAAGCTTACTAGTTTACCGAAGGCGAGGTATTCAGCTTGTGTTTGAGCAGGCTTATCAATAATATTCTTTCCGCGCACATCGTTGCTTGACCAATTGATCATGGCTATATCATTAGGATAATTATGATCAATAAAATAACTGGCATCGATAAGTCTCCTATAGGTCCAAAATGGCCGCAATTTTTGTTTGCCTTCAGGAGTGTCTCTGGATGATTCAGTAAACATCTGAAAACCATCAAAAGAAAATTGCCCGCGTTGCAATAAGTCATCGTATAAAGGGGGCTTATTTACCGTATGATTTTCGCCGGGGCGCAATTCTAGGGCGAACGGATAAGTAAAGTCTTGTACATTATCGGGGTCAGCTTTTTCTGGGGCATGTGATTCGCCTGTTTGCTCTTGCGATTCAGCCCCAGTTTTATACGGTGTATTAGATAATGCTAGCAAGTCACCAAATTCGGTGGCATCAATAAATAACTTTGCTCGCACACAAATATGTTCATCTGTATCAAGATTAACTAAATAAATAGATTTTATAGGTGCATGCTTATTGCTAATAAGGGGAAAGAAGTTTCTTCTATTCTTTACGGCAAAAGGTTTGTGTCTATAAAGTACTTTTAGAGAAGAATTAGATAAAGCTGGAGATAACATGGTATCTAGCTCAGCAAGCGCCACTTTGGGCTCAAAAGATAGCCTACTTACCCAGCAATTCCCCGGGTATAAATATTTGTCTTTATTTAATAGCTCAGATAATTGTACATTGCTAGGCTGCCTGGCTAGTCGATAATTGCTTGCGTAATTATTGCGTATGGCATGCCTAAATTTTTGATAGTTATCAGTGCAGCCAGTCGTCTCAACCAAGGAATTTTCATCTAATGCAGATACGCCTTGGGCAGTAGCTTGTCCACCTAACCAATCAGTTTCTTCAGATAAAACAACATGCAGCGGCTTAGCACTTTCTTTGTTATTTAATTGCCAGATTTTCAGAGCCGCAGCTACGCCACCTAAACCACCGCCGGCGATAAAAATGTCACATTTTATTGTTTTATATGGCCTATCAAATTCAATTGTTTTGACGGCAGCATGAGGATTTTCTACCTTTATGGACGATATATCAACTAATTCGATGCTTCTTTTCTCTTCTTGCTTTTTACTGCTCATGGATTTTTTTTGATTTTTTACTGAACTTTGTGTCTGCGCTTCAACTTTGTTGAAAGGTGCAAAAATAATAAGCAAACAGCTAAGGGTATTTAAGAGGACAATAAATCTTCTCACGATATCTTATATACTTTCTATTGTGATCATTCTTTTAGTAATAAGCCCTCATAGTAATAAAAAATGGATGAAAGTCAATCAAATAACAAATTATGGTGCGGAACTATTCCGACACAGGAAACAATAGAAAGAGCCAAACACATCAAATTAGTATTGATGGACGTAGATAGTGTGTTAACCGATGGAAAAAGTTATTATCTGCCTGAGTCCGGGGGCAGTGCTTATGAAACTAAAGGTTTTGACGCGCATGACGGATTAGCTTTTCATTTGTTAAACGATGCTGCCATTGCCACCGGTTTTATTAGTGGCAGAAAATCACAAGCTGTTGATGTGCGAGCAGCAAATATGAATGTAAAATATGTGCGCCAGGGCAATCTGCAGAAAGAAAAAAACTACGAAGATATTGTTCATTTGGCGGGTGTTAGCGATAAACAAGTGGCATATATTGGCGATGATTTTCCCGATGTACCATTGCTCAAAAGAGCAGGTTTAGCTTGTGTCGTCGCTAATGCTAGACGTGAAGTTAAAACTTATGCACATTTCGTTAGCCAAGCTGGCGGTGGTCAAGGTGCGGTGCGCGAAATAATTGAACTTATCTTGAAAGCACAAAATAAATGGCAAGCTGTCATAGAAAAATATGGCATAGAAAAGTAGCGGTAAGTGTCTACGCTACTCAGACACTTTTCTCATACATTGAATTTTTCTTCCATTAATTATCGGCCTTGTTGCCGTTACTTGTAAGCATTTTGGGCGATAGACTAGTATTCTTGAGCAGTGCTCTATATGAAATATTGTTAATAATCCCTCTGGACTCTTTGTCTGTTGGGAATAATTAAATTATTGACAATGATGGTTGCGATGTTTCTATTTCGTTTTAACTCATTTTACTAAATGCCCAATTAGCGGGCAATTCATATTGGGGGTCCGCTTGACTCAAGTTATTAAAACAACTCAAGCTATTAAAACAAAAGGAATAGCAGGTTCTGCGCTGAATCTACTTCTTGCTTTTATAGTACTTATCGTAGGTTTGTTTTCAATTGAATTAAGTCGTTATACGCTGGCTAGGGATCAACTAAAATGTGATCTGGAAGCGGCAGTATTATGCTGTCAAACAACCTTGGCATCAACAGGCACTCCTACTGATTCCAGTAATCAAACTACTGCTATAAACACCGCGTTAAGTCTATTTCAACAAAACGCCATTCTTGGTCAATCACTGTCTAATGCAAGTCTTGTTAGCCTTCCTACACAATTTGATGTTCAGCCCGGAGAAACGCAAATTTGTTTTCAGTTTTTAGATCCAATTACTCTCTTGCCCACGGCGCAGAATGGAACAGTGATTCAGGCCACTGGTGCTTATTGTTATTCGCCAATATACGGTAAATTTATCGGCTTGGGTGGTGCACAATTTACTGTTCAATTAGCTGTTAATTCTGGTCTACCACAATTAGATGTGGTCTTTGTCTATGACGTTTCCGGCGCCGAGAATAGACAAACTCCTGTTACATATGTTCAGCGTTACTGGGATCCTCACTGGGGTATCGACTATTTAGTTACGCCCTATATTGGCAGCTCGCCCACCGTTGTAACTGCCGGAGGTCCAATAACTCCGTTTGGTATTACCGATCCCCTCAATCAAGGTCCCAATCCATTACCACCCGAGAATTTAGACAACAGCATAAACAGCTTAAACCCACAGCTTAGCTATGCTGAACAAGGGGGCGCTGCTACACAAATGCTTACAGGCGCACAGGCTTATGCTGCCCCACCCGGCAATTATCCCCCAACCGGCGGTCAACCTCCTAAGGGCAAATTATCCCCTCCTATTTTAACTACAATGTCCAGACCAATCACACTGTATAACGGTATTGTTGTAGACGTTGTTTTGGGTGGCGGTTCCAGTTACGGTATATCTGCACACGGCTCCAAACCAAATGGACCTACTGTTAGCGGTAGCTTGGGCATGTCTACGTCTGCTTCTATACTTGATGGTGCAAACGTGGCGCAATATGATAGTTACTTTACTGATATTGTGGTCAATATAGATAATAACCCTACTTTCCAAAGTGACTCAGTTACCTATAATGGCAATAATTATAATTTCCCAAGCCTTGGAGCGCTTGTGGAAGCATCGCGCGGCAATTTAGAAACGCCACGCAATGCCGATGGCGCAGGTCTCAATCTTATTGCCATGGGGCTTAACAATGCAGATGTGCAAAGCGGCTATTATGCGGCTTATGTGCAAGCAGCAATACTAGCAACGCAGCCTATGAATACAGTGGCCAATGCTACTCTTGCCTTTGTCAATCAATTAGCTACTGTCTCAGATGTGCATTTTGGTTGTCTCACTTTCAACGACTATGATGGCACTGATGCTTATTCAGAACAGCCTCCGGCAGGCGTAGTGAATTTCATTACGCAATCAAACCCAACACCACCACACATAGGCTCAGGACCACCGTCTGTTGGTTTTTATAATATAGCCAGCACGTACCCAGAGCCGTCTATAAACATTCAGCCTGATGGTAGCACTGTTTATGACATTGTCAAGCAATATCCACTACCTAATATTTTGCTTGACCCTAGTGGCAATACCACTCAACAAAACATAATTAATACTTTGCCGACTATTCGCACATGGGGAAATTGCAACGTAGCTCAGGCATTAACGCAAGCCCTTGTTGAATTAGCTCCGCAAGTTGTAGGCAGCCCTGCTGCTCCTTTGTCCCGTCCGTCCGCAAACAAAGCCATAGTCCTTATATCATCTCAAGCTCCCAACGTGGGCTTAAACGCCGATCTCGGCACCACCTCAGCACTGGCTGACGCTCTTTCCGTGGCACAATTAGCTCACCAGGCTGGTATACCGATTTATTGTGTTGCTGTTAGTCAAACAGACACCGACGCCGCCAATGAAGACGCTGCTTACAATGATAACAACGGTGGTATTGCAGCGACAGCTGGTTTTGGCAGCAAGTATTATCGTGTTGATTGGTCAAATCCCACTGCTACTCAATCATCGCTGACAACTGTATTTGCTAACATAGCCAGACGGCTTACTTGCGTAGTGCATTAACTTTGACTACATGATCCATGCCCAAAAAACTTGATCCATTGATCTGATCCATTGATCTGATCCATATGATCTGATCCATTGATCAATGCCCAAAAAATTTGATCCTTTGCCACCATCTTCCCTCGGTACTCGAGCATCAGGCGCATTGATTGGTCAAATGCCACCACTACTCAATCGGCATTAACAAGTGCTTTTGCCAAGCTACTCAGACACTTTTCTCATACTCAGACACTTTTCTCATACATTGAATTTTGCTTCTATATAATTATCGGCCTTGCTGCCGTTACTTGTAAGCATTGTGGGCGATAGAACCAATCACTCTTGAGCAGTATTCTCCATGAAACATTGCTAATAATCTCCCTGGGCTCTATGCCTGTAGGGGATAATCGAATTATTGACAACTTAGTTGCGACGTTTTCTTTGGCATATTCTTCCAATCTATTTCGTCTTAACTAATTTTACTAATTTCTGCCCAATTAGCGGGCGACTTATATAGGGGGTTCCGCTTGACTCAAGTTATTAAAACAACTCAAGCTATTAAAACAAAAGGAATAGTAGGTTCTGCGCTGAATTTACTTCTTGCTTTTATAGTACTTATCGTAGGTTTGTTTTCAATTGAATTAAGCCGTTATATGCTGGCTAGGGATCAACTAAAATGTGATCTAGAAGCGGCAGTATTATGCTCTCAAACGACCTTGGCATCAACAGGCACTCCTACTAATTCCAGGAGTCAAACTACTGCTATAAACACCGGGTTAAGTCTATTTCAACAAAACGCCATTCTCGGTCAACCACTGTCTAATGCAAGTCTTGTCAGACTTACTACAGGGCAGACCAAGCCACAATTCGATGTTCAGCCAGGGGAAACGCAAATTTGTTTTCAGTTTTTAGATCCAATTACTCTCTTGCCCATTAATAGTTCTTCTTCCGGACAAAATACAAACTCGTTAACGCCGGCGCAAAATGGAACAGTGCTTCAGGCCACTGGTGCTTATTGTTATTCGCCATTATGCGGTAAATTTATCGGCTTGGGCAGTGCACAATTTACTGTTCAATTAGCTGTTAATTCTGGTCTACCACAATTAGATGTGGTTTTTGTCTATGACGTTTCCGGCGCCGAGAATAGACAAACTCCTGTTACTTACGCACAACGTTATTGGGACACTCCTAATGGTATCGACTATCTTCTACCCTCTCCTATTGGCGACCCTCCTACTCAAACAATTACAGGAGGTCCACTGGCTCCATTTTGTATTACCAATGCCCTACCACAAGGTCCTAATCCCACCACACCTCAGAATCTGGATAATAGTCAAAAGTGTCCCTCGCGACAAATAAATTATGCAGAGCAATCCGGTTCTGGTACACAGTATTTAACAGGTAAGCAAGGCTATGCTGCTCCGCCTGGTAATTATCCATATAATGGTCACCTCAATACTATGGCGATGTTTGCTAGTAATAGTAATTACAGTGGCCTCATTTATGTTCCATGCCAGAATTTTATTCCTCCAATCTCATCGAGCTTTGTCATATCATTATCTGATTTTATTGCCGTGCCCACAAGCCGTGTATCGCCCGGAACCATCACCGTACCGGTCCCATATGATAATGTTAGCACTCCTGCTCCCATTGTTTATATTCCCAAAGCCGCTTTTGCGCACTTGCCTGCTTCTATCAGCAGCACTTATCAAACGCCATATATACTCAGCAATAGTGGGACTAACCACAGCGCTGAGCCGACAGTTACTTTGGGTGGTGGCTCAGCTTTTCAAACCCAGGGGCCTTATCCGGTGCCCACCGGACCTATTCTACCTGTGGGAACAGTGGACGTAAATGGTAATGTTATAGTTGCTTCTGCTTCTGTTCTTGCTGGCAATACATATGATAATTATGGGCATTCATTCACAGATGGGGTAGTGAACATAGATGGTAATGCTACTTTCCAAAGCACCTCTGTTACTTACAATGGCAACTCATTTAGCTTTCCAAATTTGGGTGTTGTAATAGAAGCTGCTCGAGGCAATTTAGAAAATCCGGGTAATTCTCAAGCAGCAGGTCTTAATCTGCAGGCTTTAGGACTTACTCAAGCGAATTTACAAAGTGGCTATTATGCAGCCTATGTACAAGCGGCATTGAAATCAATACAGCCCATGAATACAGTGGCAAATGCTACCACCGCTTTTATGAATCAGTTAGCCACTGTTTCAGATGCACACTTTGGCTGTCTTACTTTCAACGACTATGTAGGTTCTAATGCTTCTTCCACTGCTCCCCCTAGCGGCACTACTGCGCCAGATAATATAGCTACCGATTATCCGTATTCGACTATGAATTCAAATCCAGATGGCTCTGTTGGTCATAGTATTACAAATACTTATTTGTTACCTGACATATTGCTTGACCCCAGTGGCAATACCACGCAATCTACCATAGCTAATGTTTTGCCTACTATTCATACCTGGGGCAACTGCGGCGTTGCTGGTGCATTAAAGGCAGCTATATCGGAGTTAACTCCTCTAACTAATGTGGCACGCCCAAGTGCGAATAAAGCCATAATTCTGGTAACAACACAAGCACCAAATGTTGGTTTAAACGGCGATACTGGTCCCCTAGCAACAAGTGATGCCATCTCTATGGCAAGCTTAGCTCACAAGGCAGGTATACCTATTTATTGCGTAGCTATTGCTCAATCAGGCACTGACGATCAAAATGAAGACGCTGCTTATAATGATAATAAAGGTGGCATAGCAGCAACAGCTGGTTATGGTAGCAAGTATTATCGTATTGATTGGTCAAATGCTACCACTACTCAAGCGTCACTAACAAGTGCTTTTGCCAACATAGCCAGACGACTTACTTGCCTAGTGCATTAACTTTGACTACATGATGATCGTTTTTGCTGCCCGGAAAGTCGCTCAAAGCAGTACGTCCATCTTCCGATTCCGTCCTTTTTTATTTTTATTTTGCTTTTTGGATAAACATTATTAAGTTAAAGTGGGTACGATAAAAAAGAGTTACACTGCAATAAGGCACACTTATGTTGAGGCATTCTCAAAATAGAGCGTAAGCTGCCTGATTAAAAACAGCAATTCGAGCTGTAAAAAAAATGTCTAGTTACGAGTCAAAAGATCAAGAGTCAGGTGAAGCGAATTCTGCTTATCCAGGCCGCTACTGGCACACTGTTCAAGTTCCCAGTGGACATACTGAACAAGAAACAATGCAAGCTATACATTGCGACTTGTGCCCACGTGCCTGCGTCTTAAAAGACGGTGACCGCGGTTTTTGTTTTGTGCGCAAAAATGAAGGCGGTCAAATGATCCTGACAACGTACGGCTCAAGCACTGGCTTTTGCATAGATCCAATTGAGAAAAAACCTTTAAATCATTTTTTGCCTGGCACAAGCGTATTATCTTTTGGCACAGCTGGATGCAACCTGGGCTGCCAATTCTGTCAGAACTGGTCAATAAGCAAATCACGAGAGATTGAAATTTTAAGCGAGAAAGCAAGTGCTGAAGATATAGCTCAAGCAGCTAAAGACAACGGTTGTGATAGCGTTGCCTTTACTTATAATGACCCTGTCATTTGGGCAGAATATGCTATAGACACAGCTAAGGCCTGCCATCAATTAGGTTTAAAAGCAGTAGCTGTAACGGCCGGCTTTATCACGCCGCAAGCGCGCCCTGAATTTTATTCGGTTATGGATGCAGCCAATGTTGATTTAAAGGGCTTTACGGAAGAGTTTTACCGCAAGTTCACTTTGTCCCACCTTGAACCTGTGCTGGATACTTTGCGCTGGCTAAAGCATGAAAGCAATGTTTGGTTTGAGATTACTAATCTAGTTATTCCAAAAGCTAATGATAATGCCGATGACATCGAACGTATGTGCTACTGGATTTTAAATAATCTGGGTGACGAAGTACCATTGCATTTTACTGCTTTCCACCCTGATTTTAGACTGAACGATCGCGGCCCTACTCCACCAGAGACATTGATAAGAGCTAGACAGCAAGCTCTTAAAGCTGGTTTAAAGTATGTATACACAGGCAATGTACACGATAAAAGTGGTGGCAGTACTTATTGTCCGCATTGCCAAAGTGTTTTGATTGAAAGAGATTGGTACGAAATAGGCAAATACAATCTTAAAGGCAATAAATGTGGCAAATGCGGTCAGCTTATACCCGGTTTATTTCCGCAAGAGAGTATTCCTGGAAATTGGGGACGGAAAAGAGTGCCAGTAGATTTAAATCATTTTTGAGGCATGCACAGATAATCGTTATAGATATCGAAAAAGATAAGCGCGCAAATTGTAAAGAACTGCTTTAATATGCCAATAGGAGATAAATCCTGTTAAATAATCAGTTTCCGCGGCTACATTTTAGTTTCAAATTACAGATGGACTGTGCCTTCTAGAGCTTCTGACATATCTTCTTTGACAAACAAACTGTCTTGATTTTGAAGATCTTGAAAAGTTAGCTTTGAAGCACGTCTCTTCACATTATCCCGAGCATAGCTTATTAAACGACTCCTTCCGCTCAACCAAGCTTTCAGCACCGCGATATACGGTGTATGCGGACTTGAGGTCGTTATTCGGAGCAAACGGGCTGCCGAATTAAGCTGTCGGGAGGGACGTCTCATCCAGTACACAGAGGATGAGTTCATTTAGAGAGGGCACGATGTTCAGGTTCAAGCGCAATTCACAGCATGCCACCACTGCAGACGCCGCGGTCAACACAGCACTGCCAGAGCCGACAGAACGGCAGGAGAAAATCATCGGCAAAGTCTTCCGTAGAACGCCTTATATAGTGGGAAGCCAGGGAGCCGCTTCTCGGCTGGAGCTGGTGCTCGATACGGAATCCGGTCGACAGATAATGAGGGACATCAGCGACTTCTCAGTCCGTAAAGGAGATAAGGTGGAAATCATAACCACCTATATGAAACGGGAGGCTCACCGCTGGAGTTACGAAGGTCGGCAGCTAAAAATCATTGAATGGGCAGATGATCCTGCCCCCGGCCCAACTGACGAAGAGCTGCGCGACTAAAAAAGCGCAGGTCGGCAGTAGAAACAAATCGTCAGCGGGTTTTTCAGAGCGGCTGGGACGGCGGAGCTGCCCCAGCCGCTTTTTTTAATTCTATTTTTTGATCTTTCCGTACTCTGTTTGCCCCCTTTCCACTCTGATACAAGCTCGTTCGTTGAATCTGAACAAACAACGCGCTTCTGTTAAAGAAAACAAATAACGCACTTCACGCGAGCTGCGCTAGCTTTTATTTTGCATTTTTTTCTATTTGCTGTAGAAAATCTCTTTAATCTCATAAGCTAAAGCCGACCAAGAACCGCTAAACGATTAATAGTCAGCGCATATATTCTCATAAGTCGATTTTACATTTTGAACATATCTGCTTGATTGGGCTTAGCCACTAATGACAGTGTTAGATGTGTGCAAAAACATGGTTTTTGATAGGAGATTTTTAGGCGCTGAAAACTTGATTGCAGGTGTCTGTCTTTTTCCGTTCGTTGGCAGCTAGAAATGTTTCTAGCTGGCTTGAGCCAGATCACTTTTGACACAGGACCACGCAATGCAAGATCGTATTTCTTTCGACCTGTACGGAGTCCAGCACAACCTCGCGGCTGGAGACATTGTCTGCTGTATTGACCACGGGGGTACCGGTGGTGATGGTGTCATTGGTCCCTTCGTGCCGTCGAGCAATCGGGTTGAGGTGTCCCACCGCGAGAAGTTCGGAGCCGAAGTTCCGCCAGCACAAGTGCTCGATGGACTGATCGATAAGAGCCACCTCAATCCAACACGCGTTATTTACGGCGTGGCAGCAGCGGTGAAGAAAAACTACTCGCGAGCCTCTGACAACATGCGCTTCGATGTCGACGGGAACAAACTGAGACGGGGGTTACCTTCAAACACCCGGCTCCGGCTTCGCAACGACTACGGCTTGGTGACAGAACGCTTAGCCCAGCCGGTCGACAGGCGCCAGACATTCGTTTTGCAGCAAGGACAGCGCTTTGGGCGCATTAACGTCATTACGGCCGCGGGGGCGGGCAGTGGACTGGGAACCGGCCGCCTTCTCTTGCTAGAAGGAGGTGGGCATCACGTTGATGAGATTGAGGGCAGTCACGGTCGACTGGTGGTGCGCTGCAATCCAAAAGCGGCAATCAACCAGTTGGAGCTGCTCCCCTGGTGGCAAGAGCATTTCGGACCCAGCCCCGCCAATTCGGACAGGATCCTTTGCGCTGGGGGGCTGCTTAAGCTGCTTAACTTCGTGGTGGAAACGGGCGGCTATACTTTGCCGACTGATCTCGAGCGACTCGTTAAAGGGGAGATGAGCGACACCAATGCGCACCAAGCCCGCTTGCTGCTGACGCAACACGCAATGGCTAGCTCCACCGATGACGATGTCTGTGCAGCAACCATTGTCCTTTTCATGGACTTGTTTGGGGGCTTCCTGCAAAACGCCGCCTTCCTGCATGGACCCAAAGAGGACAATTACCGCATCTACCTCCTTGGTGGCGTGCTGACTGGATGGCTCAAGGAAGAGCAATTCTGGCCCCGCTTTGGCAAGTATCTCCTGCGCAGCTTCTGCTCTACGGTGGAACCGGTCGACGAGCGCTGGCTGGCAAGTGTGCCAATTGACATAGTGAAAGAGCATCGATTGTTCGCTCTCCACGGAGCAACAATTGCTGCTGCTTGCCTGGCGGCGTAAGAGTCTTGCTGCTGGACATGAGGAGTCCAGACGCAGCGACTGCGGAAGGGGGGCGCCCCGGGCGCGGGTATGCGGCAATCCGCCCGGGGGCTTACTCAGGTGAGGATGAGGACGAGGAAGATGGGAATGAGGAGGGCGAGTGAGCATGATGTCATCGAACGTGCGAAAGAAAAGGAGATTCAATTTGGCCAGCTGAGCCTTTCCTTTTACTTTCGCATTTTTGCTTTAAGTAGCTATACAAGTGACACTACTCACGCGAGCCGCGCTATGTCTGAATGAAAATTCATTCGATTAATTGAATTATAAATATCAAATTAAAGCCTGAATTATCGAAATTTCGGCAAAAGTGTTGCTGCCATAGCTTTAGCCCGAAAAATATATCTTGCTTTTGCTCCCTTTATAGGAGCATCATAGATTAATGCTTCTCGAACTTTTACCCGGAGACCAATCTAAAAGACAATACATCACTTCGCTTTAACTAAATGTACTTCCATCGCCTGCCGGATGGATTACATAGATGCAATCGTTCGGTTAAGGCGTCAGATTCTGGTGTAATCTCCAACCAGGATACTGAATGCAACTCTATTGTCAGCGGACAGACGATTAGCCTTTTCTCTCACGGAGCCACCAATAGGTGGAGTAGCGATGAAGACTGCATCAGCAGAGTACCAAAACAAGAAGCACGGAGCAGGAACTTTCGTCACCGCCCAGGAGGACGTGCGCAACACGGCGACCGCCCTTTGGACGAGTGGTCACGAGCAAGCTCAACTTCCGGACCCAGCCGAGGTCGCGTCCAGAATTGAACAGATCGGAAAATGTCTTAGCGCGCTTTACGGTCGGTCCGAGAACACCGACAACCTCGAGCTCCTGCAATTGGAACGCCAGCGCGTTCTCGACGCCTGGTCCAAACTCACTGGCCTCGACAAGGACGTCCAGAACGATCCGCCAACTGACGCGGTGGTACACGGACTCTGGCGTCAATACTGCCTGGCTCTTGCAACTTACCGGGGGTTGATCAGCAAGACCCTCTGCGAGCTGGTTCCTTATCCAATGCTCTCGAACGGTGATCGGATCAGCATGCGCACGTTCACGCTCACCAACCGTGTTATTCCCGCCGAACTGCCCACCACGACCGAGCCAGCATTCGTCGAATCCGACTCGGTCACCCAAGCGCCGTCCAGCGTCCAACTGTCGGGCTTGGGCAACTTTGTAGTCAGCGCCGTTCAGAGCCTTACAGGCGGCTCTTCCCATATGGACCTCGGCGGGGGGGACGGCAAGCGGCGCAGGAAGAAGTGAGTGAATCGCCCACTCCGCAACAACGCCCGGGATACTCGCTAGCATGCGAGCCCCGGGCGTTTTTTATTGCTATTTTTATTTCTATCGACTTTATACGGGAAAACAAATACAGAAAAATATCAAAGAATGCCTGTCCTTTGATATTTTTTATAGCTACTATATTATTGTCAAGAATTACGAGCGGCGTTTGCGGGCAGCTTCTGCTTTTCTTTTTCTTTTTACGCTAGGTTTTTCATAGCGTTCACGTCTTTTTATTTCAGACAAAATTCCTGCTTTTTGAATTTTTTTCTTGAAGCGCTTCAAAGCAGCTTCAATACTTTCTCCTTCAGCAACTCTAACCTCAGACAATTAACATCTCCCTTGTTTAAGTACCAAACTCGCCCAAACGACAATATTGACAATATATATTCAAAATAGCATATTATCACGCTGGCTGGATCTGGCAACTATTAAGAGCACAAAACGAAATACAACGAGACTATTCGAACTAATCAATAATCAGTTTTGATAAGCAGATGTGCTTATTGCTTTTCGCCATACTTGACTCTGTCTTCCATTAATTTCTTGTCCGCCGGCAAAGGTATTTGGGCCGTATCTACATTTTTGCCAAGCTTTTTAAAAGCACGCACAAAAATTGGAAATTGGAAAGTATATCGTTTGTCATAACTAACAGCAATTGGTGCAAACTTGTTGCCACAATTAAGCACGTAATTCAAAGTATCTGTGCCTGGCAATCCCATCAGATCGCAACCAGCATCCAGAAATAATATAGAAAAAATTAAAAATATTGGTCCCATAATAAGATGCACCCAAAGACCTTGAGCCTCTCGAATAAGTGTGCGCTTGCCGGTAACCGGGTCTATACCGTCTGAGCGTTTCCCTGTAGGAGGGGACGGCGGCGGCGGGACATGAATCAGCAAAGGCGAAACTAAAGTAATTGGTAAAAAGCCTGTCCAATAGTTGACCTTACCCAATATAACAGCCCGATAAAAACGATAGACAAAAGAAATACCGAGCAGAGTAACAATAATTCCGATTATTAGGGTTATAGACATTTTTAAAATTAGTGATTGAGGAGTTCCAACAATGGTTCCAATTTATACATTATACGAAAATTTGTCCGAATACTAGTGCAATTCGTCACAAATTAAGGCTAGATGATTGTTTCAAGTATTGTGTCCATTTAAAATGGTCTTGCCCAAGGATAAAATGGATTAGTGAAGCATAAGGCGTATGAGTTACGCCGCAGGAAGTATGCGATGACGGCGGAAGCGGAACACAAGCAGGATGGAAGGAAATCGTAACGAAGCGGATGGCGCCGGTGAGGCGGCAGAAGCGAAGTGGGGTAAAGCGGAGGAGCCGAAGTATGAAGGCGACGAAGCGTTGAAATAAAGATACGCGCGTTGAGGCGAGTGACGAAGCCGAGGCAGCGCTTAAAATAAGGAAAGGAGATTATCCTAATTGAATAAGAAGATTCCGCGCAGTTATTGCGAGCAAATTAATAGCCAATCTGTTGGACAACAAGTACGTTTATGCGGTTGGGTTCATGTACGTCGAGATTTAGGCGGACTAGTTTTTATTGAATTACGTGATCACACTGGACGCATACAATTGGCGGCTGACCCTAAGCGTAATCCGGCTGTGCATGATGTTTTTCTTTCTTTGCGATCAGAGTATGTTATCGCGGCCCAGGGAATAGTACAAAAACGTCCGGCTGATAGTGTCAATGCTAATTTAAAAACTGGCGAGCTTGAGATCTATCCAGAAACGGTTGAATTACTGAATACTTGCCAGAACCTGCCATTTCAACTGGATGAGGCGGCGCAGGTGGATGAGTCTTTTAGACTTAAATACCGCTATTTAGATTTAAGAAGACCGGAAATGCAGGCTAATTTTCGACTAAGACACAAAGTAATTGCCACTATTCGCGAACACTTGAATGCTCAGAATTTTACGGAAATTGAAACGCCAATTTTAACTAAAGCTACTCCAGAGGGCGCGCGAGACTTTCTTGTGCCAAGCAGACTGAATGCCGGGCTATGGTATGCCTTACCGCAGTCGCCGCAACTCTTTAAGCAAACGCTGATGATAAGCGGCTTTGATCGCTATTATCAAATTGCACGCTGTTTCAGAGATGAAGACTTGCGTGCTGACAGACAACCCGAGTTTACACAAATAGATATAGAAATGTCTTTCATTGAAGAAGAAGATATTTTGTCTACTACCGAAAGCTGGCTTGCTGCTGCCTTCAAATGTGGTGGCGTTGATATTCCTATACCACTGCCCAGATACACTTTCAAAGAAGTAATGGACCGCTTTGGCTCCGACAAGCCAGATATGCGCTTTGATTTAGAAATAAAAGATTTAACCAAGTTAGCAGCAAAATGCCAGTTTAAAGTATTTCAAGAAGTGGCTGCTAGTGGTGGTTTTGTGCGTGGTATCACTTTGCCAGGCAAAGCAAATGATGTTTCAAGACGCACTTTGGATGAATGGCGTGATTTTGTAAAACTGTCAGGCGCACAAGGACTTATGTGGGTAGCTTATGGGCAAGATGTTGATGGCAAGCCACAAATAAGATCAGCCGGGTTAGATAAATATTTAAGTGCTGAAGAAATGTGCGAATTACAAACTTTAGCAGGAGCAAAAACCGGCGATTTGGTTTTAGTTGTTGCTGGTACTTATTCCGTAGTCTGTCAGGCATTAGGCAGGCTGAGATTAAAAGTGGCTGAAGAACTTAATTTAATCGACCATTCTAAAAATAAAATGTTTTGGGTGCTTGATTTTCCCATGTTTGAATACGATAAAGAAGAAAAAAAATATGTGGCCATGCATCATCCTTTTACAGCACCGCGTCCTGAAGATTTGCCTCTTTTAGAAACCGAGCCGGAGAAAGTAAGAGCACGTGCTTATGACGTGGTTTTTAATGGCGTAGAATTGGGGAGTGGTTCTATACGTATACATGATCAAGAAACCCAATCACGTGTATTTAATAGAATTGGTATTGACCAGCAAGCAGCAAAAGAAAAATTTGGTTTTTTGTTAGACGCTCTTGCCACCGGTGCCCCGCCCCATGGTGGCATTGCTTTAGGTATTGATCGCATAGTAATGCTTTTAGCTGGTGCTAAATCTATTCGAGATGTAATTGCTTTTCCAAAAACACAATCTGGTACTTGTTTATTAACTGACGCACCATCTAAAGTATCACCACAACAATTGGCTGAACTTAAAGTAGGCAGCCTGGTAAAAGAAAAGCAAGAAAGCAAAGAAATACAAAAAGTACCTTAAGCGGCATGTCGGCTTGATTCTATCAAATAACAATTAGCTCTGAGCACAAAAAGAAGAAGAAAAAACGAGGAATCCGGCCATCCTTGGCTGGATCCTCGTTTTCTTCAGTCCGACCACCGGGCAATATCAACTCTCCATAGGCATGTCATTGATTCTGCGGACCTCTCCCTCTCTAATGAGGCGCTCCATGAACTGCTTGTCCAGCCGGTTAGACTGCTGCCTAATGTTCAGCCATGCCTGCTGGTTTTCCTCGAGGTTCGAGGCCGCTACGGTATCGAACTTATCGGTAGCTGCCGCAAACACTTCCTGCGCCTTGTCCTTGGCCGGTTTGGCCAATTTATCTAGGCGAGTGGTGATGGCTAAAAGCCATGCCTCATCGGCTAAAGCAGCCTGCATAGCCGCGTCGACGGACACCTCAGACAAAGTCGACTTAAACACGGACATTATGGCGTGACGGTAGAGGCAGCCCATCATATCCGTTCTAGAACTCCTGCCAACTTTCATCACCTCCGTGGCTACTTCGCGGATAAGTCCTTGACATAGTTCGCGCAAGGCATCGAGCATTTCGCTCTGCTGCGCCTTGGCCAAGATATGCAAGTTGGTGATGTCTGCGAAAAACTCAGGCATCGCAGCTCTATGGACAATCTCGGCCTGATCGTCTGCATCCAACACTCGCCTTATCGCCTGATCATTGGCGGCTGCTGTAGCTGGATCAGCCGAGGGGTCCTCATATTCGTCCAGAATGTTTTCGCACGCAAGCATCTGTAGTGCGATGGCCTTTTCCCGTTCCAGCAGAGCGATCTTCCACTCCTGATAGCTCGCGCCCAGATCAGTGCCCAGGACAACGGTACGCTCGTACAGTGGGGACCAGTTGCTGGCGACTTTCTGGTAGATAAGAGTCACAGTTTTGCCCCCTAGTTTGGCATCGTCGTGGCCCGCATCGTTCTGTCCTGTGTCGTTTTTTCCTGCATCTTTGCTCATAGTTGGGTTTCCTTTCTTTGCCAAGACTGCAACTGAAGCGGGACCCTGTCACACGACAGGTAATTTACCTCGGCAGCGGTCTGATGGCTCTGGGAGTCTGATTGGGGGTTGGTTCAGGGTCTTGAAGGAGGATTGGTTCTTGGTAGCTGGAGATCGGGGGATAGAACTGTAAACATCTAGAGAATGACAAAAAGTCTGCAAATAAAGCAAGTGGGGCAGGGATTTTCAATACTATCCCGATACAAGCCAGTTGATTGAAAGGTGCATGTCAACAGAGCGATTATGAGTATTTAACCGCAACGGGCATATTAAATCTTGACATCATACTTAGCTTAGCTCGCGCTAGTTCGCATTTGGTCTGAACTTTTTTCGCTTTCGCCCTGCGGCTTATGCAAGCGGGTGAGAACCTTTTCTATGACGAAAGTCTTTAGCTTCGCCCCGTCAAGAGATTTAGTCGAAAAAGTGCCAATGACAAAATTTGCTTTTCTATAGCAGGTATGGGTTGTCTCCAACGACTACTCTAATGCCTTTTACGATTTCCCATATAAATTTTTCACTCAAAACAGCTTCCAAAGGTCCAGTTGGATCTAAGCAAACTTTTTCTATGTTGCTAATTAGATCACATCGGACGTACGAATCATGGGTCAATCCGCCTTCGCCTTTTGGAATTAACTTATGAAACGGTAGGTGAACATTTTTAAGACCTGTGCTTAAGGGAACTACAATGACACTGTCCCAATTTTTATTGCGCGGATTAGTGGAAATGATGACTACTGGTCTGGGTAAATGAGGATCTTTTGGTATGACTGGATTTTGATTGAGCCACCAAATTTCACCACGTTGTGGCGCTGGGGGGCGACTTGCAGATTGATTCGACTTTGCTTTCATTTGAGATTGCGCAAGGCCGAGGCAGTAGTGGTAGCATTCCAGGCTTTTGCTTCTTCGTTCATTTCGGCGGCGGCAGCAGCGTAATAATTCTCTTCTTCTTCTTCTGCAATTCTTTGCAACCATAATTCGATTGCGCTTTCTACTGCATCACTGCGATTAAGCTTTAACTTGGCTGCCTTTTCGTCAAGAAGGTCTACAAGTTTTTTACGCACACTGGCGGTAAATTTACTTTTGCTTTCTTTGTTTTCAAATTGAATTGCCATACATATTCCCATCGTTTTGTATGACATTATAGCATACGATTTGTCATCCGATAATTCGGTAGTCCTCCTCCGAAAAATGAAGCCCAATCATTGAACCGAATGAACGTCCAACATTTAGTAGCGAAAACGGGAAGTCAATAATTCTTCCCGTTTTCGCCTACCTACAAATACAAAAATTACGAAAAAACTAGGGTATTGACACTTTGCGCGCCTTCATGGAAGAAAACAGACCAGATCCCGATTAGCACCTGTTGGTTCCAGGTGTGCTTCGGGTTCCGGTCTGAATCTTTCTGGCGGTTTACGACCTGAGCAGCGCATCAATTGCTCGAGACGCTAGTTCAGGCTGGGACTCCCATCAGTAATACACTGTCGCCGTGGGGGGAACCACGACGACAATCCCTTTGGCGACAAGCTTGTTCGCGAAGGAGATAATCAGTCCACTATTTTTCGGGTTGGCGTCGAAGTCCAGCTCCTCTCCGGTCGAGAAGGGCGTGTTGCCAGCCCATCCCGACTTAAGAGTGAGGACACGGACAACCTGACGGGAGGTAATGTTCCTACCCCGCCCGACCAGAGGTCCAGTCGTGACCTTGGGCCGTAGCACGAACTGGTGATGGCCGGTCTTGACCTTCACGGTGATCAGCTCCGGTCGATGACCGCCGAAATTGACCTGAAATAATTGGTCGTTGAAGTAGAAAGCCGTTCCTCCGTTGATAATGATTGTATGGGTTAGGGTAGTGGTGCCGCCGCCGCTGCCTCCACCGCCAGTTCCAGTGCCACCTCCACCGCCAGTTCCAGTGCCACCTCCGCCACCAGTTCCAGTGCCACCACCGCCGCCGGTGGGTTGGGTATAGGTGCTGCCAACACTGACGGTGGTTTGATCAACGTAAGTGAGTGGGTAACCATTGACGAGAAATTCTGGGCCGGTTCGGGTGTTATCACCGTCCACCGTCGAAGCGGTTACCGTAAAGGTAGCGCTGCCGGTCAAGGTGACGATAAAGGCACCGGGAACCGTATTTGTGGTCCCAGAATTGTTGTAACTTATGTCGGACCTGCTGATGGTAATATTCTTACCAACGCCTGGGTTTAACACACCAGTCTCGCCGGCAAAGTTGTTGCCGGTGATAGTGGTTGAAATCGTCGCCTGTCCAGCGATATTGAACGCCGGAGAAGTCGAATTGTTACCTGTGATCGCTCCCCCACTTATGGTGAGAGAAGAACCCGCCCCCGGAGCGGTGAAGTCGAGAAGAGGACCAGTGTTACTGCTTTCGTTGACATTGGTCCATACCACCTTACTGTTGGCGGCGATGGTGAAGCTGGCTGCCGTCCCGCTGATGAGCTGCAGTCCCACATTGGTCAGGGTGACCTGAACCGAGGGGACTGTCTCATTCACATACACACCACCGCCAGAAAGCGTGAGGTTCGTAAGGGCAAAGCTGTTATTGGACGTAACAGCATATGCACCTGCGGCATCGACGGTACCGTTGGTGATAGTCACAGGCCCGGCTGTGGCCTCGAATGCTGGAGAGCCTGCGGCCGCGGTGACAGTACTGCGCATCAAGTTTATTGTCATGGGCACGCTTATGACAACCGGGCCGTCGAGGTCCGGATTTACCCCAGCCTGCACGTTGATTGTAAGCCCAGACACGGGATTGGCATTTGCCTGGTCGATCGCCCACCTCAGGGATCCTACAGGCGGAGTCGTCACACTGTCGTCCGCAGTGGTCACAGTGTACGTGCTCACCAACATCTGGGTGGAACCGATTATGGTGCCATCGGTGCCAGCGCCTCTCAAAGGGCTACCGGGATATACGTAATAGAGTTGGGTGGAGGGATCCGGCTGAGCCGTTATGTCTGGATTCACGCTTATTGACGTAGTGACGTCGGTTAGGTTGATGCCAGGACCGATGTCGTCGTTAGTGCCTTGTATAACGGCTTGGCCGGGGTTGTTCTGGATATTCCCGGCCATATTTGCGTAGATTACGGTGTTGTTGACCGTCCAGCTATTATCGGCTGTTTCGCCGATACCGAAGGCGGCATTGTCGACAATATCTGTGGTGTTGATGGTAACGCTACCAGCAATTTCCACCACTTCCACCACAGAACCTGGCGCGGATGCCGGACTTTGGTTGGCTCCAAAGGTGTCGCCGGTCAGGTTGATGCCCGCCGAGCCATCTAGAGAGGCGTAAAAGATGGCGTTGGTGAAGGTGTTGTCGTTCACCTCCGTGCCGGACACTGTGACATCTTGTGCGGTCGTCAGGGTGGCGTCAAACACTGACTGCACAGTGTTGTCGGTGATAACCGTCTTTGAAACGGTTGTAGTGCCTCCGGAAATTAAAACTCCGGTGGTGCTGGACGTGCCGCTGTTGTTCGAGATTGTGCACGACGTTACCGACAGATTTGTGTCAGTGACATCAAACCAGTCGCCTCCGTTCTCGGTGATAGTGTCGCCCGTGAAGTTGGCGGTTGCGTCCGTGCAGTTGAATGCATCGACACCAGCAGCCACGTTCTCTATAGTGGTATTGCTCACCGTCAGAGTGGCAGCGCCGCTCACCACCCACGGGCTGTTGTCGAAGACATCTTTGGTGAAGGTGGCAGCGCCACCCACGACAGAAACCCCGGCGTTTTTAACGTCGGTTTCTGTAACAGTTAAAGCACCGCCGACCCCAACCGTAAACAAATTGGCTGCAGCGCCATTGATTACATCGTTCCCACCATTGATGGTGAGCGTGGTGTCGACCGAGATGGAAGGCTCCCCTTGCAACTCGGTCACCGTCAAGCCCTTTGCGATGTCCACAACATTGCCTGGGCCCTGCGCTTCTGCTTGTGCGATCTCATTGCGCAAGGAGCCAGTGGTGGCTGGATTATCAATTGCCGCTGTCACCTGAAAGGTGGAAGGCATGTAGCGCGACTCCATGCCATCCACAATGGGAACGAGATGGTGACGCCGACTTCGGCGCTGGCGGCGATTCCCCTTGGGGGAGAAGATGTCGGGTCGAAATTTCCAAAACTTCCGAAAGAAAAACATTTCTGCTCTCTCTTGCTGTAGGTACTTGAAGACACGTGAAAAGCAGCGTCGAAAGACGCCAGCTTGCCAATTGTTACGGCGATTGAGCCTGAACTCAAGGTTCAGGCAACTGCAAAGCACGGTTGTAATGCAAGAGCAGTTTTGTCCTAACGCCCTGCATTAAAGAAATCGATATTTCAGGCTGGTCACCCTTTATTGAAAATGTGGACTAGCATACAAGCAATACACCCCTAGTCGCTATAAAAAGCGGCACACCGTAATATTGAAAATAGGTGTTTGGAAGGGTGGTTGACTTGTACCTGTGGTTGATTTGAAGCGTGACTAACTTCAGTGTTCACAATCGCTGCGGGCAAAGTCAAGAGCATATATAATTTTGCTCAATCTTTCAGTTATGGCGCTCTATGCTTGGTTCAAAATTTTGGCGCTTGCCAAGAATAGTGATCATAATCTAATCAGTTTTATATTATTAAATCTGGCATGACAACTGCGCTAGCTCGCCGAGCAATTAATAATTCCTTATAGATAGCGGCTATTAATATATCCACTATATGTGCCAGTTTCAGCCTTTACTTACTATTTATCCTTTAGCTATTTATCTCAGTTAGCTAATTCAAATGACTTTATCAGCATGAACTTCTATCGCTTTTATACGTATTGATATATACAAGGCGATGAAGAGGATTTCATATGTTTGCACGCGTGCTTTCGGCTGGATTATTGGGCATAAATGCTTATCGTAATACTTAGCACAGCTAGCGCATGCTGAACTTTTTCTAGCTCTTATACGTACTGATATATATACATGAATAAAAGGGACTGTAAATGTTTCCACTGTTTCCACGCATAATTTCGCCTGAGCTAGCAGGGACTTATAACCATAATTTCAAATTTGATTACTGCATGCCCATCCTCACCATTGCTTTCAGTTTCATTTATTTACGGCAATTGCCATGACATTTGCCGCAATCGCTGCTATAATTGTTTAAGCTTAGGTATTAGATCTTGCCAAAATCTAATTATCAGAGCATTCGAGTACAGGGCATCACTTTCTTTTTCAAACATGACAAGATTCAGTCTTCTGTTTTGCATATTTACGCCAGACATCTCACGACCATAGATGACGCTCTCAATGTATTCTTCGACACATTACCCATTTGGAATGAACAATATCAGCGCTATGAAAACTTATCAGACACACATGGACTTTACTGGTTTTGGCGAAATAAGCAGCAAAAAGAAATTACTGTAATTACTTGTTTCAGAATAGAAGCAATATTTTAGGATAAGGAAATGGCAAAACAAAGAAAGAAATATAAGAATCTTGGAACCGTTGAGTTTTCAGAAAAAGAAGATAAACATGTCACTGACATGATAGAACAGGCCGAGAAAGAGCTAGAGGAGACAAGGGTAAGTTTTCGTTGGGATAAAGAGCCTCTAGCATTAGTTAGGCGAGCAGCTAACTTAATGGGAATACCCTATCAAACTTTTTTAAAATTAGCCGCATATGAACATGCTCTGGCAGTCTTACAAGATGCCCAGTCTCTTGTTAAAAGAACCTTGAAACAGCCTAATCGCTAACCAATCCAAAGCGCGTGATTGGCATGAACTTTTATCGCTTTTATACGTATTGATATATACAAGGCGATGAAGAGGATTTCATATGTTTGCACGCGTGCTCTCGGCTGGATTATTGGGCATCAATGCTTATCGCATTGAAGTGGAAGTAGATTGTTCAGGCGGCATTGGTCAAATCCAAATAGTTGGCTTGCCAGATGCTGCTGTGCGAGAAGCACAGGAGCGGGTACGTTCTGCTATTAAAACATGTTCTTTTCTTATGCCCTGCGCAAAAAAATGGGTAGTAAATTTAGCACCAGCCGATACGCGTAAAGAAGGACCTGCCTATGATGTGCCTATTGCTATAGGCATTCTTGCCGCCAGCGGACTTTTACCTACAGAGAATTTGTCACAAATTTATTTAATAGGTGAATTGAGTTTAGATGGCAGTTTAAGACCAGTGCCTGGCATTTTACCAATGGCTATTCTTTGTAAAAATGCCGGCGCGATGGGCATTATTGTGCCAGAACAAAATGCAGCAGAAGCGCAATTAATAGAAGGTTTGCGAGTATATCCTGTATCGCATTTAAAAGAGGTTTGCGCCATTATTCAAAACCCCGAACAAGGCTTTTATTTAAATAATGAAGCAAGACAAAATTACGCCAAGCAACAAAACAAATATTTTTGCGAATTGGATTTTAATGAAGTCAAAGGGCAGCATACAGTTAAAAGAGCATTAGAAATTGCTGCTGCCGGCAAACATAATATATTGCTGGTAGGACCTCCGGGCTCCGGTAAATCAATGCTTGCTCAGCGTTTGCCTGGTATCATGCCTTCCTTATCTTTCGAAGAAGCCCTGGAACTAACAAAGCTTTATAGTATTGCTGGATTGCTTAATGGCAATCAAGCAAAAAGTACAGAGGAAGAAAACGGAGACCATTCGCCTAATGGCGCAGCTGCTGCTTATTCTTTAGTGTTAGAAAGACCATTTCGCAGCCCGCATCATAGTGCCTCAGCCAAGGGTTTGGTTGGGGGCGGAATGTATCCCAGACCTGGCGAAATATCTTTGAGCCATATGGGTATTTTATTTCTTGATGAATTAGCTGAATTTCCCAGACATCATTTAGATTTACTCAGGCAGCCCTTAGAGAATGGGCTAATTACAATTAGTCGTGCTCAGCATACGCTCACTTTTCCAGCATCATTTCTTTTAGTAGGTGCCTGTAATCCTTGTCCCTGTGGTTATTTAACTGATCCCATTAAAGCTTGCATATGCAGTCCTTATCAGGCTATTCGCTATTGGTCTAGATTATCTGGGCCATTTCTGGACAGGCTTGATTTGCATGTAGATGTGCCGCGTTTAGGCGAAGATGACTTAGGTGCCGGTATGTATAGTGCCAGCTCGGGCGACACCGGCAATTCCAACGGCTCAAGCACAGAAAATTCTGCCTCAATTCGCTTACGAGTAGAACGCGCTATTGCATGTCAAAAAGAACGTTTGGGCGAAGAAAATTTTACTTACAATGGCAATTTAAACCATAGACTAATAAAACAATTTTGCCAAATAGACCAAAAGTCGCATGAATTGCTGGTGCGCGCCATTTGCCAATTTGGTCTTTCTGCGCGCAGTTATGATCGCTTATTACGCGTGGCTCGCACCATTGCCGATCTAGAAGCAAGCGAAAATATTACTTACCCGCATATGGCAGAAGCACTTAAATACAGGCTTAGGACTGAACAGCAGCCCGGCAGGCGAGTGCCGTCTGCCGTTAAGTAAAAATCAGTTTCATTATTACCTATAGAAAATGGTTTCATTATGGATGAGTTAAAGAATTTCGTTACTCGAAAAAGTGTTCGCCAAAAGATCAATGGCTATCTTTTTAATCCAAATAATTACGAAGGCTGGATGAAAGGGCAATGGTTTATAAGGGCACTAGGATTCGATCCTAAAGAACTAGAGCAATTCAAAATGCTTGAAGAACAAATTAAATTTAATCCTAATGAGGCTGTTTATAGTCGCGATACAAAGTGGGGAGTGAGATATAAACAGAAGTTGACTATAATTGGACCAAATGGAAAAATGGTTAAAGATATTAGATCGCATTGGCAAATAGACACAGAAAGTGGGGTCGTTACATTGGTCACTTTGTTACCGCCCAAGAAAAACAGGTAAACAACATGCCTAAAAAAAATATTTCTAAAAGGAAGCATCTGTTTAAACAGTTTCAAACAGTGCAACTCAAGTGTAAATCATTAAAAGAGATGTTTGAGGATGAACTTGTAGAACTTAAAGAAGGTCAGCGGGGAGTTGTTCTAGATGTATTATTAGTGCCCAATGTTCCTATTGGTTACAATGTGGAGTTTTTTGATGAAACTGGTGAAACCATTGCCATTAGTTCGCTGGAAGAAAAATATTTAGCTCCGGCGACTAAAACGCGTCAAAAGACAAAAGTTTAGATATTAGTTATAATACCGCATATGGTGCCTACGGGACAAAGAAGAATCCGAGCTAATAGCGTGGTTTAAAAGGCTTATCCCGCCCAGGTTGTGCGTCTGGGCGGGACAAGCCCATCATTATCTGAGAACCTCTTCCGATCGAATTTGCTCGATGCTTTCGATCAGTCGAGCGTCTTTTTTTATGGGAAGGACGAGTCCGAAGCACCGGCGGTGGGTAATTTCGCCCGATTCTTTGACCTTGCCGGATAATTCTACGGCGATCACTCCCCCCGGCAGTCTGACGATCACGCTTAAGTCTGCATAGTGCTGCAGCCCCCCTTGTCCAGGTTCGACCGTTGGCCGATCGCGTCTATAATCCGGTCTCAGACCGAACACGTAGTTCGCAATCGTTGCCAAGGCTTCCGCTTCAGTCTCGCGGAAGAAAAATACTCCCCGCACGGCGGCTAGAAAACCGTCGCTCGGGGCTAACTCTGGCGAGTCCTGCGGACGGCCAGACAGGGTACTGTATATCATCATCATTTGCTCCTTCTCTCCTTATAGTAGGTAGGACACTCTCTCACTTCCCTGATCGCCATAAACACACGGCAAAGCAAGGCACAGCATTCGTCAACCGCGCAACGGTCACGACAGCTGCGCGGTTGACACTTGGGTCTGCAGAAAAGTCGCCCTTGCTATTGGGCAGCTTCTTCATCAGCGAACTCTGCTTGGGTCGAGTTCTCGACGAATGGCCGGAATTCCTCCAGCTCCAGGGTGTATCTTTCAATCGGCCAAACGAGAAGGCCGCGCAATTCGTCCAAGCTGAGCTGAGTAGGCGAGATAATACACAGGGTGGCACCCGTGCTGCCGCTGTCGGAGCGGCCGGGGTAATGCACGATTGTCTGCTTCCCATCATCCTTCCGGTGCGCCCAGAAAACAGGTCTGTTCACGTCCAGCACCTGTTTTGCCGGCAGAAGCGGCTTGTTACTGAGCAGGTATTCGCGCATCTGGTATGCGTAGCCCTCCTCAGTGGGCTCTGGTTTCTTGGTGTGGATGGGCGCGAACCCTTCCCAGAGCATGGTGTGTGGGATTTCCACGACCAGTCGATACTGACGTGGGTTGCCCCAAGAACCCTGCCTTTTGAAGAAGAATTCGGCCACCTTGCGATGGTTGATCGATTTGAAAAACCAGCCAGGTTGGTCACCGGCGGTTCTCAAATCAGCCGACGTGTAGTGGTCGAGTATGAGGTAGAGCCATCCGGATCTCTCGTCTTTCCAAGAGCGCCAAACGAAGTCTCGAACGCCATCATCCGTGAGACTTCCTTTCCGACGATCCCAGTAGTTCAGCCCTTTGGGCCAAACTTCCCAAGGTTGCTGCCCGTGAGGCTGCACGTCTGACTGAAACATCTGACCTCCCGATTTACTGTACCGTGGTAAAACGAACTTCAATCTCAGGGAATTGAAGGAAAGAGGCAGAGCCCGTGGGCTCCGCCTCTTTCTGCTTTAACATGCCCAACTACCTGTTACTCGCTGAACGGCCAGTTCTTGGGAGTAACGGCGGCTGGGAGATTGGCGAATTTGAACCAGCAGATGAGCGGCCAATATACTGGCCCGTTGACGCGTCTGTATGGTGCAAGAGCATAAGACCGGGGGCATTGATTGAGCGCCTGGTTCAGCGCGTTTATCGCCGCGAATGCCTGTCCCAGTGAGGTCAACTGTGCCAGAGCTTGCCCGACCAGGGCTAGATCCGCCTCAAGATCGGCGAACCCGAGATCATCCTCCTCTGGGTGCCAGCGGTATCGCCGCGGGTCGAAGCGAGACCCCTCGTCCGCATTAAAGGACTGTAGGAGCACCTCACGGTGCGCCGGCTCTAGCCCTTGCTCAAAGTGATTCAGGTAGCTCGTGAAGCCAACATGGTGGTTGACCTGCAGATAGAAGCAGCATTCGAGGGCTTCGAGCATGTTGATCCGTTCGGCATGGCTTACCGGAACGAACGCCTCCAGGTTCTCGTGTAGAACCCAAAGGGCCTTGGTTAGCTCCTCCATGCGCAAGGCGATTAAATCCAATTCCGGCGCCTCATCCGGGAATACCTCTTTGAGGGCAGGTAAGAAATAGTCCTTGTTGGCTAACAATCTCCGAAGAGTTCGCTTGGCAGCGCGTTCTTCGGAGGGGTTCCAGCGACAAGACAGACGTGGATTCTTGTAAGCTTGCTGAGGAAATTGCTGAGGGGATTGCAGCAATGCCTCCTGGAATTTATCTCTGGCAGCAGCCAGCAGATTGACCGCCGCGACTAGAGTCTCCACTCCTTCATGCCCCTCCTCCAGGGGAGATAGTCGCCTCCGCTCGTTCCTGATTGCGGTGATCATCGCTCCCAGTTTATCTAGAATCGGCTTATGGGAGGCACAGTAGACGAACCAAGATACTGTCCTCTGTTCGCCACCGACCGGACCACCGACCATCCAGAGGTGCTTGGTCAGAATGTCTCTGAACTGATACGGGAGATATTCCGTTTTTCCCGCCTCTCGGTCTTCCATCATCAAGCCATGGAAGTGGAAAGCCCGCAAGCTGTGCACTTCCATGTTTTCGAAGTCCTTTTCAGCACGGATCTGAGCAGCGCGCTCGGCGATGCTCAGAGACTGAGTCTGGGACGACTTCTGGTTGCGACGACCGATGTTTTTTTTCGCGCTCATTTTTTGTCCTTCTGCGCCTCAAGGCGCCTGCCCACAATCTGCCTGCGGGCTGATGGATGATGTCCAGATCCAAAACCGTAGCCACGCCTTCCACATGGGGCGCGGTGCTTTCACCCGAATTTTTCGCGCAAGACAGTGACAAGCTTACCCCGCGAGGATCTCACTGTTAATTGGGGATTGTGCTTCGTGCTGTCTCTTTCGGGCTCTGCTCTGTCAACGGGTATGGATGCTGAACATTTCCAAGCTACTAAAATCCACCAGCGGATGTCAATATTTACTAAAAGTCCAAATAAGAGGGAAAAGCATGAAATTTAGCAAGGGCAAAGGCAAAAGACTCGCAACTGCAGCAAAAAGTGCATATTTTTTAATGCATTTGTCATGATTAAAAGCATATTTAAAGGCTAGCTCCGGTAGCGCTAACTAACTATTTTCGTCTATAGTCAAAATCTTTCTTTGGATGTAAAGAGATTAGATTTTACATGAGGCAAAATCTTGTCAATAGGTTAGGTTTTTAATGTCAATGCGGCTTAGCAGACAAATCTTGTTGAGAGTAAAAACATTGCCTTAGCTATTGATCAAGAACGCACCGCAGCCATTGAGAAAAATTCAGAATGCAATAGTTTTATCGCTCGATCGGCATCTTGATTTGTCAAAACCAAACTTACATTGATATTGGAAGCACCAAAGGAAATCATAATTATATTGAGATCAGCCAATGCTTTAAAAATGCGATGAGCAGTGCCGCTTTCTTCTCTAAAATTGCGACCAACCAAGGCAATAATAGCCAAGTCATTCAGAACGGTTACTTCGCCTAATTGTTTAAGCTCTTCTTCAATTTGAGGCAATTTATCGAGATTGTCTATGGTCAAAGAAACAGATACTTCTGATGTGGTGATTAAATCAATAGATGTTTCATAGCGAGCAAAAATGTTAAATACTTGAGCTAGAAAGCCAGAAGCCATCAACATGCGAGCTGAATTGATAAAAATAGCCGTCTGTCCTTTTTTACAAGCTATGGCGCATATTTTTTCAGTATTGTCGGTTTTCTCTACCAACAAAGTGCCTGCGCTGTCCGGGTTAAGTGTATTGAGAATACGCACGGGAATGTTCTTTTCAATTGCTGGTTTAATAGTTAAAGGATGCAATACTTTAGCGCCAAAATAAGCTAATTCGGCCGCTTCCTGAAAAGTGACATTAGCAACAGGAATAGCTTCCGGTACAAGCCTTGGATCAGCAGTCATCATGCCATCCACATCTGTCCAGATTTGGATTTCATCAGCATTTATAGCCGCTCCGATAAGAGAAGCGCTGTAGTCCGAGCCACCGCGTCCCAAAGTAGTTGTGACACCATTGGCAGTGGCGCCGATAAATCCTTGGGTTATAATCCATTTACCCTCTTTCATAAGTGCCGCAATTTCACTTTGGCTGCGCGCACTAAGCTCTTCTAAATTTGGAATAGCCTTGCCGTAATCTTCGTTAGTTAACATTATTGTGCGAGCATCAACATAAACGGCTGGTGCCTTTTGTGAAATAGCATAAGCTGAAAAGATCTTGGTAGACAAGATTTCGCCACAACTACTTATGGCGTCTAATGATCGTTTAGATAATTCACCCAAATAAGTAATACCCTGAAGCAAAATAGAAAGCCGATTAAAATCGATTTCTAAAGCCGAGAGCAATTGATCTCTTCCCGACAGAGGGATGAGGTCTTCCACTACTTCATAATGCCTATCTTTTATGTCAGTAAGCCTGGCAGCAGCTAGCGAATGATCACTTGCCTGAGCACACTTCGCACAATCGATAAGCTCATTAGTAATTCCTGACATAGCTGAAAGCACAATCAAGGGAACTTTACCGGACACAGTTGACCGGTGCTTAACTATATTGAAAACATCTTTAAAGCGAGAGGCTTCCGCTACAGAGGTGCCTCCAAATTTCATTACCAGCACAAAGTATCCCTTTATGAATATCAGAATCCTAAATAGCAATAATAGCAAATCATTAAAGGACAAGTTTCTAATTATAATGTGCCCAAAAACTTGTCAACTTTAGAGTAAGAAAAATCACGCAGTGTCTTATTTTATAAAGAGATTAGCTGGGCTAATTGTAAAGTGCGTTTTAATTTATTATTCGCGGCTCATTTTCATTTGAATATTAATAGCCACAATCAAGTCCCTTCTTGAATGAGAGAAAGAAAATAAAATACCCTTGAGTTTTGCGTGCTCGATAACCGAGGATGGAGCGTCAACCATTTTTATTCATGCAGGAGCACAAACACCCAGAGACTTACGAGCAATTTATATCCCAGGTCATGGACGGCAAAAGCCTGTGTTTTCTCAAATAGGAAGAGGACCTGCTATGCCAGACGAAGAATTGGTCGGGGCATCAAACCCCCAGCCAGTCACAGATTTAAACAATGAACCGGGCAAGAAGCCAGTTGCAGAACCAGTCAATAAACAAGGTGAGGAACCAGTCAATGAACAAGGCGATGTAGGCGGTGAACAGTCAATTATCGACGAGCTTCTTGTACAAACGTTGATTGACGGAATCATGCAAGAAGTTCAAGAGAGAATGGGAGTTGACGCCACTAACAATCTGGATCTGCAAGAGCTCGTGCTCACAGGCGCATATCACATCGCTTGCAGGATCGATATGGATGTACCTGTACCTAATAACCGCAAAGGGATTTTGCGCATAAAGGTAGTGACTAAATTGGTCGATTTGCTCATGGGAGTGCGCCAGGCTATCGCAGAACGGCGAAAAAAGGAAGAAAGCCAAGCCGGCACAATGGAAACAGCACCGACGCTGCTCAAATTTCCTACTGCCCCTCCGCCTACGGACGAGGGCCCGTCAATAGGCTAGATCAAAAAAGAAAAAGCAGAAAAACGGGGTGAATCACCGCGATACGACATCGGTGATTCTTACCCCATTTTTGCTTTTTTTGTTTTTTCTGTCGGCAGGCAGGACTGGATCAGCCGCACGTGGCAGCCAATCTAGTTCTGCCTGCCGACTCGAGCCCGTCTCAGGCGAGGCGGCGGAGCCCAGGGCCGGCTGCGGCCTCACAGAGGTCCGCGAAGAAATTTTCGAACTCGTTTGCTGCAGCATCCGTGGCAGGAAGCTCCCACCCGAGTTCAGCCATGCGCTCACGGGCCATGGTCATGCGGGAAATGAATCTGAGGATAAGCGACGTCGAGGAACGTTCTCGGCCGTCCCAGACGAATCGCAGGAGGGGGTGGTAGTCGTCGCGCGGAGGCGAAAACGCATGCCCACGGAAGAGGTAGTCTGCCTCGTCGCGGGCCGCTGTCCAAAGGGACTCCGCGGTCCCGATCTGGACCCTGGGATCAAGCCCGAGGGCCCCGGCAACGATTGCCAGGACGTTGTGACGCCCGAGCAATGGCGCGATAAACGCGAGCGCTGCGGTCGCATTATCGTAACGAGACTGGATGTCCCGAGCGACCTGCTCCGCCAGGGCTGCCCCTGCTGGTCCTTGCTTGGAGATCACCTTCAGGTCCTTTAGGATCTGATCGAGATTGCGCCACCAACGGCGCTGCTCCATCATCTCTTTCACCATTGGGCCGCCGAACGTGCTAATCTTTATCTTCATTTTTCCGCTCCAGTTGTGGTTCGCCCTCGGGGCGAACTTAGTCAAGATGCACAATCACTAACTGCGCAGTCCGCCAAACAATGACGTGCTACGCTCAAACAACTGGCCGCCGAGCCAGTTATCCTAAATCCGAGTTCGTTCTGAAGAGCAGTAAGCTACCTGTGCTTTAAAATTTTGTGTTTGTACAAGGTTGTGCTGCTTGGTCTCCAGGGAAAATCGGAAAGGAATATCCAACAGTAACAACCTCTTTACTTCTTGCGCAATAGAGCTTTAATACAGGCTTACAAGCTTTTTTTATTTTGGCCGTTTCTGAAAGCCTCATCAGTAGAGTCTTTGCCACTTTTCAGCCATCTCAAGTGGAATAATCTTAAGAGGTTTTAACTGAAAATTATAAATTAATTGCTAACACAGACCTAGCGCGAGCTGCGTTAGGTTTTGCCTGCAAACTTGGCAAGCCGCGCTAGCACTACTTTGATAGCCCGATAGGTTTGTCCAAATTTATACAGACGAGCGAAGGCAACAAGCTAAAATTTTCTATAAGGTCAATGCATGCAAATCTCTATTTAAGCAATGAGTTAATCAAGCTAAACTGTCCTTAAGGAATAAAAGGAAAGGCTTTAACATGGTCAAAGCGAAATGGAACGGTTCACTTTTAGCCGAAAGTGACCAGTGCAAAGTGGTGGAAGGTAATTATTATTTCCCGCCTGAATCTATAAAGCGCGAATATTTCGTTGAGAGCGAAACAACTACAGTATGCGGGTGGAAAGGTACAGCCAGTTACTATGATATAAAAGCCAATGGCGCTGTAAACAAAGATGCTGCCTGGTATTACCCTAAAACCAAAGACGCCGCCAAAGAAATTGAAGGTTATGTATCATTTTGGAAGGGCGTAGAAATTGAGCCTAATTAACAAATAGGCATGGCCTTATGCGAGCTATGCACAGTTGTAAAGCGAGATTTTAATCTTAGTCTTTCTTCTCGTAATTAGCAGTTTCAGTGTTGATCTGGTCGATATAGTGGGGCTTTTCTGGGATCTAATTGGATTTAGCGTTCAGAGGTGAGGCTTGATTTAGCCTGTTGTAATCTGGCAAAGTTGAAGTATCGTTCTTTCCCCACCTTGTTTGAGTTTGCGCTTACCGCTACCTGTTTGATAAACCAGTTTCAGACCACCCCCTCGTGAGGGGTCGGCCGGGTGTGGGGATGACGAAGTCGAGAGGAGAGTTCGATGTTGACCTACAACTGCGCCGTGGGGACCTTGATCATACTGCTGTCTTACGGCGGCATGTGGTTCACCGTGGCGACTACTAAAAATGTGGGCGAGGCGAAGTTGAGCTGGTGCCACTTTCTTATGGGGGCATGGGCTGGAGTTGTCTTCGCTTTTGCGCACGGGTTCGGACTTGGACTGGGCAGTCTTGCCCAGACAGGTCGACCCCTTGAGCTGTCGTGGACGACATACGCGGTTTGCTCTTGCCTGTATAGCACCGCTAACATTCTCGGTGCAAGACAGGGCCTTCGATCAGGGCTCGATAAGCCAAAGCCAAAGCTAAGATGGAACGACTGGGACAACGAAATCGTTTAGTCTCACAATAGCCTTTGGGGATCAAATTGCCCAGGGTGAAGCTTAATGTCCGGACAGTGCCTCGGCGGCGGCGTGCGTAAGTGGAGCGAAGATCCTGCTCAAAGCTCCGTCAGATCCCCCAGGGGTCTGGCGGAGTTTCTTTTACTCATCAAAGCACCATATGCGATACCGTGTTTTTCCGCTTAACTATTTTACAACTACCATTGTTCGCGCTAGCGATAATTTCTGGCAAATTGTTGCCTGCAATTCCTAATCAGACTATGGTGCTGATTTTAATTAAATTGAACTTTTTATGGGCTGTTTACGTCTAATTCTAAAAATCTAGAAAAACAATATTGTCGGCAGCACAGAAGAAGATCATATACTAATGAAAAGTACATGGCAAAGTATTCTATATAAACTTGAGACTTACACCCTAAATCAATTTCATCCGGAAGGCGGACAGAAAGCCAATTGGTTTGCCAGAGCATTAGGATTTACACCTGCCAATAAAGAGCTTTTGGCACGACAGATTATTTTTGATCCAAAAAAAGCTGAACCAGTACGAATTAACGAGTTTGGTATAATATATCTGCAATATGCAACTATTGTCGGTGCCAATGGTCGAATTATTGAAGGTGTAAGACTACACTGGATTAAGGAAAGAAATACCACTTTAATTCGGTTAACAAATGTCCTTCCTCCAAAACGGAGAGCGCAAAAATGATTCGAGAACATGATGTTGTTAAATTAAAAAGGACTCTAAAAACCATCGACTTAGAAGGCGATCAAATTTCGCTTTCAGCCGGTGCTAAAGGTACGGTAATGCTCACCGCAGAGGATATCTCTGAATGTGTAGTTGAATTTGGCGATACGCCTGAAAGCGCTACTATGGTAAGCGTCGATAAAAATGATCTGCATCCAACCTGGTCACCTGAGCAACCAGGCGCCAAAAGATTGGCAAGCTAATACAGTTTTGATACCTGTTTCAGAGCGCTTTTAGACTTTAGCGTCTGTAAATATCGGCGCCCAGTGCTCTAAATTTAGCTTCTAGGTTTTCATAACCACGATCTAAGTGCTTTAAGCCACCAACTTCGGTAACACCTTCAGCTGCCAACCCAGCAATGATTAAGGACGCTGCCGCCCGCAAATCACTCGATTGTACTTCTGCTCCGGTTAAACGTTCAACACCTTTAATTACAGCAGCTGAATTGCCAGTTAAAGCAATTTCTGCACCCATACGGCGTAATTCGGCCACTTGCATAAAGCGGTTTTCGTAAATCGTCTCCGTAATAATCGAGGTACCTGAAGCTCCCACCAATACAGCCATAATCGGCGCTTGCAAATCGGTAGGAAAAGCTGGATAAGGTTGTGTGGTCACATCTGTTGCACGAGCCTTGTGGCGTGCTGTAACTTTTATAATTGAGGGGGCCAATATAGAAATTTCAGCGCCTATATCTGCCATTTTGCTAATCAAAGAATACAAATGATGCGGGTAAACACCTTCAAGTGTAATCTCGCCTTGTGTGGCGAGGACAGCCAGCATGAAAGTTCCGGCTTCCAGGCGATCTGGAATAGTACCTACTACTGCGCCATGTAAATCTTCTCGACGTACACCATCAATTACTATTTGATAGGTGCCAGCGCCAGCCACTTTACCACCAATAGCATTGCAAAATTCTGCCAAATTCACTATTTCTGGGTCTTGGGCAGCATTTTCAATTATTGTTTGCCCTTCGGCCAATATTGCCGCCAACATAATATTTTCGGTAGCACCATTAGATGGTCTATCAAGATAAATGCGAGAACCAATAAGCTTACTAGCAGTAGCATTTACATAACCATGTTCTATGCTTATTTCAGCACCCAATTGTCTCAAGCCACGTTCATGCAAATCGATACGTCTTTCACCGATAGCACATCCACCAGGCAATGAAACTTTTGCTTGACCAAGACGAGCAAGCAATGGTCCTAGAACAACAAAAGAAGCTCTAAATTGGCTGACCAATTCATAAGGAGCTTCAAATTCAGTTAAATTGCGAGCATCAATTGTCACTTCATTATTGGCAATTTCAACCTTAGCGCCCAAATATCTGATTACTTCAGCCATCATGTTCACATCAGTCAAGTTTGGCACATTTCTCAAAACAACAATATCGTTAACAAGTAAGGCACCGGCCATCATTTTTAAAACAGCGTTTTTGGCACCAGATATGGTTACACTGCCTTCTAGCGGACGGCCGCCACGAATAATAATATGCTCTTCAGTGACTGCACTAATAACTTTTTCTGGAGATTCTGTTTGCTTGATATCTAGGCTCATATCTTTTACTCTTCTAGTTTTATAGTTTCAGGGACGTTATATTTAGGCTCGAAAGAGGCGCAGTTGACTATATTCAAACTGCTATGAATAATGTACCTCACAAAAGTAAATACCATGTTAAGGAAAGCCAGTCTCACAAAGGTTTTACGAGCAGCATACGTTGCTATAAAAAAAAATTTTTGAGGCGATCAAGCAAAATCGTCTAGTAATCAGAAAAAAATTGAAGTATATAGTTCTAGAAGAACAAGAGATTCAGGTTCTTGTTAAGAGGATGTAAAAAAAGATGCGCGATAAATGCACAATTAAAAAGGACACAGCAAGGAATGAAGCAAATGCCTTTGGCGAAGTTGCCTCGCGGGCGGCAGAGATAGCCAGGCTTTGTTTTTACAGCTTCCCTTTGCTTTTTCTTGTGTCCACTTTAGTAGCCTGCTCATTATCAGAGGAAATGAAACGTATTGAAGCCAGTAAGCAATATGAAGAGAGAGAAGACGCTTCACGTTCCACAGACCTTACTGGAGAACAAATATTTATCAGAAGTTGCAATACCTGTCACCCTGGTGGCAAACAAGGAATGGGACCAAGCTTAATAGATATAAGCAAAAAATATCCTGATGATGAAATGTTAAAGGCTTTAATTCGCAAAGGCAAAGGCATAATGCCTGCCCAGCCGCCAAAGGTGATCAATGATATTGAACTGGCTAGATTGATTGTTTATATAAAAGCATTAAAAGAATAGTGTGTAAAAAACTTAGTCGCACTATATGTGGTGCTAACATTATCTAACTAGAATAACTTATTTAAAGTAAGCAATAAATATAAAAAGGTTTGAAAGTTCTAGAGAGCACGTATCAAGCAAGCCATCACCAACCAAAAGCTTTATCCAGCAGCGTGGTCGACCAAAATTCCCCGACAGGGAAAGTTTTGGTTAGACGTAGCATTTGGAATTCGGCTTACTGGCGGTAAAGACTTGGGGTTCTGAGGGGATATATTATCTTGGCAATTTATTAATAGGGAAATCAAGTACATATATATAAAGGGGGCCCGCACTTAAATTATGTAAAAATCACCTGACACCACTTTTTATGGAAAAAACTTCAACTTTACGCAGCCTGTGGAAATCATCGAAACGATTTTTGAAATAAGTCGGCTAATAAAAAATTATCTTTACAACTTAGCACAGTTAGCGCTAACAGCCAATATTAATTTCTTGATAACAGATTAGCGCACTTAGCGCTAACTGGAAATCATAAGCTCGAGCAGCCAAAGAACGAAAGCGAGAAAGGCTATCACGAAAAGAATGCGCGAAATAAGCGCAGGGCTAGTCATCATTATTGGTGGTTTGGGGCTATATTCGCTCATCACCTCAACAATTTTCTCTCGTTGCCCTAGATAAATAGCTGGAATAATCATAGGCCAGGTACGCTTTCTATCAAGATCTGGCCTATAGAGAATTATGATTAGCTCCTTGCTCAAATAAAGGCTTACGACATGTCTCCAGTTTACGGTCTTTCGTCGCGGCCAATAGGGTCCTTGGTATTTAATACCGTGACGACTAATTTGCAAACTAGAAGGACTAAAATACGGACGCACACCAATAAAGACTGAAAGGGCAGCAATTGTGCAAAAGAATACCTCTACATTAGTTAAAAGCTCCCAGTTTTTAGTAACAAGTAAGGGCGTAAAACAGTACTTAGCTAAACCTAAGTAAGCAGCAGCCAATATGAGGCACATCATTGTTTCTACAGGATTGCGGTGCTCAATAAAATTGTATTGAGATTCATCTGGCTCTTTTCCCTGATGACTCTCTGATATTTTGCCTGAATTGGTCACTAATACTGTAAAACCTCAAGTCCATATTACCCCAGGGACAAATATAACTTATTGGTAAGTGCAAATAGCAATTTTGATCGCCCTTGCAGGCATTAAAGAGCGATGAAATATCACTAGCGCGAATTATATATAGTTGTAAAGAACTTATTTAATTTTGGACAAGAGTGGTTTATTACGAAATTCTACTTATCGAAAATATAAAGAGACCTCCTCGGATGGTTAATCAGTTTATGTTTCCAGGATTAGAAACTTACATTAGCGGCACTTGCTTCTCCTTAAGCAAAAATGTCAGGCTTAGATATCGCTCGTTCCAACCTCTATGTGTGAGGATTTACCCTCCAAACAAGGGTTTAGTGAAAAAGACAATACTTTCGACTTGCCACGCGGCAGGTGGAGTTAGTCTTGGAGCGAATGGTTATTTCAGCGAAAGGAAAGATTGAGATGATTGAGCTCGTCGCTGCGATGTCCGGACTGCGCAACTACGACAAGTTGTTCGTCACTGGCGCTGTTCTGATTCCGGTTTCCGGCGGAGGCTGTAACTCACTGGTAGCAAACCGCTGCCCCATTCTGGGAGTCGTTGACCCCCGAGTCGAGCGGGAGGTTCTCCCTGGATTAGACATTGAAGAGAAACCGGGCGATTCGCGAAGCCTTCTCGATGGCATGAAAGAGTGGGTTGAGTGGGCGACCGTGCCCTCCGCGAAACCAACCATCTTCGTCGCCGACACGCTCGTGCCGGTATTCGAAGCGGACTTGTTTGCGTACATGCACGCCATTGGGGACTTTAACCCGGCTCCGGAATTCGTCGTCCTCCAGGACCTGATGTTTCAACTCGGCTTCGGCCCCGCTGACCGCCCATCGTTCGAGCAGGCATTTCTCAGCGAACGGGCCCGCTTCACCAGAGAGCAGGGCCGCATCATCCATCCATTCGCGCTCGCGTGGGAGCGCGCAGAGCTGGCGGTCGCCGCTCTCCGTGCCGGCGCAACGATCTGAAACAAACCAACAAGAGCGGTTATTTGAAAACAACCCATTTGCCCGGCAGGAGGCGCTACCAGAGCGCCTGCCGGGTCTTCTTTGCTTTTTTACTCAAATTTTATTTGTATTAAGCGTAATGACTTTATAAACTCTTTGAAGTCGTGGTTCAGCATTGTATTTCCACTGATGATATTCTTGTCTTATTTGTTCAAGCTGAGAGAGCCTAGCTTCATATGACTGACTTTGCCAGTATGCAAAGTCATTTTGCTTATCGTGAAGCTTGAGTTTGACAATTTTTTTTTGCATTTGTCTTTCGCTGTCCATATCGTTAATTTTACAACAGTTGAGCAGTAAAAAAAAAGACAAAAACCGGCAGAATGAAGCGTTGTCCGAACTGCCAGCGCCGTCACTTACCCGTTTGTGACATAACCAGTCAACTAATCTGCATCTTGGTTCTAATTTCAATGGGCTTAACTCCGAAAGCAGAGAATAGCGGCGGGGCTTGTAATTAGCCGGCTCTCTTTTGTGGTTTTGGCTTTATTTGTGATTCTAGATCCGAAAATAAACAATCGACAGAAAGAGAAAATGCTTTGGAAAGCCTGCGAATTTGATCTTTGCTCAAATTGCGACGACCAACCAGAAAATCATTTACCTGAGAACGAGAACCAAAATAAGGAATTAAATCAGCTTGCCTCAAGTTATTAAATTGCATTAGTGACTTAATAGTTTCTCGTGGAGACATTGTCGGTGCCGGATATCTCGATCGTTCGTACTGATCGACCAGAGTAGTCAAAACTTTCAGATACGCAATTTGTCCTGTTGTTGTAATATCCAGACCCATGTATTTATTCAATACTGATAATGCCATCTTATGCATTGAGTCATTACCTATCTCGACCAAAGGAAAACGTTTAATCAATTCCAAATAACTTTTGTCAATTGCTCTAGGCATTACTTTGCATTGCTCCATCTCATGTATTCGCTATGTGTCATAATTTGCTTAATTAAAACTGTTTTTAGGGTTAAGTCTATAACTGTAATCAGCCGGTCAGATCCGATATTAAATATCCATGCTCTTTTAACAGGTACATAGCTAGCAGTGTTAAAGGTTTTTATAACATCCATTGTTTCCTTCCAACTAGCATCCTGAACATGTTTTCGCCAATTTTCTAAGCGTGGACGGACTTGTGGATATTTTTTTGCGAATGCCTGAGTGATATTCCAACCAACTATTTTCATTGCCCTCCTTCACAATATACGCCAAATGCGTACATGCGTCAATTGGTTAATCGTGATCCGTTTGTATCTACTTATATCTACGTAAAATACAAATTAAAGTTCAAAAGAATCAAATATCGGGCAATTAGTTCAAACAAAAAATGCTATTGCAGTGTTTTCAGCCAAAATAACGATCGCGGCCGCCTTGAAAGGGGCCTGGGACCACCTCAATTTTTTTCAGAGACTGATAATGATTTTTATGTACTATTCAGGTAACTAAGCTGATTCACGTGAAAGCAATTTATCTATCTTATTTTCTATTTTATCGAGCTGTGTTGGTTCTTTCTTTGCTTCCAGTTCCAATTGAGCCTTAACCAAATCACGCACCATTGGACCAAAAGGAACCCGTTGTTTTCTAGCTCTATCACATAATAGATTCATCAAATCAGGCTCGGCGCGAAACTCGACTTTACCTCGTGCGACAATGCGCTGACGAGCTTCTTCTTGTGCCTTTTTCATTTTAGCCAAAGTTTCTTGTCTCATAAATTTACTCGTTTTTTAGAATAAGCAGTAGCTGGTTGAGCGTGGAATGCCCAATCTTCTTGTCCTTCAGGGTGCTATTCAATTCCTATTTCCCATAATATACATATTTCCCTACCCAGCCCACATACATAACTTGTTCGTTGTCTCTTTCGCTTTCATGCAGGGGATACCACATGTCGTAATCCATTACCTGGTCTACATATTCTTCTTTACACCCGTGCTCATAAAAACTAGGTCTATACTTCATAACAAAATTATATACTATGTCTGACAGCTGTCAGACGACTTTATCATTAATTTTTCAATGGGCGATAATGATTTTTCGAAGCGTCAAGAATAAATTGTTCCATGCATAATTAATCAAGCACCAAAGACTTCTTCGGCCGCTTTTTTAGCCCGTTCACGCACTTTGGTATTGTCGTGCGTCTCATAATGGGTTTGGCCATTGTAAATAGAGTCAGGAGCAACGGCAGCATAAAAATCGGAATCAAAAGACCGTGTGCGGATAACGACTGGCATAGGAACTGCATAGCCCATAACTAATACTTGCTGCTTGGGGTCTAATTGAGCTAAAACAGTTCGTAAAGTTTGACTGCCGGAAATGCCGGTAAAAACTGCATCTATGTCTTTTTCATCATTTAACAGAGCAGTTACCCGCGTACCAAGCTGACTCATTATTTCACTATCGATGCCGCTTGGACGTTGGTCTACAATCAACAAAGTAACCGAATATTTGCGCATTTCACGGGCTATAGTACCAAATATAGTACCACGCGCTACTTGGGAAGACAAAAATTTATGAGCTTCCTCTAAAACAATGGTCAGCTTGCGGGGAGAGGGTACATTGTCTGGATCTGCCATGTGTAATTCGCTACGCCGCACGTATTCAGCGTGAATTTTGCGCGTGATTATATTGGTAGCCAGCATATAAGACAATAGATTATTTTGCCTGCCAAATTCAAGAACCACATGATTGCCCGCTTCTATATAGCGCAAGATTTCGTCAATATAATTTTGACTGACGCGCGGGCGTAAATAGGCAGTCTTTTGAATTATAGTGTTTAAGCGCCTTTGTAAAGCTTTAATAGCAGAGGTATGTCCTTTATTTTCGGCAACAAAAATATCTATCTCTTCACTGCTCATATCCAACAGAGTGGCAATCCAATCGGCGCCAAATTTTTCACGCACTATATAAGCGTTTTCTAGAATGGCTTCTGATAGATTTAGTTCTTCTTTTAACAGGTCTAAATCTTCAATCTCTATCTGGTTGTAGCCAATGAGTAATTCGTGCGGGTCTGGGATGCCGCGTGCTTTAGAAGAAGCGGGGTCCAGACTAAATACAGTGACACGGCTGCCAAATAATTGTTTTAGTCCTTTTACGCGGGGCTGCGATTTATTCTCGGAAAGAGCTTGCCAGCCATATTCGTTATGCATGTCAAAAACAAGCATTGAAGCAACATCTTTTTTGATTAGACCACAAAGCAAAATACGGGTAAGAAATGATTTGCCAGTACCCGATTTACCAAAAATGCCATTGGATCTCTCAATGAAACGTTCGAGATTAAGACAGACCGGCGTCTCCATATTAATTGGTTTACCAATATTGAAATAGTAATTTTCTTTGTCTTTTTCATTTTCAGCGCCAAATACTAGCGCAAAATCATCTTCATTAGCTTCACAAACAGAAGAAAAATGACTAGGTATAGTTTTTACTGGACGCAATTCGGCATTGTTTTCTAACATTAACATAGGCTGCACTTTTACCGTGCCATAAGCAGCACCAGCCTGTATTACCGCTAAAGCAAAAGGACTATCTAAGGGCGGATCGTCTAAAAATGATTGATTGGAGGCTGACAGACTGATGTCAACCAACATACTAAAAAAGCGGGCTCGCTTGCCTTCAACAACAACAAAGCGTCCCACGCGCAAATCTTCAACTGAATGTGCCGCATCGAGTTTCATTACCAAGCCACTGGTAAGCGAGCCCTGGGTAATGATGCCTAAATAATGGGGGTTTTTCTTTGCCAATATTTTATAAGTGCTCCGTCGCCTTCATTCTTCGGCTCCTCCGCACGTACCCACCACCGCTCCGCTTGCGTACGCCTCACCGGCGCACTTGATGCGTTCA
>JABDBL010000018.1 GCA_013288645.1 Candidatus Melainabacteria bacterium
TAACTGTCAGATCCTTGACAGAAACAGCCTTTCGCGACGTCATATTAAGAACATGATAATCGCTATCTAGCGCAACGACGTTGGCGAAAAGCTTGTTGAACGTAAAGCTACGCTGGCATTGTCTGTAATCTTCTGGATGGACTCCTTGCACCCAGTTTGCCGCTCGAAGCTCAAACACTGTCAGTTGTCGGTAGTGGGCGACCAAGGTCTCCACGGTTTCTCTGGCTAGCATGGCCATGGTAGATCTCTCCGTTTGGGGTTTTGCTTGTCCCCGATTGGAATGGGTTCGAGAACTTGACCCTGTGAATACCGCAAAGCTGTCACAAATCTGGCTGGCAATAGTGAGTGATGGTCTTTCCTGTTTTTTTTAATACCCCTGAAATGTGACATCAATGCGAATACGTCTTTAAACTGACAATTTCCAATTAATGATTTCAAGCGATGTAAAGACATTTAAAGAAAGGCTGTGGCCTGGCTTTATTGACTGATGATCTAATTAGTGACCAAAAGGCTTAAGGGCTGCCCGGCTTATTATTGACAATTAATCAATCCTTACATGTGCGCTAGCTAGCGCCTATTTGTCAGCGCGAGCAACTTTCGAACTTTCTGTGGAAACGCTCCTGGGTATAATCCCAATACGCATGATAAAATCACCAATGCTGCGCACAAACGCGGGTGTAGTTCAATGGTAGAATGGCAGCCTTCCAAGCTGCACACGCGGGTCCGATTCCCGCCACCCGCTCCATTTCATTAAGTGTCCATACCGACTACATAGTATCTAGATCATTCCAGACACAGATAGTATATTTGCAATCAATGACCTCCTCCTTTAGTGAAGGCCAGTATGCAATGGTTTACACTTTTGCCTATGCGATGAAAATAGATAGGTAAAGGCTAAACTATGGAAAAAACGCTTCGCGTAATAAATTCTCTTGAATCTGAAGGAATAATAGGACGTTATGCAATTGGAGGCGCAATAGGATTGCTATTTTATGCAGAACCGGCCATTACATACGATTTAGATATATTTTGCTATTTGCCACAAAGTGGAACCATTATCGATCTTGGTCCACTCTATAAACGCCTGGCAGAATTAGGATATAAAGCAACACCAGGGGAACACATAAACGTAGAAAATATTCCAGTCCAATTTCTCCCTCCCACTACTAATCTTGTGCAAGAAGCATTAGATAATTCGGTTAAAAAATCATTTGAAGATGTTTCTACTCGCGTTTTCCAATACGAGCACCTATTAGCAATCATGGCAGAAACCGGTAGGGCAAAAGACAAAGCTAGAATAGCGCTTGCTTTGGAATCAGCTCAGCCAGATAAGTCCAAACTGGAAGACATTCTTAGACGGCATAACTTGCTTGATAAATGGTCTAAAATGACTATATGAACACAAATCATACAAATGTATCTAAAGAAGAACTCTTTCGCCGGAAACAGTCCCACAGACACGACTTAGCTAAACTTCCAATCGAAGAAAAAATCAAAGTGCTTATAAAACTTCAACATATAGCAAGTAAGATAGAAACCCAATCAGGGCGTAGATATAGAAACCCATGGGATGTACAAGTTATACAGAAATAATAGATTTCGGTAAACTGAAATCCGCGCCGGATGCGCCTTTAGGAGCCTCTGTTTCTTGACTTTGCATTAGCAAATAGATTTTGAATCTTTAGAATAGTGGCTTGATAATTGTTGCTAACAAAAAAGTTGTGATATTTTTGCAATAGATTTGGACGATTATTTATTTCCAGATAATTCATACCGCCAAGCCAGATTTTTTTGGGCGTAGGGCGAAACTAGATTTACAAGCCTCTCCGGATGGCAAGGCAAAAGTGGTGCCATAGATACGTGTACTCTTATGCCTGCTTGGCACAAATTGGCTAACAATTCAAGTCTTCTAGCAATGCTCGGTGCTTGAGGCTCAAATTCGCGGGCAATATCTTCACTATCGGTAGTAATACTTATTCCTACACCAAGAGTATCGCCAAATGATTTGAGTAAACCGATATCTTCCAATACCAGATGGCTGCGCGTGTGCAGAGTTATTTTCTTTGGCTTGTAATTATATAATTGCTCCAGGCAGCGGCGGCTTAGCCGGTATTTTAATTCCAGATATTGATAAGGATCGGTGGCTGATCCAAAGAATATGCGGCTGCCAAATATTTTGGTGCGTTCCTTTTGTAATAATTGAGGAGCATTTATTTTTGCCTCTACCCAATTGCCCCATTCACTAAAGTGATGCTTGCCATTAGGGAATTTTGGCACATAACAATAAGAGCAGCTAAAAGCACAACCGGCATATGGATTCAGAGTGTAATCATAAGCGCCTGATAATGAGCCAGATTTTTGCGGCACAAGTATTGAAGCAGCGGTAATTTCAGAACAATTAACCATACATATTTATGGTAGCATGTTCTTAAAGGGCGGTAAATTCCATTTTTTGCATCAAATCTTGGGCTTTCCTAACAGATGTTATAGGTTTTCCCCAGCGCTGTCTTTAAGTGTCACTTGCTATAACGGTAATAGCCCACTGATTTACTAGTTTTTGTATTTAGCCATAAATGACTTGTTTAGTCATTTATTAATTCCCAGGTAGCCAAAGATGTCTATGTTAATTTCTAGTCGTGATAATTCTTCGCCCACTTTAGCTGAGCCGTTGAACATTGAGATAGAGACAACGGATCATACTAAATTGGCTGGTATATTTTATCCGTGTTTCGATTGCTCCTCAGCGGTGTTAATTTGTTCCGCCACGGGATTTGGACAAAAATCTTATAAGGATTTTGCGCAGTGGCTAAACAAAGAAGGTTTTGCTGTTCTCACTTTTGATTACCGCGGTACAGGCGACAGCCTTTTTGGCATGCATATAAAAAATAGTCGAGCAAAAAAACATCAATGGGGACAGTTAGATATGGCTGCTGCTCTTTCTTATCTTGATAGAAGGCATCCGAATATTCCACTGCAAGTAGTTGGACACAACGGGGCTGGAATTTTAATGGGTCTTATGCCCAATCATTCATTGATCAGCAGTGCTGTTTCGGTGGGTGAATCTACACTTTATGTGCCGCAAATGGCCGGTATAGCTCAGTTTAGTGCTAATTTATTTTTCAACGTTTACATTCCCTTTTGTCTATCCTTGTTTAAGTATGTACCTTTAAGATGCTTTGGCTGGGAACTAGATATTCCTGCCGGGGTGGCTAAGCAATGGACAAGCTGGAGCCTTCAGCCCGGACATATTCGTAATTCATTTGGTATAGATATTAAAAAGCATTTTTATAGAAACTTTCAGTCACCAATTCTCGTTTTGAGTACGGGCAAAGATCCTGTTGCCGGAAAGACAGGTATTGAAGACATGTCAGATCTTTATAGAAGTGCCAGGATCGAATACAAAAAAGTTGTGCCTAAAAACTATGGTTTTAAAAAAATCGGGCATCTCGACTTTTTTCAACCAAAATATGAAAAACTTTGGCCAATAATTAGTGATTGGTTGAAAGCACCGGAAAGACAAACAATTAAAACCTTTGTCCTGAAAATGCAACCTCCCTCAGAAGTGGCAGTGCCACCAACTCATCAACCGCCTAGGAAAAACGCATATGCAGGTACACGTACGCGTTTAAACGCTAAACACGCTGTATTTATTGGTGCAGACAACAAAAAGAAAGTCAAAGTCTAGAGGATTTATTATTACCTTCCGGACTGCGAAGCAGCCGTCCAATCGCTGAGCGTGTCTCTACCGTGAGCTGTGGTTTATTAATTAGACATTAACGAGATGTACTGTTTCGCCCTCTAACGCATCATCCCAATAATGAGCTACATCTAGTCCGGCTTTTTGTTGTTCGTGGGTAACAGTGAAGCCCATAGTCAAGTCTATAAATTTAGCGATAAGATAAGTGACTGTAAAAGAGACTATCCAGACCACCGCTACAGCAATAATTTGCACATACAAGAGTCCTGGATTGCCGTGCAATAAGCCATCAGCGCCAGCAGCATTAACTGCTTTACTGGCAAAAATTCCTGTCGCTAGCGCGCCCCAAGTGCCCGCCATGCCATGGCAAGCACACACATCAAGTGAATCGTCTATGCCAAGTTCTTGCGCTAATTTGATAGAGAAGAAAGATACAGCTGCGCCGACAGCACCAATAATAATAGAAGAAAAGATATCGACATAACCGCAGGCAGGCGTTATTGCCACTAATCCTACTACTGCTCCTGTAGCGGTGCCTGCCGCACTGGGACGTCCCTTGTATAGACTTAAGATCATCCATGTTAAAGCAGCAGCAGCGGCTGCTACGTTCGTTGTTACTAAAGCCTGCACGGCTACATTGTTTGCCGCCAGAGCACTGCCACCGTTAAAGCCAAACCAACCAAACCATAGCAGCACTGCTCCAAACAAAGTCAGCGGCACACTAAAAGGAGTAAATCGTCCATCAATCAGACGCTTTTTACGGTGCAATGCAATGCACATAGCCAGAGCAGCTACTCCAGCAGTTATATGCACAACAGTACCACCAGCAAAGTCGAGAGCGCCCAGCGATTTTAACCAACCACCCGCTCCCCAAACCCAGTGAGCAACCGGATCATAAACAAGAGTCGTCCAAAGAAGAGTAAAAAGAATAAAAGCAGGAAATTTAACCCGCTCGGCAAAAGCGCCTGTAATCAAAGCCGGTGTGATGACAGCAAATTTCATTTGAAAAAGCATATAAGCCATTTGTGGAATAGTTGGGGCATAAGTAGAAATAGCTGTCATGGCTGATTTCATGCCTAGGCAAGCCCAGTCTAAATTACCGGTTAGATGCCCTATATCAGGTCCAAAAGCAAGAGAATAGCCAAATACAACCCATTGAATGGTGATCACCAGAAGAGTAACAAAACTGAGCATAATGGTGGAGAGTAAATTTTTCTGCTGCACCATGCCACCATAAAACAAGCCAATAGCAGGGGTCATGAGCATGACCAGTGAAGATGAGACTAAAACCCATGCTGTGTCGCCTGTATTAATGTTCATCAATTCTCCACGAATTAGTGATTGAGTATTTGCCAAAAGCGATAAACCGAGGCATTGGCAAATTATATAGGCTTATTGACAATTCGGCATATGCTTTGGCTGGGTATCTCTACACAATCCGAAAAAAATTGAATATTAAACATTGCCAACTCCGTATGTAATATTTAATATTGGCGGTAATAAATTTAGGATGGTGGCAGAACGACTAAGTCAGCCGATTTCATTGAAAAGTGATTATCATTTAAACGGAAATGTTTATCACTTTTCAAGAACTTGTTTGAACAAACGCCTCTTACTCCCGCAATGCGATAGTTTCGATCAATATCATAGTGCTAATTGGAAACTTGATTTTGCTCGTGCCAATTTGTTAGGTTACGATCGCAATATGGACTTTTACACCCTCGGATACTTAGCCACAGACAGCCTAACCCCCTTTATCAAAATATAAAATCCGCGGTCGTTCCGTGGATAAGGGTGGTGTTGCCTTATCGTTTTTGACAAAGTTGCACAAACTCCTGCCTTTTAGGCAGAAGGGGACTTACCATGAAACAACGGCTTGTACGTGACAAGCGAGCATTTCTCCGCACACTGGAGAGCTGGCTCGTTGTTGTGACAACGATTTTCGAACAGTGGCATACTCAAATTGAGATCTTCAGCAGCGGAACTGCCAAGACCGGAGCCGCTTCTCAGTTCGAGCAGGCCTTGCAGGAAGGTCCCAGCGTGTGGACATTGAGCACGGCTGTGTTTGAACAGCTTCTATCTGACGGGATGAAGCTGCTCACGCAACTGCGTCAAGATCCACATCCCACTGCCCGGTGGCTCGAAGAAGGAATTAGGAAGTTTCCCGGACTTCTCGGGGATTGCTTGCGCATTTTCAGAGCAGCCCGGGAACTGGACAAACGCTTTGCCGATGCGTTCGTCATCCTCCTTCGCTTTATGCGAAGCGCTAAGTATAGCGACTTCGAAACTGCGAGCAGGCTCTTACTGAGTATCGTTGAGCCTAACACCAAACTGGTAGAGCAGTTGTTCTCTGGCAAACAGGGAAAGAGCAGTGGACCGCATGTTGATCTAACTCTCTTTCTCAAGCTGAGTCCGGCTGGTCAACAGATGCTCAGCATGGTGAGTTGCATTCAACGCGCGGTGGTCGAGCGTGAACGACTCAAGGGCGTCCTCAGTTGACACCAGTCCAACTCCTGGCGTTAAGCAGAAGCAATTGGATTTGCTTTTCCAACCTGCTGCCGTGTCTTGTTAAGGAAAACTAAGGCACGGCATCAAACTTGGACGAGGGGTGATTTCGCATGAATCCTATGGTCATTCGAGCGCGTGAGCGCTATATTGAGACCAGGGGGGCTCTTTACCATAAGCGTTAAACCGCGGGCGGCCGCTTCGGCTAATCGGCTGCTACTGCAAATTACCCACCTCGTTTGTATTGACCAAGCAAAATCAGTAGACCCTAGTCTTTAGCACTATGGACGGTGCAACCCTCAGCAGGAACTGCTCTCGTTGAGCTGCTGCTGCTTATCTTCTCTCGGTATCTACGGTTAGGAGGCAGCCTGTGGCAGGAAAAAGTCTTACGTCAGAACAATACCATGCACTGGCGTCAAATGGTCAGTTGGAGTGGTTGGGACCAGAGGTTCCGAATGGCGGCGAGCTGACGTGGTGGGAGTGCATGCTCTGCCATTATAGGTGGCAAGATTGCTACCACAATCTTCGTCGCGGCGGAAGTTGCCCGGATTGCCAGGATCTGGCAACGAAAGACTGCCAAACAGTACCGTTCAACAAATGGCTTGTTCGCAATTTAGCGGACACACGACTGTCAGAACGGGAGTCTGCAGCACACCAGGAAGAGCAAGCCCAGTTGATTGAGAACATGCTCCGTTGTCTTGACGGCAAGAAGCAGCAAGTGATTATTGGTCGTTATGGCTTGCGCGGCAGCTCGCTTGACCAAACTCAAAAAGCAGTGGCAGAGCAGATTGGCCGCAGTAAGTCTCGGGTTGGACAACTTGAGCAGCGAGGACTTCGTAAACTTGAGAGGTGGGTTCGAGAACAGCAGTTGATACCGGCGCTTGAGAAAATGCTGCCATGTCTCAGCGTTAGAGACCAGGAACTGCTCGATGGTTATTTCCGGGTTGTTGGTTGGGACGAACTCAGGCAACAGCGTAAACGAGTTGCACAGCGCCTGGATGTGACAATAGAGGTTGTGTCCAGGTGTCAACGCCGAGTTCTCGAGAGACTGAAGACATATTGCTTGAAAGAAGCATATCTAGCACTGCTAGATTGTTTCGGTCCACGTCAGCCGATTAGTTTCTGTCGCCTGACCATTCAACAGGTGGCAGCCGCACTATCACTACGGGTGACTGAGCGCCCATCTAGATAGAAGACTGCCGGTAAAACCCCCCGCCCTACCCGGTTGGGGGTTTACCATTGCTCTTGTTGCTTTTCTATCTGTTACTACTAAATACCGACTTTTATGTATTTTCCTTTTTTCTTGCAACCGGCACTGAAACAATTTATTCGCAAACTGTCTTTTTGTCTGCGCGATCAGTGGTGACAACTGTTAAAGGCAATTACCGGTACCAGAATTATTTCGCCAATAAAAACCGCAAGCCTCGAACACCAAAGCTGCAAAAAATGTTTGGTTGCCTAAAGTTAGTCTAAGGTTACCGGTGACAACAGGGACGAAATGTATATGTTCCCAAGCGATATTCGAGGCTTTCAATAGCAATGAAGAGGGCTTGGCATCATGACAGTTAGTTATTCTACGATAATAACTTAGGGTTAGGCAAACGGTTAGGCAGCTCGGATTTTCTTCTCTAATAAAAAAATCGGCAATTCTTTCGAGATTGCCGATTCATCAGTGTTTTAGTGGTTGCGGGGGCAAGATTTGAACTTGCGACCTTTGGGTTATGAGCCCAACGAGCTACCGGACTGCTCCACCCCGCGGCAAATAATTAAAGACTTCCTTCAAAGAATAGTATCTTAGTTTGAGAAAGTGTGTTTACGCGCAACTTCTAAAGCATGATATAACCACATTGCATCCTAGCATAAATTCGGCTCGGTGCTGTGAAAAAATACTACTAGTTAACAATTTCATGAATATCGGGGTCTCTAAAATATGAAAGCGGTGGTGCAGAGGGTACTTTCTGCTACGGTAACAGTTGCCGGCGAGTTAGTGGGCGAAACTCTGAACCAAAATACAGGCAAAACACACGGTTTGCTAATTTTCCTAGGGGTTGCTCTTGGCGACAGCGAGGAGGATAGTAATTTTTTAGCAAAAAAAATTACTCATTTACGCATCTTTGAAGACCACGATCACGGGATGAATAAGTCCGTTCTCGAAGTAGAAGGATCTATTCTTGTAGTTTCTCAATTTACTCTTTTGTCCGATTGGCAAAAAGGTCGAAGACCAAGCTTTACAAAAGCAGCTCCGCCTAAACAAGCCGAAGAATTGTACTTGAATTTTGTTAAAGAATTAAGAAAACACGGTCTGTCCGTTGAGACTGGACAATTTGGGGCGTCGATGAGCGTTAGTTTGACAAATTACGGACCAGTCACTTTGATTTTAGATTCTAAAGAAGGAGAAGCTGGCTCAGCAGAAGTTTGAACCAAAAGCTTACGTACTGAGCTTCTTAATGTTTTCTGCACTGCTTCAATTGGGTCATCGGCAGATATTACTTTAAATTGATATTCATCAGCCATACGCTCATATTCAAAAGCTATTTGAGATTGATAGAGCTTAAAAGACTGATAAAGGTCTGTCGACATGCCGATATCGCGGCCCGATTCATAAAAATCTAAGCCACCACGGGTGGTTATGATGCGTCTCAACAAAGAGTCGAGAGGCATTTTTAGATAAAAAACCAAATCGGGTTCGATAGCGAAACCATAAAGCTTCTTTACCCATGTGGGGTCGGCCCCCCGCACCACATCTCGAGCAAAGGCTGTGTAAATATAGCGATCGGCAATTACTATTTGTCCCGCTTTGAGTGCCGGAATAATAACGTTATGTAGCCTGTCTGCCAGATCTGTTGCATAAAGCAAAGAGAAAGTAATGGTGTTCAAGGCATTTTTTGATTTTGCTTTGTCGATGACTGTGCAAATAAGCTCTGAGGATTTCCATACTGTTGTAAGGGCTCCATATCCCTCAATAGCCAACCAATTTTGCAATAATTCACAATGCGTGCTTCTGCCTACGCCATCAGTTCCTTCCAAAACAATGAGCTTGCCGGGATACGAATGTTTCTGTTTAGATTTTTGTTCTATTTCTGATTGATTAAATTGCATAAAGTCTGAAACCATCTAAGTTAACGAGGAATTAATTGGTTAAAAGTTGAGAAATTTTCTCTCTGAATAAAAGTTGTTGCTCATGAATAGGATGAGTTGCGGGCATAATGTAAAAATCAAATTCGTCTACCATCTTGTCATATTCATTGATAATGATTGACTGAAATAATTTATAGGACTCGCGTGGATCTCTTGAAAGTCCTGTATCCATTCCTGCTTCGTAATAGCCCGGCACTCGGTCGTTGTTTATACGACCAAGAGATACTTCCACTGGCACCTGAAAATAAAAGGTACCGTCAGGACGAATAGAAAAACCATATAAATTTCTTACCCACTCTTTATCAACACCGCGGGCAACATCACGAGCAAAGGCCGTATAGCAATATCGATCGGCCAAAACAATAAGACCCGCTTTAAGTGCAGGCACAATAATATTTTCGAGCCTGTCTGCAAAATCTGTAGCATGCAAAATACTAAACGTGACTGGAATCAAACTATTCGAACGCTTAGCTTGTTTAATTGTTTTAGAAATTAATTTAGATGAATTCCATTCAGTAAAAATAACACTTTTACCTTTTGCTTCCAGCCAATTGCGAAGCAAATTTAGCTGTGTAGATTTACCAGAACCATCCACTCCCTCGACAACTACCAGTTTACCCGGGAAATCATGCTTTTGATTTAGTCTCATGCCAAAATAATCGCTGCCTCACTAAATAATTTTCTTAAATCGAAGATAAACCTAACCATCAAATGGGGTTTTGATTCGAAACATCTGCTATAAATCTCTTACCCAAATAGGGTGTCTAAAGATTATTATATAGCGTTAGAGCCTTTAAATCACAAAGAGAAGCAAATAGTTATGATAGACAACACATCGATTAGCAAGACCCATAATCTCATCCTATTAGCAGTAACGCTATCTTTTTGCCTACCGGCTTATTGCGATGATACTGAAAGCAGTTCTGCAGATGGCACAAAAGTCTCCAGTGAAAAAATAGTTGCTCCCAACAAAGAAGTTGAGCAATTTACGCTACCCGACCAAGCTCCTAAAGCTAGCGAAACAGAAGTCACTCGCGAAAAAACAATCAGTCCAGAAAAAGAAGTCAAGCAATTGGCGCTGCCTGATAAAAATACTAAAGCTAGCGAACCGGAAAGAGGTCTTATTACTACTAAAACTAAAAAAAGCAAAAGAAGAACAGCATCTGAGTTAATGTCAAGTGATGATACAACTAAAGAATATGTGCACTCTATTGACCCGGATTTGCATTATGAAAAAGCTCGTCATTTAACCTTAGAAAAAAAGTATAACGAAGCTTTAAAAGAAGTGAATACCGCTTTGACACAAAATCCAAAATATTATGAAGCGAAATATCTGGGTGCCCTAATCTATGAACGACAAGGAAGAAAACAAGAAGCAACTCTCAAATACAAACATCTTCTTAACGAAAAGCCTCATTACTTACAAGCACAAATCAGCTATGCCAGTCTTCTTAGCGACTTAGGACAAAATAAAGCAGCTGAAATAGAATATAGAAAAGCTATTGATTTGTCTTTTACTTCAAGCGAAGCCCATTATGATTTGGCCAATTTGCTTACTAAAGAGAGTCGCTTTAAGGAGGCACTGCAAGAGCTTAATATCTGCCTAAAACTTGCGCCAGACAATGCGGCTGTACATAATAATTTAGGTGTTATTTATTTCCATCAGAACTATAAAGAACAATCAGAAAAAGAATTCGAACAAGCTAGCGAATTGGATCCGGCTAATACAATTTACATGCACAATTTAGAATTGGTTCGTTCTAACGATAAAAACACCGAATTGCCCTCTTTGGGTTAGGCTGAAAATGGAAAATAAGTCCTTTGAGTAAAGCGGGCAAAAACAGGGTGCTAAAGAGCGCTATGTCCGTAAAAGATAATGATTCGCTGCTCACAGTGCTTAAGGCAAAATGGATTTTGCCAATGTCCAGTGAACCTATGAAGCAAGCTTGTATTTTGGTTTCTGGAAAGAAAATCGAAAACGTTGTACCTGCGAATGAATTAACCCAATTTATTGCCGGTAGGGAATATGCTCTTCATGACTACGGCGAAGCGATAATCTTGCCGGGATTTATAAATTTACATACTCACCTCGAGCATACAAATTTGAGAGGATTAGCTCAAGAATCGGCTTTTTTAGAGTGGTTAGCCAAACTCATGGAGGCAACAGCTAACTGGTCAATCGCAGACCGCATGAATTCTGCAAGAAGCGGCGCAAAAGAGAGCATTTTGGCAGGCACAACATTAGTCGTGGATTTTTCTTATAATGGTGCTTCTGTTATACCTTTGGCTGACTTAGGACTGAGAGCAATTATTGGACTAGAAACATTCGGCATTGATGAATCGACGGTTGAAGACCAATGGCAGCAATGGTTAGAACGTCGTAATAGTATATTGTCAAACTCAGTCGTGAAGACGGCTTTGCAAGAGGAGCGCATGGCCATCACTGTTTCTCCGCATGCACCATATACGGTGTGTCCGGCATTATGGCAAAAAGCCAAAATATGGTCCAAAGATAACAATCTTCCTCTTTTGACGCATCTATCCGAATCAAGAGAAGAACTCAACTGGTTCAAATCGGAAGATAAGGATTTAAGGGAATTTCTAATTTATGGTTTTGGTAAAAGAACAGCAAATTTTGCTCAGCTTTATGAGACAAACACGGCTTGGAAAAGTTTAAATCAGTCACCAGTCGAGCATCTGCATAAGCACGGGCTACTGACTGATAATTTATTGGCTGCGCATTGTGTTCAAATTGATGAGTTCGACATTAATTTGCTGAAGACAAGCGGTGTTTCGATTGCCCACTGTCCTAACAGCAATACTATCCTTAAATGTGGTCGCGCTCCATTAAAAAAACTACTGGCTAATAATATGAGGGTTGGTTTAGGCACAGACAGTGCGGCATCTAGTAATAATTTGAACTTGCTGACTGAAGCTGCTTTCGCCATTAGTATACATCGGTCTTACGGAGCCAACTTTGAATTAGGCGCGAAAGAAGTGCTTGAATTAATTACAATAAAAGCTGCTCACTGCCTTGGATTGGGGCATAAACTGGGATCTCTACAGGCTGGTAAGCTAGCGGACATAGGCATATTTACATTGCCTTTAGGCGAGAAAGGGCTTGGCTATGCCGGTGAAGATGACCCTTATGCATTACTCATTCGGGGTGCCTGTCGGCTAGAGAATTTATTAATCAATGGCAAAACCGTTTACTCTAATGAATAAGGCATGGTTTCTAAAGGATAAGGATTTGTAGCTGTAAGGACGCTATAATGTAGTTTGATTTTTGGCTTCCAGGGGCAAAAGGGGATTTAGGAGACCCATGCCATGCCGGACATTAACGACTATAAGGATCATAACTGCAAAGGAGTCAATTGCATTTATTGCCAGATGGCTGCTGAGGAAAGGTTGACAGGCGTAAGTAACTTGTCGATCGTAAACGAGCAAGCTCTCGCTAGGGTTAAGGCACTAGATCCTACCGACCGTTTTAGCCAATATGAAACAGCTAGCCCAAAAATCAGTGAGTTGGAGTGGGAAAAGCTGGCTTTCTTTGATCCGCTAACCGGCTTGTACAATATCCATGTATTTTTGCAAGAGTTGAAATACGAAGTGGCAAGAGCTGATCGATATAAAAGACCACTAACGTTAGGGATTTTGGGCATCGATAATTATCAGGAATTGAAGAATGCTTATGGACCTTTGGGCTGCGGATTGGCTTTAAAGCATATGGGCAAATTGTTGCAAGAAACTTTAAGAGAAGTTGATTTCGCTGCCCGACTGCAAACGGAGCAATTTGCGATGATTTTGCCCGAAACAAATCAAGCTGGGGGCAATATTGTAGCCGAAAGAATTCGTCAAACACTGTTAAAAAAACCGGTAAAACTAAATGCATTTAGCCTCGATATAACCTGTAGTATTGGTATAAGCTCATTTCCTAAACATGGGCTGGATGCCGATAGTCTGCTCAATAGTTGCCTTAACGCCCAAAGTGAAGCAGCTAATAAAGGTGGCAATAAGGTTCATGCTCTATAAAATTGAAATAAAATAAAGCTTCATAGTTCAGTTTATAATATAGTAACGAAATTCAGCAGAGCGCTAGGTTAGTCTCCGAAGCTGGCATACACGTTAGCCGAGTGGAAGACTGGCTCCAAACCATAATCAAGGTATCAATGCAACACACAAAATCAGCAAAAAAACCTCCCCAAAAGAGTGGCTTGCAAAACTTTAGCTGGAAGAAGGTTTTTAGTGACTGGAAGGCAATTATTGTAATTATAGTATTTGTCTGGTCGTCCTTTACACTTTTTCAATTGGATAAACAAAAAGACATCAAAGAATGGCGAGAGCTTGGAAACTTGCCAGTATTTATATTGAAACAAGAAATATCTAAGAGAATCGAAAAGCTTCCCAATGTATCCAAGATGGATCGTTACGAAAAAGATGAGATTCGCAAACAGATGCTGGAACGCGCTCAGTCAGCTAATAGCTTGCAAATTATCTGGCAAAATAAAAGATGGGTATTGTATACCAACTTAAAATTGGGCTTGGATTTACGCGGTGGTAGTCAATTATTATTGCAAGCTTTGCCTGCACCACCTCTGGTGCCTATCATAAATTCAGACATAATGAAAAATGTCCTGGTAGTAATTGATAATAGAATCAATAGCTTAGGGGTATCCGAAACTTTAGTGCAATTAACCGGTAAAGATCGGTTAATTGTTGAATTACCTGGTATAAAAGATCCTCAGCAAGCCAAAGATAGAATAGGCACTACGGCTCTTTTAGAATTCAAAGAATTGGCCTTTGCTGATGAGGGTCGAACATACTGGAAAGATACTGGATTGACTGGGGCAGAGTTTAAACATGCTCAAGCTAATCCTACTGTAGCCGGTGGAATCTGGAGGGTAAGTTTCGAGTTCAAACCAGAAGGGGCCAGCAAATTTGCTGCACTCACGCAGAGATTGGTAAACAGACAGATTGGCATATTTCTAGACGGACAGCCCACTGACAGACAACCAGATGGCACGCCTGTGCCAGTCGACAAATATCATGGCGTTACTGTCAAAGAACCAATATTAGGCGGAACAGGAGAAATTACCGGTAGCTTCAGCCGTGACCAAGCTGTCGATTTAGCCTCAAAACTAAATGCTGGTGCGTTACCAGTGCCAATTAAAATTATCGAAGAACGATCTGTAGGTGCTACTTTAGGGCAAGATTCTATCGAAAAAAGTCTCATCGCTGGTATTGTAGGCATAACTATGGTTATGCTTTTTATGATTTTGGTCTACGGACTCCCCGGTCTGGTAGCCGATTGCGCCCTTATTCTTTATACTCTTTTCACTTTAGCGATATTTAAAACAATACCCGTCACACTCACCCTGGCCGGTATCGCTGGTTTTATTCTCTCAGTGGGTATGGCGGTAGATGCAAATATTTTGATATTCGAACGGACTAAAGAAGAATTGAAAGCCGGCAAATCACTTTATATGGCAATTGAAAACGGCTTCAGTCGGGCGTTTACATCCATTCTTGATAGCAATATCAATAGTCTTATAGCTTGTACTGTACTTTATTCACTTGGCACAGCAATAGTAAGAGGCTTTGCCTTTACTCTAGCAATAGGTGTCGTTGTTTCAATGTTTACCGCAATTACTGCAACGCGCACCTTACTGCATTTGGTACCCAAATATGATGGCCTTTTCGGACAAAGAAACAAGGTTGGGGGAGCGAAATGAATTTTATTAAAATTGATCTTGTTAAGTATCGCTGGCTATGGTTTGGTTTGTCACTAGCCATACTAATACCTGGATTAATAGGGATTCTGATGTGCTGCGTAAAATATCATGCACCGCTTAAACCAGGTATAGATTTTACTGGCGGTTCTATTCTGCAATATCAATTTGAAAAGCCCGTGGATTTAGAATCAGTGCGAGAAATTTTAAATAATAATGATTTTGCTGGTTCACAAGTTCAATTAGCGCAAATTGCCGGCAATCCGGTGGTTATTATGCGCACCAGATCAATAGAAACTGAAGCCGAGAAAGAAAAGCTAGACGAGACTTTAAGAAATAGGCTTGGTTCATTTAAAATGCTTTCGGTTGACAAGGTTAGCGCAACTATAGGTCCTGAATTGCTTGCCAGTGGCATTTTCTCTTTATTGATTACTTTTCTTGCTATGGTGGTCTATATTTCTTATCGCTTTAAAGTTGATTATGCGATTTGCGCTATTGTTGCCTTATTCCACGACGCATTGGCTTTATGCGGCATATTTGCTCTCCTAGGACTTTTTGCTGGCACCGAAGTCGATAGTTTGTTTATAAGTGCAATATTGACCGTAATTGGCTTTTCAGTGCATGATACGATTGTTGTTTTTGATCGCATTCGCGAAAACTCAAAATATGTTGGTAGCAAGAGAAGTGTTTTGGGTTCAGATACTCCGCAGAAATTAACTTTTGCCCACATCGCCAATGAGAGTGTCAATCAGACGCTGGCTCGTTCTATTTATACTTCTTTGACAGTTTTAATTACTTTGGCAGCTCTTTTCCTATTGGGCGGCGTCACAACTCGCGACTTTGTTTTAGCAATGCTTATAGGGATTGTTTCTGGCACTTATTCATCCATATTTAACGCCAGCTGTCTGCTTGTCTTCTGGAGAGAATTAAAAGGCTCTCAACGCCAAGCTAAATTTGCTAATTAATAGCTAATTTCGTACTTTCGTCGTATAAAATGACAATTAAAGGTATTATTTGATTATGGACCCAGAAGCAAAACATACACCTCTTACTGATGAAGAGAAATGGGATGTAATAACTCGCCCAGAGAAATTGGGTGAGATTTTACTTAAACAAGGCAAATTGACTTTGGTTCAATTGGAAGATCTTATTGTTCAACAAGAAAAATCCGGTATGCCTCTAGGCGAGTTGATTCTTTCCAAAGGAATTATGTCGCGTGCCGATTTGCTAACAGCTCTGGACTGGCAACACAGAACAGATCAAGTCATTATCGATTCTCTTACCGAAATGATTAATCAGCAAAAGAAACAAGGACGTCCTCACGATTAGGCATGCTTGTGGCTTTATTTAAAATGCTTGTTATATAGTTCCCATGCTTGCAGAGCACGTTGGGGTAGATAACCTTTAATAAGATGTGGATCGCGCGCCAGATCCTGTATCAATTTCAAATTATTTTCGTAGCCTATATATTCTTTCCGCATGTCCACAATCGGATCGTGAGGGTTGCGTCGCTGGTAAACCGAGGCCTTAGCAAAGGCAACTTTATAGTCTTTAGCCTGCACATAATACGATGCCCAAATGTCATCCATACGCCCAATAAAAGGCATTAAGAAATAGTCTTTTAAAATTTTACTTATAAGAAATGTATTCTGGGAATTAAATGGTGCTGTCTTATTAGACGCTAAGGGGAAAATAGCAGGATCGAAATTACACATAGGCGCATGCTCCATTCGACAGATGGCATCTATGTCCGGATCGCCATTCCAAAAGTCAGCTTGAATATCAACAGTTATAGCTTTGCGAGTCTTGTGCTCGTAATTACGCTGCGAAATAAGCTGTAATGGGTAACCACGATGCCACAATGCACTATATGTAGTGGCACCAACTGGATCAAAGGCGACTAGCTCAGTTTCGTAGAAATTGACTTCGACTTCCCTACCAATCAAAAGATCCTGTCCCCAGCCTGGCAGTGGGATATTATCATCATCCACCGTAGCCACTATTTCGGCACCCATGTCATGTGCGATCAAGAAACCAAAGTTACGTCGCTGAATACAATTCCAGCCTATAGCATCAGATAGTTCTTTATCATATTTTTCCTGCTGCTCCGGTCCGAAATAAGTTCCATTCTTTAACTTGTAATCCTTTGGTGTTTTGAGATCACCAATAACTATTAAGGTCCAATCTGGCATTGAATCAAATTTTTGTATTGCTTCGGTTGGCGGATTAATGCTCGTTGTGACGATGACTTTCTTCATGCTTGCCCTTGTGTAATTTACCAATTACTTTGATTTATCGGTGTGCTTAAATGAAACGGCATTGCCATCAGATTGGTTGATCAGCATTGAGCTAAGAGGCGCAAAACGGACCCGAAAGCCGATCTTGAAATACGCTAAATTCCGGAGAAAACTGTTATGTGATTGTCCCTCAGTGCGAGCCTTCCAGGTGGTGGGTATTTCGATAATTTCCACTCCCAAGCGAATGGGCTTGATCACTGTCTCGAAAAACAAGGGGTGTTTCAATTCTTCCCATTTTATAGAGCGCAAAACTCTTGTTGGAAATAAGCGATAGGCAAAAGTCATATCGGTTAAGCGAGTGTGGTAGAGGATAGAGAAAAAGCGCTGAAATAACCAGTTTGCTATCAGTTTAACTCTACCGTAACCGGTAAAATTACCACCCTTTAGCCAGCGAGAAGTGGCGATAATAGCGCTTGGATGACGCTTAGATTCGCCAATTAGGTTTGCCACCGCAACCGGGTCTGTTTCTAGATCGCTAGCCATCATAATTACATGGCTGCCTCTTGCTAGATCGAAGCCCTCTCTAATTGCCCCGCCTACGAATGGGAGCTTTTGATGGTGAAGAACGAGCAGTTCGCCGAGGCGTTCTTTTAATGATGCGATCGCAGCCATGCTTCCATCACTCGTGCGATCGCAAACTACAATTATTAGTTCTTCTATATCGGCGATAGATTCTTGCAAAATTATTTCCACTGTTTTAGTCAAAGATATCGTTTCATCCATTACTGGCAAAATAATTGATACCGACTGAAAAACTGGTGTTAACGAATTCAAGCGATCTTCTTTCTCATCGGGCTGCTGTAAAGAGTTACTATTGTATATTACCCCTCCGCTAACGTTATATTGCCTGTATCTTGATATTGATGAATAATATATAATAGGGTCATTGTGCTGGAGAATCGCTAAGGTTAGCGCTTTGCTTTGTATCTGAAAATTCAAATGCAGTATCCAGAAATATCTATAATTATTCCTGCCTATCAAGAAGAAAGGCGAATAGCAGACACTATTAAGTCTCTAGTTATTTATTTAGAGAGCCACTATCCGGGAACTGAAATAATCGTTGTCTGCGATGGATGTACTGATAATACGGCCAGGGCAGCCAGTGAGGCTTTCGTTTCTAACAAATGCACATTGAAAATTATAGAGCTGCAAAAAAATAATGGCAAAGGCTATGCAATCAAAAGTGGTGTCAAGGAATCGAAAGGCAATTTTATTATTTTTACTGATGCGGATCTTTCTTTTTCGCCGAATACTATAGACGAATTTCTGCCCAAACTAATTGCTGGGGCGGATGTTGTTATAGCGCAGAGAAAAAAGACTGTATCCTATTCAGGACTAGGACGCCGCATACTGGCTAGTTGTTCTCGTTTTGTTGTAGGTAATTTTTTATTACCGGGTATTCGAGATTCTCAGGCTGGTTACAAAGCCTTTTCAAAACTGGTGGCCCAAGATCTTTTCGCCAGAATACATACAAACAGATTTTTATTTGATCTTGAGATCCTGCTTATTGCCAGACGCAAAAATTACGTTATTGAAAAGGTTTACGTTGACTGGGAAGACAAGCCGGGCTCGACTGTGCGTCCTATTGTTGATTCGTTACGCTGCCTGCGCGATTTATTTATTATCTATTTTTTTCTCTATCGGGACGCTTAAACTTAGTTTCACACCCACTTGCTGCGTCTACCGGCAAACAAAAAAGCAATGAAATATAATACCTCATTAATCAGCCCCCGACTTTATTATCATAACAACAACGACCAACAAGGCTGTGCCGGGGCGGATCGATTGATCCGCCTCGACGCTCCTGTTCTAAGAATGGAATAACTCGACGACCTTATTCAAAAGCTCGTCGCTAAAAACACCGCTTTTGGCTGTCTGCTGTAAAGACTCAACATCTGTCTCTACTCCGGACCAGATGCTGCTCACCTTTTGTTTGGCTGTCTGCTGCGAAGACTCATCATTTGTCCCACCCTGCGGCCAATTGGCTGCCGGCTTCGATGACAACTCGATTGCTGCCCGAGCAATCGGTTCAAGAGTGCCCTCTGGCCAAGGACCGAACGTAAAATACCCCCCCTGGATCTTGCAAGATCTGCCGTGGTGCCCAAACACGCAACCGCCTGCAAGGGCATCTCTGGATCTTTTCCCCGGAATTCCCGGGTGCCTGCCCGGATGATCATGTAAGGGGGATGCGATCCCTCTGCGTAAATCCAGAACTCGGCCCTGTTCGGTTTTGCCCCCAGAACAAACGTTGCCAGCTTTCCATGGTAACGTCCCTCCGGCAGGTCGTAGTTGGGAAGATCGAGTTTGTTCGTTGTGTCCATCGCTTTGTTGCCGCCAGCTTTACTGACGGACCCCTCTGTAAAAGTGTGGTTTGAAAAACCTGAACGAATTTGTGGGAACGATCGAAACTTTTGACCGCCCCCGTGGGGTTGATATGGTACGTCCGGAACACTAGCGGCTGTTTGAGAAAGGGGCTTCAACCCCAAGTGTGTGAACGGGCACGCCGGCCTGTCAGACCTTCGGTTCAAGTGCCTGAGCGAATGAAAGGATGCTTTGGCACTGCCTGTTCAATTCGGCGACCCGTTCGATGAGGTTGTCGGGAATTTCGTCTCCTGCCCAATTCCAGACGTGCAGGGTCTCCAAAACGATAGGGTAGGAAGTTCCTTTCTCTATAGCTAGGTTTGCAAAGTTCCAGATCAGGTTCTGGAATCCCGCATCAATAGCGGGGAAAGCAGCACCTGCCGAACGTCTTGGACAGGCGTCCATCAGCGCTTGGATCAACCTGGACATTTTGCCGAATGTTTGGTCTGTTGCATTCTCTGCCAGAAACTGTTCTGCTTCCGGCGATCGCGCTGAGCCGGAGGACGAGACGATTTTGGCCCACTTCAGCAAGAGCTCCTGCCACTGACCATAAGGCCAGAGGAAAATGCTATCGAAGTTAGCGGGATCACACTTAATGACTGCCCAGATGAATGGCCCCAGCGCGAAAGCTAACTCTGGATCGTCTACTGCTGCCAGCCGAACTAAGAACCTTTTCGCAGCAGAATCCTCCGGTTGACCACCGTGCATGGTTAGGAAGGTGGCGAATTTGAGGATTCGAATGTCTCGTGTAGTCATAGCCTCTCTCTTTCTTCTGCAAAAATCGCTCTATCAACCCACCACGAACGACGCAGCAGGTTGACAGAGCATCGAAAACCCCTCGGACTCAGCGTGTGGTGGAAGGCACCGACAAGAGTTTATCTTCGCTTCCGCTTCTTGTTGAATGCTTCCCAGGTATCGTGGAAAGGCAGCGCTGCCCAGGCATGGTCCTGGTTCGGCATTCGCACTATTGGGAGAAGTATAATCTCTCCCTTTGCGAGTACCTTATCATCGGCGGAAACTTCCATAACTAAATGATCTCCTGTTGTCCCAATTAATATTTTCCCGCTCTTGGTCTTTACGACCACTGACCCGTCCTTCCTGAGCCGGACCGCAGTGAATTTTTTTCCATCATCACGTGTCACCTCCGGAATATATCCGTGCTGACGAAATCTGTAAAACACTTTCACGAGCTCCGCTCGTGTCATGCGCTTACCGGAAATCCTGATCATCGACCCTCCCCCTCTCAATCGTCAGATGGCAAAGTGTGTCCGCGTCAAAAATGCCGGCTACGCACCGGTATCCTAAACGCGGACGATCGAATGCTTGTCAAAGTTAGTTCGTCTGTTTCACACATGGCAATTACCGCTTGCCGGGCGGCTCTGATGTCCCTTCTCTCAAGAAGAGCCCTGGAGATTTACAGCTTTTCAGGAACAGCGTTCAACGATTCTTTCCCGCACAGCTAAGCCAGTCTTGGTTCACGTTCCCTCCTTTGTCGCGGGATGAGGGCTTTGAGGTGCTGCGTCTGCCATACTCAGTTTCAGGCAGTCGATACACATCTTGAGCCGGAAGACTTCGTGGCCCATCACCATCTTGACCTCGGTGGGCATTTGCGGCACCTCGCAAAGCCTATCAAGCTTGGTATAGATGTCGTTGAGTTGATCAATGTGATTCCGTAACTCCAGCGTTAACCGGAGCTGACGCAAATTGCTATCAGCCAATTGCTGGCTGAGCACCAGGTTATCTTTGCTGTGCTGCTTGGCAAGCTCCGCGCCCGCCGCAAAGGCTGCCATCCGCGATCTGTGACCTTCGTCAATCTCTGCCTGGTGCCTTTGCAGATATTCTTGCATCTCGTCCGCGGACCGGACGTGTTCGTTGTTCTCACTCACGAATACTTCTCCTAATCTAGTAAAGAGACTCGTTCCTTGCCGGATAAAACACCTCAATGCAAACGCTTACATTGAGTCCGATTGATTCACGCTGCCTCCTGTGCAAGAAGTTGCGAACCTGGAAGCCAGCCATAACGCATGGCTTGACTTAACGAACCTCAAGGCATACACCATTGAGGTATAGCAACAGCGCGCGTTTGGTCAATCAACGCTGAAAAACCTGTCCGCGCAACATTAGTCCAAGGGGTTTGCGAAAGCAAAGGCTTAATTCACAACAGCCTTTGCAGTCAATTGAAATCCGGACGGAAAAGTGCGAAGCACACAGTGCCACAACAAAAGTTTCGCTGTGACTCTGAGTTGTGGGTTATTGCTGTGTGTATCTCTCACGGGAATCTCCATCTGGATAATTTGACTTTAGCCAAAAAGGCAGAGGATAGCAATAGTATTCTATTTTTCGTGAAAATAGCGATTGCTTGCCGTAGAGCACCTATAGTCATGTTTTTGATAATTGAAAATGCCCGGACTAAACAAAATATAATCAAATAATTAAGATTAGAAAATAAGCATAGTTAGCACGGCTCGCGCGATATTTCGGCCTCCGCTGCACCAACAGGCAAGCTCTTCGATGCCCGGCCCCAGTTTTTCGACTCTCTATCAAAAACCGTAGCAGTAGATTTTATTGTGATACGAATACGAAGCCGCTTTTCTAGCATCGATACTTTTTGCCCGACTTTTCATATGATGTATGGTGCTATACGTTAATCATCAGCGCGAGTTAAATTCAAAATTTTTATATACAATGAGGGAATATGTAGCATGAAATCTTGTGATGCCGACAAAGAAAAATTTTTATTGTGATATGAAACTCAATCGCATTATGGTTCTTAACTGGCTGCGGCTAGGTCTTATTGTTATTATCCTCGCGCATTACTTCTGTCATATCTCCCACTTGTTCAATTTTTTTGAGACAGATATGAAGCCCCGTGCTCAGAATTGCTTCTGGTTTGCCAGAGTAGGGTCGGCGGAAGGAGATTGCTACATTGTGGATTTTCTTCACTTTTATTCAGGAGGCTTGCTTAACAAAGAAAGAATTGAGAAAAACTTGCCTTTGGACGTCTACAATTCCTTTTTGCTAACTCAAACCATAGAGCGTGTAATCGCGCCGATGCGCCCTATAGGAACTTATTGTTTTCAGTATCCTCCGATGTTCTTTGCCTTAATAACTCCCTTAGCATATTTCGACTTATATACTGCATGGAGACTATGGTTTTTTATTCTAGCAATTTGTGTTGTCATCACTTATATTGTTATAGCTTATGACTCATTAGCCGATCGCCCTCTGCTTTTATGCGGCCTTTTTATATTTATAACTAGTTTTCCTGTAAGCGAGAATTTTTTTCTTGGACAAACTACGCCTATCGAGGCTGTGATCTTAGCTTTGTCTTTTCGGCTGCTTATCAAAAAAAACTATTTTTGGTCTGGACTTATCGCAGGAGCCTCACTGCTCAAATTACAGCATTGTTTAATCATCTTAATCCCCGGCTTCTGCGTGGGCAAAAAAGATTTTTTGCGCGGATTTCTTATAACTCTCGGTGTTGAGCTTCTGTTGGCGATAATCGCTGTCGGCTTTGACAATATATGGCATTTTATCAGGATTATTTACGTAGCCGAGATAACTCATTCAATCAAAGATTTGGATGACATTTGGTACTACTTCACATTCACAGGCATGCTGGAATGCTTACCCTGGTTCATTTCTAGTGCAGCAAAAATTGGTCAAGTAGTATTTGTTTTTATATGCTTAATCGTTCTGGGTGCATGGTTAAAGATCTATCCTACTCTGCATAAAATAAGTAATCAATCGATGCAATTAATAGCTTCAATTACTACAATTGCTTTCGTAACATTCAACGTGCATGGTTGCTGGTATGACTACTTGCTTTTTATTTTTCCTTGTTTCTGGCTATACATCTGGAGTACAACAAATGAGTCAGAGTATTCCGGGCGGCAATCTATTATCCGATTGATCATCTCTTTGATAGTTTTTACTCTTCCTTTTTTATTTTGGGACAATCTGGCCATGAAAGCCAGCGAGAACACAATTACAGGTTATCAGCTGAGATACTTCTTAATCTCGATGCTCTTACTGAGCTCGGGAATGATCGCGCTGCTTCTAGAATTCAAAAGATACCGAAATAAACCTTTGCTTGAGAAATAAATAAATGCATTCTGCAAAACATACCTATTTTAATTTATATCTTCCGGTTCTGGTAATTATTTTATTACAGAGTTGCTCTCTTACTGAAGATCCGGGAGATAGCCTTTTAAGAAAGGCTCGGTATCTTCAAACCGAGGGACATTTTAAGCAAGCCGAAGAGGTTTATGACAAATTATCTATGCTCTCCTTCAAAGAAAAAGATCCTTTGCAGTTGTCTATACTCCTGAACCAGGCTAGATTTTATTTGAAAACAAAGAAATTCAATAAGACTATTGCTACTTGTGATAAGGCTACACAAATCTGCCAAGCAATTTATGGAGCAAATGACAGTCTTAATAGATCAATTTTATTCATATTGGCTTCTGCTTATGCCGGATTAGGAGAATACGATAAAGCGCTATTGAACTATAAGAGCATACAAAAATCAGCGAGCAAATCTCTTTGCAGCAAAGATGTTGTGGAACTTTTGCCGCTGATTAAATCAGGGGATCTGGAATTTAAACGGAATAATTTGCCGGCTGCATTTCAGTATTATCTTAAAGCCTTGTCCATAGGCGCACCTGACTCCACCGAGATGATTGCCCGATTAATAAACTATCGTCTGGCACTTTGTTCGATGGCGCTGGGCAATAAATGCTCGGCAGAAATTTTTTTTCGAAACTCCCTACCGCATGCGTTTGACCATGCAGCCCCGCGGGACATAATAGATAAATATGCACAGTTTGTGAAACAGTGTGGTAAACAGGGCAGCATAGCCCCAGCCCTAGAGGAATCCAAACTTTGGCAGGCCAAACATAAAGAATATGTTGATTGGCAATATGCTAGATGCAACCCCAGTTCCAGATGTGTATTGATGGATAAATATACCGAACAAGATTATTATCTGATCGATGGGATTAAAGATAGCTTAGCAAAAGACAATTTACTTCCTTAGCCTTAATATGCTTCGCTAAATGCTCTAATTCGTTTTGCTAATGCGAACAATCAAACGGTGCAATCGACTTGTGAGCCATTGAGAACAGGAATCTGGCTTCACGGGTAGGCGACGGCTTTTGGCAGGCCAGTTTGAGTTTTATATTTGAGAAAACGAGGAATATGTTAGTATGAGTCTTGTCATGGAGTGCAGAAAATGGGTTTCGCTTGGACTGGTAAAAATGTATTGGTCACCGGTGGCGCGTCTTGTATTGCCTCGACCTTGGTCGATACTTTAATTGGTCGTGGTGTTCATATTAGGGCTGTTGATAATTTGAGCAGTGGCTCGTTAGCCAATATAAAAGCCCATCTTAATAAACAATCCTTCCAATTTATAGAAGGAGATTTGAAAGAAGGGACAGTATGCCGTGATGCAATGAAAGACATTGATATAGTCTTTCATTTAGCCGCTGATCATGGGGGGCGTGCTTATGTTGATAGGTGCCAATCAGGACCTGCTGCTAATCTATTATTAGATGGGGTCGTTTTCCGTGAGGCGGCAAAGGCTAGGGTTAAGAAGGTGGTGTTTGCTTCTTCCGGTTGTGTTTACCCAAATCAAATTCAAACGGACGTAAATGAAAAACTTTATCTGAAGGAAGAAATGGTTGGCCCGCCCTATAATGCTGACAATATGTATGGTTGGGCTAAGCTGATGGGGGAGCTGACGCTCAAAGCCTATTGCAAAGAGTTCGGGCTCAAAGGCGCCTCGTGCAGGTATTTTATCGTCTATGGTCCCAGAGCAAAAGAGGATCTTTCAATCATGGCCATGATAGCCAAAGCTTTCATTCGTCAAGATCCGTTTGAAGTCTGGGGCGATGGCGAACAACTACGGAATTGGACTTATGTGCAAGATATTGTTGATGGCACGATATTGGCGGCCGAAAAAATTGACGACGGTACAGCAATCAATATCGGAACCACAGAACGATTAAGGGTGATTGACGCTGTGCAAATGATTACCGAACATTTCAACTATAAGCCGCAAATAGCAAAGAAGCTTGATATGCCAATTGGTCCAGTAAATCGCATAGCAGACAATTCATTGGCTGCGAAATTGTTAGGCTGGAAACCGCAATTTACTCTAAAAGAAGGGCTGAAGCCTACCATTGACTGGTACCGAATTAATAAAAAGGTGGAAGAGGTTAAAAAGTTAATTGATTCTGGCGGCCTGCTTAATCCACAAACTAGCAGGCAAGACAAAGAGAAAATTTCGGTTTGACTATGAAAGCCAATCGCAGTCTTGTTCTTAGCTGTGTTCGCATTATAGCCTTTTGTTTCATATTCTGCCAATTCTTTACGATGTCTGGGGATCATTGGCGTTATTTTACTCAGGATGTACATCCCACAGCCCGTTCCGGTCTTTATTTTGCCATACCAATGGCTTCAACCGGCGAAGCTTATATACTCGACTTCACCACATTTTATGCCGCTGGGTTACTGAATAAGCAAAGGATAGAGAAAAATTTATCCATTGATATTTATGATCCCTTTTTATTTACTCAAGCAATAGAGCGCGTTGCAGCCCCGATAAAGGCACAAGGGACATTTTGCCTCCAATACCCTCCCATATTTTTTGCTCTGGTTACACCGCTGGCATATTTTAATGCATACACAGCCTGGCGCATATGGATTTTTGCCTCGGCTCTCTTCCTAACCATAGCTTATCTATTTACAGCTTACGACTTACTTAAAAATAGGCCACTGCTTTTATGCGGTCTTTTTATTACCCTAACCAATTTTCCTGCAGCAGACCTCCTCTGCCTGGGACAGATGAGCGGTATCGAATTGGCATTTATAGCTCTATCATTTCGGCTTCTCATTGACAAAAAATACTTTTCAGCCGGCTTAGTAGCAGCAGGCGCCCTGCTGAAATTACATCAGTCTTTGATAATTCTGTTACCGGGCTTCTGCACAGGGAAGAAAGACTTTTTGCGTGGATTCCTGTTGATGACTGTAATGCAATTTTTATTATCAGTACCAGTTGTCGGTTATTACAACATAACGAATTTCATCAGGACAAATTATATGTCTGAAATAGCGCATACCTATGGTGATATGAACGATGTTTGGTGGTATCAAACTTTTCGAGGCATGCTGAAATGTTTACCTTGGTTCATTTCGAGTGCGGATGCCATCGGCTGGGCCACTTATCTTTTGGTAATTGCCTTTGCAGTAATATTATGGCTAAAAGTATTTCCTCTTCTGCAAAAAAAAAGCGGTTGCGCAATCCAGCTATTGGGCTCAGTTTCTATGATTGCACTTATAGTCTTTAGCCCGCATGGTTACTGGTACGATCAAATACTTTATATGCTTCCTTGCTTGTGGCTTTATATCTGGAGTACCACGGATGAGTTTAAATACACCCTGGCACAATCAATAATCCGTTTAATTATTTCAATTACAGTCTTGTACGTGCCGCTATTTCAATGGGAAAATGTTTTGAGACGGGTTGTTTTTGACACCACTATTATGTGGGACCAAATAAGACTGTTTAGTATGGGATTGGTTTTATTAGGCTGCGCAATAACAGCAGTCGTCTTAGAATTTAAAACGCAACGCGAGCCGATTGTATCTTTAATAGAGTGAGTATCTAACCAAGCAGTGAATCGATTAAATGATGATGAAATCAAAAATGCAATATGGCTACTTTATTCTTTTAGTGCTCTTGATGCAGGGCTGTTCCATCACTGAGGATCCTCGAGACAAGCTCTTGCGCACCGCGATAGATCTGGAGTACGAAAAAAAGTGTGCTGAAGCAGAAAAGGTATACAAAGAAGTTGAGACTGTGAATACAGAGCCCGACTTAATGCAATTATCTATTCTTTTGAATGAAGCCAGGTTTTATCTTAGAACTAAAAACTATGCTCAGGCCATCGTGATCAGCAAAAAGGGGCTCCAGATTTGCCAAATGGTATGCGGTACAACCGATATGCTCAATTGCTCGTTTTTGTTTGTATTAGCCTCGGCATACGACAATTTAAAAGACTACAACAACGCGATAGCCACCTATAAACAGATCATTATTTTCGGCCCTTATTCCCCTTGCAGCAATGATCTTGTTACTCTCTTGCCAGTAATCAAACTTGGCGACATTGAATTCAAAGAAGGGCATCAGCAAAATGCGCTGATGTACTATAAGGAGGCTTACGAATTGGGAAAATTATCGGATGCGATGATGCGAGTCATTAGTTACAGGCTTGCCCTTTGTAATATTTCTCTGAAGCGCTATTCTGCAGCAGATTCTCAATTCAATATAGCTTTGCCACACGAGGCTCAAGATTCGGCACCAAAAGATATATATATACAATATGCTAAATTCTTAGCAATGTATGGCAAGATGGCAAGCGCTGGTCGTGCACTCAGTCAATCTCCTGTATGGTATGCGAAGCACAAAGAATATGTGGACTGGTATAATCTCCGGACTAATCCCGGTTCTCGCTGTAGGTTGATTGATATTTATACTGCCAGTGATTACGAGCTTGTGGAAGCAATGCAGAAAAATCTCATTCCGGTTGATGTTCCGCACTTAAAGATGCGGTCCAAATATGCGAAGAAGGCAAAGTCCAGTTGAGTTTTATTGTGGAATTGTTATTATTTGTTGATTGCAATTGAGTGGAATGCAAATTAAATGAAAGCAGCACCGGATGAGGCAATAGTATTGGCTGGCGGCCGCGGTGAAAGGCTGCGTCCCTTTACTTATGATCGTCCTAAGCCAATGGTAGAAGTAGGCGATCAGCCGCTTCTGCTTTATACATTACGCTGGTTGAAGTCATCTGGTGTTGAAAGGGTTATTATTGCCTGCAATTACAAACATGATGCTATATCTGACTATTTCGGTGACGGTGACAACTTAGGCTTAAATATTTCGTATTCCATTGAGGAAAAGTCATTGGGCCGCGGTGGCGCCATAAAACTAGCGAGTGGTCATTTAAAAGATTTATCCTCAAGCATACTTGTAATCAACGGAGACGTGGTTACAAATCTGCCTTTATCTGATCTATCTAGCTACCACAATAATAGAAAGGCAAACATTACTATTGTTTGCGTGCCTCTGCGTAGTCCCTATGGGATTGTGGAAATAGATCAAAATGGCCTGGCAACAGGATTTCGTGAAAAGCCTGTTCTCGATCACTGGATAAATGCTGGTATTTATCTAATTAATGGAGCACTGTTTGACTCTTTCCCGCCCTACGGCGAACATGAAGAAACCTTATTTCCCACTTTAGCTGCAAAAAAAGAACTGCACGCTTATAAATTTAACGGCTTTTGGCGCACAGTTGATACAGGCAAAGATCTAGAAGAACTCAACAAAGAAGACATACTTTCGAATTGGGTTTGAGGAGCGGCATTGGGCACAACGATAAATCTTGATCGCGTCAGGCTTTTCAATTACTTACGGTTGATCTTATTTGCAAGCGTATTAATATACTATTTTCGGCCCATTGCTGATCTCTTCTATAACTTCGATAGGGCAGTCATTCCTCTTGCTAAAAACCATTTTCATTTTGTTCGGCCAGTTGGGGTGATGGGTGAATCTGATGTATGCGATTTTACTACCTTTTACGCTAGCGGATTGCTCAATAGAGAAAGGCTGACTAAATATCACAATATAGACGTATACGATGCGATTTTGCTCACACAGACTGTTGACAGACTTATTGCTCCCATGCGAACTATAGAAGTTTATTCTATTCAATATCCGCCGATGCTTTTTGCTCTAACAACACCTCTAAGTTATTTTGACTTGTACACGGCTTGGCGAATATGGTTCTTTGCTTCGGCGATCTGCTTAGCTATTGCCTTTTTATGCATTGCTTCCAGCGCCTTACAAACGAGGCCATTACTACTAAGTGGACTTTTTATATGCTTCGCGAATGTGGCAGTAATTCAGGATCTTATTGTTGGGCAGACTACAACCTTTGAAGCAGCAATAATAGCTATATCCTTGAGGCTGTTAATAAATAGAAATTACTTTTTGGCTGGACTGATAGCTGGAACCTCATTTTTTAAATTGCAGCAAGCTCTTATTATTTTGATTCCTGGATTTTGTTTAGGCAGAAGCAAATTTTTTTACGGCTGTTTTTTATCGGTTATTTTTGAAGGTTTGTTGTCCACTTACATAGTTGGTTACAATAATGTGCTTAATTTTATAGAAACTAACTATCTATCCGAAATAACGCATTCTTATGTTGGACTAAACGAAATTTGTTCTATGGCAAATTTCCGAGCTATGTTGCACAGTTTGCCTGGTGATATCTCGCATGCAAGTACAATATCAGCACTGGTCTATATTCTTTGCTGTATCGCCTCAATATGGCTATGGGTAAAGCTTTATCCTGCTTTGCAGAAAGTTAGTGGCCAAGCCTTTGAATTGATAGCTTCAGTCAGCACCATTGCACTTGTTTACTTTAGCATGCATGGCTATTTGTATGATTATTTACTTATGATCGTTCCCGCTCTCTGGTTGTACATATGGAGCACCACCGATGATAACCGCTACACAACATGGCAATCTATTATTAGACTCCTAATCGCCCTGCTAACTTTTGCACTACCATTTTTAATTTTGACAAATGTAGATTTAATGCATGCCGAAAGTACTGATGTGGGATATGAATTAAGATTTTTCTTTGGCACTATTATTTTTCTTTTTTTTGCAATAGCGGCGATATTTATAGAGTTTAAACAAGATAAGCGCAAAGCTTTGGTTTCGAAGTAATAGAAGATGCTTTTCTCAAAACATTTTTCCATACAATCAAAGATTCTGCTTACCGCAATTATTGCTATGCAAGGTTGTACTGTTTCAGAAGATTCCACGCATACTCTCTTGAGAGAAGCTCGTGACCTTGAATGCCTGGGTGACTTTAAACAAGCGGAAGAGACTTTAAAAAATATTCCTGTTCTAGATGATAAAGAATCTAGCCCCCTGCAGCTTGCTGCTTTGATGAATATGGGCACATTTTATTTAAGAATAAAGGATTATTCAAAAGCAATAATTATTTGTGATAAGGCGCTAAGAGCTTGTAATGAAGTATATGGTCCAAATGATGAACTTAAAGCATCAATTTTGTTCATGCAAGCCTCTGCCTATGAAGGACTTAAAGACTATGATAAAGCCAAATCAATTTATAATTCACTGCTTTTACTTGCCCAGCAGCATCCGCAGGCAAAGGAAATTAGAAGTCTGCTGCCTTTAGTCAGGCTAGGAGATATTGAGTTCAGGAAAAATAACTACCAGCAAGCCCTTAAGCTTTATTACAAAGCGTCTATGATAACGTTATTACCCTATCCTCTCTATAGAATTTTAAACTATCGACTGGCCGTCTGTTCAGTAGCTTTGGGGCGTACTTCAGGATCGGAATCTTATTTCAAAAATAGCTTGCCGCTGGAACATCGAGCAGCTGGTCCTGCTGAGTTATTTGATCAATACGCACAATTACTTAAGAAAAACTACAAATACGGCAGCGCAGCAAGGGTACTCAATCAAAAGGCAGATTGGGAATATCGGCGTCAAAAATATTTAGGTTGGCTATCTACGAGAGTTGCAGCACCTTTACGATTCAATTTACTGGATAAATGTACTGAAAAAGATTTCTTGGATTATATGGAGCATGCAAAGAAATCTCAAGAATTTGACAAAATTATGCAGATACCCAGCAAAGTTGATATCAATTAAATGGAGAAATTTAGCCTGTGCAAGAAATAAACGATAACTGTATCTCTGTAGTTATGATAACGCTCAACGAAGAGGCGGCTATCGCTAAAGTGGTAAACGATATACGCAAATTTAGTCCACAAGCAGAAATAGTGATTGTGGATAGCAGTAAAGATAGAACTGCAGATATTGCCAGTGAATTAGGCTGCAAAGTCGTTAAGCAATTTCCTGCCAAAGGATATGGACCTGCTATGCATCAAGCACTTACTAGCGCAAGCAGGGATTATGTAATTACTATGGATTGCGACGATACATATCCTGTGGAAGCCATTAACGTACTGGTCGATAAAATATGTGAAGGATACGATTTAGTTAGTGCTTCTAGGTTAGGCAAACGTCCTCAAAATATGCCATTAGCAAATTACGTGGCTAACTGGTTCTTCGCTTTGTCTGCTCGCATCATTTGCGGTGTTCAGTCCAGTGATGTGCATACAGGAATGCGCATTTACAAAAAATCGCTAGTAGAAAAATTCCCTTATCAGCCTCAAGGATTAGCTCTTCCTGTAGAATTGCAAGTTGGGCCTGCTAGTCTGGGTTACAAATGTACTGAAATATTTATTGATTACCGTCCGCGTATCGGAGAAAGCAAATTACAGCGTTTTGCTTCAACAGTTTGGACGTTTAAACGTATATGGCGCTGGAGACGATTTTTTAATGCAGAAAGATCCAAGCTAGCTAAACAATTGTCACAAGCCTAGAAGATAATAAACGAGGGGGACCGTAAGTACCATTTTGTAATAGATAAGCTTAGTGATATGCTGGAGATTATTGGACATTCTTTCGGTTGACAACTATGACGTTTAGCGCGGAATTTATAGAAAAGTGTACCTCAGTTCTAAATAAGCTTGATCAAGAAGCATTAGAGCGTGCGGCAAATAGATTAGCTAATCTAAGGACAGCCGGTGGACGATTATTTATTATTGGCTCAGGAGGCGGAGCTGGGCACGCTTCTCATGCCACATGCGACTTTCGTAAATTGTGTGCTATCGAGGCTTACGCTCCCTATGACAATGTTTCCGAACTTACGGCACGAGTCAATGATGAAGGGTGGGATACTACATTAGTAAATTGGCTGCGCGTTAGCCGTTTAAATAGCAAAGACGGCTTACTTGTATTTTCAGTGGGTGGTGGCAGTAGCGAAAAAAATGTCAGTATGAATCTTGTTAATGCAGTATCTTATGCCAAAGATATTAATGCCACCGTACTTGGTATCGTAGGCAAAGATGGAGGACAAGTTGGAAAAGTGGCAGATGTAACAATTGTTATTCCAAATCTATTTCCGCATTTGGTTACGCCTCTTGTCGAAGGACTGCAAGCTGTAGTCTGGCACCTACTTGTGTCACATCCAAGTCTGCAAGTTAATCCTGCAAAATGGGAAGGACTGGGAATTAAATGATTATCGCTCGTAGTCCAATGCGAATATCATTAGGAGGCGGTGGCACTGATTTACCTTCTTACTACGAACGGTTTGGGGGTTTTGTAATAGCAGCAGCTATAGACAAATACATGTATCTGACTGTTAATCAATCATGGAACAACGAATATTTTCTCAAATATTCTAAGTTTGAACAGGTACGTAGCATAGAGGAAATTCAGCATCCGATTTTCAAAGCCGCTCTCTCCAGTATGCAATTAGGTCCTAATATAGAATTAGTAAGTATCGCTGATATCCCAGCAGGTACGGGTTTAGGTTCTTCCGGCAGTTTTACTACCGCTCTGCTTAAAGTGTTACATGTTTACAAGAAAAATAAAAACGTTATAGTTACCCCGCATGAATTGGCCGAACAAGCCTGTAATATCGAAATCAATATTCTAAAAGAGCCAGTAGGTAAGCAAGATCAATACATAGCTTCTTATGGTGGTATTACTTGTTTTGAAATCGACAAAACAGGCTATGTAAATGCTTATCCAGCAAAACTTTCTAATCAAACGATATATAGCCTGGAAGATAATTTAATTATGTTTTTTACTGGCTATTCAAGGTCTGCCTCAGCAGTTTTAAAAGATCAAGATCAAAAGAGCAAAGATGACGATCAGAAAATGATAGAAAATCTTCACTATGTCAAAGATTTAGGACTACGTATCGCAGCCGCCTTAGAAGCAGGACAATTAGCTACTTTTGGAGAATTAATGCATGAACATTGGCTTCACAAGAAAAAGAGATCTACGTCAATAAGCAATAAAGTGATAGATGAATATTATGAGTTAGCTAGAAAAAACGGCGCTGTCGGAGGCAAATTAGTGGGGGCTGGTGGTGGTGGGTTTTTGTTATTCTATACAGAAAACAAAAGACGTTTGCGCGAAAAAAATGGCAGAAGCTGGTTTGCAAGAATTGCGCTTTCATTTTGATTTTGAAGGTACAAGAGTCATATGAAAAGAATTGGCATATTAGGCGGCGGAGTTGCGGGGCTTAGTCTGTCTTATTTTTTGGGACCAGATACAGAAATATTAGAAAAGGACGATCAATGTGGAGGATTGTGCCGCAGCTTTGAAAAAGATGGATTTACTTATGACATCGGTGGTCATATCATGTTTTCGAAAGATCAAGAGATCTTGGACTTCGAAGTCAATTTGCTCAAAGGCAAACTGAATCAACTTTTCCGTAGAAATTCTATATGGTTTAAGGGGCGTTTTATCAAATACCCATTTGAAAATGGGCTTGCTGCCTTAGATAAAGAAGACATTTTTGACTGTCTGTATCATTTTTTAGATAATCCGCAAAGACCACAAAATAATTTTGAGGATTGGATTTATAACACTTTCGGTAAAGGATTGGCGGAGAATTACCTTATTCCATATAATACAAAAATTTGGAAGACCCCCCCTAAAGAGATGGGCACTGCCTGGGTAGAGAGGATCCCTAAGCCCCCAGCTGAAGACATTATAAAGTCGGCTTTAGGTATTGAGACTGAAGGCTATACTCATCAGTTACATTTTTACTATCCAAAGACTGGCGGTTTCCAGACTTTACCACGCACTTTCGAAGAACATGTCAAAGATCGAATAGTAAAGCGATTTCCCATTAATAAAATTCGCCGCACTGATAAAGGTTGGGCTGTAGCAAGCAATGGGCAAGAACGTGAATACGAGAAAATAGTCAATACCATGCCTATTTTTGATTTTATGAGGGTGTTAAAAGATGTTCCCCGAGCTGTGCAAAGAGCAGTTGACGATTTAAAATACAACTCTTTAATTGTCGTTTTGGTGGGCATCGGCAAGCCCAGAAAAATCAATCACCAAGCTATTTATTTTGCCCAGCCGGATCTTCTTTTTCATCGTGTGATTTTATTTGATTATTTTGGTTTGAATTATGTGCCAGACGGTTGCTCATCTATGGTGGCAGAAATTACTGCCAAAGAAGGGGATAACATTTGGTCAATGTCTGACAAAGAAGTTATTGCTCAGGTCGTAGAGGGTTTAGAACGAGAGGGCTTTCTTACCAAAAAAGACGTGGTTACTACTGATGTTCTCAGAACAAAATATGCCTATGTCATTTACGATCCAAAGAGAGAAAAAAATTTGGATATCATATATGAATATTGCAAACAAGAAGGTATTGAGTTGTGCGGTAGGTTTAGTGAATTTGTGTATTACAATTCTGATGCTGTAATTAGATCAGCAAAAACTGTAGCCGAACGTATAGTAGCTAGTAGCTAATGAATTGGTTTTGCTTATGAATAAGATTTTTATTGCGGGTGGAGCTGGTTGTATAGGCAGTCATTTTTGTGACTATCTGCTAACACAGCAAGATACTGAGAAAGTTACTGTTTATGATAATTTTTCCTCAGGGAAAGCCTGGCATTTGGCACAGCATGAAAATGACAAGCGGCTCCATCTAGTTAGAGGAGACATTGCCAATTTTTTACTTTTGCAAAAAGCCATTGCAGGACACGACACTGTTATTCATTTGGCTTCGAATCCTGACATTGCCAGAGCAGCTAAAGAGCCGGCGATAGATTTTGAGCAAGGCACCATGCTTACCCATAATGTTCTTGAGGCTATGCGCACAACCGACGTGCGCCGTATACTTTATGCTTCTGGTAGCGGTATCTATGGTGATGTAGGAAACATTGAAATTGCCGAAGATCATGGACCGCTTATACCTATCTCGACTTATGGCGCTAGTAAATTAGCAGGGGAAGCTTTGATATCCGCCTATTGCTTCATGTTTGATATGTCTGGTTTGGCTTTTCGGTTTGGTAATGTTGTGGGAGCAAGACAAACACATGGGGTCGGATTCGACTTTATCAATAAATTGAGAGCTAATAATGGAGAACTGCATATATTAGGCGACGGAAAGCAAAGCAAATCATATGTGCACATAAGTGACATTATTAATGCCGTATTGCTAGCCAATGAAAAAGTTAAAGATCGCTTTGCTGCTTTCAATATCGCCACCGGTGACTATATAACTGTAACTGAAATAGCCAATATTGTAATAAAGAAAGTAGTAGGCGATGCAGCGAAAGTGAAGCTTATTTTTAGTGGTGGAGACAGGGGATGGAAAGGCGATATACCGATTGTAAGATTGAACACCAATAAAATTAGAGGGTTCGGTTGGCAATGCCATCACACTTCGGCGCAGGCAATAGAAAGATCAATAGATGAGATGCTGAAAGAAACAGGGCATTTAAAACCAATCAAGAATGTCTAGGTAAGTGTATGGGTAATTTCCCTCCGGTAATAATTTTGGTTGGTGGTTTGGGTACAAGAGTTAGCCCTCTTTATCCTGATTTGCCTAAAGCATTAATCCCTATAAATGATGAACCGTTTATTGCTCACCAACTGCGGCTTTTGGCACGAGAATCAGTCAGTGAGGTTATTTTATGCGTAGGACATTTATCTGATCAGTTAAAAGCTTATGTGGGTTCGGGCCAGGATTTCGGTGTTAACGTAAGCTATTCTTATGATGGTGACAGCTTGCTTGGCACGGGAGGAGCTGTTCTTAAAGGAGCGCGAAATGTTAGTGGACCTTTTGCAGTTTTGTATGGGGATTCGTATTTAGATACAACATTTTCACCTATTAAAAGAGCCTTTTTTGATGCAAAAAAGACAGGACTGATGACTGTCTACAAGAACGACAATCAATGGGACAAATCTAATATATTGTGTAAATCCGGTCTGGTTGTGGACTACAACAAGAGCAACCCCAGTTCTGAAATGCATTTTATTGATTATGGATTATCGATTTTTGATCACGGAGCATTCAAAACCTTGGCAAATAATAAAACTTTCGATTTAAGCGAAGTGATCTTGCACTTAATCAGCAATCAGCAATTAGCTGCCTATGAAGTTAAAGAGCGCTTTTATGAAATAGGCTCGCCATCTGGACTTGAAGCATTGAAAATGCATCTTTCCTCTTCGTCAATAAAATGAACACTCAATGTTTCCATACTTGTGTGGGAAAGTCGATATTGGCGGCAATCTATTGTCGATCTTTATTTCTTTGGTTTGCTAGCGGCTGCAGTTTTTGTTTTAGCTTCAATTTGATATGCTGCTGCTTGGGCATCATTATAAAACATGCGCACGGTGTCTAAGGAAACCTGTTTCAGATCGCCACCTAATAACGGAAGCTTTTTCAAAATGTCTTCAGTTACGGTAATTATATGGCAACCAATCAGTTCAGCTTGCACTAAATTATATAATTCGCGCGGACTGGCCCACAGTAATTCTACATTTGGGTATTTGCTCAGAAACTCAACACACTTTATCATCACAGGCAATGGATCTTGACCAGCATCTGCAATTCGTCCAGCAAAAACGGAAACAATGCCACCGCCACCTTGGGCAAGGACAGACGCAACGTCAGCCACCTGTTCAAACAAAGTTATAGCAGTGACATTCATTTTAATGCCCGATTTGGATAAACGCTTAATTAATGAGATACTCGACTCTCCCTCAGTATTGGTGATCGGGATTTTAACGTTAGTATTCTCGCCCCAGCCAGCAATTGCGTGGGCTTGTCTTTCCATTTCAGCAAAGTCATCAGAAAAGACTTCAAAAGAAATTGGTCTATCTTTGATCACAGATAAAATATCGTGGGCAAAAGATTCATAATCGGCGATGCCAGCTTTGCGCATCAGGGTTGGATTAGTGGTGAATCCAGCTATGCGAGGATCTCGATAATAGCGGAGCATGGCCTCAATATTTGCCCCATCTGCAAATATTTTAATATGCAAATCATTAGCAGTAGGAACCATCGGGCTGCCCGCCGATCGCAACTTGTCAGTAAAATTCTTGATTTCCCGGTCTTTTGACATCTAAAACAGTCCCTGTGTTAGGTTTGAATAGCAATATTGGCCTTAGCCCCAAACCTATTAATTTCATGCCCACTTATCATGCAATGATACCTATATCTGTTCACTTAACTAACATTTTTAATCCAATGTATAGCTAGCTATTTCAAAGTTTAAGGTACAAGCTTGCGCATTTAGGGGGGCGGTGGCGGCATTGATAACTTGAGGCTATCTTTATGAGGACTGTGGTATTAATATGGCAGGACTAGCGTCGATTTTGCCAATTAACACCACATCACAATTTCAGGTGGAATGACTAAGTTAAATAATTCAGCAATCAAAGAAAGCATTCCCTCGCTTTTATCATGGCTCGCTTTGATTATCTTGATTGCCACACTTTGTATTCAATGCCCTGTTAAACCCGATTGTCCATCGATAAATTTTGATGATGGTTGGATAGCAGCCTTAAACTATCTTCCTTTTTCCAAATATACGCCTGGCTTTGATTATAGCTATATGTACGGTCCGCTTTGGTTTTTAGTTCACCCTATAAATATTTTACATAATCAATTGTGGGCCCAAGCGTTTTTGATATTTGAATATTTTTGTTTAGCATTGGTTGTCTGGTTTTATAGACACAGCCAACCAGCCTTTATCTTCTGCGGTTTTATCTCTCTTCTGCTGCTATCTGGATTTACTATTCATGGTAGGTATACCATCCCGTCTCCAGACGAATACCTGCCCATAATTATTGTCCTAATGCTACTTTCAATGTCACTTATAACTCAAGGCAGAGTTTTATTGTTTTCTTCAATATTAACGGCAATTCTTTCTAGCATTCTCTTGTTTATAAAATTCGATGTTGGGGTAGAAGTTGTAATTACTCTTGGGCTTTATATTTTGGTGTCTTTCATATGGAAGCGCCCTTATCCATCAATAGCTTTAACAGCACTGTTATCTACTTTTTTCATTTCTGTTTTTATTTTGATGGCTGTTTTCTTTAAAGAGCCCTCAAATTGTGTTAACTGGGTTATTGCTAGTATGGAATTTAAAACAAGTTTCACACAGGGCTGGTCGGAAACCACCGACATTCCATTGGTATCCCTGTTATTCAATTTAGGTGTTATTACACAAATTATTTACCTATGGATAATAGCCTATTCAGCAAGAAAAGTTGAAAATTTAGGTTTATTGGGTACGGTTTTATTTCCCATTATCGTTTTGAATTTTCTCCACGGCTTTGTCAGAAATGATTGCTGGCATATGCTAGCCTTCTTCCGATTTGAATCCGCTGCCATCGCCTTATCAATACTCTTGTGTAGACGAAAGCTAGACTTTGTTTGGCTCATATTATGCTTTAGTCTAATTAGCATAGTAAATATCGGGCTGGATGGTAAAGCTCCAGACGACATATCCGTTGCCTCTTCAAGACTACAAAGTATTCAGTTGAGCAAAGATTTTCTATCAAAAATTGAGTTTGGCAAAACATGTGATGGTGTACCTTCTAATATGATGTGGTGCATGGCCAACCATCTTAATTACAAGCCTAATTTATTTGTTATGCTTTGTGGAGCTTGCACAAGCAAATTAGATAAACAAGAAGCCGAATATTTTGCTGGTCAGAACGGTCCAGATTATCTTTTTTGTGATTTCTCCAGCTTAAACCAGAAACACATGTTCTTTGAAACACCAGAAAGCTGGCGAGCGATTCTTGAGCACTATAAACCTATTAATTTTGAACTAAGCAAACAAGTATTGCTTCTGAAAAAACAACCTTCCTCAACCCCAGTGTTATTAACACCTGGCACTAATTTATCAATTATTACCGGTGAATGGTTATCGGTGCCCTTTTGTCAAAATCCTATGTATTGTTCATTTCATTTTATGTATAATTTCTGGGGTAAGATTTTCAGTTTGTTTTATAAAATTCCCAGCATTTATTTCAATGTAAAATATGCTGACGGACAAATGCAAAGTTATAGACTAGTGCCTGATTCTTCCAGAAATGGCATTTTAGTCAATTATTTGCCAGAAGACATGCAAGCTCTCAGGCTTCTATTTGATGGCAAAGCAAATAATTCAGTAATTGAATTTCAGTTAGTTGGCCCTGGTTTAAGCTATTTTCAGACTCCCATTAGCTATAATTGGTTGAAGCAAGAAAACAAACTAATTCAACTAGAAAAAAATAAATTCATAGCAGGATTATTGACACCGAGTAATAACAGATTCAAGCTCCGTATTAGCTCCAACCCTACTCGCTACACAGTCGATCATATTCCCATCTATGGCAGAAAGAACAATGAGCCCATCAATTTTTTATTCATTGCCACAGAGCAAGATAGCAACTTTCCCGTAAACGCCTTATATATACAAGTCGATAGTGGGCCGTTCATTAAAACAAGTGCCAGAAATCCGATATATGAGCTTGCTCCTTTTCTTTCCTCGCGTACGAGTTTAACTTCAGGCTTTAAAATAGCCTTAGATACAAGAGAATTAGTATCAGGTAGACATTTTTTGAATTACGTGGTCCAGCCTGTTAATAGTGATAAGTTGTATAAAATGCCCGACTCATTGGGATTTATAATCGAATAGATGTCAATGACATTTTGACTTGATTTCTTAGAAATTGTGCAAACGGTTGAATTCTACAATTGGGTGGCACGTTAAGTCGATAAGGATTAGCTTTAGTATCAATTTGGGAAGATACAATAAGTGCATGATAGGCAAATGGCTTCTGGTATTGGCATCTATGACTTGATGGGTCACAAAAATGACACTTGAGGACAACCTGAGAAGCATGGAACGTAGCCGCGAGTCTTATTGGTTACGTTATCCGAATACTTCACCTCTAAAACTTCGTTGGCGTGCTAATACGGTGCGGCATTCATTCCATGTGCTTCCAGGTGAATCAATTCTCGAATTGGGAGCAGGCACCGGTTTATGGACAGAATGTCTTTCATCGGTTCTAAGAGGTGAGAACCCTATCACTGCTGCAGTATTTAACGATGAATTAATCCAACAAGCACGCAACATTCCTAATGTCAAATTTCAAAAGGTCGACAATCTCTTAAAAGACTTGCCCGCAGAAAGCTTTGACTATATCGTTGGCACCGCCATTCTCTGTCACGACAAATACCCTCAGAATTTGGCGGCTCTTTATACATTACTCAAACCAGGCGGACAACTCTTGTTCTTTGAAGCCAATTATTGGAATCCGCAGGTATTCATCAAAAATCATATTCGTATTCTTGGTCGTATGTATGGAGATCCGCCATGTCTGGTGGGCGTGCGCCAGTATCAGTTAATGAAAATTGCATCTCATCAAGGTTTTACAAATTTGGAAATTATTTGTTACGATATTATTCATCCACAGACACCGCGTTCGCTGGTTCGGCTACTTCAATCGCTCGCGTATTTATTGGAACATACGCCTTTAATTCGGGACCTCTGTGGAACTTTATACATATGGGGAAAGAAACCTGAAAATGAGCAATCGAGCAGGCGTTACGTTAATCTCGCTAATCACAAACAACTTTTTGGGGCAATCACAATTGTGGTGCCCTCCTATAACGAAGAAATGAATATACCCGTGTTGGTTAATGCACTTATTCAGTGTTATAGCGATTATATCCATGAGATCATTATAGTCAATGATAACAGCACTGACCGCACTGGCGAGGTGGGATTGGAATTGGCTAAACAGGATTCTCGCGTCAAGGTAATCAACCGAAAACCTCCTGGTGGCGTTGGGCGAGCACTGAGAGACGGTTATTCAGCAGCGACGGGTAATTATATTCTTACGATGGATTGCGACTTCGTTCAGATTGTTCCTGAGTTACGCGACTTATTCGATGCTATTGCAGAGGGTCATGATGGTGCTATAGGCAGTCGCTTTTCGTACGAATCAACTTTGCTCAATTATCCATTTTTCAAGATTCTGTGCAACCGGTGCTTTCATCTGCTCGTCAATTTATTTCTTCCTATACGAATACGCGACATCTCGAATAATTTAAAGCTTTATCGCAAAGAAATTCTTCAGTCTTTTCGGATTGAACAAGACCATTTCGCGGCCAATGTAGAAACCGGGCTCAAACCATTATTGGCTGGCTATGACATAAAAGAAGTGCCTATCTCCTGGATCAATCGAACCATTGATATGGGTACGTCTTCATTTAGCATCATCAGCGTTGCGCCAAGTTATTTTTTTGAATTGCTTCATATTGTCTTGAATGCTTGGCAAAAACCAAGCAGCAAATCAGTGGTAAATAAAGATATCCAAAGACCTTGAGAATGCTGGCTAGCGACGAGCCCGCGGGCTAAGGTTTATCGTGACTCAAGCTTACTGACGCTGATATACACCATACATTAACCCAACCGGTAGTGACAACACTAAATCACCGATTGGTTTGGGTGCTGGAGAGAAATTCTGTCCGTATGTTTGTGCAAGTCTCTTGATAAGATGATTTATGGTCACATCAAAGGGCATATGTCCATTTTTAACCAGAAGAAAACCATGGTCAGCTAGGAAACGCTCAAGAGTTTTTGGACCAAAATACCAAAGATGTTCAAGCAAAATCATGTTCCAGCGCTCGCCACTCAGTTGAGCGATCAGGCTATCAGCATTTGGTAATGTGACAAAAAGGTAGCCTTTTGGGCGCAACAAATAACCTATCGCCTCCACATATTCAAATAGATTTGGCAAATGTTCGAATACGTCCCAGGCCGTTATAGCGTCAAAGGAAGCTTTCAATAGCGGGGGGTGTCCGATCTGGTGCAGAAAGTCACCGGTCAGGATGTGAACATCGCCTTCAGTAATCATATTTCCATCGCCAACTTCATACCCGAAACGTTCGTTAGACGGCATCATCGAAAGAAACTTCCCATCACCACACCCTAAATCTAGAAGACGTTGCGGACGAGCAATGTAACTGGAGACAAGTTTAACAAGTCGCTTGAATCTTATAGATTCTGCATTGGCAAGCGGATTACTTTCGGTCATAAATCGGGGAATCGTCGCATAAATCTGGCGATATTCATCCACTTCAAACTGAGGATTTGTACAGCAAAACCCACAAGTCTGGCAGCGAGTAATTTGTCCATGAGCGACTTTAGATCTGTTGTTCAAAAAATACAGCGGCGCATCTTGCGCAAGGCCACTAAACGTAGCCGCATAGAGCAATTCTAACTTTTTTGAGCGGCAGGCCAGGCATTCAGATAGATGTCGCATTTAAGATTAACCTGAGAAAAAATCAGTACATAGAAATTGTAAGCCATCTGTTTGAAACGTAGAAGGGGGCGCTGAATTTAGGCCCGTCTCGTGAGATCGCATAACTAAGTCCGGTGCCTTGTTACGGTATAATTGTACGAACTGGCTTGGCGTGAGATTACAAGGCATAAAGACAATTGGGTTATCTGAGTGGTACGGAATGAGCATTGTAATCGTTAGTGGTTCGGCCGGCTTAATAGGCTCTGAAGCTTGTGTCTATTTTGCCTCAATTGGTCTGAAAGTCGTTGGCATCGATAACGGTATGCGCAGCAAGTTCTTTGGACCAGAGGCCTCCACGGATTGGAACAGGCAGCGCTTGGAAAAATCGTTAGCAGATAAGTATAGCCATAAGGACTTTGACATCAGGGACGGCGAAAAACTGAATGAGCTTTTCAAGTACTACAATAAAGATATAGTTCTGGTAATTCACACTGCTGCGCAACCATCGCATGACTGGGCCGCGCGCGAACCGCTTACCGATTTTACAATCAATGCCAACGGGACGCTCAATCTACTAGAAGCAACACGGCAGCATTGCCCAGAAGCTGTTTTCATTTTTACTTCAACGAATAAAGTTTATGGAGATACGCCCAACCGTCTGCCTTTGTGCGAGCTGTCGGAGCGTTGGGAGATACAGCCCGGGCATGCTTTTGAAAAAGGGATCACCGAGAATATGTCGGTAGATCAATGTCTACACAGCCTATTCGGGGTATCCAAACTGGCTGCAGACATTGCTGTGCAAGAATATGGCAGATATTTTGGCATGAAAACAGCCTGCTTTCGAGGGGGATGCTTGACGGGACCAGCCCACTCGGGTACTGAGTTGCATGGCTTCTTGGCGTATTTGATGAAGTCCACCGTATGTGGGACTGCTTATACGGTTTACGGATACAAGGGCAAGCAAGTCCGGGACAATATTCATTGTGAGGATCTGGTGCGGGCGTTTCACGAGTACTTCAAAGAGCCCCGTCCCGGTGAAGTCTATAATATCGGAGGCGGACGGCAGAGCAATTGCTCGATGCTGGAGGCGATTGAAATGGCCGAAAAGATTGCTGGCCGCAACTTGAATTGGACCTATCAAGATCAAAACCGGGCCGGCGATCATATTTGGTGGATAAGCAGTAATGCCAAATTTATTAGTCAGTATCCAAACTGGCAGATAACAAAGGGAGTTAAGGAAATTCTGCAAGAGATCCTTGACTTTAATCGCGAACGCTGGCGGGCATGATCCTCTATCGATCAACGCTTTCTTTTAATTGCTGATCAAGAGCTTCGGAAGGGATTGCCGCCAGATCTGTTGTTGCTTTTGCAGGAATAATGCTTTTGTAGTTATTTAAGTTTACGGATCGATTTGTTTTGGTATCGTACAAGCTGTATCCGAGATCAGCAAAAAATTGTTCAAAGTCTTGAAAATCGATCTCCCTTTCACGCATACAGTATAAGCCAATTTCAAAGATAATTACCGGCCGAAACTGCCTGATTGAGGCACGGCCACCGTGCAAGACCAGTAGTTCGTCCCCGTCTACATCGATCTTGATTAAATCTAGACGTGCTAGATTTTGCGAGATCACAAATTCGTCTAAAGTAATCGAAGGAACTCCTGGGGTAGAGTAGGGGGTGCCAATGTGAATAGGGTGCTCACGCCCAGTGGTTAAACCATCTACTCTCCAAGACGCATATGCCACCAAATTTGGGGCAGCCTCGGATTTATCGGACACGAAAGAATGAATAACTTCAATTCTCTCAGCTAGAGAGGGATTAAGAGCGAGATTCCTCTCCAGGCGCTCCAGAGCATAATGAGTGGGTTCGAAAGCAAACACTTTGCCTTGTTTACAAACTTGGGCAAACTGCAAAGTCATAACACCAAAATTTGCTCCTACATCTATAACCGTGGCGTTCTCGGACAGATTGATCCAGGGATTTTTTGTGACATGTTTTTGAAAGGATCCAAACAAAAATAAGGATAGATCTAATCCCTCGGCCAAATCTACTTCATATTTTATGCCACCGCGGGTGATGATCTTCTTTCCTGGGCCAACTCCTAACCGAGCCAGTTTATAGAGAAGGCGTGCACCGGTTACTCGCATTTTAGTCGTTACCGAGATCATATAGCGTGCTCAATCTTTTGGCTTTCAGGCCGAATCACTTGCTGTCTCAATAAAGATAAATATGTTAATCGCGGAATCAAATATCGATCCTCGGTAGAAAATACCTTGGTGGCAAGGACAAGGTGGTAACTTGGAATAAAAGGTAAGGAATGGTGCGTTGCATGCTCTGCAAAACCATAACAGCCGAGAAGAAGGCGCCCTATGGGGCCGCAGCGTAAGTTGCGTAACGCTGCTGTTCCAACTAAGGTCGGCTTGTCCATCCCATCTTGATGTTCAGCAATGGCGCGTAGGGTAGCCATAAGTAGCGTTAGGGAAAGCGTCCCATAAGCATAGACGATCACATAGGCAAGCACGGCACCGCACAGGGCCTTTGTATCGTGAGAGTTGAACCATCCGGAAACCGCAAAGAGAGAGGTGATAAAAATGAATTGCGTGACAATAATACGGATAATCCAGCTCTGTGAACGAGACTCCTTCATTTTATTACGGTTGTTGATTTGATAAGCAAACTTTTTCACTGCTTCAATTCCCAGCAAACACTTAAGCAATAGTATAGGAAAGCGTCTGCCTCTAATATCCATTTTATAAGTGTATTTCGGATCGCCTTGCTCACCGAGAGAGCGATGATGTTCCCAATGCAGTTGCCGATAGTTGTCGAAATCAGAAAAAGTAAGCGGAGCTAAAATCCATCGCCCCAGAAAATCGCACCACGAACGTCGCTTAAATGTATGGCCGTGTGCACATTCATGCATGAGATTTACCAAGCCATTCATGGATGCACCATACCATAACCAAAGAAAAGGTAGCGCGAAATTCCATCCGAAGATCGCCGCTAAATAGACTGGGCAGAAAACGAAAGCAACGTGAACGATAACCGCCATCAAGGAAATGGCATCCGGACGTTTGCTTAAAAACTGATTGTCTAGAGTAGAACTCATGCAGTTTTTGTTACTCCTGTAAAGTCGATCATACTGGGCATGCCAGACCAGAAGTCGATAGGTAATACAAACGTTGCGCCGGCCACATAGAGCAACCATTTAAGTCCTTGTCTGCGAATATTTCCTTTATGATTTCCATGAGAGAGAGAAGCGAAACTAATGGCATAACCGGCCGGATTAAAAGCAGCTTTGATTTTGATTTCGGTGAAACCTGCTCTCTCAAGTAAACGACGCAAGCCTTCTGCAGAAAAAATTACGGTATGCCTAGGCGCATGAAATCCACTCCACAATTGCCCGAATATCTTGTGCTCCAGCGAAACGCTATTAGGCGTTTGTCCATCAAAATAGCCACCAGGCACAAGTTTCTCTCGCAATTTCAAAACAATCGAGAATGGATCAGGCAAATGTTCAATTACATGATTCATAATAATTACGCGACACGGGGGCAGCTTTGATAGACATTCCTCGAATGCTCCTTCCATGATTACTACTCTAGGCGCAATTTCTTCCATTCGCTCTTGGTCAGCGATTTCATATCCAATAAATTTTGCTTCGGGCATTGCGCTGGCGGCTCTGCGTAAAAACAAACCATTACCGCAACCAAAATCCAATACGGTTTCGCCATTGCCAACCATTATTTTTAGTCGAGAGATCCGCATATCGTGCCGCATGCGAAGCAAAAAACCACCATCCACCATGCTGTGGTAGTGCGAAGGATAGAACGATGATAGCTGCTTTCCGCTCGGCATCGGCCATTGATAAAGGGTGCTACAGTTCTGACAACAAGCATAGTTTGCCAAATAATCGAGCCCATATTCGTGGTCAGGAATTTTTATTAATTCTGGAATTGCTGGACCACAGCAGGCCGGACAATTGGCCCCCTCTATCTCCGTTTGCCTGATTTCGCGCTCGGCTTGTTCGGACTTCATTTTTGTCCCCTTAAACCATGCCCTACCAATTATAACATCCTAACAGATCGGGGATCGGCAGACTTTTTATCTAAAATTCTAAGACATCGCTAGGTTGCGCCATGGCGAGGACTTGAAAAAAAAACAGCGTATAAATCTATTGCCTTAGGGAGATTCAGATTTTCTTTAAACCTGCTGCTGAGTCGATAAATTTCCAACATTTGGGGGTCGTCTTAAACTATTTGAGCATCAGGATAATATTTGGCGACAGCAATAAAAATCCGTGAATGCGAACGGAATCCGACTGTAGTCTATTTAGTGACACCAAATTCGGTGCGTGTTTACTGATTAAAATTAAATTTGGAAGCCAGCCAATCGAAAGAAAAACGATTTGGAGTAAAATACGTGAATCTGGCAATTTTTTGAATTGTGAGCGCTAACGTGCTAGATTCTAGATATTATACAAGCGCTAAGCTCAACGTTAATGGAGATTAATTATGCCAACAAAGAGTCTTGAATCGCAAGCCCGTCATACTTTTAGTACCCATAGCGATATTCCGCAAGCCACAAGGGTTGCTTCTTGTCAG
>JABDBL010000019.1 GCA_013288645.1 Candidatus Melainabacteria bacterium
TCTTATGCCAAAATCGCCCGAACCGCATACACCAACACCAGGTGTGGGTTTCACTCCTCAAATTGTGTCTTCGAACCTCTCACCAAAGCTCACCATACGCCGAGCTATGAATGAGCCTCTAGTGCAATTGACAGCTACGTCCACACCGCCAATTGCTTTCAAGGATAAATATCAAACAAATCTCTACGCTTACGTCTACAATGACCCTATCAAGAATTCTGATCCACTAGGGCTTGTTTGTCATCCAAGTGACCCTACCAATGACCCATACGCTTGTTTGGCCGGCTGCGTCGCGCAACTTGCTAGAATGTTAGAAGCAGCAAAAGGGAATTTAGCTGCCGAGGCCGCAGCATGGCGGTGGTTCTACGAACAATGTTTGCCGAGCTGTGAAAAATGACTAACCAAAACTTTAAAGAACTCTGGGGAGCTGGCTCAGAAGATTCGATACGCCTTTTAGTATCTAGAATTATGGACAGAGTCAGAAAAACTTATGGTCCAGAAGCAGTCGAAGCGTGCTCTGAGGATCTTATAAAAATCTCTTTTAATGATTCTTGGATAAATATTGAATGCAACGCTGGCGAATTCTGGATTCATGCTCCCGTCGATATCGACGAGCTTCAGCCAGCGAAGTGGAATAAAACACTAGAGGATTTTCACACAAAGATAATAGAACCAATAAAGGATCAAATCGGCGGGGTCGCGACAGGCATCGGGTTTAAGCAAAAGTAGTTACGCTAAGAACATTTCTCAGATCATATACAAGTCAGTTTGCATAAAATGCCCAATTGCATGTGTAATATTTTTAGAATCATGAGATTCAAACGACTATTGTTAGTAATATGCGTACTTGCAAACTCCGTTATATGTACTCCACTCTGTTATGGCGCGCAGGATTTTCAATTAGAAGGACTTGAACAGGTCAAAGCTGGAAATTTTACCAAGGCCCTCGAATGTTTTGATACAGCTCTAAAGGAACACCCTAATAGCTGGGTCATAATGCAAAGTATAGCCAATTGTCAGATGGAACTTGGGCACTATGATACTGCCGTCGCCTTCCTTCAAAAATCCATTGAAGCTGGTGGCTTACATCCTATCCAATGCAACAACATGGCTGCTGTCTATCAAAAGTCTGGACAAGTGAAAAAGGCTCTGGCCTGGCTACAGCTCGAGTGTACCTTGGATCCTTCAAGATCACTCGATCCGCGCACAAAAGCTAATATTAGGAGGCTGAAAGATCCTGCAAACAATCCCACCGGTTCTCTTACTGCATCAGATTATCTATCTGGCTTGGTTTCATTCAAAAGGTGTCCAAAAGAGGCAATGCCACTTAAGGTGTATGTTCGAAGCAATTTCCAGATTCCGGATTTCTATCCCATGTTCTTTGCTATTGTCCGAGAATCTTTAGATCAGTGGCGCAAAGCAACAGACAATGCAATTTCGTACAAATTTGTGCAAAAACTGGATTCAGCAGACTTGATCTTGGATTACACATACAGAGAAGAGCTAATTAGATCTGATCACGAACTTGGCGCAATGGGAGCAACTGAAATGCTCACAAGCATGAACGATAAAAGATCAGATCGTGCAATTTCAGTCATCCTTGTAAAGGATGCTCCAGGTGCGCCGATATTTAAGGACCGAGCCCTTATTAAAAGATGTTGTTTGCACGAGCTTGGTCATGCGCTAGGAGCGAACGGACATTCTCCTAACCAACATGACATAATGTTCTGTTCAGGTTCAGTGGATAGTGGCGCCCAACTTACAGCGCGCGACAAAAATACGATGCACAAAATTTATCATACTCAAACCAGTGGAGTGCCTAAGCATCTTGTTGTTAGCAGCGAAATACGAAAATGAGCATTGTTAAGGTAGCGATGGTCGAGTCCTTCGAGCAGAGCGACTAAAGTAATGAAGAAGAGAGGCTGCTAACCAATATATTTATGTTCAAGTTTATCTAGTGCGGTAAGCACGCTTGCCACATCGTCATCAGACATATCAGGAAATATAGGTAAGCTCAGTACTCGGCTGTAAAATTCTTCTGTGTTAGGACATTTCTTTTGCCATTCTTTGCCATTAACATGTATTTGATAATAAGGATGTTTATAGCTAGGGATATAATGCACTTGCACGCCGATATTATCTTTATGCAATTCTTGCACGGCTTGTTTTCTTTCTAATTTTTCTTTGTTAACTAAAACTGGAAATAAATGATAGGCAGATTTAACAAAAGATTTTTCTTGCAAAGCCAAAAATAATGCTGAGTCTTGCAAGTGCTTACGATAAGCAGCAGCAATCTGGCGGCGCCTATCAATGAATTGCTCTAGGCGACTAAGCTGGCTTATACCAAGGGCTGCTTGTATATCAGTAAGTCGGTAATTATAACCAAGCATTTGCATTTCATGGTACCAAGGTCCTTCGTCATCAATTAGAAAAGCAGGATTTTTTTCAATGCCATGCGTGCGGAATAATTTTAACTTATGACAGAGATCTTCTTTATTAGTTAGTACCATTCCTCCTTCACCAGTAGTGATAGTTTTTACTGCATGAAAGCTAAATGTAGTCATGTCAGCTAAGGCACCAACTGGGCGTTGTTTATAGAATGCTCCTAGTGAGTGGGCACCATCTACAATAAATGCAACATTGGCAGAATTTGCTAAGGCTTGTAATTCGTCTATATCAGAGGGATGTCCTGCATAATCAACAGCAACTATTGCTTTGGTTTTATTGTCTATGAGAGGAGCTATGGATGAGGGACTAATTAAGCCTGTAGCAAGATCAATATCTGCAAATTTTGGAGTAGCGCCTAAATACAAAGCAGCATTAGATGTGGCAGCAAAAGTCATGGCGGTGGTAATTATTTCATCACCTACTCCAATGCCGGCAGCATAATAAGCGGCATGCAAAGCAGCAGTGCCATTGCTAAAAGCAATAGCGTATTTGGCACCGCAGGTAGTGGCAATGCGTTTTTCGAATTCTGGAATCATTGGTCCTTGAGTTAACCAATCGGAGTGTAAAACATCCACTACAGCAGCAATGTCATCTTCAGATATTGACTGTCTGCCGTATGCTAACCAGTTGTTACGCACGGGATTATTGGCACTGGGCTTAGACTCTCTTGAGGTTCTGGCGTCTGTTGTTCTATTAATTTGCATAAATCTTTGCCGCTTAGCCAGTGATCATTGGTGTCACTGCGATATCTAAAGCCCTCAGGTACACGTTTACCCCCAGATTTTACCAGTTTCTCAGCGTTCCACCATAACTGATTTGGTTCGATAACAAAATAGTTGGGGAATTCAAGACACCAAGGAGATTCATCTCGAGGAATTAGGGTTTCATGTAATTTTTCGCCTGGTCTAATGCCAGTAAATTCAAAACGACAATTGGGACCAATGGTTTTTGCTAATTCTATGAGCTTCATACTGGGGATTTTAGGCACGAATATTTCACCGCCATGCATGTCCTCAAGGCTGTTTAGAACAAAATTTACACCTTGTTCTAGTGTGAGCCAAAAGCGGGTCATACGCTCATCAGTTAAATGCAATATACCGGTGTCACGCATTTTTTCAAAAAGTGGTATTACGCTGCCTCGACTGGCAACAACATTACCATAACGCACAATACTAAAATTAGTTTCGTCTGACTGTCCTACATAGGCATTTGCTGTGACAAATACTTTGTCTGAACACAATTTTGTTGCTCCATACAGGTTAATGGGATTAGCAGCTTTGTCTGTGCTTAAAGCAATCACTTTGCTCACACCTCTATCGATAGCTGCGTCCACGATATTAGCTGCTCCCATAACATTGGTCTTTATAAATTCTAATGGGTTATATTCAGCGGCTGGTACTTGTTTTAGAGCGGCGGCATGTACAACAATATTGACACCATGAAATGCTCTATAAAGTCTATCCTTATCTCTAACATCGCCAATAAAAAATCTTAAGCGACGGTCGTCACCTAAGGCATTTCTCATCTCATACTGCTTACACTCATCACGACTGAAGATGATAAGTTTCTTAGGCGATCTAGTTGTTAGTAATTTACGTACAAAGGCTTGTCCAAAGGAGCCTGTGCCGCCTGTTACTAAAACTGTTGCTTCAGCCCAGTTAATCATCTTTTGTTTCCCACTTGATATTTTACCCGAATGTTCTAGGTTAGCACGAAGACAAGCAGCAAAAATTGTAGTTTACGATCTGTAAAAGTTCTTTGGGGTCTTACAGTTTGCTTGAATATAAGCAAGCAGTCATAAATTCTTTACCGGGAAAATGTGATGTGATAGAGTCGGGCACTGGTAGGCTTCTTTAAAACTGAGAATCGCAATTGTTTAACCGTGTGCTTGCAAAAATAAAAAGAGTGTGGTCACTTTTCTCTTCTTTCTGGAGAACTGGAAAAAATGCTATGGCTACAGCACAGAGTACTGAAACTGAAATAGAAACAGCTAATTTTAATGATGGTTGGAGCTGGATTCCCAATTGGCCAGATATTTTTAACGGGCAATATGATCAATGGTTGCAGTATGTTGAGTCGGCAAAAAAAGGGCAAAAGATTCTCATTGCTACTTGTATAGGTGGCAATTCAGCGCTTACACCAATCGAATCATTGCTTTGTGTAGCCCTTACTTTGCGTGGGGCAGAAGTACACGTGTTATTGTGCGATAAGGCATTACCGGCTTGTACAAATGCTTTAGCAATAGAATTTGAGGATCAAAAAACATTTATTGAAGGTGGTCCGACAAAATGTGATTGGTGTTTTGCATCAGGCGTAAGAGCATACAAAGACTTAAATTTGCCGGTTCATTTACTTAGCCAATATAGTACCGATATCGATAAGCGAGAAGCAAAAGAAATAGCTGAGCAAATTCCTTTTGCAGACATTCAACTGTATAAAGAAAATGATGTTGCTATAGGTGAGCATGCTGTAGCTGGTGCTTTGCGATATTTCGCCAGGGGTGATTTTAATGGTGAACCATATGCAGAAGCCATTATTAGAAAATATTTGGAATCAGGTATTCTTTCTAGTCGCTCCATTAATAAGCTATACGAAAAGGAAGGTTATAAAGCCACTTTAGTAAATCATGGAATCTATGTACCACAAGGATTAGTAATTGAGGCAGCAAAAAAATATAAGTCTCCTGTAGCGTTGTGGTATCCGTCTTATCGTAATAAATGTGTCAGTATTTTTCCGGTGGTCGATAATTTTGAAACAGCAATGCTCACAGCCAATAATGACTTTTGGGAAGCGATGCCCTGGAACGCTGAGATGGAGCAAGATATTGCTGACTATTTAGCCAGCAGAGTAAAAGGTACTTACGATTGGATAAAGTCTCAAGCTATAGATGGGCCCACTGAATTGGGTGAAATTGCCACGCAAATTGGCATTGATTATAGCAAACCAACTATTGGTTTACTGACAAATGTTGCTTGGGATGCGCAGGTCTTTTATCCTAGTAATGCTCTTCCCAGCATGTTCGATTGGTTAATGAAAACAATAAAATATTTTGAGAGCCGGCCTGATATGCAGCTGCTCATACGGGTGCATCCAGGTGAGCTTACCGGATATGTAATTTCGCGACAGCTAGCTGTTGATGAAATTAAGCGTATGTTTTCCAGCTTGCCGCCTAATGTGTTTATTATTCCACCAGATAGCCCAATTAACACTTATCCGGCCATGATGCCATGCAAAGCCATTTTAGTTTATGCCACCACCGCTGGTTTAGAGTTTGCTTGTATGGGGTTTCCCGTTATAGTTTCTGGCGAAGCTTCTATTCGCAATAAAGGCTTTAGCTATGATGCTTCATCTGAGACAGAATATATTTCGTTGCTCGATAAATTACCGTCTTTACCGGGTAGATTAAGCTCTGAAAAAATTAGCCTAGCAAGAAAATTTGCTTATCACACGTTCTTCCGCAAAATGATTCCATTAAGCATGTTAGAGCCACAAGACTCAACATATGTTCCGTATACGATAAAACGCGTTGGCTTAGATGGTTTAATGCCAGGACAAGACTTTGGTCTGGATATAATATGCGATGGAGTTCTTAATAATACAGACTTCATTTATCCATATGAAGATTATCAAAAGTTGGGTGTAGCTGCTAAATCAGGCGCTATTGACTCTAGTAGCCTTTACCAACATGTACCAGCAGTTAAGGTGTAGTGGGGGTATTTTAGCAATTGGGGACTTCGCTTGGTTAGCATACTCATAATAATGGCTGTTTGTTGCCTGAATGTAATTGGTGCGAAAAATTACAAGCTGTGCTGGTTAGTATTTAGCCCATAAATAAGCCCATTTTTTCAGCCTGGCTTACTAAGTCTGGATCCCAGGCAAAAGTCTTTAAATGCGCATAGTCTGGTACTGTGACCATAAAGTTAGCATAGTCAGCAACATATCTATTATTGAGACTAAAGTTTTGCATATAAGCTATTTTTGTAGGTATATTGCTGTCACCACTTATATTGGGGGTAGCCCTGTGATTCATACGAAAATGAAATATTACGGCGTCTCCAGCTTTACCCATGATAGTGTGGGGTTTTTTGATTGGCTCTCCCAGAGGCAAATATTTGTCAATGAGCTTTTGAAATTTGGTTGGTCTTTCTCTTCTTAAAAAAGGATCAAAGCGTTGACGGTGAGAACCAGGTTCAACATCAAGTCCGCCACCTTGGCGCGGATCATTATCTTGCATATAATAAGCAACCTGTACCATTAAGTAATCAGGCTGCCATTGAAAATAGTACCCCCCCCTTTCTTGAGGGGAAGTATCTTTATGCCAACGGGCGTAATAGCCTTTTTGAATAGCATTTTCACGTGAGATGGCAATATTATTTTTGAGAATTTTTCTTAGCACGCTGAGAGTAGGTTCTTTAAATAATAACCAGCGTAAATGTGGGTAGCGATTATAAAAGTCAAACAGTACGTTTTCTGTGTCACTTTTAAATTGTTCGGCTGGTGGCTTACTAAATTGTTCCAAAGCAAAAGATCTTAGTTGTGTTACTTCATCAGTATTGAGCACGTCTGGGATAAGAATGAATCCGTCTTTATGAAACTGTTTTGCTAATATATCTGGCGATAATGCCTTTGGTTTGGTAGCAATTGCAACGCTCATTTCATTTACCTATCTGAAATTATTGATGTATAAATTATAAATCTTCATTCTAATATTTTAAGCTAATATTTCAAGTGCTACGCATGGCCAACAATTAAACATGCTAGGAAATGGTGTTTTACCATTATCTTGGGCAAGCACTACTGTTTGATGTTTATAAAATAATCCGATCAGTGTATCGGCATTAGCTGGATCAGAGCGCCCTAATGGATCTACACCATTTACCCGATCGCCATTATCAGTCAAAATTAAATAACCTGGACGTTTTAAGATACGGGCAAATTCTTCTATTACTTGGCGAATATTGTAAGCATAATTAAGTGTGCCAGCACAATAAATTAGACCAAACCGTCCTGACGCAAAACCAGTATTGTGCATGTCTCGCGCTTCAATACCATTTTCTTTATCTTCGAACAGATCAAGACCAATTGTGTGTGGCAAATCAATATGTTTGCGGAAAAATATTAATTCATCTGGATAACGAGGTCCAACTACTAATACTTCGTCGTTCTGAGAAAGAGCACCATTATTTCTTAGTTCAAGAAGTGTTCTCAACATAAGATGGTGATCCTGCTCAAAGCCGCCTAATAAAGGTATTCCCCATGGATTATCCTTGGCGCCAGCAATAAGGCGCTGTCGATAAGAATATTCTTTGTTTATCTCCAAAAAACGATCAGGATTATTTTTGGCTCGTAAAGATATGAATTCATCAAATAAATCAGGAATCATTTTTCTAACATTCTCGTGTGCCGCACCACGTTTAGGTATATAAGGATGATTCTTACCAAGTGCGACCTGCAGCGCATTAGGTAATTCTTGCTTCGGTAAAGCAGGATTGCCGGTACTTAAAGCTGATAAAGTGGCTAGCATAGCCGAACTGCGTGTCCAATATTTTTCTTTTGGGCCGGCATAACGGCTTTCTACAATGGGTACAATGTCATCTAAATGATCGAGCTCAAGAAATCTTGGAATTCTGCCATCTTCAATTAACTGATCAAGAATTAGCATCAATAACTTTGCTTTCTTTGATGAAGCATTATATTCAATATTATGATGCTTACTCGTTTTACTGAACACAATTGAAACAGGCTCAGCCAAAATACTGCCAATTCGGTCAGATAACTTATCGTACTTTTCGCCGGGATTACATTCACATAAACATTCAATAGCATTTATAAGAGTTGTTCTATCAATTTCTTGCTCGCTGGTTTGTTCATAGGATAATACTTGCAATGACTGTTCTATAATACTGTCTGGTACTATAGGCGTATTCATATCCCAATCCGGTAATAGAGCTGCCAATATTAATCGCAGTATAATTACCCGATCTGATTGAAAACGTTCATTAAGCTGAGTTGCTGCTTTTTGTTTTTGTATTTCAATCAACTCAGAATAATCATATCGACTGCGCGACAAAGGATTTGTATAGACCGAAATAAGCTGTTTTATATAATTGTTAAAATCAAGGGCAGGTTGCTTTTGCTGCTTTTTTTCCAACAATCCTAGTTTAGCCTTTACTGCCGTCAGCATAATTTACCTCTTATACTTTTCTTGCCACTGCCCACATGTGTCCTGAAAGCGCATTCTCAGAAAGGAAGTTTTGAAATGCCCCGCCTAGCCTTTCCCACTCATCAATGAGTACTTGTTTTAAGAAAGGGCAATTGGAAATATCTAGCTTGCCGGACAAAATGTTTTTGCGAACAATTTCTGCATCAAGTTTTCCCGGTGTAGTAATCTCTACTATTTCAAAGCCTGAGTGCTCTAGCAATGTGCTTAGAGACTGAGCATTGAAAGAATTCATATGATTAGGGCCGTCCAGACTGGCTGCAGTTTGGCCCGCTACCAATAAATCAAAACCTTTACTATTAGGTGTAGTAATAATCAATAGTCCGCCTGGTGCTAACGCTCGCCAACAGGAAAGTAAAAATTCTTTGGGGGCAAAAGAATGATAGAGGACCTCAAAACTTGTTATTACATTGAATTGATTTGCTTTTACTTCTTCAATGGGTAATTCGATTGTATCAATTCCTCTTTCTCGACAACTTTGAGCAAATTCGTGGCAGGGTTCTATGGCCACAATTTTTTCAAATGTGTTTAAATCGGCAATGGCTTGGCAAAAAGTACCAAAACCAGCTCCTACATCAGCCAAAGTATTTCTAGGTATATTATTTCGTTCACATATTTCATTTGTCAATTTGGCTCTGGGAATAAAAATGTCACGCCGTCTAGATTTTTCTGAAGTGGGAAAAATTTTATCGTTCCAATGTTTTACACTTTTGGCCGCTATAAAAAACTCCATCATCATTTTATGAGTAGGTCTGGGATTGATATAAAGTGTTTCACAGCGATTACAGCTAACAAAGGAAAATCCAGATTTCTCAAATTGAATCTCATATGATTTATGCTCACAAGCAGGACAGAGCACGAAAACAAAGTCATGCTTGCGCTTCATCAGATTGATAACATCTTGCTCATGCAATATTGCATTTTCAGCCATTAAATCTGCGGGTCGAATGAGCTGTTCCTTCATGGGCATAAAATTCCTCAAAACAGTAGTTTAGTATATCAGACCTCAGGTGAATTTAACTCTGGAAAAACCTGTTGCAAAATTACTTGCGTTGTTGGTAAAAGGCATTTAGCATTAGCTTTGAGAAAATTTACTAATTCGGTAAGATGAACACAAATGATTTCTTGATATTCTTGAGACTCAAAATTTTTATCTATGCTCTTAGTAGCATCAGCTTTCAGTATAATTCGACAACAGATATCCCACGTGTTTTCCTGCCGATCAAAGGCCAAAAGTAGGGGCTCTATGCTGGAAACGGCTTTTTTCTTTACACTAAGTTCCTCAATCAACTCATTTTCTAATTGTTTACAAAAATCTGCTTTACCATTTGTCACTACCGAGTCAGCATCAATTGATCCGGAAGGTACTAGCTCTATAAAGTTTGGATATTGAGTAATAGATAAACTGCGCCGCCCGAAATAAAGTAATCCATGATGAAAAATTAGTCCGCTTACTGCTACAACTTTGATTTGCAAGGCATTTCGAATCATATTAGATTGACGTTGAGCATAAAAAAAGCGATAGGGTATAATTGAGCAAACTAAAGCCTTTGAGCTGATTTCCAGAGCACAGAGTATTTTGCCATCAAATAATTTAGAATCTGATTGCTCACTAGCTGCTTGCCAGATAGCGTCTATTTCTCTTACTATTTTATCCGGTGGCTGTAGCAATGATGGCGAAACAATTACTTGGAAATCACTTCTTATTGGTATTATTTCAACGTTTTGAAGTCGCATCTAAAGAAGATCCTCAAATCTAAGACTATTGCAATTTCTAAATGTACAATATAGGCACTTATGTCACGCTATTATGGGAATTTTGTTATGCCAATAATAGGACCCTGAGCGACAGAATCAACTGGTTGGCGGTGCAGGATTTTAATATCAGTATTATAATAATAAAATGTTTCTATTGCGCACTGCTGGAATGTTTCTTCCTCCAAATTTAAAAGAATTGTTGCATAAAAATTATGTCCAACACGTTTTTTTGTTTGCGGTTATTTTAGGTCTAATTGCTATAGCATATTGGCCAACTATGACAGCAAATTATGCTTTTGCGGATGATTATTATTGTCTTTGGAACAGGCTATATCAACAAAATTGGCTTCGCGAAATTATTACTGAAGGAATATTACAAGCAAGACCATTAAACGGAACTTTAGTTGCGATACTGATGACTGGCTGTAAATCACTAAATGATTATATAAGTTTTCATGCGCTTACCATTTTCGAAACTGCTATTTTGGCTTATTTAATTTGCTGCTTTCTTGTTTGGTATGGCTGGACAAAACTACAAGGCTGTTTTTTGGCTTTAAGTCTTTGTTCTTTGCCACCATTTCAAGTTATACATTGCTGGGCAGTTATTACATTTTTTGTATTATCTTCAATTTTCGCTATGCTTGCCGTTATGTGTGTTGTATCTGGAAATTTAAAGATCCCACAACATTCAATGCAAAGAATGATTTTGGCATTTATTTTTTTGCTACTGGCCATTACTATTTATCAGCCTTGGGCCATGTTTTATTGGGTCGGGGTAGCTATTTATTTTGCTAATAAACTAGTTTCTGATAAACAAAGGTATATATATTTAGCCAAATTTACAGCGATCTTTTTAGCGGTTGCCCTAGTGGACCTTCTATTACTAAAAATAGCTATAACTTATTTGAAAGATATACCAGTTTCGCCTGAAAGAACTCATCTTACTACACACATACTGCAAAAAATCAGTTGGTTTTTTAGTGGGCCTTTGGTAGATGCATTGAATTTTAATCACCTTATGGTGAGCAATGAAATAGCTCTTTTCTCTGGGCTATTTATAATAATAGGTTTATGGCTTCACTTTAATATAAAAAATAGATGGCAATCTTTGTTAAATTTGTCCATTGCTTTAGCTTTTATTCCATTAAGCTATCTACCTAATTTGGCGATATCTGAAAGCTATTATACTTATAGAACCGAATTTGGCTTAAGTGCTTTGCTTCTCTTTTATGCCTATCTTTCAGCCGGTGCTTTTCTTAAAAAGTGGCAAGAAAAATCAGAACGCTTATCAATGATTGTTTTCACTGCAATTATTACTGTGACAGGCATTTATAATTTAATCAGTGCTCATAATCATGTGATTGATTTTTTTGTGAAACCGCAAATGTATGAATTAAATTTGCTCAAAGCTCAGTTGCGCGGAGACTTTGGTAAAGCAAGACAATTACATCCATTCTATTTTGAAAGGAAGGACACTATTGCTCCCTTTAACCGCCATGATGAATTTGGCATGCCATCTTTTGCTTGCTCTTGGATAAGGGATCCTGGCACTATTGTTCTTAAAGGTGAGATTAATAACTGAACTTTAATAAGGTGTGAATTGGTGAATTATTTGGCAAAGTTTGGCTAATTATTTAGCAAACTTGAAAACCTTTAGCCGGTGCCCAGAAGTAGTTCCTGGCAGGCGCTGTCAAGATAACCAATCCAAACTGGCTTACAGAGCCAATTGCACATCATCAAGTGGCAAAAACAAGTGATTGAGGTAAAGTGATCTTGCTGACCGGGCTTGGAGCGATTTGCAGGGCAGAATATGGCAGAGTACTATTAGCCATAATTACCATCTTCACAATTAACCAGGATCCCAGCTTAGACCATGATTAATCTTAAAGAAATTCTGTGTTCGGCAAAGACAACTGGAAACCTTGATGCATTCAAAACGGTTTTTACTGGACTAGACCACGCTGAGCAGGAATCTGTGAGAAGTAGCTTGCTGAGTGACTTTGATCTGCATCACAATTACCGAGATGCAGTTGAGTGGAACCTGATAGTAAGAATTTGCGAGCTTTTGGGCGTAACTGGTTGGGGTCAACGAGAGCGACTCGACGCAAGGTCTAGATTTAATGGTGATTGCTGGCAAACCGAATTTATTAATCGCTACGGGGACAACCGTCTTAAGTTCGCCTTCTGGACCAAAAGAAAGTCGGGCTGGGGGATAACAACTTACACTGTTAAAACAAGCCACGACTTTCCCAGACTAGAAGAAACAGATTGGCAGCGAATTAAGGATGTCGTTATTGTTGATGTCCAGGGCTTGATGACGCAACGGAATTATCAGCGACAATGTCCTGTAATCATGGGGGTGATCGGAAAAAGAAAGGAAGTCACTGACATAGTCTTTAATCTAAAACGCGAACTCAGCCAACTTTTCAATCATCGTTTGGAACCAGAAATCTATGGTGAGGCACTAGAGTTTCTTTTTCTCAGCCTCAATTGTATAGAACACGACGATGTCCCCGGTGGACAGCTTGCCGTTGGTCTCTTTAGCCAGAAGAAACGATCTTTTGAATGTATTCTATATTTCCCAAAGGAGTTTGCAGGTTGGGATAACAATCTGCAAAAGAAATATTTCCGAGACAAGCTCATGGCAGTCGTCGACGCCGTTGGAGAGCAGGTAAAGAAGAAGAACCTCAAATACAACTACGCCAAATTCCGCAAAGATGTCGAAGCCGTATTAGATGAATGGAGGGTATCTTCTAAAGCCCAATCAGTGCTAAAGCCAGGCGGCTAATCGGAAGGTATTTTTCGACGGGATGACCATTCCATTCTGCGTGTTCTGTGTTCAGGCGGCCGTGTATGGGAGCCGCAGTTGTAATCATATCTGGAGAAACCGACAGTTTAGACAATGTTAGTGCGGGTATCTCATAATCCTGCTCGACAATTGCTTGCAACACCTGTTCCGTAGACATGGCAGTATTAGCTTGTTCGGCGGCTTTGCGAACGACGGTTACAGCTTTTAAAGCTCCTTCCGAATAATGTTCAAGCATTGCGTACCCCTCCTTCAAAATTACTTAGCGTGATTTTCTAATAAAAAACCCTGCGGACTGTCTTACTTCTATGTTATATAAATTTACCCGTTTTTGAGAAAGGATAACGTCTTCGCAAGCTCTATTACAAAATGAAGTGCCGGTCCAGCTTAGGTTTTAAAGAACTAAATCTCTAGGTTTCGCACTGCTTTTCACGCAGTGCTGCAAGACACCAAGCAAAGATCAAACAGCTGTTTTCTTAGGGAAATTCCAAAGCCGAAATTGCTCGAAAGCTTGGAATTTACAGGACTTCTGTGATACGGATTTTGGCAACTTAAAAAACAAATTGCCAAATAATTCGCCAAACTTTGCCAAATAATTTGCCAAAAACCCGGCAATTTAATTCGCCAATTCACAGCCTGCGGCATATCCTCGCTCGCTTCGCGAGCTCCGGTATTCCTCGGCGCTCTTTTTTTATTGGGGTCGCCGATCAGTACAAACGCCGGCATGGGCGGCTATTGAGACACGAATACTTTCTCTACCTTTCGGGAGGTATGCACAACTCGCATAATTTCAATTGTTTTATCGACGATTCGATAAAAAATAAAGTAATCTCCCTCCGACACACTTCTGAGATCTGGCATCAGCTCGGTTCTTCTACGCCCTATTTTTGGATTGTCTTTAAGGGAAAGCCAACGTTGTTCTAGCCTATCAGTAAATCTGACAGCAGCAACAGGACTATCTTTATGCTATGTATTCTTCAATCTCTAAAACGTCCTGGCGGGCTTTTAGAGTAAGGTAAAGTTTGATCACTTTTGAGTAGTTCTTAGCCGGGCACGTTCTCTTAATTCTCTCAAAACATCTTCAGCAGGAATAAGTTCGCCTCTATCAGCCTGTTCAACACCAATCATAATCTCTTGTCGTAATTCCTTGATTTTCATTTCGTGCTGAAATTGCTCGAATTCTTCGGGCGAGAATTGATCGACTAGTTTTAACACTTGTTCTACAGGTATTTTTTTTGGCAAAGCCATGGCAATTAAAACCTCATGTGAATAATCCAAGTGTACCTGGTAGTCGAATGTTTTAACAGGGGGCTAGCAAAAATTTAGGTGGGGTGGGGGATAGAGACATTTCTCACGGTTTAAAAACCACAGCCGCCCAGAAATCAAGAATTCCTTACGGCTAACGGTACTCAAATTGTTATATTTTTTCTTCGTCAAGCAATTTATTAGCGTTAGCTATTAAGTCCAATAAGGCAAGTTTATAATCCGAGCAATGTAATTAGTCGTCTCGATCAAAAAACTTTCGTTTAAAGGGCAGCGAGCGGCTTGTCAGTACCTCGCCCAAAGGTCATATCTAACGGCTGTAGATCTTGGTATTTTGTAGACACTTCGTCGCAAATGTTCGGGCTACGCCCTCACGGCTTCTCGGTGCAGAACAGGAAGTTTCGTTTCGCAGGGCTCCACTCAACTTTGTTTGCAGCTACGTTACGCTTCGCTCAACTACGCAGCTCACACGCCCCCATCGGGGGCGCCGGCACCGAGTCGCCGAAGCGCGACAAAGGTAAGGCAGGATAAAGTAAATCACCTATATTCTATAATCAGCGATTATCATCGTATTATAATGCCACCTACTAATTAAATTATTTAAAAAATGGAGCCTAAAGTTCTAAGAAGCTATCAGTATAACAGTTTTAAGCACTTCTAAGAGGTAAGTTATGCCAAAGACAAAACAGATGCCGAAGCCAGAGACAAGGTTGTCGGTAGAGGATTATAAGAGATTCGAAGAAGTAGCAAGGGCAAGAGGAAAAACAAAAACGGCAGTAGCAAGAGAAGCGTTACTGTTGTTCTTGGATTGCGAAGACAAGCTCAAGGCAGAAAGTCGAGAGAGTATTTTAGAGAAGCGGTTGAAGAAGATGGAGGATCGGATGGCGTCGTTGCTGGCGAGGATAGGGATAGACGTGGGGATAGGATTTCACCTTATGTTCCGGAACATGGACCCAGAGACGCGGGCGGATGCAATGGCTTGGGCGTATAACAGTTCGGTGGAGAGATTGAAGAAGAAGTTAAAAGGGCAGGCGGCTGAGCTCAAGGAAATTATGAAGGGGCAAGAACAGCCGCAAGAAATGAGAGAGGGTTCATAAAGTGTGGTTAGTGCGAGGTTAGCGCAATTATAAAGCGATAATTTATTTCTGGAATTTGCATAAAAAATAAGTCATAGAACCTCGGTACAGGCAAGAAGAAGTCTTATTGTCAAGCAACACTTTGGCTTTGAGCAGGCTGTCGTGTTTAGATGTCATGCTTGATTTTGGTTCAACAAATTTGCTAGCACGAGGTGTTCATTCATCCCTTCACCTATTTGGTGGTAGCTACTTAAAAGCCGAGTACCACAAAAATTAAAAGCTGACCCATTCGTGACGGGCCGGTCAGGTGTTGGGATTGCGATGAAGTCCATTTTGCCCCGAAAGGACAGCGTCATGTGTCGGAGCGAACGTCCTCGCCTCGAGTTTAATATCACGGAGGAAGAGGCCGCCGAACTCGAACGACGGAGGAAGATCTGTTGTGAGGTCAGGAATCATCTCGTGTCCGTGTTTCGATCAATTGCGACTTGTCTCGATCGTTTGGACGATTCCGACCTGGACAAGGTTCAGAGGCTGCTCCATGACATGGATCAGGTGACGGCGCGGGCTAAGCCTGCGATTCACTGGAAGCGCGGACCTTGCAAATTCTTCAACGTCCCGCAGATTCCAGATTTCCTCTTCGACTGCATCGAAGGATCCCAGACGAGCGGCGACATCACCGTGATCTGCTGTCTGCTTGGGCGGTTCGGTGGTAAAGACGTTTACGATAGTTGCACAGGCGCCATGTTCACTCACGACCGCGACAGCGGGATCATTGAGCATATTGGGGATCCCGATATCGTCCGCGAGTTGTTCGCCGGACACGAGGAAGTGGCGAAGCTGAAGGGGGTTCTTGCCGCAAAGGGTTGAGCCCCGGCTGCGCAGGTAGTTGTCCAAAAGCTCAATGGAAATTTCCCAAAGCGATGATCCGGAATCAACCCGGGTATCGCTTTTGGGCAATTTCTGTTTTTCTTCCAGATTCACGTCTGATAATTATCGTTATGTTTCATTGGCTTTTTTGTTTTGTTCTGCGGCTCTGGGAGCGGGGTTTCTTTGTGTTGGCTGGTGATTGGGTAGCTGGATTTGCGCTTTGGATCTTGGGGCGAACACTAGATGTGGACAGCCTTTTGTAAAACTGTTGCCAAGCAGAAGGTTTTTGCTAAACGCTATATTCGGTGTTTGGCTCGCGTGTTCTCTTGGGATCTAAATTCTCTAAAACGAGCGTATAGCTGCCTCTTGTGTTTTTGACTTTCGGATAATAGCACGTGGTTAATAAATTAATTCCAGTCATTTTCAAGTGCCGTGTCACAACTTTGCCAGATTTTTGCTATTTACTACCAAAGATAGCTAGGTAGGAGAACTATTCCATGGACGGACACGGACATAGCCAGAATAATCCCAATATCGATGTAGATAAACTAACGAAAGAGGCGGAAGCCGGGCATGGGCATTATATTAGGTCGGTTCTTGATCGAGTTCCATTTGAAGAACAGGTTCGGATTGCCAATGAAATGTCCAATCTCAGTAGAGATCGTATTGAGACGGCGAGGTTACCGAGAATAGAATTCGTTATGAACATTGATAGTAGTGATGGAAACAGCGGACATGGCTATAGCGACATCCAGCTTTACCGCCTGACACCTAACAAATTCTTGGGCATGTTAGTTCCTAAATCAGAATTACTGTACCAAAGCTCATTGAACCTCACCACAGGTGAAAAAACTGCGGCTGACAATAATCGATAAAAGCTATAATCAAGGATTAGTGCTCGACTTATGCACAACTATTGCAAATAGTGATTGCCAGCCCACTCCAGCAGAAAAGATTGTGCACAATTGCACAAATAAACTGCTATTTGGGTCAAAAGTTTTTTTATAGACGATAGGAAATATAGTAATTGCAGTTATTAAGGCGAAAATTAGCCAACTGGCCAAGCCTTGGAGATTCCAGTTGTGATTTTCTTGGAACGCGACTAAATATGGCTGAATTGTAATACCTAATACAAGAGCAACGTACTGAGGAATTACCGGCAGGGCTTTCGATTTCTGGCCTTTATCCTTAACTGTTACATTCGGGTGCCTCTGTTCTGATTGCAAGTCTAAGTAACGTAGCAAGTTATCTATCATTTCGGCCACTAGCCTTTAATTCTCTTCCACACTCGATACCACCAAGTTTGTTTGAGGGTTTGAAGCTCTTTTTCTGTTTTTGCCAAATGCTGTTTTAATTGGTCAGCTTCTGTTGCTTTGCTCTGTAGGTCTGGCAAAAGCTTCACTTGTTCTTTGTGTGTTTCTAGCTGAGATTCTAAATAACCTATCCTATAATTTGCCGCTTGAAGGTCTTTTAAAAGTACTCGTAAGTCTATTAAGGCGCTGGCTTTGTCAGGCGTGTCAGACAGTGTCACATGACTGTCAGAGTCAATAACGGTGCCTGGTGTGAAGACAGGTATTTTAACGAGACGCTTATTTCCTTTTGTTTTTGACTTTAATTCACCCCTGTCTATTCTGCGCCAAATGGTTCGCTCGCTTGTTCCTAGGCGTTTAGCGGCTTCAGAGATTGATAACTCAATAGTTTTATGGTTGCGGTTGTCGGCATTGTCAGATGACACTGTCACGTCAAATAGGGGATCTAGCCCTTTGGTGTCAATACGATTGCTCTGAATGCCTGCTGGATTGGTTAAACTGGACTGTGACACATTGCCCCACTCTCTAAAAACTGTCAGTAATGTATGCATTATGCTAGAAATGCCACCATCTGTAAAGGCGTATATTGCCCCGATATGTGACACGTATAAGGCTTGCAAGCGTCCAACTTGTGAGGTTATAGTAACGCTGTCATAGTTTTAGTTGGGTCTAAAAAAGAGCAATGGGTTATACCGAAAAAGATAGGAAGACTAAGCGATTAGATCTTCGAACTGAAGACATTCCGATTTTTGAGTTAGTTGTTACTCCAGAAGTGCAGGAGCCACAGTTGCCCCAATTAGTTTGGGCAGAAGTTAATGCTTTGGCTTTGCCGTTTGCTGTGCTTAATGAGAGTGAAGCAAGAAAATCTACTGGTCATGAAATTAGCAAAATCAATGTGCGTGATGGGAGGGCTGTACGTTGGTGTTGGAAGGTGTGGCCTGAGCCTGGTGTTGGAATGCCAACCATGTTATCTCTGCAAGTACTATTTGTGATTATGCAAATTGCTGCGGAAAAAAAACAACAGATTGGTCATGTGCCACAAACTTTAGAGATTGGTAGTTTAAACGAGCTTTGTAGAAGGTTGAGTTTCCCGGAAGATGGTCGTCATCGAGCTCTTGTAAAACAACACATCAAAATTTTGGTTTCAACACAATGCAAAAGTGAAGGAGCTTTCAAAAATAAACAACGCGACGGACTATTTATCAATACTTTCAAATACATTCGTGCGGCTGGTTTTGTTGGCGAGCCTGGTTACGATGGAACTCGTATTGAGCGAAATTATGTTGTGTTTGATGATCCTGTATGGGCTAATTTAAATACCCAATACATTAAGCAAATCGATTTAACTTTGATGCGGCAGCTCCGTAGCCCGATTGCTCAATTACTTTATACTAAGCTATCTCATTTATTTCATGAGTCTCAGGAGCAGGGTAATGCTTGTGTAGAGATCGAATATGAGTGGCTTGCAGAGCGGTTGGGGTTTAAGAAATACGAACAGTTGTTTAGGGCAAAATCTCAACTTAAACAACCATTATCAGAGTTAAAAGAGCAATGTTATATAGCGTCTTTTGAATGGAGTGATTGGCAAATTCGTATTACGCCAGGAGTTAGATATACATTTGGGGAAGATCAGCCGAGAAAAGAGCAATTTCGAGCGATTGAGAGTAAGAATCAAAATAGGCAGCCAGTCACTTCTAAATCAAATCAACAAGTCCAAACGAGTGATGATCACAAGCAAACCGTACTTTTGATTCAAGCCGGTCGCTTGATGATAGGGCAAACTCCTGATCAAAATAAGCTTAGTAAAGCCGGCTGGACTATTGAAGATGCTCAAGCCAAGGCAGAAGAGATCAAACAAGCACGTTAATTTTATAGAGAAATTCTCTCTCTTGACTTCCCGGTACTTGGACTGATGAATCATGTTGCCAAGCCGGTACTTGGACTGATGCTTGGCAGCTGTAAACCCTTATTATACAAATAAGGCAATAAAGTGTGCTCAGCGAGCCAGTGTTGTCTCTTGTTGAGTTAAATCTAATGACTTAATCCAGTTCCAACTTCTAGTAATGCCATCAGCTAAATCGGTTGTGGGATGCCAGCCGAGTTTTTTTTCTGCCAGCGACACGTCCAATATATTTACAGGTACATCAAGATCACGAGCAGGCAGATAGTCAACTTTTAGGGGAACATCTATTGTATTACGCATTACAGCAATTAATTCGTTGAGTGAATAACCCTTGCCAGAACCTATATTAAAAATGCGTGGTTCAATAGAAGTTGTTGTATATTTAGCCGCTTGTATAAGAGCTTCTATAGCATCCTTTATGTAGAGATAGTCTCGAACAATTTCGCCATCCCCCCAGATATTAATGGGTTCACCTTGTGCTATTCGTCCTAGAAAAACACCTATGGCCCCTTGTTTGGCATTAGGATTTTGTCCTGGTCCATATGGATTAGATAATCTCAAGACAACATAATCGAGTCCGTGTAAGTGATAAAAAAGTTGTAAATATTTTTCAATGGCCAATTTAGTGATGCCATAAGAACAAATAGGCTCGGTGGGGTGAGTTTCTGTTAGTGGGATGATTTTTGGAGTACCGTATACGGTGCCACCAGAAGAGACAAAAATAAATTTCTTTATGTCGGAATTATTGCATGCTTGTAGCAACTGAATAGTGTCTATTAGATTGGAGCGTACATCATAAACCGGATCATCATTTGATGTTTTTGGTAAAGTGGTATAGGCAAGATGAAAAACCCAATCAATGCCATTTACAATTTCATTGAGAGTACCATGATTGCCAAGGTCACCCACTATGTATTCTATCTTGCTGTCTGGCTCGGCGAATTTGTTTGGATAACGGTCAAATACCCGTACTTTTATACCTTCAGCTTTTAAGGCTGACACTAAGTGTGTGCCAATAAAACCGTTGCCGCCAACCACTAAAGCTTTCATAATTCGAGCATATGTATTGCTAATAATAATTAAAGCAGTTTAGCATAGGTCTGCACAGTTTAGAGCGCTTTAATATTGAAATTGCTCTTAAAGTTTTACAGTTAGAGGATCTGACCATTCGCCTACCGATTGTCCTTCATTACTGAGTCCGATAGCCCTGATTTGATAATAGCCCGGACTGGGAAAGGAATTAGGGTTCACCAAAAAGTGCGTGTTAGTTTCGTTTATAGTTGTGCTGTAAAGTACAGCTTGGTCGCTGTTAGATTCAAAGTTTTCAAAGAAGTAATTGGCTTTTGAAAACTCTAATTTTATTGCCTTAGCATTTTTGATTTGACTGGCGTTAAGATCTAAGTCAAAGATTTGTTTGTCAATTTGATAGACACCTCTATTATCTGGACGCAATTGTGCTACAGAAAGTTTTGGCACAATTGAGTTGTCGGAAACCAGACGCATATTACGGATAACAATAGACCGCGCAGGAGGAAATTCCAGCCACAAGTAATTTATCATTCCGTTGGTATGCCATCTCCAGTACCGAGATAAAGGAATACGGTAAATTTTAAACTCGCAGGCGGCGGGTAGGTAACGTTCTTGAATATTGCAAGCGCTGACTGGATGAGGCGGAAGTGCAACTGCTGTTTTTTCCCAAGCTGACGATTCACTTGAGTTTTTGGTCGCATTTAGCCAGGATACACTTATTTGTCTACCTTCTAAAGGCGGATTTGTTGTCATTTCAATCTCTAGATAATCATAAGCAAGGGGATTGATATCGAAAGGACCGGCTATTAGACCTGTTCCTGCGTCACAATGCTGAATAGAAAGATTATTCGAACCTACCAGCCAATTGCCTCGCTTTTGAGTGAAAGGAAAAAGGATTTCCTTTTCTGCTGGTAAAGGGATTGATAATTCAGATGGGGATGTAACTACATGACTGGCAATAATGAAGGGCAATTTCTCAAAAGTCATTTTATCTTCACGCCAAAGAAAAGAATCACTTATAGCAGGATTCAATAGCTCTTTTTTAAAATTTGATGTATTGATTAAATCTGGATTGCTAAATAAAATTGGTTCGAAAGTGATGAATCGATCAGCATAATTGTCTTTAGAGAATGGTGGCGACATGATGAAGTTAAAAGTAGCACCGTTGTAAACAACATGAGCACCATCTATTTCTTTTGGTATGCCAAGTATAATGGCTTTTGTGCCGGGCGCAAGACTTGAAGCAAGATTCTGTCCTTGCCTTAAGAGGGCCCTTGTTTGTTTACCAGCATGTACCCATGGAATATTATTTTTGGCGGCAATTGTAGTATCTAAAATTATTAATAATAGAAGAATTATTGTCCCTGCTATCAGCATTTTTATTTGAGGACCACTTATGTCGCTGGTATATTTACTTATTGTCGAATTTGATTGATCTGAAATCTGTCCAGGATCAGGGGAAAAAATCACCAGTGGCAAAATTATTGCCATTGGTATAGTAAGAAAGAATAAGAATCTTGCGCCTTCGAGATTGAATCCCAGTCCCCATAGTTGATAAATTGGAGCTAAAGCAGTAGCAGCCCAAATAATAATTAAGAGCAACCATCTGCGTGAGATACCGCCTAAAATCAATTTGGTTAAAGTCAAAACTAGTAATAAAAAGTAAATGATGAATAAAAGGATATGATAAATACTATGCTCATGAAAGACAGCTCTGTTTAATGGCATTATGATTCTGGCAATGGTATCAATATCAGTCCATTTTTCTAGAATGTGGCTAAATTGACTGGCTCCAATACTGCCAACATAGCCACCTAAAAGTGTGCCTAGGGCGAAATAACGAATAACAAAATAAAGGGCGCAGCTTAACCAAAGAGGATAACTGATATTAAAGGAAAGTTTGGCTATTTGTCCGATTGTATTTCTGTATTTTTTGGTAGCAAATATTCCTGCTGTATCTATTTGTTTAGATAAAGTATCGGGAAATAAAAAGCAAATGGCTGTCAAAACCAGGGGTAACCCTATCGCCATCTCTTTGGTGAGTAATGCTATCAAGAAAGAAATGACGCCGGTGGTGGTAAGAATCCATCTATGTTTATTTCCTCTGTGTATAAAACACCAAAGTGAAAGTAGGTAGAAAAAAGCACAAACAATGTCTACGCGTCCAACCATTAAAGAGACTGATTCGCAATGCAATGGACTGGCGGCAAAGAGAGCAGCACTAAATAGGGAAAATGCTATTGATCTTGGCCGATTCCAGGATTTTGTAAGTTCGAATAATACTAAATATAATAGTGTTGCTGAACCAATCAAGAAAAGAATATTGGTGGCAAAATAGCCCGAAGCATTGGTTTTCCAGAAAGCATAATCGGCAATCAAAGATAGTAACAAAAAAGGTCTGTAGACCTTCATTGTAGGTATTCCCATATAATTGCCAGTGAAATTAGCAATTACTTTTTGCCAATCACCGGAAAAAATTTGCGAAACATATAATACCTCACCGAAATCATCTTCCAGAAAATAGCTATTCAAAGTTCTGCCAAAGGCACAGAAAGTAATAATCAAAAAAATTATTACTGGAAAAAATAAGTAAAAGAAGAATCTAGATAATTTCATATTGAGTTTCCGACGGTAATTTGTTCATTTGATATATTTGTAAAAAAGATTCTAAGTGCATATTTTCGCTAGCTCTGGATTCAGTTTGCTCCACTTGACCGCTGCTGGCATTTTTAAGGAAGTGCAGCTCTATCGTATTCAGCGGCTTATTAAAAGCATTTATCAGTATAGGAAAACAAATGTCAAAATGTAAAGGCTGACCATTTCCTTGAGATTTTAAATAATTGGGCAACCAGGGACTTATATACGAAGTATTGTTTTTACTATTGAATCGATCAGTTTTAGCAGAAAAATTTAGGCTTGGCCATAATATCAACCTTTGATCTCTATTATTTTCCTTTTCTCTTTGTATCTTGTTGTTTACAGAACTAATATTATGTATTTGTCCCGATAAGCGTACTAGCCAATAAGCAGTATTCTTGCCGTTGTTAGGAAGAATAGTAGGTTGAGGTTTAAAGAAAAGCGCATATTCTTTGCTAGAGAAGTTACAGTTTTTATTTTCGCTCTGCAATAAGTTCAGTTGGTATCCGGGAGATTTAAAAGAATTTTTTTGCTGAACTATTTTTGGGGTAGAGTTTATAGGAATTAGTAGTTTTATATAAGGGCCTGCAAGATTGGCTTTTGCAGGCGATTCTATTTTTTGGTCATAAGCAGGATCGGTTAATCCGTTTGAATTCTCCACTCCGTAATAAGTCTTTTCCCAAGAAAAACGGAAGAGGCTTGGTATTATAGAAAAATTCTCACTTGAACGATAAGCACCATATATAGTATTGACGCTATTTGTATTTTTTTGTACCAAGACTCTTATGGATGCTAGAGAAGTGATTGAAGTTAATTGCAGCTCTTTGGCATTTAGTGGAATTAAATACCACTGTCTTAAATCTAGTGGACTAAGAGAGGTTACATTACACAGACATTTTACGATAGACTCTTGTTCAATCGAATAATTATTATTATCTTTATGTACGAGAGTAAAGTCTTGAGCAAGAGCCAGTGCAGGAATAAAAGGACCAGTCAGTTTGTGGTCATTTACTAGTATGTTCCAGTCCGTAGCTAGATTTGATCCTCCTTCAATATTAAGAGCTAAAAAAGATTGAGAATTATTGAACTGAGAGATTTGATTCTTGTTGAGGTTTATAATTCGTTGAATTTGAGTGCCGCTTTGTTGAAAGTTTTTTGACCATTCATACCAGCGTCCATTGGCTCTTATTGGTAAACAATATGCTGGCGCAACCAGTAAAACTATTAAGCATATGCAAATCAAGGCATATCTACGTTCTGTGATAGAAGATATGGCCGCCAATCTCCAACAAGCTAAGAGGAAGAAGTACAATACGACCAATTTTAAAATTATGCTTAAATAAAGCCAGAAATGAATTGGCTCAGAATTACTACCAATAGTGCTATAAAGCGAAACTGGGCTGGCTTGAGAGAGCAACAAAAGAAGAGCAGTAGCAAAAGCTGCTCTTAATGCCACTAGTCTAGTAGAATATTTTTGACCAGCAGTAATTAGACACCCTAAGCCCACTGCAGAAAAAAGAATTAGTTCTGGCATAGCAGTTAGACCATAACGAGGCACAGTAATAAAAAATAAATAGACTAGGTGAAAGAGACCAACAAATAAAATGCTTAGCCTAGCTAAGATTTTTGGTCTTTGAAATTGCTGATAATCGGAGAAGGCGGTAATGATACCAATGGCAGCTAAAGCCAGAATTAATTGATGAAAAACCGTCTGTGCATTTAAAGGAATTGGTCCAATTTTTGCTCTAAAATCATTCCAGGGTAATTTGAGTAGTCTAGCCGGTTTATCGAGCATTAATTTAAGGAAACGCTCGGGACTCTTTTGCATTGCATGTTTGAGAATGTCTGTATGCTTGTCTTTCTCGATTCCAGTAAGATCGGGGTAGGGGACACTGAGCCAACCTAATTCATCGACATCATTGCCAACAAAGAGATTATATTGGCTAACCCTATCAACCAATAAAGATGCTTTACCGAATGCGAGTTTTTGTAACGCTAACCAAGGTAGTAGGCAAAGGGCGAGGCCGGTAAGTAAAGCCAGTAAATATTTGACTATTTGCTTTTGCTTATCAGCAAGAAAAATACTAGAAATAATGAAAAAGACAATGATGATCAGAGTTAATATGCTCATTATTGATCGGGTGGTTTGCAAAGCAAAAAGACTTATTCCTAACAGAAGTCCCCAAAAATAATTGTTTTTATCTTTTACCAGGTAATTGACCAAGAGCCAAATAATCGAGCAAAGTAGGAAGCAGGCGAAACTTTCACTGTATAACCTGCCACTATTAATAATAAAGCCGGGATAAAAAGCAGCTATCAATCCGGCCGCTATACCAACAGTTTGACTCCAGCAAACCCGCCCTATGGAGGCAATTAAAACACATGTCAGAGCAGACATAATACTTTGTACTATAACTGGTGATGCCCAAGCTTGGAAGGACGGATTTTCTCCAAAGACCTTGAAGCACAAAAGTATAAAAACGGGGAATACTGGACCAGAAATCGACATACTTTGTAGGGGTGAAAAAATTTGTTTAACAAAGCTAATATCCTCAGTATTGGCGTGACCGATGAAATTATTTATACAAGCAGTACATGAATGTGGAAAAGTAGCTAGTAAACTGTTAAAGACCAAAAGTATATTTTGAGCATGTCGTAAATATTCGGCTGCATCACAGGCGAAAACAGCATTATGTTCATAGACAAAAAAATTGAACCAAATTCTAAGTAAAAAAGAAATAGTAAAAATCCACAGAAAAATGCGCAAGATCAGCGACTCCCTTCCTTAGCGAATTTGAATCGTTGAGGAATTAATCTAACCTTTTTCTTCGGCATACGTATTTGATAGGTTCGAGCCATTGAGGGCAACGTCCTTGCCGTTATTTTGAGATTTTTCTATATTTATAACTGAAGTTTCGGAGCGTTTTTTTCTCAGAGGTTTAAACTCTTTGTTTTTGACTATGCTTTCTAATAAGCAATAGATAGAATTTGATCTACGTTCCTCAGCTGAGAGCCAGTAAGTAGTGGCATCAACTAGTCTGAGCAAAGCTTTAGTCAAATAGAGTTTGGGACGGGATTTTAGTTTTCTCCACCAGGTTTTTATACGATAATTATAGGACCATTGAAAAAGAAACTGGTGTAACATTTCATTGAAAGAAGCGGTGAAATATTCCATATCGTTTAACACTTCTTCGGCGCCCCTAGTATGTAAGGAAGAATTAAGGGCATAGCGTTGCCGTGTGACAAATGATTCGATTGCATTTCTGTAGACTTGTGCAGTTAGCCTGGCAATTTCACGTCTTTGAAAACAAGCTATTACCCGACTGCGAGCATTGTCACCTAAACGTGTGCGTTCTTTACTATCTTGTAGTAAATTGATTATGGCATTTGTTAGGCTGTGAGCATCTTTGGGTGGAACTATAATTCCAGATTCGCCATCCACCATATATTCTGCTGTGCCACCAGAGGAGGTGCCTATTACAGCTCTGCCGCATGACATTGCTTCTAAACAAGTATAAGGCGAATTGTCATAGAGAGAAGGAACAACACAGACATCTGCCGAGCGATAATAAGCAGGCAATTCCATTAAAGGTACACGATCTATAAAAGTAATAGAATCTTTTATTCTATGTTTAGCAATATATTTTTTGAGTTCAGCTAAAACAGAGGTTTGGCCCCTGGCCGTATTAGTGTCGTCACCAATTATATATAGATGAGCGTTGGGGACGGCAAGAACAATGTCTTTCCAGGCTTCTACCAAGTAATGTATTCCTTTGCGTGCTTCAAGACGTCCAACAAACAGAACTTTTAACTCGTCTCCTTTTGCCAGTGCTTGGCTCCCACGGGGAGAGCAAAAATCTATATCAATTGGGTTACGAACAATTTTTATTCTCTCAACCGGCATGCATAGATCGCTGGCGACAAATTGAGCTAAATCTTTGCTAGGTGACGTTATGGCATCAGCATTAATCATGGCGATGCGTTCCACCATAGCTACAAATTGATGATCAAATGTAGCAGTGACATTATGAAATGCTTCAGCAATAAATTTTGAATGGGGAGTATAAAGTCTAATTACCAAAGGCGCAACCTTAGTTATAGCCGGATAAAAACCTTCTGCCAATAGTTCAGGAGTATCAATTACGTCAAAAGGTTGTTTACTGTGTAATTCTATGAATTTTTCCCATAGAGCTGCAGACGTATTGATAACATATTTGGTGTAGGGCATAGCGCAGTCGATGAGATTGAGTGTATGCTCATCAAAATAGGGTTCGACACGATATACCTCAATATTATCTTCGGTATATGATCTAGCTCTAACTTTAGCCAGTGTAATTACGGTGACTTGATGACCCAGGCTAACTAATCCATAAGCTAGATGTTTAGCAAAAGTACCATTTCCCCCAAAGCCGGTATCGGGTGGGTATTCACGGGAAATAATGCAAACGCGCAACAATTTTTCCACAGCCTTTCCTTTATTCTCATTCTATAATGCTGCATCAAGACTACAAGTTGAAAGAGTTCTCATTATGAAACGGGTTTTACTCACAGTCCACAAATTTTTTCCTGAGCATCGAGCCGGGACAGAAGTATTGGTTTTAAAAGTGGCCCAAGAACTCAAATGGCGTGGTTATCAAGTAGTTGTGCTGACTGCTAATCCCCCGGACTTTGATGCGCGCAGAAAAAATAATACTACAAGCGACCGAGAAGAGTTGATTAACTATGATTATGAGGGAATTCAAGTCTATTGTTTGACTGAAGAGGCCCGTCTTAAACACAATCGGTTTGCCAACGAGCATTATCATTCTTATTTAAAACAGCACTATAAAAAAATATTGGACATTGTGGCACCGGATTTAGTGCATTGTTTTCATCTGGAAAATCTATCTGCGAGTTTCATTGAAGAAGCTAATGCCAGAAAGATACCGATGATATATTCGGCTACAGATTTTTGGCTCATTTGTCCGATAGTTCAATTAAGACGTCCAGATGGCAGTAATTGCTTGGGACCCGCGCCATTGGGACTTAATTGCTTATCGTGTTATACGCCTAGAACTATGCCAGCTAAAGCTGAATTTGATGAAGCAATTATGGATAAATATTCTGATGCCTGGAGAAAAATACAAACTTTGCCTCCACTTGTTTCTAATTTCCTTACAACGAGCGCTTATTTGGCATATTTAGCTAAAAAGTTTCCTAGAGCAATGCAAGCAACTATGGAAAGAGCAATCGTATTAAAACGTTATGCAAATACGATTTCAGCAATAACTGTACCTACTTATCTGATGCAAGACTTGTTCGTTAGAAACGGTTTGAGTCAGCAAATTATTCATTATATTCCGTATGGTGTTGATACACAGTCCTTAAAAAAAGGTGCTTATAAGTCAGAGAGTTCAGATTTGCGCTTTGTCTTTATTGGCGCTTTGTCTGAGCATAAAGGGCCGGACCTCCTAATTAAAGCCTTTTTACAGTTGCCAGTTGATAGCAAAGCCACTCTTACACTTTATGGTGATCTTAATCAGTTTCCTAAATATGGAAAATATCTGCAAAAGCTTGTTGCAGCAGATGTACCGTTAGCAAAGAAAATTATTTTCGCTGGAGTTTTTCCTAATGATCAAATGGGAGAAATCTTTCAAAATATTGACGTATTAGTGGTACCTTCACGTTGGTATGAAAATACACCTTTAGTGATACAGTCAGCTTTAGCTGCAAAAACGCCGGTAATTGCAACGAATTTAGGTGGTATGTCCGAACTCATTAAGCATGGACAGAATGGGTTATTGTTTGACTTGGATGATTGTCAGTCTTTAAGTGATCAACTATTGAAGTTGTTGAAAGATCGCACTCTTGTTATGAAACTTCGCGATAATATACAACCCGAACGCTCTATTGTACAAATGGTTGATCAGTTGGAACTATTGTATAGAAGTGCTTAGCATCTGTAGTGATAATTAGCTATCAACTAGTTTGTATAACTGTAATGTGCTGCCATCCGACAATAATTTCTGATTGACTAACTTATATAATCCTGAAGAATGAACAAATCGTAACCATTTATCATATGCCGCTGCACTTTTTGTGTCGCAAAATGGCAAACCTTGGTCACCAGTTTTTAAAATATACCATTTATACCACATAGCTATAGCATAGTTAAAACGTACTTTATCACCCAGTTCAGTATGTTCTCGCGGACTAGCTACTTCTATATTGTCTTTTCTTATTTTAGTTAAATAATAAAATGGCGAACAATTTATTGGATTAGCGTTAGGCATAATCATAAGAGTGGTAGGGTTGCCCATACTTGCTGATTCAATACTTAATAAAGATGAAAGTATTCCCCAATCGGACTTTGGCAAAGGACTGATTGATACTCCAGGCATTTGAGCAACAATTGATTTTGTTTTAAATTCTTCGCACGTAAATTGCATGATTGCTTTTGTCCATGTAGGCAAACAAAGCGGGTAAGGACTAAAAGCTTCGTAAGTGATTTGGAGAAAAGCAGTTGCTCCTAACGCAAACAAAATTAAGCGAGGCAAACTCGCGCGGGTGAACCATAGTTTGGCAAATAAGCCAGCTGTTAAAATACTTATAGGCACAGCGACAGGAATAATGTATCTAAATTGATGTGGCCAGCGAAAGGCGCTAGCCAAAAGTAAGGCAAATATTATTGATGCAAAAAGATAGATTTTATTTTTATGGAGCGGCCTAATGCTTATAAGAGCAGCCAAGAAACACACACACAATATTGGAGAAAGAATTAGTGGTAAGTCCTCTAAAGCAAAACGCCACAAATGGGTGAAGAATTCGGCCAGCCAATTAAATTCGCAGCGGATAGGAATTATAGCTAATGATTGGGGGATACTATTAATCACCTGAAAATCTTGCTGTTGTATCGAAGCAATGAATTTTAGTACAGCCGGTCCTGCTAATATGAGCCAAGGCAGAATTATGATTATACTGATCATTCCAACAATACATAATTGCTTAATTCGAGCGTAATTGTGTTTGCCATTATGACTTTTCAAAGCAAAAATAATATCTAACAAAATTGGTCCGACAAAAAATATGGGTGTATTATTTTTCGTCAAGGTGGTTAGCCCAAACACAAGACCAAGGAGCAAAGATCTCCTTGGTTGTGGATTTTCGGACCACCATAAAAAGTAAGCTAGTCCTAGACCAACCATTGCAATTGAAGCAAAATCCAATAAGGCACTATGGGCTGACCAAAAAACGGCTGGGTAGAAAAATACTAATACTGCGGCAATCATACCTGCTAGCTCATTTTGAAAAGTTGCTCTCGCTATAAAATATAAAGAGCCAAATAATAAAGAAGCGAAAGCCATATTGCTTATAAGTTCTGTGTTGGCTAATTGTCCAAAGATGAATTTAAAGGAAGCACTGACAATATAAAAGAGAGGAGGATAGAGTTGACTGACAGCAAAAATATTGCGATACCAATCTAGATGACGCAAATGAGGATGTTGTAGTAAGTCATAAACGTAAAAGCTATTCAATTTGTGAACGGCGGTGTCCCAGCAAGGAATGGACTTGTCGTACATGGTCCAAACAACAATGGATAGTTCTATAGTAACTAATAGAAGTAGGCACGCAAGGCTTGTGGATAGTGGCTGCCCAAGTTGTATAGGCTTGGCATTTCGACTGTTTGCGGGCTCAATCGTTTCCATTTGTATTTGTGTCAATTGATTGCTCATTTAAAATAAAGTTATAGTTTATAAAGTCAGATAATTCTAATTGGCAAAAAATATAGATTAGAATACTTTAGGAAAGACCAATCGCTTACTTTATTTTTGCTATTCTAGCAAAAATGTTGACATCTACTCGTGTGTGTAGAGTTAGATACTCTATAATTATCTAGTCTTCAGGCATATTACCGAAGCCGGTAAAGGCAAAGCAGTGCTCAATATAGTAAGCCCGCAAACTATATATCCGTTAGGCGATGGTGTAATTTCTTCACAATCGTGGTTTGGTTCAGCACGTGCTATGCGCGAGCTTATTTTAAAAGAATCTTTTCGAGCTCATGTGGGACATATCGGTTCAGGTCTTTGCATTGTAGAGATTTTAGAAGCGCTTTTTTCTAAAATCATGAAAATTGATTCTCCTAGTGACCAAGATAGAGATCGTTTTATTCTTTCGAAAGGACATGCAGCGCTTGCTCTTTATGTAACTTTATATTTTAAAGGATGGATTACTGCTGAGCAACTTTCAACATTTTGTGGGAATGGTACTACATTTGGTGTGCATCCCGAGCCTCAAACACCCGGGGTAGATTTTGGTACGGGTTCTCTAGGGCAAGGTCTATCATTTGCCACAGGTGCCGCTCTTGCTGCCCGCTGGCAAAAATCAAAGCGACGAGTATTTACGGTAATGAGTGATGCTGAATGTAATGAAGGGTCTACTTGGGAAGCAGTGATGTTTGCCGGTCATCATAAGCTATCTAATTTGTGCGCCATTATAGACATGAACAAGCAACAAGCATTCGGATATACGAAAGATGTTATCAACATTCCGAATATAAAGGACGTTTGGAACGGATTCAATTGGGACGTGTACGAAGTGGATGGACATAATATAGAACAATTGGTTAAAACTATGTCTAGTTTGAATTTTAGTGAGGGACGCCCCCACGTTTTATTAGCGAATACTATTTTTGGCAAGGGTGTTTCATTTATGGAAGGCCAAATAAAATGGCATTATAGTCCTTTGTCTGAGCACGATTTAGCCCAAGCATTGATAGACGTGAGCAAAAGCTAATGAGACTAACTTTCGTAAAAACATTGGTTGAATTAGCACAAACAGACCAGCGTATTGTTTTACTTACGGCTGATCTTGGATATTCTGCTTTGGAGCCCTTCAAAGATCAACTTGCGGATCGTTTTATAAATGTGGGTGTGGCAGAACAAAATATGGTGGGTGTAGCGACCGGTTTAGCGGAAGCAGGGTTTATTCCTTTTGTTTATTCAATTGTCACTTTTGCTAGTCTTAGACCATATGAATTTATTAGAAATGGTCCTATTGCGCATAACTTACCCGTACGCATAGCTGGTGTAGGCGGTGGTATGGAATATAGTCATAATGGCTTGACTCACTTTGGTGTAGAAGATATAGGCGTAATGCGCACTCAGCCAGGTATTTCCATTTTTGCTCCAGCAGATGCTCAACAGACAGAAACCATATTACGGTCCACCTATATGTTAGAAGGTCCGGTTTATTATCGGTTAGGTAAAGATGATAGAACAATTGTGCCTGGACTAGAAGGTTCGTTTGAATTAGGCAAAGCACAAATATTGACTGAAGGTTCTGATTGTTTGATAGTTAGTATGGGAGCGGTTAGTAATGAGACTGCTGCAGCTGTGGTTGAATTGCAGAAGAGCAATATCTCAGTTACACATGCGGTTTTGGCAACTATAAATCCGCCACCTGATGAGGGATTTACATCATTGCTTGGGCATTATCCATATATATTTACAGTGGAAGCCCATTATGTATCTGGTGGACTGGGGTCTTTGGTAAGCGAAATAATTGCAGATAATGCACTTAAGACTAGACTGACAAGGATCGGATTAAACAAAACTCCTGATAGCATTACAGGAGATCAGGCTTTTTTATATGACCGTTATGGGTTGTCACCGCGGGCAATTGCTAAAAAAGTTGTTGATACGGTCAAATTGTCGAGGGTAACGTGTTAGTTTCAATTATTCTGCCTGTCCACAATCAAGGCGATCATATTGGCGAAATAGTGCAGGGGTATATAAGTATTTTGTCTCAATTTATAAAAGACTTTGAGCTTATACTTGTTGCCAATGCTTGTACTGATAATTCGGCTGCTGTTTGTCAGGGGTTGTTAAATAAAGATACAAGAATTAAATTAGTGCAAATTTCTGAATCCGGTTGGGGTAAAGCAGTCAAGCTTGGTTTGAAAGAAGCACAAGGTGAAATCGTTTGCTATACAAATTCTGCTCGTACCAGTCCTGAAGTATTACGTTCTATTTTGGAATATAGTTTGGTCAATCCGAACGTGGTAGTGAAGGCCAATAGAAAAATTAGAGATGGATTACGCCGTCGTCTTGGTTCACTTCTTTATAATCTGGAATGCCGTATGTTATTTGATTCCCCAGTTTGGGATATTAATGGCACGCCGAAAGCATTTCCACGTAAATATACACCTTTACTAAATCTTTCTCGGGAAGATGATTTAATCGATGCTGAATTTGTGGCATTATGTCGTAAATATGATTATCCAATGTTGGAGATACCAGTACTTTCTACTCGTAGACATAGTGGTAAATCGACTACTAATTATGGTTCAGCTGTCAAAATGTATGTAGGAGCGTTGCGGCTTTGGCAACAATTCAAAAAAACAAGCCCGGCTTAAAAACTAAAATAAGTAGAGATCTAGATGCACTGTGGCAACATCACCATGGAGAGTGGCGTTCACCAGAACAGATTACTAGTCAATGGCGCCAAGCGGCAGAAATTGATCTTTCGTTGCTTCAATTTCGTACGCGTGGCAAGTGGTGGGAGGTTTTGCAAGGTATTACGCTGATTGTCAGTCGCGAATATGAGCATATGTTACTTGCTTTGACAGCAATAGACGGCCGACCCCATATTAGTTATCTAAGTATGCCGCATCCTTCCGGTATCGCATATGATGCTAAGCAAGAACTAGTTTATATAGCCAGTACTAGAAACCCAAATCAAATATATGATTTAGCGGTTGTTGATGAATGTATTGAAAGGCTTGATAGAGAGCAAACTTTTACCGAAGGCAGGCCTTTAATTCCTAGACGTTCTCGTTTCTATCCTGGTTGTCTTTATATGCATGACTTAGCGATCATTGGTGGTCAATTGTATGCAAATGCGGTGGGCCAAAATGCCATAGTCAAACTTAGTTCGCAAGCAGAATATGAAAGAGTTTGGTGGCCAAATTGTATTGAAAGTGAAAATGGTCCAATCTTTGAACAGAATCATATTCAGTTAAATTCGATAGCAGCGGGTGGCAACATTAAAGAATCTTATTTTTCTGCTTCTTGTGATCAGATTTCTAATAGAAGACCAGGGCATAAAAATTTTCCTGTAGATAAGCGGGGTGTAATTTTTTCTGGGAAAAGCAAGGAAGTTTTTGCTCGCGGATTAACTCGTCCTCATTCTGCTCGCTTATATAAAGGTGCTGTTTGGGTTGACAATAGCGGTTATGGCGAATTAGGCTATGCTGAAAATGGACAATTCCAGCCTATTATAAGGCTGCCTGGTTGGACCAGAGGCTTATGCTTTAATGGATCTTTAGCTTTTGTTGGCACATCGCGAGTGATTCCTAAATTCAGTCGATATGCTCCTGGATTAGATGTAAATAAAAGCGAATGCGGAATACATGCTATTGATATGAAAACTGGTAAATTAGTGGGGAGCCTAATTTGGCCCTTAGGAAACCAGATTTTTGCTATTGAAGCAATTCCGCAAAAAATCACTACTGGTTTTCCTTTTGTTTACAAATCCAGGCATTCAAAGGGTCAAAAACAAAATCTCTTTTATAGTTTCTCTATACGCCAACCAAAAAAGGCCGCACTAATAACACTCAGGAGTAAAAATGACTGAAAATTTTCGTTTGTTAATGATCGGAGCAATGTATGAAAACGGTGGTAATACATCGCATCGCTTTTTGGATGGGCACCCACAACTTTTTGTGTATCCATTTGAATCACAACCAGGAACCAAATATGTCAATGACTATTTGAACTCTATGTATCCACTTAAATACCGTTGGCCGACGTTTGCTTTAGAAGCAACCCCTGAGCAAGACTATAAAGCCATTATCGATGAAGAAGGCAAAGTACGGGCCCGCACTCCTAATGTGAGCAAATTCCGTCATATGCCGATGGATTTTAATGATGATGATCGTATGGCTAAATACGTTGCCCATATCAAAAAGACCGGACGTAGCCGTGCTAACAATATGGCGGCTTTTTATAAAGCAACTTTTGAAGCTTGGAAAGACTATAAGCGTACGGGCAAAGAACAAATGTATGTTGGCTATAGCCCTATTATTACAGTTGACGCTAACAAAATACTTGATGATCTTTCGGAAGCCCATTTCTTGCACATTGTAAGAAATCCTTGGTCAGCATACGCTGATACCAAAAAGCGCCCGGTTCCTCTTTCTTTGCAACATTATATGCTTGGGTGGACAATGAATCAATATTACGCTTTAATTTTCAAAGAAAAATATCCAGATCGTTTCCACATCGTACGTACTGAAGATGTAATGGCAGATCCTAAAAAAACTTTAGGCGAGCTATGCAAAAAAATGGGTTTGGAGATAGCTGATTCTTTAGCAACACCAAGCTGGAATGGTGAACCTTTGAAAGAGGTTTATCCTTGGGGGACCATTCGTACAGCTACTACTGAAGCAAATATTGCCACTGCTCACGAATTATCTGCTGATGAACAATTGGAAATTCAAGTACTTGCTAATCAATATTTGAAGGTGTTTAATTACGAAAATATCTTAAGCAATGTCCCAGTGCGTGTATGAAGCGAGCTCTAATAACGGGTGCTGCTGGTTTTGTTGGAGCTAACTTAGCCAGACATTTGCTGGCTAGCGGTAACAAAGTTCATATCATCTGCCGTCCAGATAGTGATTTCTGGCGGCTTGATGATGTTAGAAATGATTTGCAAACACACGATATTTCTTTAAGCGACGCAGAAGCTTTGCAAGTTTGTGTTAAGAAAATTAATCCAGACTGGATCTTTCATCTAGCGGCGCATGGTGCATACTCGTGGCAAAATGATATTGAGCGTGTAATGTCTACTAATGTTGTTGGTACGGCTAATCTGTTAAGCGCTTGTGTTAAGACTAATTGCGAAGCTTTTATTGCTGCTGGTTCGTCTTCAGAATACGGTTATAAAGACCATGCACCAGCTGAAGATGAACGCGTTGATCCAAATAGCGAATATGCAATTGCTAAAGCAGCGGCAACACATTTTTGCAAATTATATGCACAAAAATATGGAGTCCCCACAGCAGTTCTGCGTCTTTATTCTGTTTATGGATCATATGAAGACAAAGATAGACTAATTCCAACAATAATAGCCAATGGTCTGCAGGGAAAATTTCCTCCGCTAGTAGATCCAGAGATTGCTCGTGATTTTATTTATATAGAAGACACTATTTCAGCTTTTATAGCGGCAGCCACTAAGGAAATTAAACCAGGTTCTGTTTATAATGTCGGCACTGGCAAGCAAACTACATTACGCGATGTTGTTTCAACTGCCCGTGAAATATTTGATATTAAGCAACAGCCGCAATGGGGTTCTATGCCAAATCGTAAGTGGGATACTTCAGTTTGGGTAGCTAATAATGAAAAGCTGTGTCGTGAATTAAGCTGGCAGCCAAAATATTCTTTTAAAGAAGGTCTTGCAAAGACAATAAAATGGTATCAGCAACAAGCTGAACGGCCGGTGATCAAAAGTCATTAATGTGAAGGAAGATCTATCATTGATTAAAAACTTAGTGGCAAAATTTAGTGCCGGGATTTTATCATCAGTTAGTTCGTCTTACAGTTTTGTTAATGACCATGATCTGAAAAAAGCTGCGACTCTAATTATAGAATCCGGGATCTTTGATTATGATTTTTATTTAGGACAATTAAATGAATCGTTCTTCACCCCGATAGAAGCGATTTTGCACTACTTGCGTATTGGTGCTAAGACTAATCTAGATCCTCATCCTCTATTTGATACTGCTTTTTATGTAAGTAATAATCCAGATATTGATTTCAATGCTTATAATCCACTTCTACATTTTATAGTTGAAGGCGGTAAAAGAGGTCTAGATCCACATCCTCTTTTTGAATCACAATTTTATATCAATAATTATTTAGATGTACGTCAATCGGCGATTAATCCACTTGTTCATTATATTCATTTTGGTGCCAAAGAAAAACGCAGCCCCGCTTTTTCTTTTGATGCTAAACGTTATAAAAAAAAAGCGCAGGAAGCGGATTTACGTGTGTATTTAGCTAATTATTTTTCGATCAGAAAGCTAAACTTTTTGCGCATTACTCAAACGCTGACAGTTCCAAAAACAAACGCTATATCCAAGCAGGTACAGCAACTTTTAGAAAGGAGACAAAATCTTCTTATATATTTTCTATCGCACGGAATAGAAAGAGGTGTATTCCCCTTTCCTAGTTTTGAGCTATTGTATGAAATATATCCACCTGTTAACGGAGGAACGACTAGTGGCATTAAAGCAAGATCGAGACTAAATATTTGGAAGATTATTCCTCGCAATTCGAATAATTATCTATCTTTGCCTTTGAAATTTAGAGAATTTGGCAAGCAGGTAGCGAAAGCAAATTTATCTAAAGAAAAATATGTTCTATTCAAAAAGTTAGTTCAGTCATTAACTCTAAAGACTAATGCCAAAAAATTTCTAGATAGTAAGAAGACCATAATTCTGTTTTCACATGTGGCATCATTAACCGGGGCACCACTACTGCTAATGCAAATTGTTAAAGGACTATCTGCTAAGGGTTGGGAGTGCTTACTCTTTTTAGAAAGAGAAGGTGAGTTAGAAAAAGAATTTAGCGAATTTGCCCATGTAATAAACTTTCAAGAGTCAATGGGTAAAGAAATTGAATGCGAGCAGTATTTATCTTTGCTTTTTGATAATTTACATTTAAAGAAACCAAAAATTTCTATACTGAATAGCTTAGAAACAGGCATTTATTCAAGAGCTATGAATAAAGCTGGAATCAAGGTCGTTACTTTAGTACATGAATTAGTGGATACTTATTCTCTAACTTTTCTTAGAGACGTATTTGAACGCAGTCAATTGGCTATTTTTCCGGCTAAATTTGTGCGTGATTTTGCCCGAAAAAAAATTGAGAAAGAAATAGATTCTTGTCCACAATTGATTATCCCTAACCCTTTATTGAATAAAGAATTTGGAGATTATGATCGCTCTTACGGACGGCAACTCTTACGAGAAGAAATTAGTGCTAATAAAGACTCATATGTTGTTCTAGGTTGTGGTGCTCCAGAGTTAAGGAAAGGTTTCGATCTATTCATTCTTGCTGCGCGTGTAGTTATGTCAAGCTGGCAACAACGCCCAGAAAAATTCTTAAACAGACCAATACATTTTGTTTGGGTAGGAGCGGACAGTTTTGAATGGTTTAGTCCATATTACTATGTTAAATGGGATATCAAACAAGGCGATCTTGGTTCTTATATTCATCTTTTACCGTCTAGAAAAGATTTGCGCCCAGTCTTTCATGGAGCAGATATTTTTGTATTGCCTTCTCGCAAAGACTCTTTTCCTTGTGTAATACATGATGCCATGGCGGCCAAGCTACCCATAATTAGTTTTGATAATGCTGGTGGGGTGCCAGAAATGGTTGCAGGTGGAGGGGCAAAAATAATTCCTTATGGAGATATAGTTGGTTTTGCTCAAGCAATAGAATACTATTTAACCAATGATGAAGAACGATTTAGAGATGGGCAAATCAATGCCAAGCTAGTTGCGGAAAAATTTCGTTTTGAAGATTACATATCCAAATTGGAAAAACAAATTGAAAATCTGCTCACTTAATTGGTGAATCTTAATATGCGATCACCTAGTACCAAATATGATGCCTTTCTATTAGTATCTTTTGGCGGACCAGAAGGTTTGGAGGACGTGTTGCCTTTTTTAAGAAACGTTCTGAAAGGAAGAAACGTACCCGAAGAGCGTATGTTAGCTGTTGCTCATCAGTATGAGTTGTTTGGGGGAAGAAGCCCAATTAATGAACAAAATCGCCGACTCATTTCTGCTTTGAGTAATGTGATTGAATTCGATGGACCGAGATTGCCTATTTATTGGGGAAATCGTAACTGGCACCCACTTTTAGCAGATACGGTTAAACAAATGGCAGATGATGGCATAAAGCGGGCGATAGCTTTTGTGACGGCTGGTTATAGTTCGTATTCAAGTTGCAGGCAATATTTAGAAAATATTGAAGATGCGCGTTATGCTGCAGGAGCTAATGCTCCACAAATAGATAAGATTCGTCCTTTTTATAATCATCCTGATTTTATTGCTACTAATGCAGATAATTTGATTGCTGCCTTCGAGAGCTTGTCTGAGCAGTGGGGGCGAGAGACAGAAATTATTTTTACTGCTCATAGCATTTGTCAGTCGATGGCAGATAAATGCCGTTATGTTGAACAATTGCAAGAAAGCGCGTGTTTGACTGTCCGCGAGGCTAAATTAACTAATAAATGGCGAATGGCTTATCAAAGTCGCAGCGGAACTCCTAACCAGTCCTGGCTTGAGCCAGATATAAATTTATGTATTAAAGAAATTGGGCAAAATAAGGGAAAAAATGTTGTCTTAGCCCCGATTGGTTTTGTTTCTGATCATATGGAAATTTTATATGATCTCGACACCCAAGCTAAACAATTATGTGAGGAGCTTGATATAGGCTATGCACGAGCGAAGACAGCTGGAACCCACCCCAGATTTATTTCAATGATAAACAATCTGGTGATGGAAAAAATCGCGATGGCGCAAGAGAATAATGGTTCAATAGTAAATGACGAATTCTGCTTTAGAAACTGTTGTTTACAGGGTTGACAAGTAGAATTCGATTGCTATTATATTGCGAAAAATATTAGAGTGCAATTAAAGTAATATCCTTTCTGGAGAGTCGTCAAGTATAATTTGCACTTTGTTGATTTGCTAGAAGTCTTCTTTATAAAGCATAATATTCTTTACTGATGCCACAACCCGAAACAACTATAGAATCGAAAAATATCATTCCTGCAGTTGAAACAAGCGATAAGCCTGTTGCGGATGTAAGTTTTGTGTCTCCTTTTCATGACGAGATTTCTGGCAATGCAGTATCTATAATGGCTTTACCTCATAAAGAAAATTTCTTTGTCTACATTTGGCGGACAGTAAATGAGCTTAGATATGTTAAATTTGCTCTAGCTAGCTTCGTTGTAAATAGTCTGCGGCGTCGTTATCAGCGGTCGGTATTGGGCTTTGCTTGGAGTCTTCTTAATCCGCTATTAATGATGATAGTGTTAACCACTGTATTTTCTCTTATTTTTAAACGTGATCCAAAGACCTACGGTATATTCATCTTTACTGGTATGCTGCCGTGGACTTTTATCTCGGAGAGCATTGCCGCTGGTTGTTCATCGATTACGTCGGCAGAGAATTTTATGAAAAAGGTTTATATCCCAAAAATTTTCTTTCCTTTAGTCACCGTTTCTACTGAAGTAATAAATTTTAGCTTGGGCCTGGTTAGTATGATTGCGCTAGCTTTATTATTTGGACTACAACTACATTGGACAATTTTACTTTTACCAATAGCGATAGCTATTACTTTTTTCTTTACATTTGGTTTATCCTTAGCGCTGGCTGTAGGTACAGTTTATTTTCGTGATATTGCACATTTTGTGCGTGTAATTTTGACCTGTTTCTTTTATTTAATACCGATTGTTTATCCGCTATCGGCAGTACCAGAAAAATATGTGGGATTTTTCCAAGCTAATCCATTCAGTCATTTTATAAATTTATATCGTCAAATTATTTATTATGGTAACTTGCCTACAGGGCAAGAATGGTTAAATCCAATTCTGCTAGCAATAGCTAGTTTATGCTTGGGTTTCTTTATACTCAGGCAAAAAGAAAAAGACATTATATTTAGACTTTAGGTATTAGAGCGAAGAATAAGAGTTTAATGCATAAATGACTGCTGAAATAACTATTGAAAATGCCTCTTTGAGATTTCGTATTTATCGAAATCCTTCTCCTGGTCTGAAAGAATCGGTGATACGTAGTTTTTCAAAAAATAAAAGTGCTCAATCAGTGATTGAATTTGATGCTCTAAAGAATATAAACTTGAGTATCTATGGAGGCACACGCTTAGGTATTGTGGGTCTAAATGGGGCTGGTAAATCAACATTGCTTAAAATGATTGTTGGAATTTATCCTCCGCAAGTTGGACGTATTCATGTACATGGCAAAATTACACCAATGATTGAACTTGGTACAGGTTTTGATTATGAGTTAAGTGGGCGTGAAAATATTTATTTAAATGGTGCTTTATTAGGTCGCTCATACAAACAAATGAAGCAATTAGAAGCAGAAATAACTGATTTTTCAGAACTGGCAGAAATGATTGATTTACCTATTAAATATTATTCTTCTGGAATGCTCGGTCGGCTTGCCTTTTCTATTGGTGCTATTGTAGATCCTGATATTTTATTGCTCGATGAAATTTTTGCTGCTGGAGACGCACACTTTGTGCAAAAATCTGTCAATAGACTGAGAGAAATTTTTAGCACTTCTCAAATTGTTATGTTAGTCTCGCATGATCTTGAGCAAATCAAAGACTTATGTAATAAGGTAATGGTTTTGCATAAAGGTTCAATCGTGAAAATAGGCGAGCCAAAAGAAATGATTGATTATTATCTGAAAGAGATTGTGCATTTTGAACATAATGCCAATTTAGCTCACGCACATACTTAGGTTGTGACTTAACCATTAAGTCTTTTAGTGAATTCTGTATAAATATATGATGAAACTAGCAGGACTAGTCCTGCTGCGATGAAAGAAACAATTCTTTATAGAGAGTTTGCGTTGGCCAAATCTACAAAGAGCAATTTCTGGATAAGCAGTGATAATACTACTCAACTAGATATTCATATTTTAAAGGCTATTTGATGCACTGCTTTTTCTATTTCACCGAGACGATGAGCTAAATCACCAAAATCGTTTCGGATTTGTTTAACCTCTTCTTGTAGGGCTTTTAGCTCTTCATCATTCATTTTTAAGCCTCGATTTTCTGCCCAGGTACAAGATCAGAATAGGTCAAAAACATAAGAGTTAGGTGAACAATAGAACAGTTTATCAAGTGTTGGATTTCCTTATTAATGTTGTCTGGCTTTTAAGCATTGTATTTATTTGCCCAAGGCTATTTATCTAAAGCTTTTTTGATTAATTGAATGGTTGTTTGCGAATATAAGTTGAATACGTGAATTGGTAATTTATTTGTTGCCTGCATAACTTTTTCCTTGCTAGGAATGTCGCAAATGACTAGTTTTGCGTGCTTAATTGCATAAGATAGCTCTTTAGTTTCGTCTACAAGTAAGGACTTAACGATTATTGACTCTCCCCTTAGGGCAGCTGCTATATTCACCGCAATTTTAAGTAAAGTAGAACTAACCGAGACAAGAAGAACAATTGAGTTTTCTGGCGAAGATTTGATTAATTCTACAATTTCCTTTGCTGGTTCAACATTGCAAATCAAAAAGCGGGTTGGGTCTAAAGGCAATGATTGAACAGATAAAAAATGGTATAGGCTGGTAATAATTAACGAGTCTTTCAAAATACCATTATTTGTTTCTAGTTCATCAACCGTATATGTAAATACTGGTATGTGGAAATGAGGGGTAAGTTCGGCTAATATTACAGGATGAAAATCGGGATTGTCGCTGACAACCACAATGTTGCTGATAGGACCTCTATTGACGAATAGTTCATAGCACTTGTTTATTTCTTGTAATGAGTGTCCTAATTGGTTAGCTTGATTGACAAATTGTGCGAATAGAGAATATAAATCGGAGCATTCTTTATTTTGACCTATGCCAATTTTTGGTACTACGCGTACACCACTGCCATGACGGATTTCTAACATACCTATCTCTGCCAACTTGTTGTAAGCAGCGTTCACAACTCCCTGGTGAATATCTAATTTACTGGCTAGGGCTCTAATACTAGGTAGTTTTTCGTTCCCTTGCAAAGTTCCAGAGGCAATTTGCAAGCCAATTTGTTCGACTATTTGATCCCGCAAAGGTATTGGGCTATCTCTGTTTATGGCGATATTGATCGAGGCAGACAGCATATACTTTATTTTTTTACCTTTCAAGGTTGTTTAGCTAATTGACTATTCGTGCACCCGCAGTGGTGGCAAAATAGGGCAAAAAGTTAAAGCAATGTTTAAAATAAAAGGGTCTAAACCCGGACTGTGGCTGTGGATATTATTGATTTTCCAGTATAGTAATAGGTGTATTAGTCTGGATTTGAGGCTAATTGTACTCGGTTGTCAATGTTGACTTTGGGAACGTTAAAACGGGGTATAACCATATAGTATATAACCATAATCGAGAATCTTTGAATAATATGTTTCGACCAACACAAGACTCAGATCAGACAAGGATAAAGTTACCCAGACGGACTTTGCCGCCTACGATAGACTATTTGCAATTTGCTTTTGTCCAAGCCTTTCAATATAGAGAAAAAGAGGTGGAAATTACCTGGACAGATTATAGTTCCACTATATTATTCATTTTGGTTGTAAGGGCAGAGAGCGAAAAGGATATTCCACTTTGGACGTTGTGGCAAGAAAGTAGTAACGGTTCGGAATTTTTATGGTCTAGTGAAACTTCTGAGCTAGAAGTTGTTCAGGATCAAATATTGACTGTTGACCCAATGAATAGAGATTTAGCCATTAACGATCCAAAACCTACTTCGCAAGATAGCCCATTTCGCCAAATGTTTTCGCAGTCCTATCATGGCATTAAAGCGCAGTCACAGAACAGCATACGAGATACGTTTACGCGTTTACGTCCAGCTTCTTCCAACCGCTCAGATTACAGTGTAACTTCGGCTAATAGTCCAATAGTTACAAGTAATAGGCAAGTTATTAATTATGAGCCCCCACTTTTTTCTCAAGCACAAACACAACAACCACCACAACAAGCAAGCGAAGTCGAACCTAGCCAACAAAAAGTAATAAGTGAGCAGGCTGCCTCAATAATGATTTGTCAGACTATTTTAGCCGCACTCACTAAATTAAATGGTGATGGAAATTCTCTTTCTGTTCATGCGACTGCCGAGAATATTGTGAGCGGAACTCTTGAGCAAACGAATATTCAAAACAAGCACCTTATAAACATAATTGCTGCGAATCAATTAAGTGGAAAATTAGAGCTGATAAATCAAAGCTCAGGCACAGGTCTGCTCTTTTTTGATCATGGTGTTCTGTATAGTGCATCCGTTGTGATTTTTGACGAACAACTCAGTAAGGCGGGTTTAGTCAACGGAGCGGGAGAAATCCAAGGAGATCAGGCATTATTGGAGACAGTTATTTGGTCTCCTAGTAGTTTTAAATTTTTCATAGATGAAAAAGCTGCAGATAAAAATGTAAGTGGTGAATTGCACAATTTGGTCAGTGAAGCTTCCAGTATTCGCGATGATCTTAGTCATTTGGAGAGGGCCGGATTGAAAGAAAGATCCATAATAATAAAGAAGCAAGATAATTTAGGAGAAAATGAATTACGCTTACTGTTGGGTAAACACAGTGATGCAGATGTAAATGAGCAAATAGAACTCTATAAGTGCTTGCCAAAAAAGTTCACCGCAGCAGATATTTTTAAAGACGGGCCGATAAGCAAAGTGACTTGGGTACCGATTATTTACCGTTTTTTTGCTAATGGACTAATTGAGATAAAGCCTCCTTTGGCTACAAATGAATCGGCGCTTGATTTTATGGAAGAAGGTAAGAAGGCTGTGCAAGCCCTGAAAGCCAGCTTTATTCGGCAAGAGAGCGGTATTTTTAGCTATCCTGCTCTGCTCTACTTTTTGCAGTATGAATATTTGCGTTTTCAATCTTACGAGACACCCTTGAGCCTGATAGTCTTTGAGATGAGCAAGGTAAGTACTAATGCATTAGGGGGTCTGGATTTAATCAATAAACAAGAGTCATTAGTGGCTTTGAATCGCATTAATGCCATGAAGCGGCCATTGGATTTTCTGGGGCACTTTGAGACAATTAATTATGCCTTGCTTCTACCCAATACCACTACACATACTGCCAGCCAAATGGCTAGTCATATAGTCAGAGTCTTAACCGCTCAACCTTTGTCCGCTGCCTTAGATCCTAGTCTTTTAAGATTATCATTTGGCATAGGTTCTATACCTTATGATTGTAAGGATGTGGAAGAGCTGATTGTTCTGAGCAAAAGGGCGTTGCTACAATCTAAGAATGGCAATTTCCTTATAGTTCAAGCTGGCGGTATTAAATGAGTATGCATTCATCAGAATCCATTTTCATGTATGGATAGCTCCTAATTGTAGAATGGATCTCCTAATTGAATAACTTACTATTCTAAGATAAGCGAGACTCATCAATGCACCATATACAATGGCATCAAGATATTTTCTGCTATGGCGATGGTGTTTGTACCAATAACGATAGAGTCCGCGATGTGAAGACAAAATCATTTTTATTTTCACTTGTTTTATTGCTTGACCCAGATGATGGAGTACTTTGGCTTTTGGGGTAAACCATATTTCCCAACCAGCTTGCTTAGCGCGATAACACCAGTCAACTTCTTCAAAGAGCATAAAAAAGCCTTCGTCGAATAATCCTATTTGTGAGAATAATTCTTTTCGGATCAACAAACAAGCGCCTTCAGGTTGGTCTACCTGTCTTTCGTCGTCATGCCCCCAATCAAGCATTTTATAACTGCGGGCTCTGGACCCTGCTGGCATGATTCGGCTAAGTCCGACTAATTCGTATAAAAGCGCTGTAAACGATGGAAATGTCCTACAAGAGGACTGGATGCTGCCGTCGGTATTTATCAATTGTGGAGCGACGATGCCGGCGCGAAGATGATCGTCCAAGAAGGATATTAATGAGCCGATTGCACCGGAATAAATTTCAGTATCTGGATTTAAAAGCAAAACATGTTTTCCTGAAGCTAATTGCAAAGCTTGATTGTTCGCGCGGGCATAACCGAGATTGTCTTCATTACTTATTAGCTTTACCCAAGGATGATTTTTTGCTACCGCTGTCTGTGAGCCATCAGCAGAATTGTTATCAATGACATAAACCTCACTCCCGCTGTCAAAGAGATTTAGCGCTTTAAGCTCTATGGACAATGTGTTTAGACACCTGTCAAGTAATTCGCAGGTATTCCAGTTAACGATAATTACAGAGAGCTGCAAAGCAAAATTCCTTTAATACTCACAGATACATATTAATACAGCCGCTTATCATGCCAGAACTGAGACAATAGTCAAGGCAAGGTCGAGTGATGGCGGAGTGGACGGCGACGGTGAGGCGCCGAAACGGGAGCCGCAATGGCCTTGGAGGCGTATGGTATACGCCGGAACGGAGCCATTGATCATGCGTTGAGCCGAGCAGAACGCAGTGGGTCGTAAGGCATATGAGTTATGCCGAGCGTATGCCACTGAAACCAAAACATAAGAAGGTGAGGAAGAGCATATGATAAGAATATTCTATGAAAAATGTTAAATAGTTTATTTTCAGACCGACTGTTATCAAATACCCCGTAAAATGGGCTCATGACTCAGAAAAGTAATGCGAATAAATTAAGTAAGGATACATACACTTCGACAGCGGAATGTATGAAATTGGGCCTTCCTACAGAGGGTAAGAAATCAAAGCAGCTATTATTTAAAAGATTCACAGATTTTATCGTCTCTATATGTATTTTATTGGCACTCTTTCCTTTATTGTTTGTCATAGTAATAATAATCTGCCTAGATTCACCCGGACCGGCGGTTTACCGACAGAAGCGTGTGGGTAGACGGGGTAATTATTTTCAGATTTATAAATTTCGTACTATGTATATGGGTACTCCAGATCTACCCACCAGTGAAATGCAAATGCTTCCTACCCGGGTGACAAAATTTGGTAAATTATTGCGCCAAACCAGTCTGGATGAAGTGCCACAATTGTTCAATATACTTAAAGGTGAAATGAGTATAGTAGGACCTAGGCCAGCCTTGTATAATCAAGAAGAGTTGACTGCTGAACGTTTACAAACAGGTGTACTTGAATTCCTGCCTGGCATTACTGGCTGGGCTCAAGTGAATGGCCGTGACGAATTGTCCGACAGTGTCAAAGTCGAGCTGGATAAATGGTATGTTGACCACTGGCATTATTTTCTCGACTGGCAGATTATCTTTGCCACATTTAAGGCAGTGTTAAGTGGACGTGG
>JABDBL010000020.1 GCA_013288645.1 Candidatus Melainabacteria bacterium
GTTACCACTGGTATGCTCACAGTCTCACTTTGACCATTAACATTTCGTTTAACTTCTATTATTACTTTTTCGTTTTTATGCCCTGAAATTAATTTCACAGCACCAGAAGGACTATCGACATATTGTCCATTGATATTTAAAATCTGATCTTCAGGTTTTATGCCGGCTTGAGCAGCAATTGGATTTTCTTTAATTAATGAAAAGACGGTAGTTTGCTGAGTAGGCTCACCAAGTACTAAGAGCATCATTATCATTACAAGATAAGCAAAGAGAATATTAAAGGCTGGTCCAGCGAAGGCTACTAACATTCTTTGCCAGATCGGGAATTTTCTAAACGGCTGAAGTTCAACTCCGAAGCTTTGTGCTCCTGCTGACTCATCTCCTAATTCAGGAATGGCAACATAACCACCTATTAGTAAAGCATGGAGCCGAAACTCTGTGCCCCACCTACGGCCTAGGGTCCAACTCGGTCCAAAAAAAGGAAGCCCGAAGCCGAATATCGGCGTTTGAAAACCAAATAATCGCGCAACGAAAAAGTGTCCACACTCGTGCACAATAATCAGTATGCTCAATATAGCCAACATAACTAGTACTGCTAGAAACTGAAGACTAAATTCAGGCAGCGAAAAGGCGAAATACAAAGCTAAATCCTCGCGTAAATTATATAGTGCATTATAACAGGTAAGCTAATAGGCGATTGAGATGCCATCGTAGTAATAGCATAAGATTTGAGCAGCATTATAACCATACCTAGCCAATGATTTGGCTCCCCACTGGGATAATCCTAAACCGTGCCCGAAGCCTTTGCCAGCAAAAATATAGGCAGTTTCGCTTGGTGTAACATTAAAATTTGTGCTAGGCAAGTTAAAATACTTTCTGGCAGCCTCTCCTGAGATTATTCGACTACCATTAGAGCCATTAACCAGAATATAAGTGGCCCTACCCGAAGATGCCTTGGCCAGTATAGTAATTGAAAAAACTTGACCAATATCTTTGGGCAAACCACTCTCGGTTTGCAAAATGGAATAGTTTTTTGTCCAATTATACAAAGGGGCTTCTTGATCAAAGTCAATTACGGCCTTTAAGTAAGGTACAGCACTATGCCAAACATTTTCCGCTCTTTCTGTGCTACCGCCGCTGCAACTGTGGAAATAAGCACAAATCGGTTTGCCATTGTATTTCATCACCAAGCCTTTTGTAGAATTTACAGCTTCATTAGTTGAATCAGCTTCCGACTTAACACCCAAGTATACCTGGTCTTCTGTGTTATCTTTTAAGTCATAGCCAGCACTGCCGTGTTTACCCAGATTAGCCAGAGCGTATGAGCGAGCAGCTATTGCTTGAGCCTTTAGCGCTTCTAAGGGCCATAAGCTAGGCATTTCAGAGGGAACAACCGATAGCAAATAATCTTCTAAATCTAGATAATTGATTACATTAAAACTTGTATTAAGTTCGTCCGCATTTGCCGCTTTATTCTGGACATTGGCTGGACTAATTAAAAAGTCACCACGATAAAGATGATTATTTAAAGCAAGCAATCCTTGCTGCGATTGCTGATTTATTATCGCCTTTATGGTGTATCCAGAACTATTTACTGAAAGTGGCAGGCCACTGGCATTGTTTTTTTGTCCTGAAATTTTTGCAATGGTAAGATTTTTACCTGCGTTTGGCACAGTGGCAAAAGACGTATAATTGGTCGCTACTGTATTGCCAGCCAAAATAGAGGATTTGGCTAATTGTTTTAATGCTACATAAAATTCCTTGTCTGGTCTCAAAGTCAAATATTCATTCTGGTCAGATAAAATCCACTCACTTTGGGCGGGTAAATTGGTTATTATTTCGCCAGTTGAATTATCAATTAATTGTGCACCATCTATTATTGCTAACTTGACTGACTGCAAACCAAGGCCAATAGCAACTTTTATATTAGTCTTGGTATAAGCAAAGGAAGAATTGATCGGTATTGTATTTGAAATTGATCTATATTTGTTATTTGTGCTGTCGTCTTTTGTAGGCTGAGGCCCAATATTTCTGGTTGACTTGCTAACTTCTTTTTTTCGCACCTGACTCATGCTATTACTATTGACCATATAACTGGGCACTAATCGTCTGTCCATAGCGTTTGGACTTTGATTTATTACATGCGGGGTTGGAGAATTGTTTTGGTCATTTGAGCTTGATTCTAAATTCTGAGGATTTTTTTTGTGCTTAAAAAACCAAAAGCCGTAAGCTGGTGTAGCCACTACAGATGGTATAGTCAGTAAGGCAGCCAAAAGGACAATTCTTAAATTGGAGCGTGAAACCTTCAAATTATCCTCGGACTCTCTAGCTAAATCTTGCTGCACAGATAAACAATATTGTAAGTGCTAAGACTAATTTAGCAAGTAATACCACGAGTTGTCATTAAGTTTAATTTTTCGGTTAATGATTTAAAAAATTAACCTCTCAAAGCCTCAGCTCCGCCAACAATTTCAAGTAAGTCTTGGGTAATACCTGATTGTCTGGCTTTGTTATAATGCAATGTTAGTGAGCTAATTAAATCCCGAGCATTGTTAGAAGCATTGGTCATGGCATTCATACGAGCAGCCAACTCAGAGGCCGAAGCATCAAGCAGTGCCTGATAAATGACATTTCCTAGATATTTGGGGATTAATTGTTGGGACATCACTTCTAAAATGCTGGGTTCAAATAGCCTAACGGGAACGAGTCTGCCAGAATTTACTGAATCGTCAGCACTGCTTTTGGCAGCTGCTATTTCTGCATCTGTCTGACTTATTGCTAATTCTGATTGCAGATTTGTTAGGGTAGCAGGTAAATAAGTTATTCTGTCTACTCGCGATCGTAATAATGAAATAAATAGTGTGCCAATTAATTCAATAGCGTCCACAGTGCCTTCAATAAAGAAACTACTAGCTTGTTCTGAGATTAACTTAGCTTCCTCTACCGTGGGTATAGCAGGAAGCAAAGTATAAGTTTTGAGTTTTTCTATTTTAAGCGATTTAAAAAATGCCACCGCCTTGAGACCAACCAAAATAAGAGATGGTTGCTTACCCTCTGCTTCCAGTGTTTGAATACGACTTAACGCTTCACGAAAAACGTTTGTATTGTAAGAACCACAAAGACCACGGTCTGAGGACAAAATAATCAAAGCAACTTTTTTTACGGGTCTAGCCTTCAGCAATGGCAATCCATAAAGATCAACTGAATTGATTTCTTCCACAGCAGCCGATAGCATTTCTACTACAGCTTTTGTGAAGGGCCTGGCCGCCAGATTTCTTGCTTGCGCCCGACGTACTTTTGCAGCAGCGACCATGCGCATAGCACGAGTTATTTTCTGTGTTGCTTGCACACTCTTTATTCTTTGTCTGATTGCTTTTAAATTTGCCATGGTAGTTTATTTATAGGTTACTTACGTTTGGAAAAAATTCGTTTTGAAATTAGTGATTTGGTCAGTAAGAGCTTTTTCTTCTGCCTCAGACAATTTATCGCCTGTCAACAGTTTGCTCTCTAAATCTTTTGCTTGGGCAGAAAGATATTTAAACCATTCCGCTTTGAACTTGCCAATTAGCTTGGTATCTACATCGTCCAGCAATCCTTTATTGGCTGCATAAATGATTGATACTTGTTGAGCAAGTGTGAGCGGGTCATATTGAGGTTGTTTTAGAACTTCGGTTAGCTTTTGACCACGCCGGATTTGATCTTGTGTAGCTTTGTCCAAGTCAGAAGCAAATTGAGCAAAAGCCTCAAGTTCTCTAAATTGCGCTAAGTCCAATCTTAATTTGCCAGCCACCATTTTCATAGCTTTAGTTTGGGCAGCACCACCCAACCGGCTTACCGAGATACCAGCATTAATAGCTGGTCTTACACCGGCATAAAAGAGATCTGATTCTAAGAAAATTTGTCCATCGGTTATAGATATAACGTTGGTGGGAATATAAGCCGATACGTCAGCAGCTTGAGTTTCGATAATTGGTAGAGCTGTAAGTGAACCGCCACCAAGTTTATCAGACAGCTTAGCTGCCCGCTCTAACAAACGACTGTGTAAGTAGAACACATCTCCAGGATAAGCTTCACGACCAGGTGGACGTCTAAGCAATAAACTCATAGCACGATAGGCTGCAGCGTGCTTAGATAAGTCATCATAAATGCATAGAGCATGCTGACCACGGTTCATGAAATATTCACCAATAGCAGCACCAGCATAAGGAGCTAGAAACTGCAAAGCCGGTGCAGATGTGGCGGAAGCATCAACAATAACTGAATACTCCATTGCCCCTTTTTCTTCCAAAATCTTTTGAATGCGGCCCACATTACTTTCTTTTTGACCTATAGCAACGTAGATACATATTGGTCGATTAGGTTGGTTCTTTTGATTAATAATGGTGTCAATGGCAATAGCAGTTTTGCCAGTTTGTCTGTCCCCAATGATCAATTCACGCTGACCACGGCCAATAGGAATCATACCATCAATAGCAGAAATACCGGTCATCAATGGTTCACATACTGATTTACGTGATACTATGCCTGGTGCCTTAACTTCGATTGCGCTAAATTCATTACTGGTTATAGGTCCTTTACCATCGAGTGGTTGACCGATAGGATTAATAACCCGGCCCAACAATTGTGGTCCAACTGGCACAGAAGCAATGCGTCCAGTAGTTTTAACTGTCATGCCTTCTTTGATTTTTCTGCCTTCGCCAAGGATAACTACCCCTACATTGTCTTCTTCAAGGTTAAGCACCATGCCGGCTGTCTTCTCTTCGTCTTCAAATTCAACTAATTCTCCCGCCATGGCTTTTTCCATGCCGAATACGCGTGAAATACCGTCACCGATTTGCATAACAGTACCGACATTTGAAACGCTTAGGGTTGAGCGATAATTTTCTAATTGCGCCTTTAATATTGATGTAATTTCGTCTGGTCTAATAGCCATAATCTGATATCCTCAATCTCCTTTTTTACTTCAAACACTCAAAAGAACTTTTTCTATGTTATTGAGTCTTCCCTTGAGGCTGCCATCAATAACTTGATCACCAATCCTTAAAATAAAACCTGCTATCAACGCAGGATCGATAGTAGTTTCTAAACTCAAATTTTTACCTAAATATTCATTCAATCTTGCTTTAATATCAGCTAAATTGCTTTCTGACAATTCTTCCGATGAAGTCAATTGAGCAGTGACAACATTGTGTTTTTCATTGAGTAATTTGCGATATGAATATTCAATTGCCGGCAGCAAACCAAGCCGGCGTCTATTAACCAATAAGTCTAATAAGCGCAAACTCAACTCTTGTACTTGACCCATGAAAATTTCTTTGAGTAATGCGCGCTTTTGCGTTGCAGAATAAGATGGATGATTGAGTGAGTTTTTTAAATCAGGATTATCATTTATTGTTTTGTTGATAAAAACTAGATCAGTGGCAATTGAATTAGAAACAAGCTCATTAGTTAAAGCAAGTTCAATTAAGGCTTTCGCATAACGCTCACCGACTAAATCATGTGTAGACTTCACAATAATAAGCTCCTTGGTAAATGTTTATGCGTTAGCAACTTTTTGATGGTCATGATCATTACGGCTATTGACCGATTCATCATTCATACTTGAGCTGCCAATTTTGCTCAATTCACCCATAAACTCATGAGCAATTTTTGTTTTGTTATTTTCAGTCAAATTTGATCTTAGGTTTTCTTCTGTTAGCTTAATTGCTGCTTTAGCCACAATTGAGCGCATTTCTAAAATTGCTGCCTGTTTTTCATTATGAGCAGCCATCTCAAACTTTTTACGCAGCTCAGCTATATCAGTTTCAGTTTGTTGTTTTAAATCTTCGCTCATTCTAGCAGCAGCTTGTTTTGCTTCAAGCACTATCTGCTCCGCTTCTTGTTCTGCCTTCTCAATCTTTTCTTTCTGACCGGCAAGAGCTAATTCAGCTTCTTTGCGAGTTTTTATAGCCAATTCAAGTTCGTTGTTAATGGACTGCTGTCTTTGAGCGATAAAAGATGGAAGATATTTTTTTATTGCCCAAATTAAAAGACCTATTAACAATATCCAATTGAGAAGGTTCGATCGAAAATCTAGTAGCGCAGCTACTATGTTTTCATGACCAACTTCTGCAAACAAGAACATGAACAAATTTCCTCAACGTGTATTTTCTAAAACTTGCAGTACCCTTTCTTCATTTGTCACCAAGGCTGGTGTCTCGCCTAATAATTTGTCTAAAATGTTCCGCACTAATTCGAGTTCTGGATGAATGAGTGATTCAACTAAAGTTTTTCTACCTGCATCAAGCTCTGTTTGCAGTCCATCTAACTTTTCCCGTCCTTCGACTTGAATGCCTTTCAGCTTTTCGTCTCGCACCTTTTGGGCATCAGTCATTGCATCGTGTATTATCGTTTGTGCCTGATGACGGCTAGCATGTAGCTTCGCTTGATAATCAGCAAGAATCTTTTCGGTTTCTTGCATATGAGCTTTAGCAGCATCAAGATTTACTTTTAGACCCGCTGCACGTTTATCCAGCGCTATTCCAATTGGCTGCAGCATTATCTTATCCAGCAACTGAATAAAGACCAAGAATAACAAAATAAAAATGACATAAGTGCCATTAAGTGCAAACATGCTTATTCAAACCAGAATTTCAAAAACTCGCCCCGCTTTTTATATGCTAGAACCGTAAAAATACAACAGCATTGAAGTGGCAAACGCCATCAAACCAAGAGCTTCCATCAGGGCAGCAATGATCAATGTGTTAGTAAGCAATTTGCCGGCCATTTCTGGCTGTCGGGCCATGCCTTCTAGAGCTCCTGCTCCGGCTAAGCCAATACCTATTCCAGACCCAGCAACTCCTAGTGCCGCAAAACCAGCGCCAAGTAGAGCGGCTGACTTAATCAAGGTGACATTTGATGCTGCCGCAGTACCAGCTTGAGCCAATAAAGTATGGTCCACTTTAATCTCCTTTATAACTTCTTTTAGCCTAAATATGAGTTTCTTTACTAATGAGAGTAAAGCTAATCAAATCGCGAACAAAACGCATTGCCATGTTTAGGAGTCCTATTTGGAAAGGACAATCCCTATAGCATCGCTATTATAACAATATCGTTTTGCTAATAACCACTATAAGGTTTAAGGCTTTCCTAAGATTACAGCTCTGTCCGCTTAGTGGTGGCTAACAGTCAGACCAATGTAAATCGAAGTTAACAGGGCAAAAACGAAAGCTTGTATGACACCGATGAATAATTCAAATGCCATGACACCGGTAGGTAGAAACCAAGGCACTAAAGTCAAAGATACACTGCGCAAAATTTCGTCTGCGCTAATAACTAACATCAGTCGCAAAGCCAGAGTAGAAGGACGAACGACTAAGTCTAGCCACTCGATGGGATTTAAATAATGCTTGAAATATTTAAGTCCATGAGCCCAAAATCCGGACCCTAAATAAGTTATCAGAGCTACTGTAGCTAAACCAGCCGTAACATTGAAATCTGTTGTGGCCGAGGCTAGTTCAAATGGTTCATGTCCTAACTTAGGCCACCAAGGAAAAGTTTCTAATGCTTTCCAAGGACCAACGCCCATAAAATTATTGATTAATACAAAAATAAATATGCCAGCAATTAAAGGAAGAAATTTCTTGTAAACGTCCCCCATCTGCCCTTTGGTAAGGCCAACCATAAAGTCATAATACATTTCAAGAAGACTTTGCCCTAAGTCGCCAGCGTTTTCTGCTGTTAGGCGGGGGGTGAGAATTGCTGCTGTACCTAAAATAAGAACCATGCTGACAAGAGTAAGAGCAATAGTGTCAACATGGAGATCGCCTGTTTTGCCAAGGGCAGATATGCCAAGAAAAGGCGCGTCACATATTTGAGAGTCGTGAACAAAATAACTTAAAGGTAAATTTTTGCCTAACATTATATATGCGCTGCCTCGCCTTCGTTCCTCGGCTCAACGCGCGTATCTACGCTTCGCTCCCGCCTCTTCACCAGAGCCGTCCGCTCCACTATAATTTGTCTTAAACTACGCATATGCGCTGCCTCGCTCTCGCTTTGCTCGGCTCAACGCGCGTATCGGCGTTTCGCTCCCGCCTCTTCACCAGAGCCGTCCGCTCCACTATAATTTGTCTTAAACTACGCATATGCGCTGCCTCGCCTTCGTTCCTCGGCTCGACGCGCGTATCTACGCTTCGCTCCCGCCGCTTCACCAGCGCCGTCCGCTCCACTATAATTTGTCTTAAACTACTCATATGCGCTGCCTCGCCTTCGTTCCTCGGCTCAACGCGCGTATACACGCTAGCTCCGGCCGCTTCACCAGCGCCCTTCGCTTCACTAAATTTCGTCTTAACCGTCATCTTTACCGGTGCTTATGAGTGTATACAAAACGATTAAGCATAATAACAGTGGCCAAGTGGGCTGGTCAACTTTATGCTAAGTTCTCTGACTTAAGAAAATAGCACTTAAGTCGATAGAACACTAATCTATTTCGTCTTTATTTAAGTTAATAGCTTTAATAACAAGTCTAGCTAATCCAGTACCACCACCGACAAAGCACAAAATAATAGTTAACCAGGGTGTACTAGCAAACTTTTGATCAAGATAATGACCAAGCCATATACCCATCACTAATAGTATGCCTGCTCCTATTACTCCGTCTGCTACGGTGAGCATAGCTTTATTCGTAGATATTGATTCTTCTTTTTTTGCCATATCCTCTCATCGTTTTTAACGTATCATTATCTAGTTGGGATAAATTGCTATTAGCAATAGGACTTTCTGGGTAGTATTTCATATTATTGATGTAGATCAGTTGGGTATTATTAAAGGTAATTGGAGATGTCATTAGATGTTTGAGCGTTTTTTCAATGTGATTCGATCTATCTTTGGTGCTTTGCTTGGCAAAGCTGAAGATCCGGCACTTTTACTAGAACAGACTTATCAAGATTTAAATGCCAATGTAATGCAAGTGCGACAAGCAGTAGCTCAGGCCTTGGCTACAGAAAAACAAATTGAGCAACAATATATAAAAAACCAGGAGCAAGTTAAAACCTGGCACAATCGAGCTGCCATGGCTGTTAAAGAAGGAAAAGATGATCTTGCCAAACAAGCGCTGCAGCGTAAACAACAATATGCGCAAGTAATGGGTGAACAAGAAATTTTGCTCAAAAATCAACACCAAACAACAGAAACTTTAAAAGTAAGATTAAGTGAACTGGAAGAAGAAGTACAAAAAGCTTATTCGAAAAAGCAAGTATTGATTGCTCGTGATAAAGCTGCACAAGCAACAAGCAAGGCTAATGAGCTATTATCTAAAACAAATGCTTACGGTACTCTATCGGTTATGGACAGAATGGAAACAAAAGTAGAAGAAAAAGAAGCAAGAGCTGCTGCTTTAGCCGAATTATCTGGTGATAACTTAGAAAAGCAATTTAAAAACATTGAAGTCAAAAGTGATATCGATGGCGACCTCGCGGCCCTGAAAAGCGAACTTGGCATGGGTCCTACAAGAATAGAAATAAAAGAGCCGATTTTATTGGAAGAAAACAAAAAAGCTAATCAAATTGTGGAATCTCAAGAAATAAGCGATCAAGAGTAACACCGAATGATCGAACTGTTTAGTTTTCGATTTTTGCGGGTACGCACTGAATAGCAGTTGAGCAATCGTTATTATATTCAGACCCTATTATGTTCACCCTTGATTTACTTGCCCAAATTTATCTGATCAGTTTTGTGGTTGGTGGTGGGTTTATAGTTTTCAATTTTTTGGTTGGACAATTTGATCATCTTGCTTCTGATCACCATGGTTTACATTTACTAGGTGGACATGATTCTTTAACCGGGCACGGTACTGCAGTCGGGCACGACGCCGCCATCGGTCATGGTGCTTCGGCTACGCATCAAATAGGACATAATGTCGGGCATTCTGTATCTCACCACATAAATCATTCCGCTCATAATGCGCATGCATCTTTAGGACATGACGATGCAACAAATTCTCAGTCTCAATCAGGGTTTAGCAATTTTCTTTCAGCAGATATTGTTCGCCAACTAAAGCGACACTTGCAAGTTTTAGTGCAAAGAGAAGATATTCCCTCTCGTATAGGCATGCTAATAATATCTTTGTTTAGTCCTATGCGTATTGCTATATGGCTTACATTTTTTGGTTTGTCTGGATTTTTTATTGAGCGCTTATTACCGTGGCTGTCTTTTTTATCTTTAATCCCTGCTTTTATTATTGCTTTCCTTTGTGCGCAGGTTTTTAGCTTTTTAATTTGTTGGGCAATGGAAGCTATGCAGTCTCCAGCTCTGCATAATTTGGATGATTTAATTGGCACAATTGCAGAAGTTAATACTCCTATGACTAATAATCAATTGGGCGAAATTGTATATATGATTGATTCAGTGCGTGCTAATTGTGCTGCCAGACCAGTCACAGAAGGACTGGAAATCAAACGAGGCCAACGCGTGATGATTGTTGATATGAAAGAGCATATTGCGTTAGTAGAACCGGTCACTGATCCAATCTTTCTACAAGACTCAATAAACCACCAATAATTATAGAAGTTATAATTTCTATTTATAGTTACTTCGATATTTTTGTCCTCTGAGAGGTATATTGCTGAAGAATAGAATTTCCTATTTTTCGATATTATCAGCTGCAGGAGGATTATTAATATGTTTGGCCTAGATCCACTTTTATTGGGAATGGGTGGTTGCGGTTTTATTGTACTAACAATATTAGGAACCTTAACAGCAAGACTTTATCAAAAATGTGGACCAAACCAAGCCATGATAATCTCAGGCTTACGGCACGGTAGCCGCAGATATCGCATTGTTGCCGGTGGTGGCGGATTTCTTTTGCCATTTTTTCAACAAAGAAATGATTTAAGCCTGGAAGTAATGACAATAGAGGTGCATTCACAAGCACCGATGATTACTAAAACTGGCGTACCAATTTTTGTAGAAGGCGTAGCCCAAGTTAAGGTCAAAGGTGACGAAGATTCAATTGCTACAGCCGCAGAACAATTTTTAGGTAAGACAAATGAAGAGATAGCGACCATTGCTCATGAAACTCTAGTAGGTCATTTGCGCGCGATATTAGGCACAATGACTGTTGAAGAATTAATTCAAAGTTTTGATTCATTCGCCCAAAGAGTGCAAGAGGTATCCATTGGCGACTTAGCAAAAATGGGTTTGACTGTTGTTTCTTTTACTATCAAAGAAATAAAAGATCCAGTTGGTTATTTAGACTCTTTAGGTAAGCAACGCACTGCTGAAGCTAAGCGCTCAGCTGATATTGGTGTAGCATCTGCTTCTAAAGAAACACAAATTGCTCAAGCACAAGCTCAAAGAGATGCCGCCATTGCTCAAGCTCAAGCAACTGAAGAGGGAGCCAAAGCTAAACTCATGGCCGATACCCGAGTAGCCGAAGCATCAAAAAACTTTCAAGTAAATCAAGCCACTTATGTCGGTGAAGTGTCACAGCAAAAAGCAGCTACAGACATGATGTATGACATTGTCAAAGCCCAGAGCCAACAAAAACTGGTTGAGGAAACACAACAAATAAAAATAGTAGAAGCACAAAAAGAAGTTGAATTACAACAAGTAGAAGTGCAAAGACGTCAAGTTCAATTAAGTGCCGAAGTGACCAAGCCAGCCGAAGCAGAGCTATCGCGTATTAAATTAATGGCTCAAGCCGACCAAGAAAAAAGACGTATGTTAGCAGAAGCGGAAGCTTTGGCAACGAAATTGCAAGCGCAAGCAGCAGCCGAAGCAACAAGATTAAAAGCAATGGCAGAAGCTGAAGCGGCCAAAGTAATAGGTATAGCTCAAGCAGAAGCTTTACGGGCTAAAGGTTTAGCCGAGGCAGCGGTCATAGCCGCTAAAGGCGAAGCGGAAGCACAAGCTATGACTAACAAAGCAGAGGCTTATAAGCAATACAATGATGCTGCTATGGCCAGTATGATTGTCGACAGATTACCCGAAATGGTTCAAGCAGCTGCTTCCCCATTATCTAAAATCGGACAAATGACAGTTCTTTCTACTGGTGGTGATGGCGTGGGTGCAAGCAAAATTACAGGCGACGTTATGAATGTTGCCGCTCAAGGTATTAGTATGATCAAAGGCTTAACAGGCATAGATATTGCTCAAACACTACGTCAACAAGCAGATGGCAAGAAAAATAATGGCAATACAGACGATCAGCCGAAGAAGAACTAAATTTGGTACAGAAACCTAAAATTGCGTATCGCGCCAAAGTTAAATACTCATTACTAAGTTAACACCTGACTCTGCTAAATTCAAAAATGTTTGAAACAGTTGATTAAGTGTTCGATGAGGGCAAATATAAGCTGTTTTTCTGATTAGATAGTAAGGTTAAGCGATAAATATAAAGGAGCAGTAAAATGAGGCGGTGGTCTGGTTTTATTAAAGTGATAAGCGCTGTTATCATTTCGCTGCTTAGTATTAGCTGTGGTATTAATATGAAAACCGAATCATCCTATGGTCCAGCTACATTTTCTCCAGATGGTCAGACCCTTGTATTTTCTTATTTTGATGCAAAAATAGATAAGGAATATTTGTATAAAGTGAGACTTAATGGTGACAATAAACCAATACGTGTAACGCAAGCTACTAGCGGTTATGAGCGAAATCCAACCATTTCCCCTGACGGTAAGCTTCTAGCCTATGAGTTTCACGATCCAAGGGATGCAAACAAATCCAACATATATATAGCTAATTCGGATGGTTCTGATTCTCGTAGGCTTTGTGATGATAGCTGTTTCTATGCGTCGCCTGTTTTTAGCTCCAATTCAAAAACAATTTATTTTGTTCGCTTAGAGCGGCATGAAGATGGAATTAAAGGACACAGCCAGCATGAGAGTGATCTTTTCGCTGTGAATGTTGACGGATCCCATTTGCGGCGCATTACCAATTATAAATTTTATGAGTGCTCAAGAAATCCAATGCCGTTATCAAAACCCGCATTATCACCTGATGGAGAAACACTGGTACTTAGAGTTGAGCCATATGAAGTAAAAAGAAAGGAAATGACTTCTGATTTTCATTTGTTAGAATCCAAGGCTGGGAGAGCCGCAGCAGTAAAGTCTGAAGGAAGCAAATTGCTACAAATGAAAAATTCTAAGGGAGGAGACTCATCATTGTGGCTGTGCCACATTTCCAATCCCGCACAGCTCAAATCAATTTGTATGCCGAACGCAGTGAATTTCTACACTAATGAATGTTATGATCCATGCTTCACGCCCGACGGTAAATCGCTGATTTTTACGGCAGCCAGCGATGGTGATAAGGGCTTCGTATATGAAATTTATAGGCTTGACTTAGTGAATTCGCAAATAAAGCAGCTGACTAATTTACACGAGTATCTCTCCGCCCTACAATCATCACCATCTGGTAAAACAATTATATTTCTTAGTGCAGGTCCAAGCTACAGTAACCAAAAAAGCTTATACAGACTCAATTTAGATAGCGGCGTCATAACACAGTTGCATTATTTTGTTACCATGAACCCCTAATGAGGCTCTTACATTGTTTTTAGACAAGTTGGTGGGTGGGCGAGAATAGACCTTGCCAAAAAAACGATCGCTATTATCAAATTACTATTTCTTCAATTCTGAAATTGCCAATTGATATTCAGAAAATACACGATTACCGTGATCTTTGACCCAAAGAAAATTCTTTTTAGCTTCTGCCTTCTTACCTTGAGCAGATAGATTTGCTCCTATATAGGTATTAGCTTCTGTCATTTGATTGGTGTTTTTTGCTAATGCTAATAAAGCATCAGCACTTATTTGCCCAGCTAAATATTGTATTACTGGATAGGGCCATTTATCTTTAGGCATGTCTTTTTCATAATTGACCAATGATTGTTTTGCCTCTTTATCTTTACCCAGACGCTTTAAGGCAATCGAACAAAAAATCACGTCGTATCTTTGATGAGCTTCGTTTGGATTTACCAGATTATGATGCTTGTTCAGATCGGCTACAGCTTGAGCATTATTATTCAAGAATAGATTATCTAAGCCACGCTTATAATAATTCAAAATATCCTTTGAGCCATGTTTGAGAGACTGATCATAATATTTAATAGCTTCTGCATAATTGCCCAGTCCCGAAAGACAAATCCCGCACTGGTAGTAATATTCACTGTTTTGTGGATCATAATGTGAGGCAGCTTTGTAATCAGCTAATGCCTTATCAAATTGAGCCAATTGGTAATAAGCGTATGCGCGGTCTTCATAGGCGTAAGAGGACTCATTATTATTTGCTATGGCTTTAGTGGCAGCTTCTATCGACTGACTATATTGGTCGATATGGTTATAGCTATAAGATAAATTGATGAATGCAGCCACAAAATGCTTATCTCGTGCTACAGCCTGGTTATACTTGTCGATTGCTTCCTGATATCGACGTGCCTGCATAAGATGGCAACCCTCTGTATAAAGTTTTTCGGCTATAGAATCATCACTATAGTAGGCTAACGCCGGAGCTATTGACAGAATCGAAGCGACACTTAATTTTAATAAGATTCCCCGTAGTCTGATATTATTCATTTTCATCGGCCCGTTCCTTTGCTTAAATGCGTATTTGATAGCTAATGTACAACTTACCCAATTTCAACTCAGACTATATTTACTAAATCCTCTTTAAGAGCAGCAATATCAGGGTAACGATTATTGATATCGATATCAGTAGCTCGAGCAATTATATTATCTAAAGAAAGACTTATCTCAGGATTGTTTTGAGCTGGATGTGACACTGAAATTGGGGTTGGATCACAACCAGTAAGTAAAAAATAAAGTGTTGCTCCCATAGCATAAATATCACTTTGTGTGGTCGGCGTTCCTCTAAATTGTTCTGGTGGTAAATATGCTGGTTTACCAACTACCGTACCTGTGGTGGTAGATTCAGTATTTTGCGCAACGTTAAAGTCTATCAACTTTAGAGTGCCATTTGTGTTAAGTATTAAATTATCAGGCGTGAAATCTCTATGTACTACAGGTGGTATTTGACTGTGCAAATAAGAAAGTATGTCACACATTTGATTAGCTAAAGCCCGTGTGTTTTCCTCGCTTAAAGGACCACTGCGTTCTACAATGGTTCTTATAGAAGCTCCATCGATATGTTCTAAGACTAAATAAGCTCGGTGATCTTCGACAAAGAAGTCTAACAAGCGCACAATTTGTGGATGTTGCAATTGACTCAATATGCGTGCTTCATTTTCAAATTGTTTTAAAGCGCTCTTACGTATACTAATATCTACATAAACCGGTAAAATGAATTCTTTTAGCACCACTTCTTGCCCATTAGAACAATCTTCTACCAGATAGGCAAATCCCTGGCCCCCCGCACCCAGTGAACTAAGTACTTTATATCGTTCATTCTTTAATACAGCACCTTTTATCAATGGTTTAAAACGCTCCCGTTTTGGCGGCGCACTTAATGCTTGTAGCCAAAGTTCAGTATAACTATAGTCCGAAGGGGGCTGTAAGCTTTCTATTACTCGAGCGTCTCTACTTATTGTCGGTGCCCAAGTACGAATAGCATTTAAGAGTAATTGCTTGTCTTCATAAGAATCAAAAGCATTGAGGCTAAATCTTTTAATACGGTTATTATTGTCTCTAAAGCATAATTTAGCTGCATTTGCCGAAGTTTGATTTGACCGTTGCTCTATATAGATATTTGTCATTCCTGACCAGGGAATATAATTGCCATTGCGGCTAAAAAATTTACGCCGCCATAGAAAGCGCATCCCTTTTTCACCCAATCCCAGATGTGTAGGCTTAACGAAAAATGCACCTAATGCACCTATTGTGATTAATATCAGACCAAGTATGAATTGATATATGAATCTGATATTGCCAGCGGCAGCTGCTGCATCTATAGTGTGTGCACCTGCATTAGCATACAATGATGACAGCCATCCAGACATAAATGTGACAGCAAGAATTACCACGACCGGACCGCCAAACCACATTAATATTAAGCGTGTGCCTTTGGTCAATCCTTTGGCACCGAATTTTTGCTTATACCATCTTTCTAATTCAGGATAAGCGCGATGGCGAATAACTATATTGCTGCCGTCATATACTTGAGTTTCTTTATGTATTAACTGTGCTTTTGCATTTGTTTTGCCCGAAAGCAAAAGAATAAAATAAGTAATCCAGGCAGATTGAGATAAAAACCAACACAGGCTGAATAGAAGCCTTCCATGTGTGCCGTGGGGCAATATTAGTAATACTAAAGCCCCAACACTGCAAAATGCTGTTGACCAGAGACTTAATTGTATGCCCATTCTTTGCTTATCTTTTGCTTGTTTACCAATAAATTTGCCGAATTTAAAAGGAGCATAAACTAGCGTTGCTAACCAGAGATAAAAGAATGGATCTAAGAGCATAATGGCATGGTAATTTGTCATGAGAGGCAAAAAAGCATAGTTTAAAGAACAAACTAAAATTAATTCGATTAGACTAATCGGCGTAATACAGTTATAACGTTTTGCCAATGCTCGATTTATAGCAAACAACCAGTAAGACCAATAAGCCTGCAGAGGCAAAGAAATCCAATAATCTGGTAATCCGTCGCTAAATAGTGGTGAAAGAAATAGTGTGACAATCAAAATAATTATAAGAGCAATAATCGCTTGGCTTAATGAGGGCAATACGTTTTGATTAGCAGAACTGCCCATTAAAGTTTTGCTATCGAATATTTTTTCTTCAATAAACTGGCCTTTATTTTGAACTTGTTTGGACAATTGTCCTAATTGATTTTTAGCTTCTGCCTCAGCGTTGATTATAATGTCTTTGTTTGGGTTATCAGGATCGCCAAAATGAGTATCGCTGGGCCTAATAGTGCCGAAATTGTTTTTTTGAGCTTTTAAATTATCGTTTGGATTATTCATATGATGAATTTTAAAATTGATCTTCTCTTGGGTAACAGCTCATCCTGAGCTTGCTTCAATTGCAATCGGCGTGTTCGCTTTAAATTTAGCGGATAATTCTTTCAAAGCTTGTCCTACTTCCGCTATATTTTTGTAGCGATCTTCTGGTTCAAATGCTGTGCATTTAGCCACAATTTCGTCCAGAGCCGGATCGATATCATCTAGTATGCCCGCCGGATGGGCTATTGCCAACGGAATTGGATCTTGACCAGTGAGCAAATAATTAATTGTGCAGCCCAGAGCATAAATATCACTTTGTAAAACTGCTTTACCACGTAATTGTTCTGCAGGTATATAGGCTTGCTTGCCTATTATTGTACCGGTTGCTGCTCCCAAAAATTGGTTTGCTGCTCCGAAATCAATTAAAACAATATCGCCTTTATTGGTCAGAATAAGATTATCTGGTGTCAAATCGCGATGAATAATAGGTGGCTGTTGACTATGCAAATAGGTTAGAACATCAGATATAGTGATTGCCCATTCTATTGTCTTTTCTTGAGGCACCCGGCCATTCTGTTTCACATACTGTCTTAAATCTTGACCGTTTAGATATTGAAGAACGAGATAATGTCTACCATCTTCAAAAAAATGATCTAAAACATGGGTTATATTTGCATGATCTAATTGTTTTAAAAATTTTGCTTCCCGAACAAGATGCTCTTCAGCCTCTTCTTGCTTTTGTTTCTCTGCATTTTTTGGTACAACAGCTTCTTTTAATACAACTAAATCTAAGTCATTCATTTGGGCCAAATATATTGCTGATAAGCCGCCAAAAGCTAATTGACGGATGATCTTAAATCGTCCATTTTGTAATGTATTATCTGGTTCAAGAGGTATAAATACAGTATTAGTAAAGCGACGACCTAATTCTTCTTCCCACATTTGGGTATAACCTTTTTTGCTGCTGCTATGACTATTTTGTAAATCATTTTGATAGCTAATTAATTGAGGGCTACGTTTGCAATTTGTTGCCCATAATTCAATTGCCATTAACAATTGCTCTAAGTCTTGTTTTTTTATGCAGGTAGTTCTTAATGGCACTAATTCGCCAGAATTAAAACCTAAAGCAATCAAATTAGATTTATCACTTTGTCCATAATCAATTAATTCAACATTAGTAAGGTCTGTCCAGCCGCGATTGCGTCCTGCTCTCAATATGCGTAAGAATGACAGAGGAAAAGCAATACCATTTTTTGAAATATGAATATATTTGTCTTCAGCATAAGCTGTCAATCCGAGAAAAGCCAACACACTAACAATCAAAGAGACACAACCTAAAATAGTCACATGTAGAGGAATCTCAGCTGGATTTCTCATTACATGCCCGATAAAAAGGCCTAGACTAGCTGGAATAAAAATGGCCCAAACCGGGAAAAGAATGGTCATGGCGGACATAAGCACTTTATTGGGCAAATTTTTGTATTCTATATGTAATTGCAGATCGGCCATACTAATTTTTTACCTTAGTTTTTACTATTTAACCTTATGCTTGCCTATTGCCTCTAACTGAGACAATGTTTTTTTAATTGCCGGAACGTCAGGCACATCTTTGCCTGCAATGTCGTCTTTTAACATGTCTTTTAAAATATCAATTGCTTCCCCGCTATTTTTATTTTTTTGATATGACAATGCTAATTTCTTTTGGCAATCATAATAATCTTTCGCGTCAAAATAAGAATAATAATCTTTAAGTATTTTCTTGGCTTGAAAAATTTCATTCAATTTAATTAGACTATCAACGTAAACAGGCAGCTGTGGTGCACTGTATGATAGTCCGCCTCGGTGCACTCTTTTATCCATTTCCATTGCCTGACTTAATAGTTCGACAGCTTCTTTTGTTTTATTTAGGCGTGCTTTCGCCAAGCCCATATGGCTTAATCTATATGTATTGTAATCAGCATCTCCCCAGCTTTTTGTTTGCGAAAATGCATGTTCGTAGCAGATGTAAGCTAAAGCCCAGGCTTGTCTAGCCTCGAATTTTTCTCCCAGATCTGCATATGTATTACCTTCTGAATTTCGTGTAATGCCTGTTTGCCAAAAGCGCGATGCAGCTTGCACAAGCGGATAGGCTCTGTATGGATCGTCTTTATCTATATAGTAGACGCCCAATTTGCGAATCGTCTCCACTAAATTAGTAGGAGTATGATCATTAGGATCGCCCAGATTAGTCAGTGCCTCATTTATAAGGTCGTCCATCGCTTTATCTTTTGATGACTTAACCTCACTCAATACTTGTGCTAATTTAAAGTCTGCTAAGCTCAATAACTGTTTATCCAGATTAAGCTGTTGGATTTTTGTTGCAGCAATTTTATAAATGTTAATTGCTTGGTCATAATGTTTTGTTGATGCTAAGTTGTCCGCATAAGCTAAAATTATCTGGATGGACTGGGCTGCAGGTAAAGCGTTACGGACAGCATAAAGAGCAGATAGCCTCGTGCCGATAATAGCTGGAGACATAGCAGCTATTGACAAGCACATGATTAAAACTATGACTACGATGAAACCGTGGTTCTGGCTAACGGACTCTCCAGAAGAAGATTTTTCATTGCTGCTTAATTTCTTTATATTGCTTTTAGGCAGCACATTGCTCTTTTGATCGTCCCCATCAATAGTTTTTGTCTCTAATAATTTTTTTCTTTCGGGCTTAATATCGTTGGCAGGCGTCAAAGCAAGTTGCTGTTCTGTCTCTTTGATTTCAATACCTGTTTTTAAAGTGCTCTCAATGTCTGGTTTTGCGGCACCACTATTAATGCCTTTGTTTGCTGCTTTTTGCCATGGTTGCTGATCTTTATTTTCCATTGGAAATCCTGATGAAAATATTAGTCATTTTCTTGTGTTTTCGTGATTGGACTCTCTTGCTCTTTATACTGCAAAGAATATTGTTCGAATAATTGCCTGAAACTGCCATCCATAATAGCCTGCCGACATTTTTTGGCAATAGTAACCAAAAAATTTATATTGTGAATGGATAGCAAAGTGCTGGCTGTCATTTCTTTTATACGTACAAGATGATGCAAATAAGCGCGGCTATGGTTTTTGCATGTATAGCAAGTGCAATCTGCGTCTAATGGTTTTGCATCTAAAGCAAAACGGCTCGATTTAAGCGCTAGCCTACCTTCGCTAGCAAAAGCGGCTCCATGCCTGGCTAATCTTGTTGGTGAAACACAATCAAACATATCGATACCACATTTAATGGCATAAGCAATATCCCAAGGTGTACCTATACCCATAATATAACGGGGCTTATTTTCGGGTAAAAATTTAGCAGTAAAAGCAGTAATATGTTCAATAGCTTGTCTTTCTTCTCCCACCGCTACTCCCCCTATTGCATACCCAAGCAAGTCACAGTTAGTAACATAATTTGCTGAAATTTCACGTAAATCTTCGTAAGTACTGCCTTGAATAATGCCAAATAATGCCTGATCATCTTTACGCTTGTGATATTCAATACATCCAGCTAGCCACTTATGAGTACGTTCCATAGCAGCTTTTGCCTGCTCATGTGTAGCTGGATTCTTGACACAATCATCAAAAGCCATAATAATATCGGCGCCGATGATGTTTTGGATATGCATTGATTCTTTAGGACCAATAAAATGTTCTTGTCCGCTTATATGGTCTTTAAAGACAACGCCTTCATCTGTGATTTTGCGCAGACCATCTAAACTAAAAACCTGAAAGCCGCCGGAGTCAGTTAATATGGGCTTGGGCCAATTGGCAAATTTATGCAAGCCACCGAACTGCTTTATGACCTCCAATCCCGGACGCAAATATAAGTGGTAAGAATTACCAAGTATAATTTGTGCGCCGCAGTCTTTTACTTGATCAAAAGTGAGAGCTTTAAGTGTGCCATTTGTGCCACATGGCATAAATGCAGGCGTTTCAACAGTGCCATGTGGCGTGCTTATAGAACCGCTTCTGGCGCCAGACCACGGACAAGTTGCTTGAATGCGAAAATATTTATTTTCTGCCATGTTTTAAGCGTCTTTCAAAACCGTATACGGCCCATTTAAATTGATGCATGCGTATATGACGAAAACCCTTAGCTTTCATTTCAGCGTAAGCATCATTAGCCGTCCAATTTTCTCGGGCAATACGATAAATAGCGGTCAGCATCCCGGTTCGATCGCGTCCGTGCAGACAATGCATAAAGATTGGGTGCTTATTTTGATCGTCTATTATAGATAAAAAGAGATCTATTTGTTTGCGGGTAGGCAAAATCCAATATGAAAGTGGAATACTATAGAAATTTAAGCCGTGCTGCTCAGCCAATGCGCGTTCGGCTTTAATTACCACTAAATTCCAGCGCAAGGAGATTATTGTGCGCACACCATGCTTTACTAAGGCTTCCATGGCAACACTATTTGGTTGTCCACCCCGCCAAAGCCAATCTGTGACAGTCGAAAAATTTTTTACCGGAATATCATGATTTTCAACTAGATTAGGCTGCTCAGACTGTAGACTATACTGGGACAAACGTTCCTGCCTAAATAAATTTATTATTGTTAGCGGCTACCAGCTGCTATTGTACTAAGTATTCGTCAAAGAGCTCAAGGGTAATAAATGAATGTTTCTTGAATCAATGCGTAAAATTGTGGAAGGCAAGGGAACGCGTATAGTTTATGCTGATGGTAGCGAAGAACGAGCAATAAGAGCAGCAGCTTTCCTTGTAGAGAATAACTTGGCTAAGCCCATTCTGTTAGGTAGAAAGACTGAAATTGAGCATCTTGCTCAGTCTTTAAACATAAATATTTCAAGAATTAACCTGTGCGATCCTGAATCTCACCCAAATTTAGAAAAGTATGCCAATGACTATTATCTATTACGCAAACATAAAGGCATAACTCAAGCACAAGCTTTAGCTAAAATAAAGTTACCGCCTTATTTTGGTGCTTTAATGGTTGCAGATGGCGCAGCCGATGGTATGGTGTCTGGTCTTAGTAGCGAAACCAAGCCGTTTTTGCCCGCCTTTGAAATTATCAAACTTAAACCTCAATTTAAAAGAGCCTCTTCGGTATTCGTTCTGGAATGGCCAGAGCGCCTTTTATTTTTTGCTGATTGTGCAGTAAATATAGATCCAGACGCCAAAGCCCTAGCTGAAATAGCACATGCGACTGCGCAGACCGTGCGTTTGTTCGGTTATGAACCGCGTGTCGCTTTTCTTTCTTTCTCTACCCATGGTAGTGGCAAAGGAGTACTCGTAGATAAAGTAAGAGAGGCAACTCAACTTGCTAAACAAGAATGTCCCGATGTAATTATTGATGGTGAAGTGCAATTTGACACAGCCTTGATTCCTAATGTGGCTAAAAGAAAGACGCCCGATAGTCCCTTCGCTGAGCAAGGAGCCAATGTTTTTATTTTTCCTGATTTAAATTGTGGCAATATTGCTTATAAAATTTCAGAACGCCTGGCTAAGGCAATTGCTACCGGTCCGATACTGCAGGGACTAAATTTTCCAGTAAATGATGTATCTCGTGGTTGTTCTTATGAAGACCTGGCCAATGTGGCAGTGCTCAGTGCGGCACAAGCTTGTTTAGAAAAAGCTTCCGTTTAAGCAGATAGAAGAGGAATTGTTATTATTGCGTCCGAAATTCATTCGTCGAATTTTTTCGCCTTTTGGTCATAAAGACCTATATGAATGATGAGGGCAAAGCCAGCTGATGCTGCAAGTATGAAGCAAACCATGGCTAATCCAGGATAGCCAAAAATGATAAATCGACTTGGCACACGCATCAATAGGGATGCACCTAATATTAGCGCTGCTAATACTAAACCCAAAGTAATGCGATTGGCCACTTTCTGAAATGCATCTATTAGAACTGCTTCGTCAATGGTATCCACTCTCATGCGTAATTTATTACTTGCGGCTAGCTCTAAAATCTTCATGAGCGTTCCGGGTAATTTTTCTGCATAGTCTTTAGCATCAATCATGGTCCTGAAAACAGTCTCGGCAGAAACAGTTTTCTCCATACGCTGCTCCAGAATGTCTGCAGCATTATTTTTAACGGACTCGTTGAGATTAAAATCAGGGTTTAGCGTACGTCCCACCTGATCTAAATTCAGTAGCGTTTTACCAAGCATAGTTAACTCAGACGGTACACGAATGTTGCACTTGCCCGCCGCCGTTGTCACACCGAGAATTACTTTGCCAAGATTCATATCTTCTATATTTTTTTCAAGATGGGCGTGAACCAGATTGATTATTTCTTTCCGAAATTCCGCTTCATCAAATTTTTCTTTGGCAGTGCCTATCTCTTTACATATATCTGCTGCCGCATCTGCTCGATCTTCGCTTATAGCTAAGAGCAGTTGAAAAATCTTTTCTTGTAGGTGTGGTGTCAAATACGCAACCATACCCAAATCTAGTAGAGCTATCTTATTATCATCGGTGATAAAGACATTTCCTGGATGTGGATCAGCGTGGAAAAATCCATCGACCAAGATCTGTTTTAAATAAGCCCTAAAAACCTCCTCAGCAAGGGGAGCACCATCGATATCAAGAAGTTTGAATCCAGTGATAGATGTAATTTTCTTGCCGGGAATAAAATCCATTGTCAAAACTTTCGATGTGCTGTAATCAAGCACAGGCGATGGAACAACTATTAACTCAAATTCTTCCAAGTTTGCTTTTAAGGTCGCTAAATTATGAGCCTCTTTCGCATAATCGAGCTCATCCAAAAGTGACTTGCGAAATTCCTCGAGTATTACCCTGTACTCATAGCGCTTTCCCGCTTTGGTATGTTCGTCATAAAATGTGGCAATGTCGGACAAGGCTTCCAGATCCTGGATCGTAGCTTCGCGAATTCCAGGGCGATGAATTTTAACTACGACTTCACGTCCATCTCTCATAACGGCATGATGGATTTGACCTAAGGAAGCTGCTGCTAATGGCTCAGGTGTGAATTCGGAAAAAGCCTTAGATAAACGTACTCCAAGTTCAGTAACAACAATCTGCTCAACTTCTGTAAAGGGAAAGACGGCACAGTTGTCTTGCAAGCGGGATAGTGCTGTCAAATACGCCGGGGGTATGAAATCAGGACGTGTAGAAAGCAATTGTCCTAGTTTTATAAAAGTTGGTCCTAATTTTTCAAGATCTGTCGCTAGCTCATCTGCGTTTGCTGCAGGATTGGCAGTCTGTTCTTGCCGGGTAAGCACTTCTTCTAAGCCCGCATTTTTGACCAGATCCGAATTGCCGTATTTAATTAACAGCCACGCGATGTCTTTATAGCATTTAAGATGTCCTGCTTTGAGTAAAATACCCATACTTTTTTATCCGTGGAGCTTGCTCGTCACTACTCTATACTAACATTTATGGTCGAGCCAACTTTAGTGAATGGAGATAGTGTTGCCATCTTAAAAAGCATTGTCAAGAATAAATTCGACATTTAATCCAAAGAAATAGCAAAGGGTTTATTATGCAACACAAATATAGTCAGATTAATATCATTATCTAAATTAATAATTGGTTTACGGATTAACCTCATTGGGCATGGTGAGGAAAGATTATGAAACATTTTTGGAGGTTCAAACTATGGCGAGAAAATCATTGAAAAGTATGTCCAGCAGATTGTCAGGAAAACTGCTCAATCCGACTGAACACAAAGCTATTTCAAAACTAATGAAGATACATGAGCCCATGTTGAAAGAAATGGAAAAATGGAAAGAACAACGAGAAAAGTTGGAAACTACGCTTCTAGATCAGATCGACACAATCGGCAAAATACTTGAACCATATTATAATTCATCGCGATCACAGCTGATGAGAATGACGGGACAGCAACAACCAAAAGCTAAATATCCGGGCAAAAAAACAAGTTCGAGAAAGAAAACTAGCGCAAGAAGATCAAACAAAAAATCAAGATAATGAGAGACATCACAACGGGCGATGCATTCTTCTATTAATAAAATCCCAGTTAGCTTTTAAGGCTCACCTGTCTTGGCTGGTATCACTTATTGCCTGAAATAAAAGGTAGGCGAGGATGGCCTTGCACTGACAAGGGGATATTTCGGTTTGCTTTACTTCCTCATTAAGCCTGTCGATAGTATTTCTAGCTTTTTCTTCAGGGTTTCCTTTGCCAGCTACTAAATCAGCAGAACCGGTTCTAGGGTCTTGAATTTTGCCAATGCTCATTAAACTAATGAAGGATTGATATGATGAAAAAGGGTGGATCGCAAAAGCCAGAAGTGCACAGAGGCAGACCGGTCGAAGATTTCCCGATTGAGTTTGAATGGCACGTAGGAGACTGGGAGACTCTTTTTGATAGACAAACAGCGCTTGTTAGAGCCGACTTAAAACGTGCGCATATAGAAGGCAGAATGATTATTTTTCAAAGCTGCCCTATATCGACTGCTGGTGGTGGTCATTTTTCTACGAACGTAGATATTGCCGGTGCCGTCGAGCGAAGTCTTATGGCCAAATGGGGCGAACGTTTTTTTATTCTTAACCCGTCTAAGTATCAAATGGAAACTAAAGAAGGTGTCGGCTTAATGTATCAGCATGCCGAAGCTATTAAAAGAGAAACAGGAAAAACCATTGATATTGAAAAATTAGTCCAAATCGCACCACCAACTGGTGGTGATTATATGAGAATGTGGACTAGAGTGATTGTAGAAGATGATTATTATGCTGGTGCTAAACACATAATTCCCAATACGGGAAATTTGTTTGACGCTTTTTATTTTATTGGTCCTACAGATGTACAAGAATTTTTTCTTGGTGAAGCCAAGTCTTTGTCGCAAGCTGTTGAAATTTATTTCGCCCGCAAATATACACTAGACAATCAATTTAAAAATGACTTTGATTGTGTGAATCAAAACGAGGGTTTTTGTGAATTACTGGATTTGACCAACCCAACAGCAAGTGCAATTTGGCAGCAAAGAAGATTAGATTTTTTCCGTTATTATGCCATTAAATCAGGTACCAATTTTAGTCGTGGTAGTCATGATGAATGGAATATAGTCCATTTGCTTAATACCAAGCGCTTAGCCCATCCCGAGATTTATGGACCTGAAGATCAAATAGCAATATATTTTGACGGCAAACAAATTAGCCTAGGCAGTTATCCTACCCCAGCATGGCCAGGTTATGCTGTGTCGCCAGTGCCAAAGCAGCTCTAACTCTTAATATAGGCAAAATCTATAAATGCTTGTTCAGGATCTGTAGAAACAAGCTTTACTTTTATTTTGTCTCCCACATCTAAGCCTTGGGCGCCCTCTACAATTTTACCTTCTACGGGTGGTTTGAATATTCGTATATAAGTGCCACCATCAGTAACACCGGTGACTATACCTTGATAAATTTCACCTAGATGTTTACTTAATAAGACTGCAGCAGCAACTTTCTGCATCGTTCGTTCAACCTTTTTTGCAGCATCTTCTCTTTCAGTACAATGGGCCGCTATTTTATTTAGCTCGTCAAATTTATACGGCTGTGCTTGTTTGGCAATTACAGACTTAACTAATCTTTGCATAATTAAATCTGGATAACGGCGATTAGGAGCGGTTGCATGTGTGTAATCTCGCACTGCTAAAGCAAAATGTCCTGCGTCTTTTTGTCCAGGAATTTCTACTACGTACTCACCGCGCCCAAGCAGTTTAACGATAGTCAAAGATAAATCAGGGAAACGCTCTGGATCGGCTTCTTTGCGCTTCAATAAAAACATTGCCAATGCTTTAGCATCAGGCTGAGCTGGTAAAATCTCACCATGGGTAGCAGCTACTTTTACTATTTTATCCCAACGTTCAGGTGTTTTGACTATGCGTCTGATGGATGGAATTTTATTTTCTTCTAAAGAATGCGAAACAGCTATATTGCTCACAACCATAAGATTTTCAATTAAATCCCTGGCCGGATTGTCTTCTACTAGTTCTAAATCTAAAACTTCTCCTTTAACCGTTATGGGAATTGCTTCAATTGTGGTTAAATATAAAGAGCCTTGCTCTTGACGCTTTTTATAAATAAGTTGTTTAACTTCACTTTGTAAAAGAATTTGTTCGGCTAAACCGGATACACTGCTAATTTGTTCTGGCGCTTTTCCACCAGCTGTGAGCCATGCTCCTACTGTTTTGTAATCGAGCTTTGCATGATTGCGTATTGTGCCTGTGTAGACATCGCTTTTTATGATATCACCTTTAGTATCAACCACGAAATCGATTATAATTGCATCTCTATCCTCATTTGCCACCAGTGAAGTTAAGTTAAATGACAACTGATCAGGCAGCATTGGATAAGTGATGACGCCTGTGTAAACCGAAGTAGTATTGCTGTAAGCATGTTTATCTGTTGCTGACCCTTTAGTTACAAAAGAATCAACATCAGCAATAGCAACCATTGTTCTTACATTACCATCTTCAAGACGTTGGCAATATTCTACTTGATCCAAATCTTTTGAATCAGGATTATCTATCGATGACCAAAGCAATGATCGTAAATCTTTAGCAGATTGCTGGGGTTTACGATCTTTGTTTATCATCGATTGTAATTCTTGTACAACAGCCGGTTCAAAATCTGGCAAAAAACCACTTTTTATCATTTCCGCATGTGCACGGGCAACCAGATCTAAGCTGCCACCTTTATTTGTGGTGGACGATATTCCATTAACTTTTGACATTACTGTTTTACTAACCTTGAAGAAATCGAATTTTAAATAAACTAATCGATTTCAGTTACTTTATCTTTTGTCTTTAATACATTAGACCTAATTATAAGGTAAATAGCAAATAGGTTGCCACTCAAATGAGGCACTTTCAAAATCATATGGGATCTTGGTAAATTATTGCAAGTTGGTTATCATGAAAAGTTATAGTTTATAAGGAATGTGACTTATGCAAAAGTATTTTGGAGACCAATTGTACCCTTGGGCAAAGTGCTGCCTTTATTGCGTATGCTAAACATTAGTCTATTCTGTGCTTTAACCTTTGTTCTGATTCTAGTAGTTCTGCTTATATTACTAGGACCTTTGTGGGCATGGAAACAACTGGCAATTGATGCCATGCAAGTATATCTAAAAGGTCGTTATTCGGACGCCGTAGAATTAAGTACACATGCCATTAAACTAAATCCCAAAGCGAGCTTGCCTTATAGTGTGCGTTCTCTTGCTTATACTGCTTTAGGCCAATTTGTTTCAGCTGTTAGTGACGCTGATAAAGCCATAAGTTTAGCACCGCACTCTTACCAAGGTTATCATAGCCGGGCCTTAGCTTTTTCCCATCTGGGTAAGCATCAGCCATGTATAGATGATCTTACCCAAGCGCTTAATACACAGGGTTCTGAGTCTCCACCTAATCCGGGCACTCTCTACAATTTAAGAGGCTTAGAATTTTATGAAATTGCGGATTACAAAGCTGCCCGGGCTGATTTTGATATGGCCATCAGTCTGATGCGAAATTCGGGTTCTTCATATTATGGCAGGGCAAAAACACTTCTCCATTTAAACGAAAGTGAAAAAGCGCTGTCTGATTTAGGTAAGGCTATACATTATGGTGAAAACGCTGTCCAAACAGCTGCTCTTAACGATCGCATAAGCCTCTATATGCAAAGCAATCAACTAGAAAAGGCTTTGCCAGACCTTAGCGAAATAATTGCTCGTTCCCCCAGTAATGGAGATGCACTGGCTAATAGAGCCAGTGTTTATGCTTTTTTGGGCGAACATGATAAAGGGCTGGCAGATATAAATGCGGCAATTGAAATATCTCCAGACCGATATGCTCTATATGTTTGTCGAGGCAAGATGTACCTTGACAAAAATGAACTTGCCCAAGCAGTGGCAAATTTTTCTAAGGCCATCACAATCGATTCGCGCTTGAAAGAAGCGTACACTCTGCGCGCGGAAGCATATACCAAATTGCGAGATTTTTCTAAAGTAAAAGATGATTTGACCGCTCTGTGTGAAATTGATCCCAATACTTGGATATATGAGACTCGCGGAGTAATACTGAATAATGAGCATAAGTTTGAGGAAGCTATTGCAGATTTTACAAGAGCCATTGAATTGGGCAGCGGTTCCGACAAAGCTTATTATTATCGAGCAATTGCTTATTTGCGCATTAAAGAGTACGAGAAGGCTCTTGCGGATTGCAATCAAGCACTGGAATTAGCTGCAGTCGATTCTAATCTTTACGCTATTCGCGCAAAAATATATAGTGAAATGGAAAAATATGAGCAGTCTCTTTCTCAAGTCGAAATCGCTTTAGAGCATGATCCGTCCTCTGCTTTTGCTCATGGCATAAAGGCCCTTGCTTTGTTGAAATTAGGACGGGTCGCTGAAAGTTTGCATTGGATAAATAAGGCAATCGAATTGGATGGCAGTGTTGGTCTTTTTTATCGCACGCGCGCTCTTTGTTATGTTGAACTCGGTCAATTGGAGCGTGCCTTGAATGAATTGAATATTGGTATAACCATAGCTCCTAATGAAAGTGAATTGTTTCATTATCGTGCAGAAATCTACGACAAATTAGGCAGAAAGGACTTTGCCGCTGAAGATCGTGAAAAGTCTCTTTAAGAATTTCCTGACGCTGCACCTGCACCAATAGTTCTTGTTGGTGTATTGAAAACCTTGCTGTTTCTAGGTTTCCACTCACTTCTTTATCTTCGCGGGCTGGCATTGTCTTTAATTGTTTAGCAATTTCTATTGTCATAAATAAGTCTTGCAAGGCATCATGAGCACCAGCTGTATTAATGCCAAAATAATCAGCCACACTAGCTAACTTAAAATTGGGCAAACCCGACTTATTCCCCAGCTTACTTTTAGCACAAGTATATATATCCAGCCAGGGGACTTGATATGGTGGAACTATATTGTTGTGTCTTCCCCACATTAACGCCAGAAATTCAAGGTCGAATTGGCAATTATAGCCAGCAAATCTGCCTTTATGTCCTCTCAACAAGGCAAAATGGTGTAAAGCGGCTACTACAGTGTCTTCGGCAGGCGCATTTTGCAAATCATCCCATTTTAACTGGTTTATAGACAATGCGTATTCAGTCACTTCTAATTCAGGGTGCGGCTTTAGATAGCTCATGAAGAAGCCTTGCGTTTTAAAATCAAGATCTGTTATGACGGCTGCTATTTGCAAAATAGAATGTTTTGTAGGATACAATCCGCCTGTTTCCAGGTCGACAAACAGATAGTGATCATGGCTCAAATTGCTATGATATTGAGGTGAGACTTCTTCATTGTCCTGGATCATTTACTGCTCCTAATTGTCACTTTCAGTCAAATTTATCTTGATATTATCGCCTCAAACGGGGGTATGAATGGGAAATATCCCATTTACTAGTAAGTTATTATCTTGTGTAGAGCATAAATATTAGCTAAACTAGGTACAATTGTTGTTTGCAACTTATTCAATACCTGCCCCAGTCTGCCTTTATTACTTGGATTTTTGCTAAAAACTTATTGACACCAGATTCAGTGTATAGTCTAATTCGGGCTGTTGGTCGGAGAAAAAACGCCCCTTGCGCATTAAAGAAATTGAACTTGACAACTTCAAATCATTTGGTAAGCACACCGTAGTGCCTGTACTTGGGGGCTTTACGACCATATCGGGACCAAATGGTTCTGGTAAGTCAAATATCATTGATAGTTTATTATTCGCCCTTGGCTTATCTTCTACTCGTTCGATGCGAGCAGAAAGGCTGCCTGACCTGTTAAACAACTTAAGTGGACGCAGTGATGCCAAAGTGACTGTACGTTTCACTAATGACGCTGGGGAAGAGCTAGAAGTTAGCAGACGCATCAGAGTAAAAGAAAATAGCTATAACAGTACATATGTCCTAAATGGCAAAGTTACTACACTTACAGATATACATGACGCGCTGACTAAATATAATGTCAGCCCAACTGGCTTTAACGTCATTATGCAAGGGGACGTTACAGGCATTGTCACCATGTCAGGTACTGAGCGCCGCAAAATTATTGATGAGCTCGCGGGTGTGGCTGAATTTGATAGACGCATTGAACAGGCCAGAAACGAGCTAGAAGCAACTGCTACTAAAATTGAAGAGCAAAAAATTATTTTAGGCGAAATAGTTAGTCGTCTGGAAACTTTACGTATAGACCGCGATCAAGCGCTTAAATATTTAGCGCTTAAAGATGAAAAAGAAGCCAAAGAAAAAGACCTTATTTTTAGTCGCTTCCAAGAACTAGAAGCAACAATTGCCAAAGAAAAGCAAGAGCTAGACAAGCTTAAGGCTAAAGAAGTCGAATTACAAATCAATCTTGAATCAACTGAATTGGGTCTGCTTAGCTTGCGAGCAGAAATGACCGCTATAGACCAAGAGATAAAAGAAAAAGGTGGTAACGAGCAATTATTGTTGCGCCAAGAATTAGAGAACACTCGCGGTGAATTAACACGTGAAGACAATAAGCTTTCTAATTTAAATGCCATCATTGAAGAAAAAAATAAATTAGCTAAAAATTTGACCAACCAAATTAGAAGCATTGATAAACATATTAATGAGCTAAAGAAGCAGAACAAACAGCATTTAGCCGATAAAGAAGCTGTGGATACTGGTCTTATGGAAAAGCAAGGCGTATTTCAAGCAGTAATGGCTGAAATTGAAATGATGCGTCAAGAAAAAGACCGCTCTTCCGACAAAGTAACCACATTACACCTTGATTTGCAAAAGCTGCAAGATCAAAAGCATAAAATCGAATTACGCCAAGCCGAGCTACAATCGAGACGGACTCATTTAGAAAATGAAAGCAAAGGATCGAGAGATAGACTATCTTCTATGCTTGAAAAGTCTTTTGGTTTAAAGTCTGTGATTAGCTCGCTGGAGAATTCTTTTCAGGATCAAGAAGCGATTGTGCTCGGTATGGAACGTGGTGTCAAGCAATTAGAAGACGAAATTGAATCAACCATCCAAGAAATAGAATCTAAGAGATTAGCTCTTGAGTCTATAAATAAGCGTATTATCCAATTGGAAACAACAAAAGAAGTAGTTGGTGAATCTGGTTATGGTCGGGCTATTGAATTTTTACTCTCTAAAAAAATAACCGGACTGCATGGCACCATCGGTCAATTGGGCAAAGTAGACAGCCAGTACGAAAGAGCATTAGAAATAGCTATTGGTGCAAAGCTTGGTCATCTGGTAGTTGATGATGATGAAATTGCTCAAAAGGGTATTGAACTCCTTAAAAAACACCAAGTAGGTAGAGCAACTTTTATTCCGCTCAATAAAATTTCTGCGCAACCACCAGGACTTTTGCCAAATCATGCTGGTGTAATTGACTTTGCTTATAACCTAGTTGATTTTAATCCTAAATTTACGAAAGCCTTTCAATATGCTTGTGGACAAACAGTGGTTGTACAAGACATCAATGTTGCTCGCAGACTGATCAATCATGTCAGAATGGTCACTCTGGAAGGTGAATTATTTGATAAATCTGGTGCCATGACTGGTGGTAATGAAAAATCCAAACTGCATTTTACCAGCAAGGGCGAATCGGATCTTGTTGTAGTAAAACAAACGGCTGCCAGCTTAAATGAGCAAGTCACTGCCTTACAAGAAACTCTTAAAGAGCTGAAAGCAAGCGCTCAAGAAGATAAAGATAAATACAATCAAACGCGCACTCAATTTGCTCAACGGCAGTCAGAATTAGAAGAACGCCGTAAGCAGCTTATAGATTTAGAAAAAGAAATGGAGGCTGCCAAACCGCAATTACGCAAGCACGGCGAAGAAGTAGAATCTATTGATGCTGAGTTAGAATCAATGGTCACATCTATTAGTGATGTAAGCAAGCATATAAATCAGATTGAAGATACCTTGCAAAACGCTTTAGGCGGAGCTAATAGATCTAAACTAGATAAACTCGTTCAAGAGTCAGTTGACTTGCGTAGTGAAATTGAGAACATTGAAAGAGAAAAGCTCGAGATTCAACGTTTAGTTGATAAAGGTGAAACTGAAGTACAAGTTGAAGCCAGCAATCAAACAACTTTAAATGAGCAGTTAAATACTATTAGCCAAGAAGTAGCCAGTTTAACTGAACAAAAACCACAGTTTGAAGAAAACATCAAGAAATTCCAAGATGCTATTGCTATCATGGAGAGCAAAGTCAAAGAATTATCTGCTGAATTGGAAGACTTGCGTCAAGAAAAAGAAAAAGCTCACGAGGCTATTACTGCAGGCGAAATTAAGCGTACTAAAATTGAGCAAGACTTGCGTCATTTGTCGGAGCAAGAGCAACAACGTAAGCTACGTCAATTTGATCTACTTAAAGATCTTACTGCCGTACAAGAACAAATTGAATTAATTAAAGCTGCTAACCCTGACTTCCAGCCACTATCACAAGCCAATGTCGAACAGCTTAAAAATCAGGTAGAAAAATTAGAGCGTCGTATGCGTGCGCTAGAGCCGGTCAATATGAAAGCGCTTGATGAATATAACATTGCTGAAGAAAGACATCATGAATTGCAAACCAACATAGATGTTTTACTGAATGAAAAAGCGGAAGTAGAACAGAAAATATCCGGCTTTGATGAACTCAAGAAACGTACATTTATGGAAGCCTTTGATGCTATTAATATTAATTTCCAAGAAATATTTGCCGAATTATCACGCGGACATGGCCGTCTAGAATTAGAAAATCCAGATTCCCCCTTTACCGGCGGTTTAATTATTCGTGCTCAGCCACGGGATAAGAAAATGCAACGAATTGAAGCTCTGTCTGGTGGTGAAAAATCACTGACAGCATTATCTTTTGTATTTGCTTTCCAAAGATACGCCCCCGCTCCATTTTATGCCTTTGATGAAGTAGATATGATGTTGGACGGTTCCAATGCTGAACGTCTGGCTAGAATGGTCAGAGCGCAATCTGCCAGTGCCCAATTTGTTGTTGTAAGCTTACGCCGTCCAATGATTGAAAATGCCGATCATGCCATTGGAGTATCTTTAAGATCAGATGGTTATTCCAAAGTAGTAGGTATTCAAGAAATTAAGTTGCCTACCGAAGAAGAATTAGCTGCTCAAGAAGACGAAAAACAGGCAGTTACTGCCTAAATTTTATCCTCTAATTATGTGACCTATGTTAGAAAACAATACAGACAATGAAGATCAAAGAATTCAGCTGCTAAGGCAGGCATCTACTAATGCTCAGCCTATTTCTTTATCTGCAGCTTTAGAAGTAGCTGGCGGTATTGAATTTATTGTCCAATTAGCTGAAAAAGGTGAAATTGACCCTAAAGACGTGGATATCATTTATGTCACCGACAAATTTTTACAGGCAATCGCCGCTGCACCAAAAGAAAATCTCCGACAAAGCGGCAAAGTAATTTTTCATGCCTCAGTTCTTTTGAGAATGAAAGCAGAGGCATTATTAGCCTATAAGTCGCCCGTTAATGATGATTATTTGGAATTTGACGAAGATGGTGGCGAATTTATCTATGATTCGGATAAAAACTTAATTGCTCGTCAAATTACGCTAGTAGACTTAGAAAAAGCGCTTATTCGCAGAGTAGCTAATAAAGCCAATCGACCGCGCAAAGTAACCCTGGACGAACTGATAGCAGCCTTAAGAGAAGCCGAACGTATTGAAAAATTACGAATAGAACGTGTTCCCATAGTACGTATTCAGATGGATGGTATGCATGCAATTAATGATGTAGATGATATCTTAGACTTAGCGCACGATGAAGACATTGACGTAACAATTGATAAAGTAGAAAGAATTTTGATCAATCACTTTTTGCCTGGCCAAAGCTTAGGTTTGTTAGACCTGATCGTAAGATTAGGACAAAAATCAGACTGGGTAGATGCATTTCTTGCTATATTATTTTTAGCAAATGCCGGTAAAATAACTCTTGAGCAAGACAGTTTCTATGGACCACTTAGCATAATGCGCATGGACGAAATAAAAGAGGCTAAAAATTTGCCTAAACAAATGGAGGCTTCATGAGCTTAAAATCGCGAGTTGAAGCAGTATTATTTTTAACCGATAAACCAGTGGTAGCAGCAGTAGTGGCTAAACTGGTCAATGAAGATGTGCAATTAGTTAGACAAGCCATTATGCAACTTATTTACGATTATGAGCAGCGCGACTGTGCTTTAGAAATATCGGATGACGATGACGGTTATATGATGCAAGTTAAAGACGAGTTTGCCAACCTGGCAAATGATTTGGCGCCAATTGATTTACCTGTGGCTGTTGTACGTACTTTGTCTGCTATAGCTATAAAGCAGCCAGTAATGCAATCTGAGATCGTTCGCATCCGGGGAGCTGGTGCTTACGAACATATAACTGCATTATTGGAAAAAGAGCTCATTACTAAGAAAGAAGAAGGCAGATCTCACTTGCTTAGTACTACAAAGAAATTTCAAGAATATTTTAGACTTTCGCAAGATGCTAAGGCATTGCGTACTCAGCTCAAAGAACAAGATAAAGAAGAAAAATTGGATGAGTCTGGTCATCAATTAGAACCACCTTTAGAAAGCCAGTCACCGCTGGAGCCTATTGGGACAGAGATTGCCTCGCAAGCTGCCCAAGTACAGCTAGCAGTTGATGCACTAAGTAGCTTAGAGCAAGATGCATCACCGCAAAACGAGCCGGCAGAAAATGAACCGGTTAACGAGAATAATACTGTTGCAGCCAGCGTCGCCGATTGGTCAGACAGTGATGAAGAATCCAAAACCACTCCGAAATCTACAAATGGCGGTTCCACTAATAAAGATCCTAAAGCAGATGATAATATGCCAGCAACAAATAATCATTTCATGGCAGCGCCAACATCAATTAACTAAACAATGAGTTCTATAAAATCAGCAGCAATTTTAGTAGCCGCTGGTCAAGGCGAACGTCTGGCGGGTTTTACTGGTGGTATACCAAAGCAATTCATTCAACTGAGTCAAGCCCCGCTTTTTATTTGGTCTTTGACTACTTTGGCCAAACATGCCCTAATTGAGCATGTGTTGGTTACTGTACCAGATGAGTGGCAGCGCAGAGCGGCTGAATTAGTAGCCGATTTCTTGCCCGAATTTAAAAACAAAATTGCTATCATTGCAGGTGGAAGCACGCGACAACAATCTGTTTATCTGGCCTTGGAAAAACTAGCTAGCAGTGAAAAAAGACCAAGCTACGTATTTGTTCATGACGCAGTACGTCCCTTTGTAACAAGTTATATTCTTGATCAAATATTGAAAAAGCTGGAGGAAGGTAATGCTGTTACTTTAGGCATTCCGCTATCAGATTCAATAAAAGAAGTAAATAATAATATAGTTCTCGAAGATTTAGATCGCGGTAAATTCATTCTTGTCCAAACTCCACAAGCAGCGAAATTCAACCTACTACTTGAAGCCCATCGTACTGCTAAACTACAACAAAAAGAAAGTACTGACGATGCATCTATAATTAAAGCTTTCGGTACGACTGTAACAGTAGTAACTGGCAGCAAGCTAAATTTCAAGATAACTGAGCCGGAAGACTTATTGATAGCTCAAGCTCTCATAGAGCATCACAATTGGTCTGTCGGTCATATCTATTATAATTCCTCAAACAATCTTTCCGCTTTTAGCATTAAAATGATGGAATAAATTTGCTCGGCAATCCCGCCCAGGTTTTAGTGGGAGTTCTAATTAGACATTATCGGGTCTGAAAAAATAGAAAATACTTCTTAAAGGTATGTCTTGAAATCTAATGGTACTAATTGGCGTTTTGTTTGGCAATTTAGCATCATTGCTTGTGTTATTGCCCTTTTGTTTTTCTGTATCCAAAAGATGGAATGGAAAATGTCTGGTGAAAGTGACAAAGTTAGCGCTGACCAATTTGCCAGCTTTTATTTAGCGACGCCAATTTACAAATTGGAAAATTTAAGGGGCTGGGGTACTTGCAGTTATTCCGAAACTAACCCGACTGGTTACATATATTTTGATTGTAATGAGGCGCCTGTTTTAGTCGATGCCAATCTATATGAAGCTGGGGGAGACCCTATTGCGCTTAGCGATAAATTTTTGCGTCAATTTGGCAAAAAGGCTTGGTCTCTTCTACATTCCAGCGATTTAATCTGCATACGTATGAAAGAGGGTACATCTGGACCTCGACGATTTCTTCTGCATAATCGTAAAACAACACTGTATTTCTTTGCCCGTTTATAAGGACAATTGCTTTTGAATAAATCCAGAAAAATAGTAATTGCTTTAAAGGTAGTCTTTATTTGCTTTATAGGCTGGCTAGCTTATACAAATTCTTCTGGAAATCTTAAATTATCGGCAAGTAATGTGGCTGAGCAACCTGATTCCGGTGAGCTATGTTATATGCGAGGCTGTGACGATCTGAGTTTTATCGGCATCTACCGCAAATCCTTTAAATCAGATGATAAAGCTTTAGCAGAAATGGAAAAGCATAATAATTTAGCCGAACAGAATTTTTCAAAAGCCATAGAACTCATTCCTGATTGTGCCAATGCCTATTGGAAGCGCGGGCGTTGTAAACGCAATCGTTGGCGCTGGCTTGGTAATCCTCATGATAATTTGGCAGCAATAGCTGACTATAAAAAGGCAATTGAATTAATACCGACAAGCACTGAAGTTCGCTATAGTCTTATGAAAGCATACTTAAGCAGCGGAAAAAGCGAACTTGCTAAGGAAGAATTTGAGACAATGATAAAGTTAGATCCTGATTGGCGCAGTCGAAAAGGTTTGGAAGACGAAATGCAAAAATATGATCAACCATAATTCAAGCTTGCTAAATGTTTGAGCCCGCTTATATAGCTATGAATTTCATAAATGTATGTATTTGGCTTGCCCTAATCGCTATTTTTATTTTGGGCTTCATGTTTCGTCGATCAAAGAAAAAGCCTAAATCAACGTTCCACACACTAAAAACTTTTCCTCTGCATAGGCCTGCAGTAGTGAGATTGCTTTTAGGTCTGATTTTGTACACTCTTATTTGCTCAATAATTTTTTCATCTCACCATTTATTTCCCCAGTCCATACTGTTTTTGATCACTACTAGCTGTGTTTCAGTACTATTGATTCTTTTCTTTTTTCCTACTGTTACCCTCATGGGCGAATCAATGCAACCAACTCTTCTTTCTGGTGATGCCATTATTGGTGAAAGAATAAGTAAATTTATGCATCGTCCCTTTAAGCGAGGCGACATTATCTCTTTTCGAGTTGGCAAAGAGATGCTCAGATTTATACCCGCTGCTTTTTTAGAGACGATTAGTGAATTTAGTACCTTTCCGAAATTGACTTTGCGGATTCATGGTATTCATATAAACAAACGCATAGTAGGATTGCCAGGCGAGCGCATAGCTATAAAGGAAGGGCAATTATATATTGATGATCAGCCAATGAAAGAGACTTGGGCTACTGGCTTAAAATTTGAATTGAAACAACTTAAAGATATTGGATATACGGATTACAATCCTTTTCCAAATAGTGAAGAATTAATCGTAGTGCCTAATGATCATTATTTTGTTCTTGGTGACAACTCTTTGCCTAATAATATAGATAGTCATGTATTTGGCTTTGTCAGTTACAAATCAATCAAGACGCGACAAAAAGCGATAATCTGGCGTAACGGCGCTTTCTATTTTGCCAAACTATTATAGTAGGCATACGAGCTCAATTTCACAGTTTAGGCGGGGATTTTACGACGTAATTAGGACTTATTATTTAGTCGTATGAATAACCGGCAAAGAAAATTTCTGCTGGCTTGTCATTCTTATAAACAATAATATAGATGGCCTGTCCTCGTTCAATATCTTCAAAAATGTCATAATTTTTTTCGATCATTTCTCTGGTAGGTTTGTCTGTACCAAATTGTTCAATAAGTGCCTCTTTGGCTAAAGGACAAGCAACTCCATAATCTGGACTGGTGCCTATGCGCTCGATATCAAGTATTGAGCGGGTACCGTCAGCATCGGCGTCCGACATAGCTTCTTCTATGGTTGCGTGTTGGGCACCCGGAGCAGCTGCTTTCGGTTGTATACCAGCATGATGAGGAAATGGCATGGCCGGATTATATCGGCCGGCTTTAAATTCGCGTTGTCTCAATTCTTGCAAAGCTGCATTTATATCTTCTTGGTATGGCGTAAAATAGTCCCACGGTTCTCCACCCATAAAGTCCTCCAATTGAATAAAACTTGATTGTTTGGCCAGTTTAGCAGCCCGCTTATCAAAGAGAATACAGAATCGATATAATTTCTTGTGCTAAGAGGATTAAAATTGTTTGCCTAAATGGGAGGCACCATATATAATGACATGCACCATATAAAATGACCTTAATAAAAAAGAACTCAATTTACGGAAACCCCATTACTAGAGTACGAGCAGGAGAATTATGTTTGACGATTTTAACGATGACAAAGAGACTACTGGTGAAAAAAGCCTAAAATCTCCTACAACATCGACAGATAACACTGTTGATTTATTCCCAGCCCTTGCCGATAAGCGTATGCAGCCTATCAATGCAATAAGACAACCTGTACAACCAAAGCAAGGTACTCAGATTTCTATTTTCAATCCCATCACTTTTGATGAGGCGCTAGATATAGTGGAGTGCTTGCGCGGAAGAGCTGCTACTACAATTACTCTTGATAACATGAAAAAAGTTGATGCCCATAGATTGGTTGATTTTGTGGCCGGTGCTTCAAGCGCTTTGCAAGGAAATTTCCATAAATTGAGCGAGCAAGTATATTTGTTCTGCCCTGCCAATATCAAAATATCTGTGCCAACAAAGGGCGCAGCAACCCCAAACTTTCCTGATCTTAGCAAACCGCTAGACTTTTTATATCCACCAGATATTCAAAGTATGAAAACATGGTCGTCAAGCACTCGATTTCCTAATTAGGAAATTAAACTAATTTCAGCTCACCATCTTGCTGGGTTTTGGCAGTCCTTACTTCAAGTTTTTTAACAGCCATAGTAATTCGGCACTGATATTATTGACTCAATAGGAGTGCAAGGCAATTAATTTTGCCAAGCACTGGGTTTCCTCCTTACCTAATCCACCACCAGTACTTCCTTCTCGCCTTTTCCAGAGAAGGAAGTATTTTTTTGAGGGTCCTGAGGCGGCAGAGCGAGCCAAGGCCAAACAACCATCCTCTTGTCTACTTGGTAAACGCTCCCAGCATTTAAGCGCCAAAACGATATCAAGATAGAACACTATCTTTGGCATGGCTTAATTGGTGCAAAATAACTTGTATGAGAGGCTTTATTTCGTACTTTTGCTGCACAAATTGCTTAATCGCCTCATGGATATAAGTCTGAAAATGAATCTTTTTATCAGCAGCTTGCTTATATTTTTCTATCACTCTTTTGATTTCGCTTTCTATAGTTTTACCAATCTGTTCAGCGCTATCGGTCAGAATTAATCCTTTTTGTGTATAGTCAAAAGACAATAATTTGCTGCAGTCAGAGTTTGTTGTGAGAGCTATTGTTATTGCGCCATCCTTAACGATTTCAAGCCGCTCAGCCAATATTGTTTCATCAATTTCCCAGGCTCTAGAAGAATCAATTAAAACTATCCCGGCTGGCACTTTTTCAACCATTTTGCCACTATCCTTGGTGAGGGCTAAAACGTCACCATTTTCCATAACAAATGTATTTTCAACGCCCACGCCACATTGATGAGCTATTTGCGTATGCTTGACTAACATGCGATATTCGCCATGTATGGGCACAAAAAACTTAGGCTGACAAATATTGAGCATTAGTTTTTGTTCTTCCTGACAGGCATGTCCAGACACATGTACTCCGGCATCTTTGCCATAAATAACATGTGCTCCTCTTAAAGACAAAGCGTTAATAGTATTAGCTACTGAACGCTCATTGCCTGGAATGGGTGTGGCTGAAAAAATTACTGTATCGCCAGGTATTACTTTAATATGTTTGTGCGAATCGTGAGCAATACGAGTCAAAGCAGACAAAGGCTCACCCTGGCTGCCTGTAGTTAAAATTACTACTTTGTCAGCAGGCAATTCTTTTACCTCATCTACATTGATTATCAGTCCATCGGGATATTTCATATAGCCAAGTTGACGCGCTAAGTCGGCTATATTCAACATTGAACGTCCTAAAATTACCACTTGTCTGTCATACTGCATAGCGGCTTGCAAAATCTGTTTGATACGATGCATATTGCTAGCAAAAGTAGTAACAATAATGCGACCTTGAGCATTGGCAAAAACTTCACTTAGTTTTTTCCAAACTGTTTTTTCAGAAGGAGTAAACCCTGCTTTTTCAGTATTTGTACTATCACTCATTAGCAATAATATGCCTTCGTCTGCAGCGGCAGTGAGTGTAGCAATATCAAATAATTCGCCATCGACCGGAGTAAAATCAAATTTAAAGTCACCGGTATGAACTATATTACCTATTGGTGTACGGATAACAAGACTGAACGAGTCCGCTATTGAATGAGTACAGCGAACAAATTCAACATTGAAACAGCCGATTTGCACTCTTTCTCGCGGATGAACTTTATGTAAATTAGTTACCCCAGTTAATCCGAATTCTTTTAATTTACTCTCTAAAATGCCCAAAGCTAATGCCGGTCCGTAAATGTCTTTTACGCTCACATGCTTCAGCAAATAAGGTATGCCGCCAATATGGTCTTCATGTCCATGTGTAATTGTTAGCGCTTTTACCTGCTTTTGATTTTCTATCAAATAAGTTAGATCTGGCAAAACCAAATCAACTCCCGGCATGTCTTCATCAGGAAAACCAAGCCCAGCGTCAACAAGCATGATGTCATCACCACAGCTTATCGCCATAGTGTTTTTGCCAATTTCACCTAAACCACCAAGTGGTATTACTTTAACAGTTGTTTTATCGGTCATACTACCAGTGCAGTTTTTGGGGTATCTATAGTGATGCTCTTCATTGTGGCTTCTAGCTTAGCCTTTTCAGCACTTGCTAAAGGTACAAGTGGCAAGCGCAAAGTTTCTTGGCAAAGCCCCACTTTTGCAAGAGCATATTTAATACAAGTAGGATTGGGGGCAGCAAATATTCCTTTAAAAAACGGCAAGTATTCATAATGAATTTTTCTTGCTTGGTCATAATCACCTTTAAAGTAATGATCAAGCATTGCTTTTATTTTAGTGCCTACCAAATGACTAGCCACACTGACCACACCAGCCCCGCCAATAGACAAAAAAGGCAAGGTAAGAGGATCGTCGCCGGAATAAATCCAGAACTTTTTACTAGTTACTTTAGCGGCAATGTCAGCTGCTTGTTCAACACTACCAGTTGAATCCTTCAACGCAATAATATTTTTGCAAGTGTCAATAAGTTCTAAGGTAGTATCAACTGTCATATTGATGCCAGTTCTACCAGGAATGTTATAAATAATAATGGGCAAGCTAGTATTCTTTGCTATTTCTTGAAAGTGCTTTATTAATCCAGCTTGCGAAGGCTTATTATAATAAGGCACCACCACTAGCAATCCGTCAGCCCCAGCCTGTTCAGCCACGTGAGTGTATTTAATGGTTTTAGCTGTAGAGTTAGTCCCGACACCGGCAATAATTTTTGCTTTGCCTCCAGCTTTCTCTTTAGCAAAAACAAAAAGCTCTTTTTGTTCTGGTTCTTCTAAAGTAGGGCTTTCACCAGTAGTACCATTAACAACTAATGATTGACTGCCAGTGGCAATCAAATGATTAATAATCCCTTCAGTGGCTTTTAAATCCAAACTATAGTCAGTCTGGAATGGTGTCACCATAGCAGTTATAACTGAGCCAAATGGACTATTTGTGTTTTCAATCATCGTCAATTCTCCAAACTTTTTAGCTAGCTACTGGCTGTCTTAATAGCTTATGCTCAAGCAAATATTCGGCAATGCGTATAGCATTCAACGCTGCCCCAATACGCAAATTATCTGCTACCACCCAAATATGCAATGCATTTGACGAAGAATTATCTTTGCGGATACGCCCAACATAAACCGGATCTTTTCCTGCGGCATCAATAGGCGTTGGATAAACATTGTCTTCTGTGTTGTCCCACAATTCAATCATGTCACTTGCAGCAAAAGCATTGCGACCTTGTTCCACAGTAACTGGTCTAGCAAATTCAACCAATACAGACTCACTGTGTCCTATCAAAACAGGCACTCGCACAGCTGTGCAAGTTATAGCTAGTTGAGGCAAACTCAATATTTTTCTCGTTTCTTCAACCAGTTTTTCTTCTTCTCTTGTATAGCCATCTTTATTGAATTTATCTATATGCGGAATTAAATTGAAAGCAATTCTCTTAGTGAATACTTTAGGCTCTACTGTTTGTCCATGCATAAGACTATGAGTTTGCATCTCAAGTTCTTCCACAGCAGCACTACCCGCTCCACTTACAGACTGATAAGTGGATACTATTACGCGTGTAAGCCCAGCTAAATCATGCAAAATTTTAAGTGGAATTACAAGCTGTGCAGTTGAACAATTAGGACTGGCAATTATACCTTGGTGATTATCCATAGCGCTATCATTTACGCCTGGCACCACAAGTGGTACCTCAGGGTTCATACGAAAGGCACTAGATTTATCAATAACAATAGCCCCAGCAGCTATTGCAGCAGGAGCAAGTTCTTTGATTATTGAGCCGGCAGCAGAAAGGACTATATCAATATTTTTAAAAGAATCTTTTGCTGCTAACTCAACCGGGTATTCTTTACCTCTAAAGTGAATAGTGGTGTCTTTAGAACGCTCACTAGCTAAAAGCTTTAATTGTCCAATAGGAAAATTGCGTTCATCTAATATCTTCAATAATTCTTTTCCCACTATACCTGTGGCACCAAGAATTGCTAGATTGACTGGTCGTTTTCCATTAGTTGTGGGCATACATTATTATCCTGTAAATAATTCTATGATACTTTCTAGTCCTAAAACAAACGAATTGAGCTCGCTTGCTGATTTGATGGCTAACACAATACCTTGTTCGAAACACTTAGTATTATGACTTTCATGGCGTAACGTCAGTAATTCACCCTCGCCAGCAAAATATACATCCTGCTTGGAAAGTATACCAGGAAGGCGCAGTGAATGTACATGTATACCTGAGTCTAGTTTGCCTCCGCGAGCACCGGGTATAAGTTCAGACTCTTTTATAGGATTCTCATTGAAAGTTTGATTGATTCTTGCCCCTTCTTCTCCCATTACTCGTGCTGTATACATCGCCGTTCCTGACGGGGCATCCAGCTTGCCCAACTTATGTGTTTCTACTATCTCAGCGCTTTTGAAAAACTTACTGGCTTGTTTAGCAAAACTAATAAGCAAAACGGCTCCTACAGAAAAATTAGGTACAATCAATACCCCAATTTTTGTCTTACTAGAAGCTTGTCTTAGTTCTTTTAAATGTTCTTCTGTTAATCCAGAAGTACCAATAACCGGTCTTATGCCCTTTTCTAATGCGGCAATAGCATGTTTGACTGCACTTTTAGCTTCAGTAAAATCAATTAACACATCAGGCTTACTGCTCAAGCTTGATAGGCAGCTAGCCAAATCATTGCTAATCAACACATCTTTGCCATTAGTACTGGCTATGCCTAGGTCTGCCATACTCTTTCCCGCATAACTGGACCCACTACGCCCAAAAGCGCCCACCAACCTAATGGAATCGTGACCATGAATAGCTGCCATCGTAGCTTTACCCATACGTCCATTGATGCCAGCAATAACGAGCGTAATAGTTTTTGTTTTAGCTGTGTTACTCACAGTAGCCAATATATTTATCCTTGATCTTCAGTTATTTTTATTAACTAGCGGTATTAGTAGTTTTATTCATTATCGCTGTGCGACCCGTAGAACCAAAGCCACCGGCACCGCGCTGTGCTCCATCGTCTAATTCGTCTACTTCTTCAATTTGTACTTTTGGCACCGGTGTAATAATAATTTGAGCTACCCGCTCCCCTGGTTGAAAAGTATATGCTGCTTTGCCAGCATTCATAGCCAAAATTACCACTTCACCTCTATAATCGCTATCTATTGTGCCCACACCATTAGACAGACATATACCAGCCTTATCAGCTAAACCAGATCTAGCTCTCACTTGTCCTTCATAGCCTTCCGGAATCTGAACGATAATGCCAGTTGGTATACGAATACGCTCACCCGCTGCCAAGGTTAAAGGTTTCTCAATTGCCGCTGTCAAATCAAGACCGGCAGAGCCGCCAGTTGCGTACTGTGGCAAAGCTTTTGCATGTGGTAAACGCTTTATTTTCAAAGTAACTGTCAAGGTAACCTGCCTTTAATAGAAGAGGTGTGAAGGATTGCGACTATATATGCCCAATTTGGATAATTGTACAAAAAAAATAGTGCTGCGCCAATACAAGTAATGCACTACATCTCAATTCTGTTGCATATTAGTCTTGTGTTTGTGTTTGGTACAAACAAGAAAGATAATATTGAATGAGCATCAGGAGATATTTCAACTTTATTGCCGATCAAATTTTTTCAATGTTTGACTTATGTGTTTGTCGAAGAATTGCAGCATTTGATCAACAATAGGATCAAATAGTTTTGCCTCTTTCATTTGCTCTCTTTCAATTTCAGCAGCTTTCATAATATCTTCTGCTTGTTTATATATAATTTCTCTTAGCGCTGGATATGAGTAGCCAATCTCTTTGCTTTCTCGCTCCCAATGGCGAGGGTGGATTTTATCAATTTCATAATACCCGCCAATTTTCATGGCCATTTTTTTGGCCAGATCATCATAAATATTTGTACAGAGAACGTCATAAACCGGGGCAATCTGTACATTATTGGCATGTAGCAAAGAAAAATTTTTCCCATGCGCGTCCATATTGCCGATTAAGTAATTAAAAACCATCAACGAAGCCAATACATTTCTGTCTTTTACTGGTTGACTGGTATTTCGCAGTAAATCAAAACAGCTTTTAAAATTTGGACCACCATCACTTTGATATTTTTTAGCTGTTAATATTCCTAGTGCTTGGCAAAAATCTTCTTGATGAATTCGACTAACCTTATTATTTTTTATAAGACGATCGTATCTTTCCACCAATAAATAAGGTGTTTTTTCTGCCCAGCGTATTTCCACTTTTGGCACAGTTAAACCAATACGAGCAGCAATTTTTAAACAAAGATATTCATTCTGAATGATACCATCATAGCCTTTAATGGCTGGCTTAAGAATGTGAGTTGTTGGACAACCATCTGTGGGAATGGCTATTTTATTTTCAATCAGACAAATAGCGGCCTTGTCTTGAACTCCAGCAAGAGACAAGCGTAGTGCTTCCACTCCTAAAAATAAAGGTTTTTTAGGTAACTCTTGAATGTGTTGATGAAGTTCACTTTGCGAAAATATTTCACCTTTCAATGAAAAGACTTTGCTTGCTTTAGCCATTGGCTCTTCAGTTGAATGCAAAGAAACAGCTCCGGCGCAATCATATCCAATTGCTTTAAGCAAGGCAAAACTGTTGTTATGATTTACGCCATATCTCTGCCCAATTTTTTTTCGCGCCATCTCACTTTCCGGTAATAATCCTCCGAAATAGGCTTCTGTCCTAATTTCATCATAAGATTGCTCTTGCACTTCCATTCCTATTGATAATCTATAAGGAGCTTTCACCGCATAAGTGAATTGCATCTTTCCTGTTGAGGTTTGCTCCAATAGCCCGATATGTTCACCATGCATGCGCACTGACAATATTTTTTCATCTGTCATCTACTCACTCCTTTGTCATTACCGGCGAAGCAATTTCTAGCTTGATACCTAGCATGGTGGTGACCAATAATGCTTTTTCTAATTCACAAGTCGGTTTTCCCTTTTCTAATTCTCTTATAAAACGAATCCCTGTTCCGCAGGCAGCTGCTAACTCTTTTTGAGTTACATTGCTGGATTTGCGAGTATCTCGAATTAGCTTGCCAAAGTCATGGGCATTTCTTAGCGGCATAATAATGATCCTGTACGGGACGTTTTAGTTCATTATATACCTAATTCTTGTAAAATAATCCCGTCCGGG